>NZ_AP025627.1:12500-646572 GCF_022846435.1 Parageobacillus sp. KH3-4
GACAAAGGAACGGGGTAGACGAAGCGGTCTGGAAAGGCCCGCCAGAGAAGGTGACAGCCCTGTAGTCGAAACTTCGTTCCCTCCCGAGTGGCTCCTGAGTACGACGGGACACGGGGAATCCCGTCGGAAGCAGGGAGGACCATCTCCCAAGGCTAAATACTCCCTAGTGACCGATAGTGAACCAGTACCGTGAGGGAAAGGTGAAAAGCACCCCGGAAGGGGAGTGAAAGAGAACCTGAAACCGTGTGCCTACAAGTAGTCAGAGCCCGTTGATGGGTGATGGCGTGCCTTTTGTAGAATGAACCGGCGAGTTACGATGACGTGCGAGGTTAAGTCGAAAAGACGGAGCCGCAGCGAAAGCGAGTCTGAATAGGGCGCATAGTACGTCGTCGTAGACCCGAAACCAGGTGATCTACCCATGCCCAGGGTGAAGGTAGGGTAACACCTACTGGAGGCCCGAACCCACGCACGTTGAAAAGTGCGGGGATGAGGTGTGGGTAGGGGTGAAATGCCAATCGAACCTGGAGATAGCTGGTTCTCCCCGAAATAGCTTTAGGGCTAGCCTCAAGGGAAGAGTCTTGGAGGTAGAGCACTGATTGAGCTAGGGGCCCTCATCGGGTTACCGAACTCAGTCAAACTCCGAATGCCAACGACTTATCCTTGGGAGTCAGACTACGAGTGATAAGATCCGTAGTCGAGAGGGAAACAGCCCAGACCACCAGCTAAGGTCCCTAAGTGTACGTTAAGTGGAAAAGGATGTGGAGTTGCCCAGACAACCAGGATGTTGGCTTAGAAGCAGCCATCATTTAAAGAGTGCGTAATAGCTCACTGGTCGAGTGACTCTGCGCCGAAAATGTACCGGGGCTAAACGTACCACCGAAGCTGTGGGATGACCGATGGTCATCGGTAGGGGAGCGTTCTAAGTGCGCTGAAGCGAGACCGGAAGGACTCGTGGAGCGCTTAGAAGTGAGAATGCCGGTGTGAGTAGCGAAAACAGAGGTGAGAATCCTCTGCACCGAAAGCCTAAGGGTTCCTGAGGAAGGTTCGTCCGCTCAGGGTTAGTCGGGACCTAAGCCGAGGCCGAAAGGCGTAGGTGATGGGCAACAGGTCGAGATTCCTGTACCACCTCCTCACCGTTTGAGCGATGGGGGGACGCAGGAAGGTAGGGCGAGCAGGCTGCTGGAATAGCCTGTCCAAGCGGTTAGGCCGCCAGATAGGCAAATCCGTCTGGCAATAAGGCGGAACCGTGATGGCGAAGGGACCTTTGGTCCCGAAGTCCCCGATCCTACACTGCCAAGAAAAGCCTCTAGCGAGGTGGGAGGTGCCCGTACCGCAAACCGACACAGGTAGGCGAGGAGAGAATCCTAAGGTGCGCGGGAGAACTCTCGTTAAGGAACTCGGCAAAATGACCCCGTAACTTCGGGAGAAGGGGTGCTCTCTTGGGTCTCAAGCCCGAGGGAGCCGCAGTGAAAAGGCCCAAGCGACTGTTTATCAAAAACACAGGTCTCTGCGAAGCCGAAAGGCGAAGTATAGGGGCTGACACCTGCCCGGTGCTGGAAGGTTAAGGGGAGCGCTTAAGCCGCAAGGCTGAAGGTGCGAACCGAAGCCCCAGTAAACGGCGGCCGTAACTATAACGGTCCTAAGGTAGCGAAATTCCTTGTCGGGTAAGTTCCGACCCGCACGAAAGGTGTAACGACTTGGGCACTGTCTCAACGAGAGACCCGGTGAAATCATACTACCTGTGAAGATGCAGGTTACCCGCGACAGGACGGAAAGACCCCGTGGAGCTTTACTGCAGCCTGATATGGAATTTTGGTATCGCTTGTACAGGATAGGTGGGAGCCTGGGAAGCCGGAGCGCCAGCTTCGGTGGAGGCGGCGGTGGGATACCACCCTGGCGGTATTGAAATTCTAACCCGCACCCCTTATCGGGGTGGGAGACAGTGTCAGGTGGGCAGTTTGACTGGGGCGGTCGCCTCCCAAAAGGTAACGGAGGCGCCCAAAGGTTCCCTCAGAATGGTTGGAAATCATTCGGAGAGTGCAAAGGCAGAAGGGAGCTTGACTGCGAGACGGACAGGTCGAGCAGGGACGAAAGTCGGGCTTAGTGATCCGGTGGTTCCGTATGGAAGGGCCATCGCTCAACGGATAAAAGCTACCCCGGGGATAACAGGCTGATCTCCCCCAAGAGTCCACATCGACGGGGAGGTTTGGCACCTCGATGTCGGCTCATCGCATCCTGGGGCTGTAGTCGGTCCCAAGGGTTGGGCTGTTCGCCCATTAAAGCGGTACGCGAGCTGGGTTCAGAACGTCGTGAGACAGTTCGGTCCCTATCCGTCGCGGGCGCAGGAAATTTGAGAGGAGCTGTCCTTAGTACGAGAGGACCGGGATGGACGCACCGCTGGTGTACCAGTTGTCCCGCCAGGGGCACCGCTGGGTAGCTATGTGCGGAAGGGATAAGCGCTGAAAGCATCTAAGCGTGAAGCCCCCCTCAAGATGAGATTTCCCATCGCGAAAAGCGAGTAAGATCCCTCGAAGATGACGAGGTCGATAGGTCCGAGGTGGAAGCGTGGCGACACGTGGAGCTGACGGATACTAATCGATCGAGGACTTAACCAAGCGGAAAAACGGAAGCCGCCCAGCGAAACGGCTTCTTCCAAACGGACGGTTATCTAGTTTTGAGGGAATGAAATTCCCCTTGACAATGTCATCGATTGAACTATAATAGAACTAGTTCGTTATTTGCCTAGTGACAATAGCGGAGAGGAAACACCCGTTCCCATTCCGAACACGGAAGTTAAGCTCTCCAGCGCCGATGGTAGTTGGGGCCAGCGCCCCTGCGAGAGTAGGTCGTTGCTAGGCAAGTTTATTTTATAAAGCACCCTGCGAATAAGCAGGGTGCTTTTTATTATGAATGAACGGAGCTTGGAAACAGCTGGTGTGTTAAATATTCATAAAGCAATAAAGGCACTTTCTCTGCAGTTAAAGATAAAAATTGGACAATCAATGTATATGCATTACTTGAGTAAGCATGCAATAACTCGCTCCACCATTCCGTTTCGTATCGGGAAATCATGCTTAAGTTATATAGCAATAAATAATGCGCGATCACTTCCGGCAACATAAATATTTTTTCTCTCTTTGTCGGAATGCGGTATGTTCCATTTAAATGAAACATCAATGGTTCACATCCAATCGGTTGTAGTGGCGATTGAATTCCAATGTGAATAAAACGATCTTCCTCTTTCACAAAAGTAGTTTTGGAAAAGTGCCATTCATGCTCTATGTAATGAATAAACCGATTTAACGACATATGATAATGGTCTAAAATTTCTATCGGAATCGCAATAGTATTGCGGGAAGAGTTATGTATAATTTCTATAGATAATATTTTTTCATCGTTAAATATAGCGAATGATTGATGTAGTTCGCATATGCGCTGGAGCAACGTAATCATCCGAAATTTTTCTCCTGCTGGTTGTTTCACATGAAACATTTTTTCAGAAAAATGAGTAAATAATCCGTTTTTTTGTACTTTGACTTCATCATCGAAAAATTCATATCCTTGTTTTTTTCTTTTTCTTGTGGAGACTCCGTGTGCTAAAACGGAAGTAGATTCAGGATAATCTGCGTCGACTGTAAGCAAGCAAGCTTTTAAAAACTGCACCATTCCGTAAAATAAAAGAACAGGCTTAATGGATAAAGGAGCATTGCTTGCAGTTGAATAAAAGTTTTGTCCGTGTTCTAGATAATAAAGAAATGGGTAGCAGTTTGTGTAGCTTTTTTGAACAGCATCTTTCC
This sequence comes from Parageobacillus sp. KH3-4, assembly GCF_022846435.1. Lineage (NCBI taxonomy): Bacteria > Bacillati > Bacillota > Bacilli > Caryophanales > Anoxybacillaceae > Parageobacillus > Parageobacillus sp. KH3-4. Next base: position 16,298 of record NZ_AP025627.1, read on the forward strand.
TTTTTTGTTTTACGTAGCATTGACGAAGCAGTTGTTGGGCGATATCTGCCGAATGAAAGACGACAAATTTATTGGAAATGTTTCCGTGATCAAACATTGTCACTCCCCCTTGCTATATTAAAAAATAACTGAAAAGTTGAACATTTTCTCTATTCCTTGACAGTAGTTTAACCAGTTGTTAAGCTACTAATAATATTTCCGGATAAGGGGGAGAAAACATGTGGGAATCGAAATTTGCTAAAGAAGGATTAACGTTTGATGATGTGCTGCTTATTCCTGCTAAATCAGATGTATTGCCTCGCGATGTGGATGTGACGACAAAGTTGAGCGAAACGTTACAGTTGAACATCCCAATTATTAGTGCAGGAATGGATACGGTAACGGAAGCAGAAATGGCCATTGCCATGGCAAGACAAGGTGGACTTGGAATTATCCATAAAAATATGTCCATCGAGCAGCAAGCGGAGCAAGTAGATAAAGTGAAACGTTCGGAGCGAGGAGTCATTACGGATCCGTTTTTCTTAACCCCTGAACATCAAGTGTACGATGCTGAACATTTAATGAGTAAATATCGTATTTCTGGCGTGCCGATCGTCAATAACGCGGAAGAGCAAAAGCTTGTTGGCATTATTACAAACCGCGATTTACGATTCATTCAAGATTATTCCACGAAAATTTCCGATGTGATGACAAAAGAAAATTTAATCACGGCTCCGGTTGGAACGACGTTAGAAGAGGCAGAAAAGATTTTACAAAAGTACAAAGTCGAAAAGTTGCCGCTTGTAGATGAAAATGGGGTATTAAAGGGATTAATCACAATTAAAGATATCGAAAAAGTGATCGAATTTCCGAATTCTGCAAAAGACGCAAAAGGACGACTTCTTGTCGGGGCGGCTGTTGGCGTGACAGCTGATACGATGATTCGCGTGAAAAAACTGGTGGAAGCAAACGTTGATGTCATTGTCGTGGACACGGCGCACGGTCATTCCAAAGGTGTTCTTGAGACGGTTCGCAAAATTCGCGAACAATACCCAGACTTAAATATTATCGCGGGAAATGTCGCGACAGCGGAGGCGACACGCGATTTGATTGAGGCGGGAGCGAACATCATCAAAGTCGGCATTGGACCTGGGTCAATCTGTACGACGCGCGTTGTCGCGGGTGTCGGTGTGCCACAAATTACGGCAATATACGATTGTGCAACAGAAGCTCGTAAACACGGCGTTCCGATCATCGCTGACGGCGGAATTAAATATTCCGGCGACATTGTAAAAGCGTTGGCTGCAGGAGCGCATGCGGTCATGTTGGGAAGCCTTTTAGCCGGAGTATCAGAAAGCCCTGGAGAAACGGAAATTTATCAAGGAAGAAGATTTAAAGTGTATCGCGGCATGGGTTCTGTTGCTGCGATGGAAAAAGGAAGCAAAGACCGTTATTTCCAAGAGGATAATAAAAAATTCGTTCCTGAAGGGATTGAAGGACGCGTTCCTTACAAAGGACCTTTGGCTGACACGATTTATCAGCTTGTCGGCGGTTTGCGAGCAGGAATGGGATATTGTGGAACAAGAAATTTAGAGGAACTAAGAGAAAAGACCCAATTTATTCGCATGACGAGCGCAGGATTGCGCGAAAGCCATCCGCATGATGTACAAATTACGAAAGAGGCGCCAAACTACTCTATTTCTTAATAAATATGTCTATATACCTAACTTAGACGGGGAAATTTTCTCCGTCTATTTTTTTGTAAAGGAGTGTGTTACAATAACGTTTGTGTGAGGAGGGTATGAACGTGAAGAGGATAAAGCAAAAAATAATTATTAGTTTCTTGATGATTTGTTTCTGTTTTCATTTTCTACCATTCCAAGCGGCAAAAGCAGCAGGCGATCCATTGGACATTGAAGCTGATGCGGCGATACTTGTTGATGCAAATACAGGGAGAATTTTGTATCAAAAAAACATTGATACCGTTCTTGGTATTGCTAGCATGACAAAAATGATGACCGAGTATTTGCTGTTGGAAGCGATCAAAGAAAAGCGGGTAAAATGGGATCAGCAGTATACACCAAGTGACTACGTTTATCGTCTTTCGCAAGATCGCGCTTTATCGAACGTTCCGTTACGAAAAGATGAAAAATACACCGTTCGTGAGCTTTATGAAGCGATGGCGATTTATTCCGCCAATGCAGCTACGGTGGCCATTGCTGAAATTGTCGGCGGCTCGGAACAAAATTTTGTGAAAATGATGAATGAAAAAGCGAAACAGTTAGGGTTGCAAGGTTATAAATTTGTTAACGCCACCGGATTAAGCAATAAAGACTTAAAAGGATTTCAGCCAGAAGGAATGGGCGAACATGAGGAAAATGTCATGTCCGCTCGGGCGATTGCTACATTGGCATACCATTTGTTAAAGGAGCATCCGGAAGTGCTAAAAACAGCCAGTGTTGCTCATAAAGTATTCCGAGAAGGAACGGATGATGAAATTAAAATGGACAACTGGAACTGGATGCTGCCTGGACTAGTTCATGCATACGAAGGGGTCGATGGCCTAAAAACGGGTTATACAGAATTTGCAGGTTATTGTTTTACAGGAACGGCAGAGCGGAATGGCGTTCGTTTTATTACTGTTGTGATGAATGCGAAAAGTAATGGAAAGTCGACGATCGAAGCACGTTTTGAACAAACGAGAAAATTGCTTGACTATGGATTCAGCAATTATTCTATGAAAAAACTATACCCGAAAGGATATGAACTAAAAGGAAAATCGGTGTTGCCAGTAGTGAAAGGAAAAGAAAAATCTGTCGCTATCGCAACTGATAAGCCGCTTTCTCTCGTCGTGAAAAACGGAGAGGAAAAAAATTATCGTCCTGTTTATGTTTTCGATAAAAAGAAATTGACCGCCAACGGCGAGCTAACCGCACCGGTGAAAAAAGGAGAAAAAGTCGGATATATGACATTGCAATATAAAGGAGAAGGGGAATATAGTTTTTTAAGTCCAGAAATGAAAAAGAATGTAAGTGTTGATATTATTGCAAAAAGCAATGTTGAAAAGGCAAACTGGTTTGTGCTTACAATGAGAGGAATCGGCGGGTTGTTTGGCGATGTATGGACAAGCGTGGTAAAAACGGTTAAAGGTTGGTTTTAAAAGCTCCTTCCTTTTTAGGGAGCTTTTTTCTGTTGTGATTTTTTAAAAAAATGAGGTAAAATAGAAAAATGTAATCATCTTCACTTATGATGAGGATGCGATGATAGGTAACAAAGTAACTGACGTAGCGAAATAAGGGGGAATGATAAATGGCGATTACAGGTACAGATCGTGTCAAACGGGGAATGGCGGAAATGCAAAAGGGCGGCGTCATCATGGACGTGGTGAATGCGGAACAAGCGAAAATCGCGGAGGCAGCCGGTGCGGTAGCGGTGATGGCATTGGAACGTGTCCCTGCTGATATTCGCGCCGCCGGCGGTGTCGCGCGCATGGCAGATCCGACGGTCATTGAGGAAGTGATGAAGGCCGTATCGATTCCTGTCATGGCAAAGGCGCGTATCGGTCATTACGTAGAGGCGCGCGTCCTTGAGGCGTTAGGTGTTGATTATATTGACGAAAGCGAAGTGTTAACACCAGCGGACGAAGAATTCCATATTGACAAACGTCAGTTTACCGTTCCGTTTGTTTGCGGTTGTCGCGACTTAGGAGAAGCAGCACGCCGCATTGCTGAAGGGGCGTCGATGCTTCGCACAAAAGGGGAGCCGGGTACAGGAAATATTGTTGAGGCAGTGCGCCATATGCGCAAAGTCAATGCGCAAATTCGCAAAGTCGTCAGCATGAGTGAAGATGAGCTTGTGACAGAAGCGAAAAATTTAGGCGCTCCAGTCGAGGTATTGCGTGAAATTAAGCGATTGGGCCGTCTCCCTGTCGTCAACTTTGCCGCAGGCGGTATCGCGACTCCGGCTGATGCGGCATTGATGATGCATTTAGGCGCAGACGGGGTGTTTGTCGGTTCGGGCATTTTTAAATCGGAAAATCCGGAAAAATATGCGCGGGCGATCGTTGAAGCGACAGCCCATTATGAAGACTACGAGTTAATTGCCCATTTATCCAAAGGATTAGGCGGCGCAATGCGCGGTATTGATGTCGCGTCATTATTGCCAGAACAACGTATGCAAGAGCGTGGTTGGTAAAAGGAGTAGACGTAATGATGAAAATCGGAGTGCTTGGCTTGCAAGGCGCCGTACAGGAACATGTCCGTTCCATTGAAGCGTGCGGTGCTGAGGCAGTGGTTGTAAAAAAAATCGAGCAGTTGGAGGAAATTGACGGACTTATTCTTCCTGGTGGCGAAAGCACGACGATGCGCCGCTTAATGGATAAATACGGATTTATCGAGCCGTTGAAACAATTTGCAGCGGCGGGAAAACCGATGTTCGGCACGTGCGCTGGCCTCATTTTGTTAGCAAAGCGAATTGTCGGCTATGACGAGCCGCATTTAGGATTGATGGATATTACGGTGCAACGCAATTCTTTTGGCCGTCAGCGGGAAAGTTTTGAGGCGGAGCTTTCCATCGCAGGAGTTGCTGATAACTTTGTTGGGGTGTTTATCCGTGCTCCCCATATTGTCGAAGTGGGAGAAGATGTGGAAATTTTGGCGAAATATGAAGGGCGTATTGTCGCGGCAAGACAAGGGCAATTTTTAGGATGCTCATTCCACCCTGAATTAACGGACGATCATCGCATGACGCAATATTTTCTCAATATGGTGAAAGAAGCGAAAGTATAAAAAGGGTTGCTTTTCAAAAAAACTTATAGTACATTATTGGTGCAAGTAGACATAGGCGAAAATAACATAGCGCTAAAGCGATGAAAGGAACTAGTAGCAAGACCGTTTCTCTCCAGAGAGTCGGTGGGTGGTGCAAACCGGCGGGAAACGCTTGTGAATCCGTCCTGGAGTAAAGTGCTGAACGCGCAAGCTAGTAAGCATTTTCGGCTTTTCGCCGTTATCGGTTCAAGCGGAAGACAGCCTCGTCTTCAATTAGGGTGGCAACGCGGGATTACTCTCGTCCCTTTTTCGGGACGGGAGTTTTTATTTTATAATTATATAAAGAAGGAGGTATCGCTAATGCTTGATGTGAAATATTTACGCAATCATTTTCAAGAAGTAAGAGAAAGGCTTCTAAAGCGCAGCGGGGATTTAGCAAATATTGACCGTTTTGAAGAGCTCGACAAAAAACGCCGCGAATTAATCGCAAAAGCAGAAGAACTAAAAAATAAACGAAATGAAGTATCCCAACAAATCGCCGTGTTAAAACGAGAAAAAAAAGATGCCGATCATCTCATTGCCGAGATGCGGGAAGTCGGGGATCGCATTAAAGCAATGGATGACGAAATCCGCCGAGTGGAAGAAGAATTAAATGCGCTGTTATTGTCCATTCCAAACGTTCCTCATGAATCGGTACCTGTCGGTAAGTCGGAAGAAGATAACGTCGAAGTTCGCAAATGGGGGGAACCGCGTTCGTTTTCGTTTGAGCCGAAACCGCACTGGGATATCGCTGATCAGCTCGGCATCCTTGATTTTGAACGGGCTGCGAAAGTAACGGGAAGCCGCTTTGTCTTTTATAAAGGACTCGGTGCCCGCCTAGAGCGCGCGTTAATTAACTTTATGCTCGATGTTCATGTCGAAGAGTTCGGTTATCAAGAAATATTGCCTCCGTATCTTGTCAATCGGTCGAGCATGACAGGGACAGGGCAATTGCCAAAGTTTGAAGAAGACGCGTTTCGTATCGAAACAGAAGATTACTTTTTAATTCCGACGGCAGAAGTGCCTGTGACTAATTTACATCGCGATGAAATTTTATCGGCGGAAGATTTACCGATTTATTATGTTGCTTACAGCGCGTGTTTCCGTGCCGAAGCCGGTGCTGCCGGACGTGATACAAGAGGGCTTATTCGTCAGCATCAATTTAATAAAGTAGAACTTGTGAAATTTGTAAAACCGGAAGATTCGTATGACGAATTAGAAAAATTGACACATCAAGCGGAGAGAATTTTGCAGCTCCTTGGGCTTCCTTATCGGGTTGTATGTTTATGCACTGGTGATTTAGGGTTTTCGGCGGCAAAAACGTATGATATTGAAGTATGGCTGCCAAGTTATGGAACATATCGTGAGATTTCTTCTTGCAGCAATTTTGAAGCGTTCCAAGCACGGCGTGCTAACATTCGTTTCCGCCGTGAACCAAAATCGAAGCCGGAATATGTGCATACGCTCAACGGATCAGGATTAGCCATTGGCCGCACGGTAGCTGCCATTTTAGAAAATTACCAGCAAGAAGACGGCACCGTTGTCATTCCGGAAGTATTGCGCCCGTACATGGGAAATAAAGAGGTTATTCGATAAATAAAAGCTGGGCGGGCAAACCCGCCCAGCTTCACCATAAAAAGTGTTGACTTTTAGTTTTCTTGATGTTATATTCAATGATGTCGGTATGGAGGAGTACCCAAGTCTGGCTGAAGGGGTCGGTCTTGAAAACCGAGAGGCGCCGCAAGGCGCGCGGGGGTTCGAATCCCTCCTCCTCCGCCATAAAGCTTGAAATACCAACGCGCATAAGTGGAGATTGTTATCCGAAACGATTCGTTACATTTTGTAACGAATTTTTATTTTTCCAAACAAATAACCGCCTAATAACGGCGGTTATTTGTTATGCGATGATATTCATGAATAATTGTTGCCGCTTTTTTAATAATCGGCTCGATGGACTGTTCCTCTCCGATAATGTCATATTCGTTAATGTTTACGCGAAGAACCGGGCAAGCGTTAAATTCATTAATCCATTTTTTATAACGTTCATACATTTCCTTCCAATATGATATCGGTGTTTTCTGTTCCATTGGACGCCCGCGCTCGCGAATGCGCTTCATCACTTCCTCAAAACTTCCTTCCAAATAAATAAGCAAATCAGGATGCGGGAAATACGGTGTCATCACCATCGCTTGAAATAAGCTCGTATATGTTTCGTAGTCCACAGCTGTCATTGTTCCATTTTCAAAGTGCATTTTTGCAAAAATATGCGCATCTTCGTAAATAGATCGATCTTGAACAAAACCGCCGCCATATTCAAACATTCGCTTTTGTTCTTTAAAGCGTTCGGCAAGAAAATAAATTTGCAAATGGAAGCTCCACCGTTCAAAATTATCATAAAACTTGTCTAAATATGGATTTGTATCTACTTTTTCCAATGAAGTACGAAAATTTAGCGCTTTTGCTAATGCTTTTGTCATGGTTGATTTACCGACACCGACTGTTCCGGCAATCGTAATGACAGCGTTCGCTGGAATATCGTATTTTTCACGTAAGTTCATTGCTACTAACCCCCTTTATGACAGTTTCTACTTGCTCAAATATGTGGTATAAATCTTCTTTCCGTTGAACGAAATCCAGCAAGTCCCCGTTGAATCGGAGAACTGGAATCTGCGGATTTGCTTGTTCGAATAGGGCAAATGTCTCTTCATAATCGGCGGAAAGTTGCTGTAGGTAAAGCGGATCGATTTTTTTTTCAAAGTTGCGACCGCGCTGACGAATGCGGGTTAATAATGTTTCAAGACTGGCATGTAAGTAAATAATCATATTTGGTTGAGGTAAACCTTCTGTTAAAACATCATAAATTTTTATATATTTTTTATAATGGTGGCTTTTTAATGTTCTTTTGGCAAAAATTAAATTTTTCATTATATGATAATCGGCGACAATCGGTTTTTGTTGTTGAAGAAAATCACGGTCAATTTCTTCTAATTGCTTATAACGGTGGCAAAGGAAAAACATTTCCGTTTGGAAGCTCCATTCTTCGATATTTTCATAAAATTTCCCGAGAAATGGATTCTCGTCGACGATTTCTTTCACTAAATGATAGTGAAAGCGTTCAGAAATCGCTTTTGCCAATGAAGTTTTCCCAACTCCAATCGGTCCTTCTACCGCGATAAATGGAACTGTTCCCATTTATATTCCTCCTTCTTTGTAAACAGACAAACTTTATTTTAACATAGAAAAAGAAAATCGCACTTGGAAAAGCAACCAAGTGCGATGAAAAGAAGTCTTATTATCTTTTTACAACAGTAAAGTTATCTGTTAATAGCAACCAATTTTGTGGGAAATCTAATCCTAGTTTCCAATAGCTAATTCCACGTAGGCCGAGTTCTTTTACTAAGTTGAATTTTGCTTGAATTGAGCGGGCGTCTTCAAACCAAACTTCGTGTTCTTTTCCGTTTTCATCCCGATAACGGAAATGAGGAGCTTGCGCGTTTGTGTCATATTCAATGGCGACATTGTATTGGGAAGCAAGGCGGATCGCTTGCTGCGGGCTAATCGCCCGCGCATATGGCCCGCCCGGCACGTATGGAAGCGTCCAATCGTATCCGTATAAGTTTTGTCCCATCATAATTTTAGAAGCAGGCATTTCGGAAATGGCATATTCGAGCACGCGCCGAACAGGGCCGATTGGGGAAACCGCCATTGGCGGTCCGCCGCTATATCCCCATTCGTATGTCATAATGACGACAAAATCAACAATTTGGCCGTGGGCGCGGTAATCGTGTGCTTCGTACCAGCGCCCCTTTTGTGTCGCGCTCGTTTTTGGTGCTAAGGCGGTGGACATCAGCCACCCTTCGCGTTCAAACCGACGCTTTGCTTTTCGCAAAAACGCGTTATACGCTTCGCGGTCTTCAGGACGTAAATATTCCATATCAAAGTGAATATCGCGAAATCCGTACTTTTTCGCTGTTGTTGTAATGTTGTCCAATAAGCGGTTTTGCAATTGTTCGTTGTTTAAAATGAGCGCTCCTAGCTCATCGCTAAACTGTTCGTTTTCGATATTGGTAACGACCATAATTAAAGTAACGCGGTTGGCGCGGGCGATAGATGGAAAATTATTTAACGGCGGTTCTCTGAGTGTTGCGTTTCGCTGAATTTGAAACTGAAACGGAGCTAAGTATGTTAAATACGGGGCAGCTTGACGGGCTCTTGCCTCCAGCGCTGGGCTGACAGTCGTTCCGCGCGGCTCAATGTATCCGTTAAACTCGGCTCTCCGTTTTGTCCTTGGCGGAATATATAAACGTTGTCCAACTTGCAGCGGACTATTGAGAGAAATGCGGTTAATTTCCGCAAGCTGCTGCATAGGAATGGAAAATCTGCGAGAAATGGACCATAAACTATCACCGCGCTGAACCCAATAAAAACGGCCAACAATCGGAATAACAATCGCTTGACCGACAACAAGATCATTTGGATTTGGAAGCTCGTTTGCCCGAGTAATTTCTTCCGGAGTCGTATTATACGCTTGAGCAATTCCGCTTAACGTCTGCCCGCTTTGTACGACGTGAATTTGCATACTTTACCTCCTAGTTGCGTCTTCGTTCTTCTTATTCTATGATGAAAAAAGAGCAGAAATGACTGTTTTTACAAGGAGTTCAGCGATGGTAAACGATGAATATTATATGCGTCTAGCCATAGAAGAAGCGAAAAAAGCGGAACAAATAGGAGAAGTACCGATTGGCGCGATCATTGTCCAAGGTGGCAATGTTATTGCTCGTGCCCATAATTTGCGAGAGACGGAACAACGCGCTATCGCCCATGCAGAAATTTTAGCGATTGACGAAGCGTGCAAAAAAGTAGGTTCATGGCGCTTGGAAGACGCGACGTTGTACGTCACGCTGGAACCTTGCGCGATGTGCGCAGGGGCCATTGTGCTTGCCCGCATCAAAAGAGTCGTATTTGCCGCAAGTGATCCAAAAGGCGGCTGTGCAGGCACATTGATGAATTTGCTGCAAGAAGGAAGATTTAATCATCAAGCGGAAGTGACAAGTGGGATATTGCAAGAAGAATGCGGACAAATGTTAAGCAACTTTTTTCGAAAACTTCGTGAGAAAAAGAAAAATATTGGACAAAATTCCAGCTAAATGACAAGGTATGGTCATTGCATTTTTTTCCGAAAACCGCTATACTTATATTGCCGTGCTAAGCGGGGAGGTAGCGGTGCCCTGTACTCGCAATCCGCTCTAGCGAGGCTGAATCCCTTCTCGAGGTTAGTCTGCCGTGAGGTCTGTCTCAAGTAAGTGGTGTTGACGTTTGGGTCCCGCGCAATGGGATTCCGTGAACCCTGTCAGGTCCGGAAGGAAGCAGCAGTAAGCGGATGCTCCCATGTGCCGCGGGGGTGCCTGGACTGAGCTAACTGCTTGAGCAACGCTTGGGGCAGCTAATCGACAGAAGGTGCACGGCCTGCATGAAGGCAATAGACAACTCACTCCTTGCGAGTGAGTTTTTTTATTCTATTTCTATTTTGAAAAAAGGCGAAGACATTATATAATAAATGAGATGAGGGAAAGAGGGGGGCCATTTCGTGACATACCAAGCTTTATATCGTGTTTTTCGGCCGCAGCGGTTTGCAGACGTTGTCGGTCAAGAACACGTGACGAAAACATTGCAAAGTGCCCTGCTTCAAAATAAAATATCTCACGCTTATTTGTTTTCAGGTCCGCGCGGCACAGGAAAGACGAGTGCTGCAAAAATTTTAGCAAAAGCGGTAAATTGTGAGCGTGCGCCGACGGCAGAACCGTGCAACGAATGTCCCGCGTGCATTGGGATTACAAATGGCACTATTCCGGACGTATTGGAAATTGATGCGGCTTCGAACAACCGGGTGGATGAAATTCGCGATATTCGCGATAAAGTGAAATTTGCGCCAACATCCGTTCGCTATAAGGTATATATTATTGATGAAGTGCATATGCTTTCAATTGGCGCTTTTAACGCGTTGTTAAAGACGTTGGAGGAACCCCCAAAGCACGTTATTTTTATATTGGCAACAACAGAGCCTCATAAAATCCCGCTTACGATTATTTCCCGCTGTCAGCGTTTTGATTTTCGGCGAATCCCATTGCATTCCATTGTTGCGAGACTGCGGCACGTGATGGAACGGCAAGGGATGAAAGCTTCCGATGAGGCTTTGTCTGCGATTGCGCGAGCAGCCGACGGCGGAATGCGCGATGCGTTGAGCTTGCTTGATCAGGCTATTTCATTTAGCGATGGAGAATTGCTGCTTGAAGACGTCCTTGCCATGACAGGCTCTGTAGCTTCTGCGGCGTTGACCTCTCTTGTTCGGGCTGTGTATGAGAAAGATGCGGCAACATCGTTGCAGCTGCTCGAGGAAATGATGGACCAAGGAAAAGATCCTAACCGCCTTATTGAAGACTTAATTTTATATTATCGTGATCTTTTGCTTTATAAAACGGCTCCTCATGTAGAAGGAGCGATCAAAGGCACAATTGTCGACGATGCGTTTCAACATTTGGCGGAATCGGTTCCGTTATCTGACATATATGAAGCGATTGAAGTATTAAATAAAAGCCAGCAAGAAATGAAATGGACGAATCATCCGCGCATTTTTTTGGAGGTTGCGCTGGTGAAGCTTTGCCATCAACAAGCTTCGTCTCCATCCCCGTCCACTGAAGAGATTCAATCGCTTGCAAGAAAAGTGGAATATTTGGAAGCGGAACTGCGCCGTTTAAAAGAACATAATGAATCTGTTACGGCAGCTGCCCCCGCTCAGGCGCAAAAACAAACGAGGCCGCTGAAAACGGGAGGATATAAAACGCCAGTTGGTCGTATTTATGAAATATTAAAGCAAGCAACCCATCAAGATTTATCGCTCATCAAAAGCCATTGGGCTGAGATGCTCGATACATTACGGAAACAGCATAAAGTGTCCCATGCGGCTCTATTGCAGGAAAGCGAGCCAGTTGCGGCAAGCCCGAATGCTTTTGTGTTGAAGTTTAAATATGAAATCCACTGTAAAATGGCCGCTGACAATACGAATTATGTGAAAGATAATTTAGAGGCGATTTTATTCGAACTGACGAAAAAACGTTTTGAAATGGTGGCTGTTCCTGAAGAAGAATGGGGAAAGATAAGGGAAGAATTCATTCGCGAAAAAGGAACGAAGCGCGAACAAGAAAAGGAAGAAGACCCGTTAATCGCAGAAGCAAAGCGGCTGTTTGGCGAGGAGATAATTGAAATTAAGGAATAAAACTTGTAAGGAGGAAAAAACGATGATGCGTGGCGGAATGGGAAATATGCAAAAAATGATGAAGCAAATGCAAAAAATGCAAAAAGAAATGCAGAAAGCGCAAGAGCAATTAGCGGAAAAAACAGTAGAAGGTACTGCAGGAGGCGGAATGGTAACCGTCGTCGCAAATGGTCATAAACAAATTTTGGAAGTGAAAATTAAAGAAGAAGTCGTGGATCCAGAAGATATTGAAATGCTCCAAGATTTAGTGTTGGCGGCAACCAACGATGCGTTGAAAAAAGCAGATGAGTTAGCGGCTGAAATGATGGGGCAATTTACAAAAGGATTGAATATTCCGGGATTGTTCTAGGAGGAGTTTTATGCATTACCCAGAACCAATATCTAAGCTAATCGATAGTTTTATGAAGCTGCCCGGAATCGGACCAAAAACAGCTATTCGTCTCGCGTTTTTTGTTTTAACGATGAAGGAAGATACCGTGTTGGAATTTGCTAAAGCGCTTGTGGATGTCAAACGTAATATTAGATATTGTGCGATTTGTGGGCATATTACCGATACAGATCCTTGTTATATTTGCAAAGATGAAAGACGAGATCGAACAACAATCTGTGTTGTGCAAGATCCGAAAGATGTCATTGCCATGGAAAAAATGAAAGAATACAATGGGCTTTACCATGTGTTGCATGGCGCTATTTCTCCAATGGAAGGCATCGGGCCAGAAGATATAAAAATTGCGGAGTTATTGAAAAGATTGCAAGATGAAACTGTACAGGAAGTTATTTTGGCAACAAACCCGAACATTGAAGGGGAAGCGACCGCGATGTATATATCACGTTTGCTAAAACCAACTGGAATAAAAGTGACGAGAATTGCCCATGGATTGCCAGTGGGCGGAGATTTGGAATATGCCGATGAAGTGACGCTTTCGAAAGCTTTGGAAGGACGTCGAGAGTTATAGAAAGAGGTGGAAGTCACTTGTTATGGCGGCGGAAAGGCTGGTTGAAAAAACAGTTTGATCTAAAATTAATAGAACAATTACAAGCAGTACGTGACGAATGGTATGAACAGAAACGGCTGATTGAAAAAAGTGTGGAACCTTCAGAGGAAGTGCTAATGACATTAAATGTTGCAGAAGCCAAATATTTTTTTTTAATGCGGGAAGCGAAATATCGACGCGTATCATTAAAGGGAGTGAAATAGCTTCCTTTATTTTTTTGTTCTTTTTTCTCTCTTTTTTCATACGTTGGTAGTACAAGCATAAAAAAGGAGCGTGGAAAATGGAACCAAAATTTGTTGTTGTTTTGTCATTGTTTATGATTATTGTTTTATTATTAGTAGGAGCAAGGTTGAAAACATTAAAATTTTTAGGATATGGGGTAATTAAACTAATTGTTGGAGCGTTAGTTTTATTTGTTATCAATGCCATTGGCGGAACGTTTCAGGTTCATATTCCTATTAATTTCATAACGGCATTGATATGCGGATTCCTCGGGATACCAGGAGCGGCAGCGTTAGTCATTATCGAAAAGTATATTGTTATGTAAGAAAAATTTTTATAGAAAGAATAATAAAAAGGCGTTGTTTTTCATCGTCGTCTTTTTATTTTTTTAAAAAACATATTGACTTCTATTTTTATATGTATTATATTTAAGAACGTCGTTGTTAAAAAATAAATAAAACGTAGCTATATAACTTAGCAAAGTGTACAAAAGTTCCTTGAAAACTAAACAAAACGCAAGCGTCAATAAGAAAAGCGAAGGCGACTGATTAGCCCCGACAGGCGCTGGAGGGCTCGCGAGGAGGCGGTTGCCGCCACAGCGAGACCGAAGGAAGCGTCCCGAGGGGCTAGGAGCCGGAGCTAGACAATAAGAAAAGCGGAGGCGACTGGCACCTTTTGGTGTCGGAGCCGAAGTTGGAGATAAGCCAATCCATTTTCTATGGAGAGTTTGATCCTGGCTCAGGACGAACGCTGGCGGCGTGCCTAATACATGCAAGTCGAGCGGGCCGGGCGGAAGCTTGCTTCCGCTTGGTTAGCGGCGGACGGGTGAGTAACACGTGGGTAACCTGCCCGTAAGACCGGGATAACTCCGGGAAACCGGAGCTAATACCGGATAACACCGAAGACCGCATGGTCTTCGGTTGAAAGGCGGCTTCGGCTGCCACTTACGGATGGGCCCGCGGCGCATTAGCTAGTTGGTGAGGTAACGGCTCACCAAGGCGACGATGCGTAGCCGGCCTGAGAGGGTGACCGGCCACACTGGGACTGAGACACGGCCCAGACTCCTACGGGAGGCAGCAGTAGGGAATCTTCCGCAATGGACGAAAGTCTGACGGAGCGACGCCGCGTGAGCGAAGAAGGTCTTCGGATCGTAAAGCTCTGTTGTTAGGGAAGAAGAAGTGCCGTTCGAACAGGGCGGTACGGTGACGGTACCTAACGAGAAAGCCCCGGCTAACTACGTGCCAGCAGCCGCGGTAATACGTAGGGGGCGAGCGTTGTCCGGAATTATTGGGCGTAAAGCGCGCGCAGGCGGTCCCTTAAGTCTGATGTGAAAGCCCACGGCTTAACCGTGGAGGGTCATTGGAAACTGGGGGACTTGAGTGCAGAAGAGGAGAGCGGAATTCCACGTGTAGCGGTGAAATGCGTAGAGATGTGGAGGAACACCAGTGGCGAAGGCGGCTCTCTGGTCTGTAACTGACGCTGAGGCGCGAAAGCGTGGGGAGCAAACAGGATTAGATACCCTGGTAGTCCACGCCGTAAACGATGAGTGCTAAGTGTTAGAGGGGTTAGCCCTTTAGTGCTGTAGCTAACGCGTTAAGCACTCCGCCTGGGGAGTACGGCCGCAAGGCTGAAACTCAAAGGAATTGACGGGGGCCCGCACAAGCGGTGGAGCATGTGGTTTAATTCGAAGCAACGCGAAGAACCTTACCAGGTCTTGACATCCCCTGACAACCCTGGAGACAGGGCGTTCCTCCCTTCGGGAGGACAGGGTGACAGGTGGTGCATGGTTGTCGTCAGCTCGTGTCGTGAGATGTTGGGTTAAGTCCCGCAACGAGCGCAACCCTCGCCCCTAGTTGCCAGCATTCAGTTGGGCACTCTAGGGGGACTGCCGGTGACAAACCGGAGGAAGGTGGGGATGACGTCAAATCATCATGCCCCTTATGACCTGGGCTACACACGTGCTACAATGGGCGGTACAAAGGGCTGCGAACCCGCGAGGGGGAGCGAATCCCAAAAAGCCGCTCTCAGTTCGGATTGCAGGCTGCAACTCGCCTGCATGAAGCCGGAATCGCTAGTAATCGCGGATCAGCATGCCGCGGTGAATACGTTCCCGGGCCTTGTACACACCGCCCGTCACACCACGAGAGCTTGCAACACCCGAAGTCGGTGAGGTAACCCGCAAGGGAGCCAGCCGCCGAAGGTGGGGCAAGTGATTGGGGTGAAGTCGTAACAAGGTAGCCGTACCGGAAGGTGCGGCTGGATCACCTCCTTTCTAAGGATGACACGAAAAGCAAAGGCGACTGCCTATTGACAATGAGATGAAAATCAGTTACAATGACGCTTGTCGTTTTGTTTAGTTTTGAAGGAATTTTTAAGAATTTAATATGATATGATGGGCCTATAGCTCAGCTGGTTAGAGCGCACGCCTGATAAGCGTGAGGTCGGTGGTTCAAGTCCACTTAGGCCCATTTGATGTATGGGGCCTTAGCTCAGCTGGGAGAGCGCCTGCTTTGCACGCAGGAGGTCATCGGTTCGATCCCGATAGGCTCCACCATTTAGTGAAAAAACATTTTGCGCCTGCGTCTATGAACGGATGCAGGAGAAATCAATTGGTTCCTTGAAAACTAGATAACCGAAAGGAAGAAGCCGGGAAGCGAAGGCGGCGAAGATAAAGCCGGGTTTCGCATGGTTAAGTTAGAAAGGGCGCACGGTGGATGCCTTGGCACTAGGAGCCGATGAAGGACGGGGCAAACGCCGAAACGCTTCGGGGAGCTGTAAGCAAGCGTTGATCCGGAGATGTCCGAATGGGGGAACCCACTGCCCGTAATGGGGCAGTATCCATACCTGAATCCATAGGGTATGGAGGGCACACCCGGGGAACTGAAACATCTCAGTACCCGGAGGAGAAGAAAGCAACCGCGATTCCCTGAGTAGCGGCGAGCGAAACGGGAACAGCCCAAACCAAGAGGCTTGCCTCTTGGGGTTGTAGGACCACTCAGATGGGAGTGACAAAGGAACGGGGTAGACGAAGCGGTCTGGAAAGGCCCGCCAGAGAAGGTGACAGCCCTGTAGTCGAAACTTCGTTCCCTCCCGAGTGGCTCCTGAGTACGACGGGACACGGGGAATCCCGTCGGAAGCAGGGAGGACCATCTCCCAAGGCTAAATACTCCCTAGTGACCGATAGTGAACCAGTACCGTGAGGGAAAGGTGAAAAGCACCCCGGAAGGGGAGTGAAAGAGAACCTGAAACCGTGTGCCTACAAGTAGTCAGAGCCCGTTGATGGGTGATGGCGTGCCTTTTGTAGAATGAACCGGCGAGTTACGATGACGTGCGAGGTTAAGTCGAAAAGACGGAGCCGCAGCGAAAGCGAGTCTGAATAGGGCGCGTAGTACGTCGTCGTAGACCCGAAACCAGGTGATCTACCCATGCCCAGGGTGAAGGTAGGGTAACACCTACTGGAGGCCCGAACCCACGCACGTTGAAAAGTGCGGGGATGAGGTGTGGGTAGGGGTGAAATGCCAATCGAACCTGGAGATAGCTGGTTCTCCCCGAAATAGCTTTAGGGCTAGCCTCAAGGGAAGAGTCTTGGAGGTAGAGCACTGATTGAGCTAGGGGCCCTCATCGGGTTACCGAACTCAGTCAAACTCCGAATGCCAACGACTTATCCTTGGGAGTCAGACTACGAGTGATAAGATCCGTAGTCGAGAGGGAAACAGCCCAGACCACCAGCTAAGGTCCCTAAGTGTACGTTAAGTGGAAAAGGATGTGGAGTTGCCCAGACAACCAGGATGTTGGCTTAGAAGCAGCCATCATTTAAAGAGTGCGTAATAGCTCACTGGTCGAGTGACTCTGCGCCGAAAATGTACCGGGGCTAAACGTACCACCGAAGCTGTGGGATGACCGATGGTCATCGGTAGGGGAGCGTTCTAAGTGCGCCGAAGCGAGACCGGAAGGACTCGTGGAGCGCTTAGAAGTGAGAATGCCGGTGTGAGTAGCGAAAACAGAGGTGAGAATCCTCTGCACCGAAAGCCTAAGGGTTCCTGAGGAAGGTTCGTCCGCTCAGGGTTAGTCGGGACCTAAGCCGAGGCCGAAAGGCGTAGGTGATGGGCAACAGGTCGAGATTCCTGTACCACCTCCTCACCGTTTGAGCGATGGGGGGACGCAGGAAGGTAGGGCGAGCAGGCTGCTGGAATAGCCTGTCCAAGCGGTTAGGCCGCCAGATAGGCAAATCCGTCTGGCAACAAGGCGGAGCCGTGATGGCGAAGGGACCTTTGGTCCCGAAGTCCCCGATCCTACACTGCCAAGAAAAGCCTCTAGCGAGGTGGGAGGTGCCCGTACCGCAAACCGACACAGGTAGGCGAGGAGAGAATCCTAAGGTGCGCGGGAGAACTCTCGTTAAGGAACTCGGCAAAATGACCCCGTAACTTCGGGAGAAGGGGTGCTCTCTTGGGTCTCAAGCCCGAGGGAGCCGCAGTGAAAAGGCCCAAGCGACTGTTTATCAAAAACACAGGTCTCTGCGAAGCCGAAAGGCGAAGTATAGGGGCTGACACCTGCCCGGTGCTGGAAGGTTAAGGGGAGCGCTTAAGCCGCAAGGCTGAAGGTGCGAACCGAAGCCCCAGTAAACGGCGGCCGTAACTATAACGGTCCTAAGGTAGCGAAATTCCTTGTCGGGTAAGTTCCGACCCGCACGAAAGGTGTAACGACTTGGGCACTGTCTCAACGAGAGACCCGGTGAAATCATACTACCTGTGAAGATGCAGGTTACCCGCGACAGGACGGAAAGACCCCGTGGAGCTTTACTGCAGCCTGATATGGAATTTTGGTATCGCTTGTACAGGATAGGTGGGAGCCTGGGAAGCCGGAGCGCCAGCTTCGGTGGAGGCGGCGGTGGGATACCACCCTGGCGGTATTGAAATTCTAACCCGCACCCCTTATCGGGGTGGGAGACAGTGTCAGGTGGGCAGTTTGACTGGGGCGGTCGCCTCCCAAAAGGTAACGGAGGCGCCCAAAGGTTCCCTCAGAATGGTTGGAAATCATTCGGAGAGTGCAAAGGCAGAAGGGAGCTTGACTGCGAGACGGACAGGTCGAGCAGGGACGAAAGTCGGGCTTAGTGATCCGGTGGTTCCGTATGGAAGGGCCATCGCTCAACGGATAAAAGCTACCCCGGGGATAACAGGCTGATCTCCCCCAAGAGTCCACATCGACGGGGAGGTTTGGCACCTCGATGTCGGCTCATCGCATCCTGGGGCTGTAGTCGGTCCCAAGGGTTGGGCTGTTCGCCCATTAAAGCGGTACGCGAGCTGGGTTCAGAACGTCGTGAGACAGTTCGGTCCCTATCCGTCGCGGGCGCAGGAAATTTGAGAGGAGCTGTCCTTAGTACGAGAGGACCGGGATGGACGCACCGCTGGTGTACCAGTTGTCCCGCCAGGGGCACCGCTGGGTAGCTATGTGCGGAAGGGATAAGCGCTGAAAGCATCTAAGCGTGAAGCCCCCCTCAAGATGAGATTTCCCATCGCGAAAAGCGAGTAAGATCCCTCGAAGATGACGAGGTCGATAGGTCCGAGGTGGAAGCGTGGCGACACGTGGAGCTGACGGATACTAATCGATCGAGGACTTAACCAAGCGGAAAAACGGAAGCCGCCCAGCGAAACGGTTTCTTCCAAATGGACGGTTATCTAGTTTTGAGGGAACGAATCTCTCTTGACAAAAGAGATGATTAAAATATAATAATACCTGTCAGAAATACTTGCCTAGTGACAATAGCGGAGAGGAAACACCCGTTCCCATTCCGAACACGGAAGTTAAGCTCTCCAGCGCCGATGGTAGTTGGGGCCAGCGCCCCTGCAAGAGTAGGTCGTTGCTAGGCAAGTTTATTTTATAAAGCACCCTACGAATAAGCAGGGTGCTTTTTATTATGTCGAGTCCAACTGCTCTGTTAAGTACTCTTAAGTACTCATAAAGCATGAACGGCACTTTTCTCTGCAGTTAACAATAAAGTTACAGAAAACAGCTGACTAAGCTTTTACGCTTAATCAGCTGTTTTTTATATTAGAAAATATCTCCGCTTCTCACATTTCCCTCTATTAAACTTAAGTGAAAAATGTGCATTCCCTAATCTGTTTTTGTTCATGTGGTGTTATAAAATTATAAGCATCTCTAATTTTTTACTATCTATATTAGTATAGAAACTTATGAATGTGGGAAAAATAAAGGCGGGAGGTGGAGAAGGTGGGTTCACCGATTATGGATAGAGATGGTATTGAAAGGGTATGTATCGTTTGTGAGCAGCCAAAGCGAGAAGGCATTCAAATTTATGATCAGTTTCTTTGTTTCGACTGTGAAAGGAAGATTGTGCAAACGGATGCGACTGATCCAAAATATAGTTTTTACGTAAAACAGTTAAGGAAAATTATATCTTCGAAAATATATTCATAGGGTCCTATCGATAGGACCTGTTTTATTTATATAAACATGTTTATACGTTCAACTTTCATATGGAATGGCTGGGAAATCGTATGTGTTTCTATTCAAGACAGTAAGGTTAATGATAATATATATCTTGTTATCTATGGTAAGATATTTGTTATTTGTGAATATGAAAGAGGAAAGAGGGGCATTCATGAATCAACAGCAAACTCCTTTATATACCGCTTTAAAACAGCATGATTCCATCCATCCATTTTCGTTTCACGTACCAGGTCACAAATATGGAACAGTATTCCCTATAGAAGCGAAAGATGATTATAAACAGTTATTAAAACTTGATGCGACTGAGTTGAGCGGTCTTGATGATCTCCATCATCCGGAATCGGTCATCGCCGAGGCGCAATCATTGGCAGCACAGCTGTATAATGTAGAAGCAACGTTTTTCTTAGTGAACGGTTCTACTGTTGGAAATTTAGCAATGATTTTTGCCGTTTGCGGAGAAAAGAAAAAGGTAATCGTGCAGCGGAATTGCCATAAATCGATTATACACGCGCTTCAATTAGTCGGAGCTACTCCTGTTTTTCTCCCTCCAGAGCTCGATGAAGACGTCCGTGTCGCCTCTTATGTAGCATATGAAACAGTGAAAAAGGCGATTGAACTTCATCAAGATGCCGCAGCGTTAGTGTTGACTAATCCAAATTATTATGGAATGGCGGTTGATCTTACGGAAGTCGTAAACATCGCGCATCGCTATCGTATTCCTGTGCTTGTCGATGAGGCACATGGCGCTCACTTTGTTATAGGGGATCCTTTTCCGAAAACAGCGGTCGCGTGCGGAGCGGACGTGGTTGTCCAGTCAGCGCACAAGACGTTGCCGGCTATGACGATGGGGTCGTATTTGCATGTAAATAGTTCATTAATAGATAAGGAGAAAGTAAAATATTTTTTACAAGTGTTCCAGTCAAGCAGCCCATCTTATCCGATAATGGCCTCACTTGACTTAGCAAGAAGCTATCTTGCCCGTTTAACGAGGAAAGATGTAGAGGACATTTCCAAGCAAATTCAACAGTTGAAAGATGCTCTTGATGAGATAGAAGGGATCGCTGTAGTTCATTCACAACACCCGTTTGTCAAGACGGATTTATTGAAAATTACCATTCAAACGAGAAGCAAGTTGTCCGGTTACGAGCTTCAGCAACGTTTGGAGCAAGAAGGAATTTTTGCGGAGCTTGCCGATCCGTTTAACGTTTTACTCGTATATCCGCTTGCAGTTGTTGATCGTTTAGAGGAAGTGATCGAAAAAACAAAGCGGGCGTTTCATGGATTAAGCTATAGCGAAGAGCTGCTAAATTCGTTCCGTTCTTTTTCTTTCTTGGCGTCTGCAAGTCCCGTTTCCTATAAGGAGCTAGAAACATTACCGAAAAAAGTGATTGACCTCGAAAAGGCTGAAGGGTTTATCGCTGCAGAAACGATCACGCCTTATCCGCCTGGAGTGCCTTTATTATTTACAGGAGAATGGATTAGTAGAGAGCATATTGAACAAATCAAGCAGTTAAAAAGTTATCACGCGCGGTTTCAAGGAGGAAAGTTTTTATCTTCTAATCAAATAGAAGTATATTCACTAGCAGAATAAGGGGGATATAAAGCATGAAAGGCCGTTTTTTTTCTTTCGAGGGGCCGGAAGGAGCGGGAAAAACGACGATAATTGCTATGCTGGAATCGTTTTTGCGGAAAAAAGGCTTTGACGTTTTAGCGACAAGAGAACCAGGAGGGGTTCGTATTGCCGAGGAAATTCGTTCTATTATTTTAAATCCAGCACACACGGAAATGGATGGCCGCACAGAAGCATTGCTTTACGCTGCTGCGAGAAGGCAACATCTTTTAGAAAAAATTGTTCCCGCAGTAAAAGCCGGTAAAATTGTATTGTGCGATCGGTTTGTCGACAGTTCTTTAGCTTATCAAGGATTTGCGAGAGAATTAGGGATTGATGAAATATTACAAATTAATCAATTTGCTATTGGTGGCTATTTTCCGACGTTGACGATTTATTTTGATCTTGACCCTAAAATAGGATTAGAAAGAATTCAAAAAAATAAACAGCGTGAAATGAATCGGCTTGATATGGAAAGTTTGTCTTTCCATTATAAGGTAAGAGAAGGATATTTAAAGCTAGCAGAACGGTTTTCTGACCGCATCATTACTATTGATGCTTCCAAATCGGTCGATGAAGTGTTTGCAATGACCATAGCGGCGGTGATGGACCGGATAGAAGAAAGATAGCAGCGGCATTTCCACGAAACAAAACATGATGAAAAAGACAAGGCATGTTAGAATAAAAATATAAAGGAATAAGCGAGTGATGAATGTGGCTATGGAATGGGAGCAGCTCGAACGATATCAACCTGCGGTAGTGAAAATGATTACAAAAAGTCTGGAAAAAGGGCGGATTTCTCATGCTTATTTGTTTGAGGGGCAGCGCGGAACGGGAAAAAAGGCGATGAGTCTTTTATTAGCAAAAAGCTTATTTTGTTTAAATCGCTCCGGGATAAAGCCATGCAATGAATGCCGAAATTGCCGCAGAATCGATTCCGGAAACCATCCGGATGTGCATGTCATTGAACCAGACGGGCAATCGGTGAAAAAAGAGCAAATTGAAATGCTGCAGCAAGAGTTTACAAAAATGGCGGTGGAGTCAGACCGAAAGCTATATATTATTGAGCATGCTGACAGAATGACAACGAACGCAGCGAATAGCTTGTTAAAATTTTTAGAAGAGCCTCGTCCAGGGACGGTAGCGATATTGCTTACAGAACAATATCACCGCATGTTGGAAACGATCATATCCCGTTGCCAAGTGTTCTCGTTTAAGCCAATTCCACCAGCTTTGCTTGCCAATTATTTGGAAGAACAGCAAATTCCGCCTCATATTGCTTTCCTTGCTGCACATGTGACAAACAATCATGAAGAAGCGCTCAGATTAAGCCGAGATGATTGGTTTGCGCAGGCGAGAAAAATAGTGTTACAATTATATGAAACGTTAAAGAAAAATGATTTGCAGGCACTTTTTTTTGTTCATGATCAATGGATGCCTCATTTTCAAGAAAAGCAACAAATCGATTTAGGATTAGATTTGCTTTTATATATATATAAAGATATGCTGCATATTCAATTAGGACAAGTTGACAAAATCATTTATCGTGATCGTCTTGATGATTTGCGACAATGGTCGCTTTCCTGTTCTCAACAACAAATTGTAAAAAGTATGGAAATGATTTTGCGAGCAACAGCGCGTTTAAATACAACCAATATGAGCGTACAGCTTTTAATGGAACAACTTATCCTTGACCTAAAGGAGTAAAGGAGGGAAAAGCGTTTGTATAATGTCGTCGGTGTCCGTTTTAAAAAAGCGGGAAAAATTTATTATTTTGATCCCGGAAAATTGACAATTCCTGTCGGGGAGTTTGTCATTGTGGAAACAGTTCGTGGAATCGAATACGGAAAAGTCGTTATTAGCAACAAGCAGGTTGATGAGAACGATATCGTTTTGCCGCTGAAAAAAGTGATTCGCGTCGCGGACGCAAAAGACAAATTAATTGTCGAGGAAAACAAAAAAGCGGCGCGGGAAGCGTACGATATTTGTTTAAAAAAGGTAGAAGAGCACGGTTTAGAGATGAAATTAGTTGATGTCGAATATACGTTTGACCGCAATAAAGTGATTTTTTATTTTACCGCGGATGGGCGCGTCGATTTCCGCGAACTTGTCAAAGACTTAGCAGCGATTTTTCGTACGCGCATTGAATTAAGGCAAATCGGTGTTCGCGATGAAGCAAAAATGCTGGGCGGGATCGGCCCGTGTGGAAGAATGCTTTGCTGCTCGACATTTTTAGGAGATTTTGAACCAGTATCGATTAAAATGGCGAAAGATCAAAACTTATCGCTCAATCCGACAAAAATTTCCGGTCTTTGCGGTCGGTTAATGTGCTGCTTAAAATACGAAAATGACGAATACGAAACAGCGAAAGAGCAGCTTCCTGATTTAGGCGAGTATGTGAAAACCCCTCATGGCCTTGGAAAAGTGATCGGATTGAATATTTTAGAACGAGTGTTGCAAGTGGAATTACCAGAACATGGACGGGTCGTGGAATATACGCTCGACGAGTTGATGAAAGATGGCACTTTACCAGTCCAAGCCACAGATTAATTGGGGTGGATTGACGTGGATAAGAAAGAAATTTTTCAGTCGGTAACAAGCATGGAGGAACAACTCAGCCATTTGTACCGCCAGCTTGTGCAATTAAAGGAATATGTAGCCGAGTTGCTTGAGGAAAACCATCATTTGCAAATTGAAAATGATCATTTGCGCCGCCGGCTCGAACAAATGAGCGAAGAGTTGGCGGGAGAAAAACGAAAAGAAAAAGATCATAAGCATAGCCATGAAAGAAAATTGATTGACATCGGCGAAGGATACGATAATTTAGCCCGCCTTTATCAAGAAGGGTTCCATATTTGCCATGTCCATTATGGAAGCGTCCGCAAAGAAGGCGATTGTTTATTTTGCTTATCCTTTTTAAATAAAAAGTAGGCCTTTCCGCATAAGGAGAGGTTATTTTTTTGATTGAGATAAGGAGGATGCGCGATGGTGGAATTGTATGACGATGAGAGGCTTGACTATCTTTTAAATGAAGAAATCCGCATTATTCAAAGTCCATCGGTCTTTTCCTTCTCCCTTGATGCGGTTTTGCTTGCGAAATTTGCTTATATGCCGATTCAAAAAGGGCTAATTGTCGATTTATGTACTGGAAACGGCGTTATTCCGCTGTTGTTAAGCATGAGAACGAAGGGAAAAATTATCGGTGTAGAAATCCAGGAGCGGCTTTGCGACATGGCAAAAAGAAGCGTAAAATATAACGGTTTGGAAAAGCAGATAGAAATTATTCACGGAGATATTAAAGATGCGCCGAAACAATTAGGATATAGTAAATATGACGTTGTTACATGCAATCCTCCCTATTTTCCAACGATCGGCAAGGAGGAAATGAACAAAAATGTTCATTTGGCCATTGCTCGCCATGAGATTTATTGTACGCTTGAAGATGTGATTCGCGTAAGCAGCCAACTATTAAAACAAGGGGGCAAAGCCGCATTTGTGCACCGGCCGGGAAGGCTTCTTGACATTATTACGCTAATGCGCGAGCATCGGTTAGAGCCAAAACGGCTGCGGTTTGTTTATCCGAAACTTGGAAAAGAGGCCAATACGATTTTGATTGAAGGCATTAAAGACGGAAATCCGGATTTAAAAATTTTGCCGCCGCTTATTGTATATAATGACGATAACGAATATACGGATGAAGTAAAGCAGCTGTTATATGGAATCATCCCATCGTAAAGGAGCAAGGACGAATGCTTTGGCAGCAAAAAAGCTTTGACGATAATAATAAAGGAACGCTATATATCGTTCCGACGCCGATAGGCAATCTTGAAGATATGACGTTTCGGGCGGTGCGCATTTTGCAAGAAGTAGATATGATTGCCGCGGAAGATACAAGGCAAACAAAGAAACTGTTAAACCATTTTAAGATTCATACGCCGATCATTAGTTATCATGAGCATAATAAATATACAAGCGGACCGCAAATTGTTGAGCGTCTGAAAGCGGGAAAGTCAGTAGCACTCGTCAGCGACGCAGGAATGCCGGGAATTTCAGATCCGGGCCATGAACTGATTGTTTCTGCCCTCGAAGAGCGGTGTCCGGTTGTCCCGCTTCCGGGTGCGAACGCAGCGTTAACCGCGCTTGTTGCATCGGGGCTATCGACAAACCACTTTTACTTTTTTGGTTTTCTTGAACGGACGAAGAAAGAAAAAAAGGAACAGTTAGAATCATTGAAAAAAATTCGTGAGACGATGATTTTTTATGAAGCTCCTCATCGCATGCAAGAAACGCTTATGATGATGCATGAGGTGTTCGGAGAGCGCCGCGTTGTTCTATGCCGCGAACTGACAAAGCGGTTTGAAGAGTTTATTCGCGGAAATCTTAGCGAGATTGTCGAGTGGGTAAAAATCCACGAAATTCGCGGGGAATTTTGCGTCATTGTGGAAGGGGCAAAGGAAACGAAGGAAGATGAAGAAACGGAAGCGTGGTGGCATTCGTTAACCCCGGTTGAGCATGTTGAGTATTATATTCAGAAAAAAAATTTTACGGCAAAAGAAGCGATTAAACAAACGGCGAAAGACAGAAATATGTCGAAGCGGGAAGTGTATCGGCAATACCACCATCAATAAAAAAAGAGAGTTTCTCTAAATACTAGAGAAACTCTTTTATTTGTTGTTATCGTTGTTAGATGATTGTTGTAGATGTTCTTGAATTTCTTTTAATAAAATTTCTGCACCTTCGCGGCTTAAAATAATTTTACCGCCGGCTAATTTGAAATTGTCATCAGAAACTTCGCCAGTGACGACACATGTCATATTTGGTTTATATTTTTTCAAAATGATCCGATCGTCGTCGACATAGATTTCCAATGCGTCTTTTTCGGCAATGTCTAATGTACGACGCAATTCGATCGGAATGACGACACGGCCTAACTCATCGACTTTACGGACGATACCTGTTGATTTCATGAAACGCTCTCCTCTCCATAAAATATTTTTTATTTCGCTAGGATTTATTCGTCAATATTCGACAAATTTCCTACACCCTAATCATATCAGTGTTTCCATTATACGTCAATCCTTTTATATGTAAAATTAAAAAAAATTGTATATTATTATTTTAAAAAAGATAATTGTTCTAAAAAAGTTAATGAGGGAATTTGGCTTGGAGCGTCTGTAGAAAAAGCAGGTAGTAGATCCCTTATGAGTCAAAACATTTAAGGGCAATGTCTAAAAGACATGGAATGACGACTGGAAACATCAATTTTTACCAATATAATTTTTACAAGTATATTTTTTTCAATAGGTGAAATAGATGTTTTTGTAGAATGAAAAAATTATGTAAAATAAAAGTAACATCGCTCTCGTCCGTCGGGCGGGGGCTTTTGTTCTAACAGAATAGGGAGGTATGAGGATGGAGAAAAAAACGTTTTATCTTACAACACCGATTTATTATCCGAGTGGGAACTTGCATATCGGTCACGCGTATACGACCGTAGCGGGAGACGCGATGGCGCGTTATAAACGTTTGCGCGGTTATGATGTCATGTATTTGACCGGCACGGACGAACATGGGCAAAAAATTCAGCGAAAGGCGGAAGAAAAAGGAGTAACTCCACAACAATACGTTGACGAAATTGTCGCAGGCATCCAAGAGTTATGGAAAAAACTTGATATTTCTTATGATGATTTCATTCGCACGACGCAAGATCGCCATAAAAAGGTAGTAGAGAAAATTTTTGCGCGTCTTGTCGAACAAGGAGATATTTATTTGGGCGAGTACGAAGGATGGTATTGTACACCGTGTGAATCGTTTTATACAGAGCGGCAGCTCGTTGACGGAAATTGCCCGGACTGCGGCCGCCCGGTCGAAAAAGTAAAAGAAGAATCGTATTTCTTCAAAATGAGCAAATATGTCGACCGGCTTTTGCAATACTATGAAGAAAATCCGGAGTTCATTCAGCCGGAGTCGCGCAAAAATGAAATGATTAACAACTTTATTAAACCGGGGCTTGAGGATTTAGCGGTTTCTCGTACAACGTTTGACTGGGGCATTAAAGTTCCGGGTGATCCGAAACACGTCATTTATGTATGGATTGACGCGCTCACAAACTATATTACGGCGTTGGGATATGGCACGGATGACGATGAGAAATTTCGCAAATACTGGCCGGCGGACGTTCATTTAGTCGGGAAAGAAATTGTCCGCTTCCATACAATTTATTGGCCGATTATGTTAATGGCGCTCGATTTGCCGTTGCCGAAAAAAGTGTTCGCGCATGGCTGGCTATTAATGAAAGACGGCAAAATGTCGAAATCGAAAGGAAACGTCGTCGATCCGGTCACATTAATCGACCGTTACGGATTAGACGCGCTGCGCTATTATTTGCTTCGCGAAGTTCCGTTTGGCTCTGATGGCGTGTTTACTCCAGAAGGGTTTGTCGAACGCATTAACTACGATCTAGCCAATGATTTAGGAAACTTGTTGCACCGCACGGTGGCGATGGTTGAAAAATATTTTGACGGCGTGATTCCGACATATTGCGGTGCAAAAACGCCATTCGACAACGATCTTGTCGAAACAGCGAAAAAAACGGTGAAACAGTACGAAGAAGCGATGGAGAAAATGGAATTTTCTGTTGCGCTTGCGACAGTATGGCAGCTGATTAACCGAACGAACAAATATATTGATGAAACGCAGCCTTGGGTACTCGCGAAAGAGGAAAGCAAAAAAGAACAGTTGGCGTCGGTAATGACCCATTTAGCGGAATCGCTTCGCCATGTTGCGATTTTGTTACAGCCGTTTTTAACGCGCACGCCGGAAAAAATTTTTGCGCAGCTTGGCATTGTGGATGAATCGCTAAAACAATGGGACAGTTTGTACGAGTTCGGCCTCATCAAAGAAGGCATAAAAGTGACAAAAGGAGAACCGCTGTTCCCACGGCTAGACATTGAGAAAGAAGTGGAATATATTAAAGCGCATATGCAAGGCGGTGCGCCGGAAAAGCAGACAGCGGAACCGCAAGCACCGAAAGCGGAAGAGATCACAATTGACGATTTTGCGAAAGTCGATTTGCGCGTTGCCGAAGTGGTGCACGCGGAACCGGTGAAAAATGCGGATAAATTGTTGAAGCTCCAGCTAGATCTAGGCTATGAAAAACGTCAAGTCGTATCAGGAATTGCCCAATTTTATAAACCAGAAGAACTCGTTGGTAAAAAGGTCATCTGCGTAACGAATTTAAAACCGGTGAAATTGCGTGGCGAATTGTCTCAAGGTATGATTCTCGCTGGAGAAGAAAACGGCGCGCTTTCCATCGCTACCGTTGATAAAACGATTCCAAATGGGACAAAAATAAAATAATGGCGAGCATAAGAGGTGTGGTGTTAAATCGATACACGACACCTCTTTGTTGTCGTTTTGTAATGGAAATGTTAATAATTTGTGATATATGTAATGGATTTCTATGTTACACTTAACACCAAGGTAGAAGAGGGGTTGCCGTTATGCTTTTTGACACGCATGCACATTTAAATGCCGTCCAATATAGTGATGATTTACAAGAAGTGATTGATCGCGCTGTTGGAGAAGGAGTTTCTCATATTGTTGTCGTCGGTTTTGACCGTCCTACGATTGCACGGGCGGTGGAACTAGCGGAGCAATATGATTTTATTTATGCTTCCGTCGGCTGGCATCCCGTTGATGCAATCGATATGACGGACGAGGACTTGGACATGATCGCAGAGTTGGCTGCACATCCAAAAGTGGTGGCGCTAGGAGAAATGGGCTTGGATTATTATTGGGATAAATCGCCAAAGGAAATACAACATGACGTATTTCGGCGGCAAATCGCTTTGGCAAAAAAAGTGAAACTGCCGATCATTATCCATAATCGTGAAGCAACAGCGGATATTTTGCGGATTTTAAAAGAGGAAAACGCCGCTGAAGTCGGTGGAATTATGCATTGTTTCAGTGGAAGTGTGGAAGTAGCGAAACAATGTATCGATATGAACTTTTTTATTTCCCTCGGCGGTCCAGTAACATTTAAAAACTCGAAAAAGCCGAAGGAAGTGGCCGCGCAAATTCCACTTGAACATTTATTGATTGAAACAGATTGCCCGTATTTAACGCCTCACCCTTTCCGCGGAAAACGAAACGAGCCAAGCTACGTCAAGTATGTAGCGGAGGCGATCGCCGAGATAAAAGGCATTTCCTTTGAGGAAGTGGCAAAAGCGACAACAGAGAATGCGAAAAAATTATTCGGAATCCATCGCTAAAATCATTTGTCAATCGGTGGGGGGGACTTGTCTAAACGTTAGTGAACAAAAAAAGTTCTACAAATTTAGAGCATTGCATATGATAAACGTGTCGACAAGTCTTCCTTTCCTTTTAAGTGAATTTTTTGCATAATAGAGTGTGTTTACACGTACATGTTTAGAGAAAGAGGGGAATATTCGCGCAAGAAGGAGGCGTTTTGCATGATATTACCCAATATGAGGAGAATTTCTGATTCATTGAGGAAAAATTTCACGGTTACCGCTAGTAGTTTCATAGCTTTTTCGGCGACAACGGGATTTGCCGGGTATGAAATAGCGAAGGATGACGTGACGCTAACGGCGAACGGAAAAAAACAAGAGATTCGCACTCACGCCAAGACGGTAAAAGAGGTATTACAGGAGCAAAATATTGAGCCAAGAAAAGAAGATTACGTCTATCCATCGCTAGATACGCCGATTACAGATGATTTAAACATTGTTTGGGAGGCGAGCAAGAAAGTAACTTTGATAATGGATGGGAAGAAGCAAGAAATATGGACGACTGCAAAAAGCGTTGGCGAGCTGTTAAACTCGCAACATATTAAAATCGGAGAGCACGACAAAATTGCCCCGTCGCCAAATGCAAAGATAAAAAAAGGAATGGAAGTGAATGTGGAAAAAGCATTCCCAGTCCACTTAAATGTCGGCGGTAAACAAAAACAAGTATGGGCAACTTCGACTACTGTCGCTGACTTTTTAAAACAACAAAACGTGAAATTAGGCGAACTCGACCGTGTTGAACCATCTTTGCAAGAAAAAGTAAAAGAAGATATGATTGTAAAAGTGGTTAAAGTTCAAAAAGTCACCGATGTAGTGGAAGAACCGATTAATTTTGCAGTCGTCACTCGCCAAGACGCGCAATTGCCAAAAGGAGAACGGCGTGTCATCAGCCCTGGTGAAAAAGGAAGTGCTTTGAAAAAGTATGAAGTAGTGCTTGAAAACGGAAGAGAAGTATCGCGAAAATTAATGGAAACAAAAGTAATTAAAGCAAGCAAAAATCGCATTGTTGCAATCGGCACACGATCCACTCGTGCGCAAAGTCGTTCTGTTCAAATAGCGTCTCGCGGTCAAAGACATGCAGCGAAAGAATTTTATGTTACTGCCACCGCTTATACCGCTTATTGTGAAGGCTGTTCGGGAAAAACGAGCACAGGAATTGACTTGCGCGCAAACCCTTCTGCGAAAGTTATCGCGGTTGACTCGAGCGTTATACCAATCGGATCAAAAGTGTACGTAGAAGGATACGGATATGCTATTGCTGCCGACACAGGATCGAGTATTAACGGTTATAAAATTGACGTGTTTTTCCCGAAAGAATCGGACGCGTTTCGTTGGGGGAAAAAACGCGTAAAAGTGAAAATTCTTCAATAAAGATGCGGAGGGTTTTTTACCCTCTGCTTTTTCGTTATAATGAAGAAAGATTTTTCTACTTATTTAGACGAAAAAAGCCAAAAAAAGTTTCAGTCATTTTTAAAAGAAATAAAGGTGAAAACCTTCCAACAATTATTTTACTGGAAAGGGGGCAGCGCAGAAATAGGAAAAAAGGCTTATTCCTTGGGGAATGAGTGGACGATTTCTGCGTACTAATGATGAAAATTAAAGAAATTATTGTTGTGGAAGGTAAAGACGATACGGTGGCGATTCGGCGCGCCGTTGATGCAGATACGATTGAAACAAACGGGTCGGCAATCAGCGACGAAACGATTGAGCGGATTAAGTTGGCAAAAGAAAAACGAGGAGTGATTATTTTTACAGATCCTGATTTTCCGGGTGAAAAAATTCGAAAAATAATTGCAGAGCGCGTTCCAGGCTGCAAACATGCTTTTTTGCCAAGAAAAGCAGCTATTGCGAAAAATGGAAAAGGAATTGGTGTGGAGCACGCTTCTGTTGAAGATATACGCGAAGCATTGAAAAATGTGTACGATGAAGCAACGAAGTGGAATGAGGAAATTACGTTTAACGAACTTGTCACCGCCGGTTTAATCGGCGGAAAATTGGCGAAAAAGCGGCGCCGACATTTAGGGGAAATTTTAAAAATAGGATATACGAACGGAAAGCAGCTTTATAAGCGATTGCAAATATTTCAAATCTCTAAAGAAGCATTTTACGCCGCATTAGAGCAAGTGCTGCAGGAGGAAGCAAACGATGAATACAAATAAAGATATTGCTACACCGGGACGTACTCGGGAAATTTTGGAAAAGTACGGCTTTTCATTTAAAAAAAGTTTAGGACAAAATTTTTTGATTGACACTAATATTTTGCGGA
This sequence comes from Parageobacillus sp. KH3-4, assembly GCF_022846435.1. NCBI lineage: Bacteria > Bacillati > Bacillota > Bacilli > Caryophanales > Anoxybacillaceae > Parageobacillus > Parageobacillus sp. KH3-4. The sequence continues at coordinate 48,227 of NZ_AP025627.1, forward strand.
AAATTGTCGATGTCGCTGAGCTTTCGAGCGAAACGGGAGCGATTGAGATCGGTCCTGGAATTGGGGCATTAACGGAACAGCTGGCGCGCCGCGCAAAGAAGGTAGTCGCGTTTGAGATTGACAAGCGGCTTTTGCCGATTTTGGAGGATACGTTATCACCGTATGGAAACGTCCGCATTATTCATCAAGATGTTTTAAAGGCGGATATTCACCGTGTGATTGCAGAAGAATTTACCGATGTGGCCGATATTATGGTGGTGGCGAATTTGCCGTATTATGTCACAACGCCGATCGTTATGAAGCTGTTGACAGATAACTTGCCGATTCGCGGCATTGTCGTTATGTTACAAAAAGAAGTCGCTGACCGCATTTCCGCACAACCGGGAACGAAAGATTACGGTTCGTTGTCCATCGCGATTCAATATTATACGGAAGCGGAAAAGATCATGACCGTTCCAAGAACGGTGTTTATTCCACAGCCGAATGTCGATTCCGCTGTGATTCGGTTAATGAAGCGAAAGCAGCCGCCTGTTGATGTAGACGATGAATCGTTTTTCTTCCAAGTAGTGCGGGCGAGTTTCGCTCAACGCCGGAAAACGATTTTAAACAATTTAATAAGCAACTTGCCGAACGGAAAAGCGATAAAAGAGAAAATTGAGCGCATTTTAACAGAGAAAGGAATTGACCCGCGGCGCCGTGGAGAGACGTTGACAATGGAAGAGTTTGCCGTGCTTAGCAACGCGTTAAGGGAAGTCATGTTCGTGTAAATTTGTTTCTTCGTTGATGTGGAAAGGAAAGACCTGTGTCTATCACCTATTTTCCAGATGCGCATATGTTACTTAGTAAGCAATTTGTTTTACAATGGAGTGAATGGTGATGGATGTTAAGGTCGGCGATATTGTCGCAAGGAAGTCGTATAACTGTGATTTATTGTTTCGTGTTATAGATGTGAAAGAAAAAAATGGGGAAAAAGAAGCGATTTTGTATGGTGAAAATGTGAGGCTTATCGCCGATGCCCCGTGCAGCGATTTAGTCATTGTCGATGAACGAGAGCAGCAGGAAAGAAAGAAAAAGGAAATAGAGCTAATCGAGCAATCGTATAAGCTGTTTCGCCAAGATTGTCATGTCATAAAACAAAAAACAGAGTATCGGGCGACGGGGGGATACCGGACGGAAAAAGATTTTTTTCAAATTCCGGGGCGCGTCCTTCATTTGGACGGTGACCCTTTATATTTGCGGAAGTGTTTGGATTTGTATGAACGAATTGGTGTGCCGGTGTATGGCGTATTTTGCGAGGAAAGCGAAATGCCTGAAAAAGTCGGCGTGCTTCTTGAGCGGTTTCGCCCTGATATTTTAGTGATTACTGGTCACGATTCCTATTCGAAATCGAAAGGAAAAGTGACGGATTTAAAGGCATATCGTCATTCCAAACATTTTGTCCAAACGGTAAAAGAAGCGCGCAAAAAAGTTCCGCATCTTGACCAATTGATCATTTTTGCGGGAGCATGCCAATCCCATTTTGAATCACTGATTCGCGCTGGTGCAAATTTTGCCAGTTCCCCGGCGCGCGTAAACATTCATGCGCTCGATCCAGTTTATATTGTTTCAAGAATTAGTTTTACTCCTTTCATGGAAACGGTAAATGTTTGGGATGTTCTTCGCAATACATTGACCGGAGAAAAGGGACTTGGAGGGGTGGAAACGAAAGGAGTATTGCGCACGGGGATGCCGTTTCGTTTGATTGATACGATGAGCGATTAGCAGCCGCCAGTAACAAGGCGGTTTTTTTCTTTTAATACATATATATTTTTACATAAAAAACGACATAATATACTTAAAAGCAATATTTTGTAGAAAAATATGCATTGACAGTAAGGAAATTGCATTGATATAATTTTTATTTTGACTTTGGAAAGGAACTTTGTTATAATTTACAAAGTGAGGTGGATAGCGAATGCCAAAAACTTTATCCGATATTAAAAAAACGTTGGATTCTAACATCGGCAGACGTTTGACGTTACGCGCCAACGGCGGGCGAAGAAAAACGATTGAGCGGTGCGGAATTTTAGCAGAAACGTATCCATCTGTGTTTGTTATTGAACTCGACCAAAAAGAGAATGCGTTTGAACGAGTGTCATTTAGCTACGCTGATGTGTTGACAGAAACAGTGAAATTGACATTTTTAGATGACGATAAGGTGGGTGGGCAGTAGACGTTAGTTTGCTGCTTTTTGTTTTTGGCATAAATACGTCAACATAAACGTGCGTGTTTTTTTTCATACTAAAACTGTCGCGGCGGTTTGAAAGGGGTTGCTAGCATTGGGTCGACGTCGCGGAATTATGTCGCAACGCTTTAAAGAAGAGTTAGCAAAAGAATTAGGCTTTTATGATGTCGTTCAAAAAGAAGGATGGGGAGCGATCCGCGCGAAAGACGCTGGAAATATGGTGAAATTAGCGATCGAAATGGCTGAACGACAGCTGTTGAAAAGATAATAGTGCAAACTTGCGCGACAAAAAAATAAAAACAGCCGCGGCAGCCGAAGCAATATCGCTTCGGCTTTTTGTTTGAGTCCGTTTGCCGTATTGTTTCAAATTGATGAATTACACGTTTCTGTTTGTTAGCAGCATACGTAATTTATGCTATTATGGTAATGGATCTTGCAAGAAAGCTCGAAGTCATTAGTCATTAAAGTAGGTGGAACGCTTGAAGGTATTAGTCAAGGCGCCGGCAAAAATCAATTTATCGTTGGACGTATTACATAAACGGCCGGATGGATATCATGAAGTAAAGATGGTAATGACAACGATTGATCTGGCGGATCGGATCGAATTAATTCCGCGGGCCGATGATGAGATACAAATTATTTCACAAAACCGATTCGTTCCCGATGACCACCGCAATTTGGCGTATCAGGCTGCAAAAGTATTGAAAGATACATTTGGCATCAAACAGGGAGTGGCGATTTCCATTGCGAAAAATATTCCAGTAGCAGCAGGGCTGGCCGGAGGAAGCAGCGACGCCGCGGCGACGCTCCGCGGCTTAAACAAGCTTTGGCGTTTAGGGCTTACACTTGATGAATTGGCGGAGCTAGGCGCGCAAATCGGTTCTGACGTCCCGTTTTGCGTTTATGGTGGAACCGCGGTTGCAACAGGGCGCGGCGAAAAAATTACGCCGATTTCTTCCCCGCCGCCATGCTGGGTTATTTTAGCGAAACCATCGATCGGCGTTTCTACTGCCGAAGTGTACCGGAATTTAAAGGTGGACGAGATTCGGCACCCGGATGTGGATGGAATGGTAGAGGCGATTGGGCGCCAAGATTATGCGGCTATTTGCAAACTAGTCGGAAATGTATTAGAGGAAGTAACATTGAAAATGCATCCGGAAGTGGCGCACATTAAAGAGCAAATGAAGCGGTTTGGAGCGGATGCGGCATTGATGAGCGGTAGCGGGCCGACGGTGTTTGGGCTCGTTCAGCATGATTCAAGGTTGCAACGGATTTATAATGGGTTGCGCGGCTTTTGCGATCAAGTGTTCGCTGTCCGGATATTAGGCGAACAAAATTCACTTGATTAAATACGTATATTTTTGGTATATTTACCTTAAAATATTCGGATTTAGGAGGTCCTCTATGAAATTAAGGCGCAGCGGCCGTTTAGTAGATATGACTCATTATCTTCTAGAACGGCCTCATCAGCTTATACCGCTTACATTTTTTGCAGAGCGTTATGAATCGGCAAAGTCATCGATTAGTGAGGACTTGGCAATTATCAAACAAACGTTTGAACAGCAAGGAATCGGAACGATCAAAACGCTGCCGGGTGCGGCAGGCGGAGTCCAATATATTCCGAAAATGTCGAAACAGGAAGCGGGCGAGATCGTTACATATTTATGCGAACAGCTATCGCGCCCAGATCGGCTGCTGCCTGGCGGTTATTTATATATGACGGATATTCTTGGCGACCCTCGTGTTGTCAATAAAATCGGCCGTCTGTATGCGTCCATTTTCGCTGACCGCCCGGTGGATGTCGTCATGACGATCGCGACAAAAGGAATTCCACTTGCTTATGCGGTAGCACACTTTTTGTATGTTCCCGTTGTGATTGTCCGCCATGACAACAAAGTAACGGAAGGTTCGATGGTCAGCATTAACTATGTTTCTGGTTCTTCTAAACGAATTCAAACGATGGTGTTGGCGAAGCGGAGCCTAGCTGAAGGAGCGAATGTTTTAATTATCGATGACTTTATGAAAGCGGGCGGGACGGTAAACGGCATGGTGAATTTGTTAAATGAATTTAACGCCAAACTTTCCGGCATCGGTGTCCTCGTCGAATCTGAGGAAACGAAAGAGCGGCTTGTTGATGAATATATTTCTCTTGTAAAACTATCTTCTGTTGATGTGAAAGAAAAACAAATTACCGTAAAAGCAGGAAATTATATTCATTTTATGGAATAGTAAACGTGAAAGGGGAGCGAATGCAATGAAAAAAGTAGAAACGAATAAAGCGCCGCAAGCGATCGGCCCATATTCACAAGGGATCATCGTCAACAACATGTTTTATAGTTCGGGACAAATTCCGCTTACTCCAGAAGGCGAGATGGTGCAAGGTGATATCAAAGCGCAAACCCATCAGGTATTTCAAAATTTAAAAGCGGTGTTGGAAGCGGCGGGAGCGTCACTGGATACGGTTGTGAAAACAACGGTATTTTTAAAAAGCATGGATGATTTTGCGGCAATGAACGAAGTGTATAACCAATATTTTACAAACCATAAACCGGCGCGTTCTTGCGTGGAAGTGGCGAGACTGCCAAAAGACGCGCTAGTGGAAATCGAAGTAATCGCGCTCGTTCGGTAATCGCTGCCCGCCTTTTCCCTAAAAGTTATTCCACATGTAACCGACGATTTATTTATAAAAAATTTTCAAAAAAAGAAGGAAATGAACAACAACATGTGGAATAAATTTAATCAAGTCTTATATAGGGAAAAGGTGGTGAGCATAATGGAAGTTACTGACGTAAGATTACGCCGCGTGAATACCGAAGGACGTATGAAAGCGATTGCCTCTATCACATTGGATAACGAATTCGTTGTCCACGATATCCGCGTGATCGATGGCAATAACGGATTGTTTGTCGCAATGCCGAGCAAACGCACTCCAGATGGGGAATTCCGTGATATTGCCCATCCGATTAACTCGGCGACGCGCGGAAAAATCCAAGAGGCGATATTGGCTGAGTATCATCGTTTAGGTAAGTTGGAAGAAGAACTTGAAGAAGCTGGTGCTTCATAAAATATGGAAAAGAGCCTGTCCCCAACGGACAGGCTCTTTATATTTTCTGGAAAAATTGTTTCCTTGAAATACACTACTAATTGAGATATATTCAATTATGGATAAAAAGGTAATTGGAGGCCTTCTATATGGTAAAACGATATGCGGTCATATTGGCGGCTGGACAGGGGACAAGAATGAAGTCGAAGCAATATAAAGTATTGCACCCTGTTTGCGGCAAGCCAATGGTCCAGCATGTGGCGGACCAAGTTTTGCAGCTAGGAATAGAAAAGCTTATTACCGTTGTAGGCTTTGGAGCCGAACAAGTAAAAGCGCAGCTTGGCGACCAAAGCGAATATGCTTTCCAGCAGGAACAACTGGGAACGGCGCACGCAGTTATGCAGGCAGCCTCTCATTTGCGCGGAAAAGATGGAGTAACGCTCGTTGTATGCGGAGATACACCGTTGATTACTGCTGAAACGATGCAAGCTTTGCTTGATCATCATCTTGCGACAAAGGCCAAGGCAACGATTTTGACGGCAGTTGCAGATAATCCTGCCGGATATGGCCGCATTGTTCGCGATTCTCTTGGAAATGTTGAAAAAATTATCGAACATAAAGATGCAAGCGAACAGGAACGCGCCATCAAAGAAATTAACACGGGAACATATTGCTTTGATAACAAGTCTTTATTTGAAGCGCTTACACATGTATCAAACAATAATGTACAAGGCGAATATTATTTAACAGATGTCATTGAAATTTTAAAATCAAATGGTGGTATCATTTCTGCATACGAAGCTCCGTCTTTTGAAGAAACGATCGGGGTGAATGATCGCGCTGCTCTCGCCGAAGCGGAAAAAATTATGCGCATGCGAATTTGTCGCAAACATATGATGAACGGGGTAACGATTATTGATCCTGCTCATACGTATATATCGGCTGAGGCGCAAATTGGCCGCGATACTGTGATTTATCCCGGGACCGTTATTGAAGGGAAAACGGTGATTGGTGAAGATTGCGTTATCGGACCAAATTCGGAAATTAAAGATTGTTTGATTGGAAACGGCACAGCGATTCGCCACTCTGTCGCGCACGATAGCGAAATTGGCAACGATGTTACGATCGGGCCGTTTGCCCATATTCGTCCGTCGTCGAAAATCGCTGATGAAGTTCGCATCGGCAATTTTGTCGAAGTGAAAAAATCGGTGTTTGGCAAAGGAAGCAAAGCATCGCATTTAAGCTACATTGGCGATGCGGAAGTCGGCGCGAACGTCAACCTCGGCTGCGGATCCATTACCGTAAACTATGATGGGAAAAATAAATATATGACGAAAATTGAGGATGGAGCGTTTATCGGCTGTAATGTGAATTTAATTGCCCCGGTGACAGTTGGGAAAGGCGCTTATGTCGCTGCCGGTTCTACGATTACGGATGATGTTCCTGGAAATGCGCTATCGATTGCCCGCGCTCGGCAAGTAAATAAAGAGAATTATGTGGATCGCCTTTCTATTAAGAAAAATTCGTAATGGAGGTTTATCATGTCTGAATGTCATCATAACTTGAAATTGTTTGCATTAAATTCCAATGTGAAGTTAGCCGAAGAAATTGCGCAAGTGATGGGGATAGAATTAGGAAAATGCTCGGTTTCCCGCTTCAGCGATGGCGAAATCCAAATCAACATTGAAGAAAGCATCCGCGGCGATGATGTTTTCGTCATTCAATCAACCAGCGTGCCGGTGAACGAACATTTAATGGAATTACTAATCATGATTGATGCGTTAAAACGTGCTTCCGCAAAAACGATTAATATTGTAATGCCTTACTATGGATATGCCCGCCAAGATCGAAAAGCGCGTTCCCGCGAGCCGATTACGGCGAAATTGGTGGCAAACCTTTTAGAAACGGCGGGAGCTTCCCGCGTCATTACGCTTGATTTGCACGCGCCGCAAATTCAAGGATTTTTTGACATTCCGATCGATCATTTAATGGGGGTTCCAATTTTAGCCGAGTATTTTAAAAGTAAAAATCTTGATGATATTGTTGTCGTTTCTCCAGACCACGGAGGGGTGACGCGGACGCGCAAGCTGGCCGACCGTCTAAAAGCGCCAATCGCAATTATTGATAAGCGCCGACCGAAGCCGAATGTGGCGGAGGTAATGAATATTGTCGGGCAAGTGCAAGGAAAGACGGCAATTTTAATCGATGATATCATTGATACGGCTGGAACGATCACATTAGCTGCCAACGCTCTAGTTGAAAACGGCGCGAAAGAAGTATATGCGTGTTGCACGCACCCAGTATTATCAGGACCAGCGATTGAACGCATTCAAAATTCGAAAATTAAAGAACTTGTTGTCACCAATACAATTGCGTTGCCAGAAGAAAAGAAAATTGATAAAATTGTAGAGCTGTCAGTTGCACCGCTCATTGCGGAAGCAATTACACGCGTATATGAAATGAAGTCTGTCAGTGTATTGTTTGACTAATGTACTAATGTACGCGCATGTTTAGACCTTCTTGTTTTAGGATAAAGTATCAATTAGATTCTAATTCTAATTCAGGAAGGTGAGGAAACATGGCAGCAGTAGTACTAGAAGCAAAAGAACGCACTGATAGAAAACATTCAACAACTCGACGCATTCGTTTACAAGGAAATATTCCTGGAATCTTGTATGGAAAAAACATTGAAAACAAAATGATTTTTGTCAATGGTTCCGATTTTCAAAAAACGATCCGCGAAGCCGGACGGCATAGTCTGATTACATTGAAATTGAACGATGAGGAATATTCGGTATTGTTGAGGGATGTCCAAAGAGACTCGCTCCGTGGCAATATTCTTCACGTTGATTTTCAAGCGGTCGATATGTCTACGGAAGTAGATATTGATGTGGATATCCGTTTCATCGGCGAGGCTGCCGGAGTAAAAGACGGCGGCGTATTGCAGCAAAATCTGCATCAATTGTCGATCCGCGTATTGCCAGCGAATATTCCTCCATCGATTGATATCGATATTTCACACTTACAAATCGGCGATACGATTACGGTAGGAGATATAAAAACAGACGGAAAATACGAAATTAACCATGAACCTTCTGAAGTGATTGCGACGATCTTGCCGCCGCAACAAGAGGAAGAAATTCATAGCGGCGAACAGCAAGAACCTGGTCGCCCTGACGCGGAAGAAGGAAGAGAAACGACTCCAGACGCATAAACTCGGACGTAGCCGTTTTCGGTTACGTCTTTTGTACTATCAATGCAAAGAGAGGAGACCGAGTGTTGAAGTTATTTGTCGGCCTTGGCAACCCAGGGAAAGAATATGAACAAACGAGGCATAACGTCGGATTTATGGTCATCGATGAGCTTGCGAAACGCTGGAATATTTCTTTTCAAGCAGCAAAATTTAATGGGATGATTGCCTCGAAAATCATTTCCGGCGAAAAAGTGATATTATGTAAGCCATTAACATATATGAATTTATCAGGGGAATGCGTACGACCGTTAATGGATTATTATCGCATTGATGTAAATGATGTTGTTGTTATATATGATGACCTTGACCTTCCTGTTGGAAAAATTCGTTTGCGCATGAAAGGGAGCGCGGGTGGACATAATGGCATTAAGTCGCTTATTCATCATTTAGGCACGCAAGAATTCAAACGGATTCGGATCGGCATCGGGCGACCGGCAAACGGGGAAAAAGTAATCGATTATGTGCTGGGCCGCTTCTGCGAAGAAGAAAGCGGCGCGATCATGGAAGCGATTTTACGTTCGGCCGATGCGTGTGAAAAGGCTGTTACTGTGCCGTTTTTGCAAGTGATGAATGAATTTAATGCATGAATATTTTCCTCCTAATTGGTGCAAAATAAGATGTAGATACGCCCATTAGGAGGTTTGTTCATGGCATTGCATTATTATTGTCGGCATTGTGGAACAAAAGTAGGCACGATTGATAGAGTTTCGGTCTATAGCGAACAATTGGGATTTCACCATTTGACAGAAGAAGAACGATTGGAGATGATTGCGTATCAGCCAAATGGCGATATTCACATAAAAACGATTTGCGAAGATTGCCAGGAGGCGTTAGCGAGGAATCCTGAACTGCATCAGTATGAAAAGTTTATACATTAAAGCTTTGGGCAACCAAAGCATTTTTGTATTTTTTAAATATAAAAACTTCGTCTGTATCGAAACGACTAGCTAACGTTTTTCACGGAAGAACGAGCATGACGACGCCAAATAAGTGAATATGATAGCAAAAAATAAAAAACAGCTTGCATTTCGCTTTGTTGAGAGGAGGGAGAATAGGGGTGCTTTCGTTGCATCGCTATTTCGCTGAAAACCAAGATATTCGTTCCATTATCGGGGGTGTTGAGGCTGGGCTGAAAGAGCAGCTTGTTGCCGGATTATCTGGTTCCGCCCGGTCTGTTTTCATTTCATCGTTATATAAAGAAACAGATAGACCGCTCTTGGTGATTACGCATAATTTATTTCAAGCGCAAAAAATATATGACGACCTTGTTCAATTGCTTGGAACGGAAGAGGTATTTCTCTATCCGGTAAACGAAGTAATTGCCGCGGAAATGGCGATCGCCAGCCCAGAACTAAAGGCGCAACGTTTAGAAGTGATGAATTATTGGACGAAACGCGACAAAGGTATTGTAATTTGTCCTGTCGCCGGATTGCGGCGTCTGCTTCCTCCTGTGTCGTTATGGAAAAATAATATATTGACATTGGAAGTTCAGCAAAATATAGATGTCGAACATTGCAAGAAGCAGTTTGTACAAATGGGATACAAGCGTGTAGCAACTGTGTCAGCTCCTGGGGAATTTAGCGTTCGCGGCGGAATTATTGATATTTATCCATTAACGGCAGAATTACCTTATCGGATTGAGCTGTTTGATACGGAAATTGAATCGATCCGCACGTTTACCGCAGATGATCAGCGCTCCCGCGATGAAGTGCAACAAGTAACCGTTGGCCCCGCCGATGAAATAATTGTTTACGGGGAAATGCTAGAGCGAGGAATTGCGCGAATTGAAGCGGGATTAGCGGAAAGCCTTGACAAATTAAAAGATGAAAAAGTCAAACAATTATTGCTGGAACACGTGTCGTCAGAGCTTGAACAGTTGAAACAAGGGCAAGAAATTGAACAACAATATAAGTATACGGCGCTCTTTTATGATGAGCCTGCTAGTTTGCTAGACTACATGCCGGAAAATGGAATATTGTTGATGGACGAAATGGGCAGATTGCAAGAGGCGGCAGAAAGTCTAGATAAAGAAGAGGCGGAATGGTATACAAGCTTGCTTTCAGAAGGGAAAATTATCCATGATGTGCCAATTTCTCACTCTTTTTCTCAATTATTGCAGAAACATCGCAAACAACGGATTTATTTATCAATCTTTCTTCGCCATGTTCCGCATACACGTCCAGAAAACATCGTGAATATTTCCTGCAAACAAATGCAAAACTTCCATGGGCAAATGTCGCTGCTTAAGTCTGAGTTAGAGCGTTGGAAAAAAGCAAAATATGCTGTCGTTTTTTTAGCGCCGAATGCGGAACGGATGAAAAAGCTGCAATCGGTGCTAGAAGACTATGAAATCGATGTTGCTCCGCTAAGCCGTGAAGCAATGTTGATGCACGGCAAATACCAAATGATCGAGGGCGATTTAAACACAGGATTCGAGCTGCCGATGCAAAAGCTTGCCGTGATTACGGAAGAAGAATTGTTTAAAAAGCGAGTAAAAAAACCAATCCGCCGCCAAAAATTGTCAAACGCGGAGCGCATTAAAAGCTATTCGGAATTGCAAGTGGGCGACTATGTTGTGCATGTGAATCACGGCATCGGTAAGTATTTAGGAATTGAAACATTGGAAATTAACGGCGTCCATAAAGATTATATCCATATTCAATATCAAGGCAGCGATACGTTGTATGTGCCTGTGGACCAAATCGATCAAGTGCAGAAATACGTAGGTTCTGAAGGAAAAGAGCCGAAGATTTATAAATTAGGCGGATCCGAATGGAAAAAAGTGAAAAAGAAAGTAGAATCGTCTGTCCAAGATATCGCTGAAGATTTGATTAAACTGTATGCGGAACGGGAAGCAAGCAAAGGGTACGCGTTTTCCCCAGATACAGAAATGCAGCGGGAGTTTGAAGCGGCGTTTCCGTACCAAGAAACGGAAGATCAGCTTCGTTCGATTGAGGAAATCAAGCGCGATATGGAAAGCGACAAGCCGATGGACCGTCTTCTTTGCGGCGATGTCGGCTACGGAAAGACGGAAGTGGCGCTGCGGGCAGCGTTTAAGGCGATTATGGATGGAAAACAAGTCGCGTTTCTCGTACCGACGACGATTTTGGCACAGCAGCATTACGAAACAGTTCGGGAGCGGTTCCAAGGGTTTCCGATTACCGTTGGGCTGTTAAACCGCTTTCGCACGAGAAAACAACAGGCGGAAACGATCAAAGGTCTGAAAGACGGGACGATCGATATGGTCATCGGCACACACCGCCTATTATCGAAAGATGTCCAGTTTAAAGATTTAGGGCTGCTCATTATCGACGAAGAACAGCGGTTTGGCGTCACCCATAAGGAAAAAATTAAGCAGCTTAAGGCAAATATTGATGTGCTGACGCTAACAGCAACACCAATTCCGAGAACGTTGCATATGTCCATGATCGGTGTGCGCGACCTGTCCATTATTGAAACGCCTCCAGAAAACCGGTTTCCGGTGCAAACGTATGTGATGGAATATACCCCTGAACTGGTGCGGGAAGCGATTGAACGGGAGCTGGCGAGGGACGGGCAAGTCTTTTTCTTATACAACCACATTGAAGATATTGATGTGAAAGCAGAAGAAATTTCGCAGCTCGTGCCGGAAGCGCGCGTGACGTATGTGCATGGACGGATGTCGGAAACGGAATTGGAGTCAACGATGCTAGCGTTTTTGGAAGGCCAATATGACGTACTTGTTACAACGACGATTATTGAAACAGGCGTTGACATTCCGAATGTGAACACGCTGATCGTCTATGATGCGGACCGCATGGGATTATCGCAGTTGTATCAGCTGCGCGGTCGCGTCGGACGTTCTAATCGCGTTGCATACGCATATTTCACATACCGAAAAGACAAAGTGCTCAACGAAGCTGCTGAAAAACGTTTACAAGCAATCAAAGAATTTACCGAACTCGGTTCAGGGTTTAAAATTGCAATGCGCGACCTGTCGATTCGCGGCGCCGGAAATATATTAGGCGCAGAACAGCATGGATTTATCGATTCTGTCGGCTTTGATTTATATTCGCAAATGCTGAAAGAAGCCATCGAGAAACGAAAAGGAATCAAACAAGAAGAAGCAAAGCATGAAATAACGATGGATTTAGAAGTCGATGCTTATATTCCAGACGCGTATATTTCTGACGGGTTGCAAAAAATTGATATGTACAAGCGTTTTAAAGCGGTCGAGACAATGGAAGACGTTGAAACGCTGCGTGAGGAAATGCTTGACCGCTTTGGCGAATATCCGGATGAAGTTGCTTATTTATTCCAAATTGCCGAAATTAAAGTGTACGCGAAACAAGCAGGAGTAGAAGCGATCAAACAACAGAAACAGCAAATTGACATTTTATTTACTGAGAAGGCATCCAAAGAAGTAGAAATTCAACGTTTATCGAAAATCGGCGGGCAATACGGCCGTTTATTCGGATTTGGCATGGAGGGTTCCAAACTAAAAATTGTTTTATACATTAAAGACTTAAAACCGCAAGAATGGCTGATGGTTTTATATGAAACGTTAAAAGAGCTTTCCAGCGTGAAAGATGAAAAATCGATTATCGCTTGAATGAGATGTTTATGTTCCGAAAAGATCGTCGATAATGAAGGATGGGTAATTTTATTTAAAATTGAGAAAATCACTTTCATCGCGTATATAACTTGGATTGTGAAGGATACTAATCACAGCAATGGTGAATTCGCCATAACAAGGATTCATCGGTGTATTCTTCAAATCCTAGATGAAAGTGAGGGCATCTGTAGATGAAAGCAACTGGTATTGTCCGTCGAATTGACGATTTAGGAAGAGTTGTCATTCCGAAAGAAATTCGAAGAACGTTGCGCATTCGGGAAGGGGATCCGCTCGAGATATTCGTTGATCGCGACGGCGAAGTCATTTTAAAAAAATACTCACCAATTAGCGAATTAGGTGATTTCGCAAAAGAATATGCAGACGCGTTGTTTGACAGCTTAGGGCAGCCTGTATTGATTTGTGACCGCGACGTTTTCATCGCTGTTGCGGGTGTTTCGAAAAAAGAATATTTGAACAAAAATGTCGGTCCATTAGTGGAAAAAGCGATGGAAGAGCGAAACTCTGTCCTTCATACGGAAGAAGGAGAAGTGGAGCTTGTCGACGGAGTTTCAGAAACGTTGAAATCGTATACGATTGGACCAATTGTGGCAAACGGCGATCCGATTGGTGCTGTCGTCATTTTGTCAAAAGATAAAGTGCTTGGCGAAGTGGAACATAAAGCGGTCGAGACAGCCGCAGGCTTTTTAGCTCGGCAAATGGAACAATAAAATGAAAAAAATCATGAACGGAAAAAGGTGGCTTGCTATGCTGCCTTTTTCTTTTGCGTTATATCAGTTTGACGTACCAATTGTCACATTTTTGATGTACTGCGGTTGTTTAGTTTCAGGCGGTCGAAAACTTTGCAAATGATTGATAGCGTATGGGATGGACATAAGCAAGACTTAGGAAAACGAGTGGTGAGTCGCATAAGTGAGACTTGAAAATTCCGCTTCTTGCGGAATAATAAGTTTGTGGCCTATTTTTTCGATTGTTGTCGCAGTATTAGCGTGGAAGGAGAAACATGATGAGATCGCCGGAAGAAAAGATATGGAGAGGTGCGGTCGTCTTAACCATTGCTGCCTTTGTGACGAAACTATTAAGCGCTTTTTATCGCGTTCCGTATCAGAATATCGTTGGTGATGTCGGTTTTTATATTTATCAGCAAGTGTATCCGATTTACGGCATTGTTATGTCATTAGCGCTATACGGCTATCCGATCGTCATTTCGAAGCTCGTAGCAGAGCGTGTTGCTGGCCGCGATCACAAAGGCGTTGTTTCGGTTTTGCTAGTGTCGCTTTTGTTCTTATGCTCGCTCGGTTTACTTATTTTTTCCGTCCTCTATGTAGGAGCGAAACAAGTCGCAATATGGATGGGAGATGCGGAGCTCGCCCCGCTTGTTCGCCTCCTCTCTTTTTCATTTTTGCTATTTCCGTTTATCGCTTTGTTGCGCGGCTATTTTCAAGGGGAGAACAACATGATCCCGACCGCTGTTTCTCAGGTTGGGGAACAGCTCGTTCGTGTGATGACGATTATTTTTTTGTCGTATTTGTTTATCAAAAGTGGACGCACCGTGTATGACGCTGGAGCGGCGGCAGTGTTTGGCTCATTCGCCGGAGGATTGACCGCGCTTCTTTTATTGACAGCGTATTGGCTGAGAAGGGCAAATCGAGGGAAAATACATATCACATGGAAAAGCGCAGATGCTAAGCACATTATTTCTTATTTGCTCATCGAAGGGTTCATTATTTGTGTGACAAATATGGCGTTAACGCTCACGCAATTGGTAGACTCGTTTTCGTTATTGCCGCTGCTTGTCGAACGCGGCAAAGAAAGCTTCGAACAAGCAAAGATATGGAAGGGAATTTACGATCGCGGACAACCTCTTATCCAGCTTGGCACAGTGGTTGCGACTGCATTTTCGCTAGCGCTTGTTCCGCTCATTTCCGGAGCGAAAAAACGCGAAAACGAACAATTTATTCGCGAAAAAACGGATTTATCGTTGCGCATCGCCACTGTCATCGGATTAGGAGCTTCATTAGGATTGATGTGTCTCATCCGTCCTGTGAACATTATGTTATTTGAAAATGACCTCGGTTCACTTTCACTGGCAATTTTGGCTGCCTCGATTTTCTTTACGGCATTGGCGCTGACGCTTTCGGCGTTATTGCAAGGAATGGGACATGAATGGATAGCGGTGGCGGGAGTGTGTGTAGCGGTAGCAGGAAAAGCTGTCTGCAATTGGCTGTTGATCCCTTTATTCGGGACGGCTGGTGCGGCTGCTGCTACGGCGTTGTCTTACGCGGCGATGTCGTGTTTTTTATATGTCATGTTGCGACGGAAGCTGCATGTCTGCTTTCCGAAGAAAACGTATTTGTATCCTGTGATAAAAGCAGCAGCAGCGATGGTCGTGTTGTTGCAATTATACACGCTGCTTGCGGAAACGTTGGGCTCCGGCCGCCTGTTCGCGGCCGGTGAAGCGGTGGCCGGGGTGCTGCTTGGCGGCGCTACGTATATTATAATAATCATAAAAGGAAATGTATTCTCGCAACAAGAATTGTCATTTTTACCATTCGGCGATAAACTACGTTTATTATTGAAAACAGGTGATCGATGATGAATACGATTTATGTTTTCGGTTTAGGTGCTGGTGATATGGAACAGTTGCCATTAGGTGTATATCGGAAGCTGAAAACCGCTTCTCCGCTTTTTTTACGAACGAAAGAACATCCGGTTGTCCATGCGCTGCAAGCGGAGGGGGTTTCCTTTACGTCATTTGATGCGATTTACGAGAGACATGAACGGTTTGAAGACGTATATGAGGAAATAGCAGCTATTTTACTGGAACAGGCGCAAAAAAACGATGTGTTTTACGCCGTTCCCGGCCATCCGCTTGTAGCGGAAAAGACCGTGCAGCTTTTGCTGGAAGCGGAACGGCGCAAGCAATGTCGCGTCGTCATCGAGGGAGGCCAAAGCTTTTTAGATGCTTTGTTTACCACGTTAAAGATTGACCCGATCGAAGGGTTTCAGCTCATTGATGCCACCTCGTTTCAAGGGGATGAATGGCAATTAACAAAGCATACGATTTTTTGCCAAGTGTATGATTCGTTTATTGCCTCTGAAGTGAAATTGACATTAATGGAGCAGCTTCCTGACGATTATCCTGTCTATATCGTGACGGCGGCGGGAAGCAAAGAGGAGAAAGTGATGGAAATTCCGTTATATGAACTGGACCGTGCTATGGCATTAAACAATTTAACGAGCGTATATGTCCCGCCTGTTCGCGAGGAAACGATGCTTTATCACCGTTTTGAAACGCTGCGGCGCGTGATTGCGACATTGCGGGGGCCGAACGGCTGCCCGTGGGACCGTAAACAAACGCATGAATCGCTAAAGCGGTATTTGCTTGAAGAAACGTATGAACTGTTTGAAGCGATCGATGAAAATGACGATGAACATATGGTCGAGGAGCTTGGCGACGTGCTTTTGCAAGTCATGCTTCATGCGCAAATTGGCGAAGATGAGGGAATGTTTTCCATTGACGATGTCATCCGCGGGATTACAGAAAAAATGATCCGCCGCCATCCACATGTATTCGGTGACGTCACCGTTGAAAACGCAGAACAAGTTGTAGAAAATTGGCAGCAGATAAAAGCAAAAGAAAAGAAAGACCGCCCTAATTCTTTGCTTGATGATGTGCCGAAAAGCTTGCCAGGCATTTTAAAAGCTTACGAATTTCAGAAAAAAGCGGCAAAAGTAGGGTTCGATTGGGACGATGTCAAACCAATGTGGGATAAAGTAGAAGAAGAAATTGCCGAATTTAAACGGGAGGCGTTGGGGGAAAAAACGGCCCGTTCCCGCCTCATTAGCGAATTTGGCGATATTTTATTTGCGCTTATCAATATCGCCCGCTATTACGACATCAACCCAGAGGAAGCATTACATGTAACAAACAAAAAATTTTACCGGCGCTTTTCCTATATTGAAGAGCGGGCGCGGGAAAGCGGCGTAGCGCTTACGTCGCTGTCGCTTGCCGAGTTGGATCGTTTTTGGGAAGAGGCGAAAGAAAAAGGATGGTAAAAGGAGAGGACGTATATGCGTTTAGATAAATTTTTAAAAGTTTCCCGTCTAATTAAACGCCGCACGTTAGCGAAAGAGGTAGCGGACCAAGGGCGCATCACGATTAACGGCGCTGTTGCGAAAGCAAGCTCGGCGGTGAAAGTGGGCGATGTATTGACGATTCAATTTGGACAGAAAAAGCTGACGGTGAAAGTGACTGATTTGAAGGAAACGACGAAAAAAGAGGAAGCAGCTAATTTGTATGAAGTGATTCGGGAAGAACGGATCGGTGCTGGAACGGAAGAATAACGCCCGCTTCATTTATGCGCAATAGGCTTGTTCTAAAATTCCCCCTGCATTCATACATATGATACAAATGCGGATAGGAAAAACTCGATTTCAATATGAATGCGGGGGATGAACATGAGCCAACATTATGATTTTGGAGGCAACACGAACAAAGGTCCTGTCCAGGAGCATGATGTCATTATGCGGGGGAGAAAACTTCTTGACATTACGGGAGTCAAACAAGTGGAAAGCTTTGATAATGAGGAATTTTTGCTTGAAACGGTGATGGGATTTTTATCGATTCGCGGGCAAAATTTGCAAATGAAAAATTTAGACGTGGATAAAGGGGTCGTTTCCATCAAAGGGAGAATTTTTGACCTCGTTTATTTAGATGACCATCAGGAGAAGGCTAAAGGATTCTTTAGCAAGTTGTTCAAATGAGTTTAACGACGCAGCTGGCGACAATGCTGGCGATGATTGGGATGGGCAGCTGGCTTGGCGCCGCGCTTGATACGTATAATCGCTTTTTACAGAGGCAGGACCGCAAACATTGGATCGTTTTTATGAATGACATTTTATTTTGGATTGTTCAAGGTCTTGTCATTTTTTACGTTTTACTGCTCGTCAATGAAGGCGAGCTGCGCTTTTACATTTTTTTAGCGATTTTGTGCGGATACGCCGCTTATCAAAGTTTGTTTCGTATCATATATTTAAAAGTACTCGAATGGGTGATTTCGCTCGCAACGCGGCTGTACCGCTTTTTCATCCGTTTATGCTATTACTTGATCGTTCGTCCGATTCAACTGTTTTTACAAACATTATTGGTGTTTTCGTTTTTCATATGGAAATCGTTTCTCTTTGTTCTTCGCATTTTGTACCAATGCATCAAGCTCTTGTTTGCTCCGGTCCGCTGGATTGGTTTTATAATTTGGAGGGGAATTCCGCAAAATTGGCAAGAGACGCTGAAAAATTTTTTCGGCCATTTAGCAGGAATTATTCGCCAAGTGAAGAATATGATTGTCAAATGGACGTTAAAATTGCGAAAATAAGAGTGGAGGTGCGAAAAGATGAACGTACCGCGTAGAACCAATGTAACAAAGTTGCAGTCTTCATACATATCCGCTCAGGAAGAAAAGAGGACGAAAGCGTCGAGGCGACGGCGGATCGCCATCGTTCGCTTTGTGTTTTTTGGCGCCTTATTAGCGTCGTTATCTTCGATATTTTTTTATACCCTCCACTCTCAATCGAAAGATATTGAAGCAAAATTAGCGGATAAAAAGCGGGTTGAACAGCAGTTAGACAAGCTCGAAAAGCAGCAGAAACAGCTGGAAGACGAAATTAAAAAATTGCATGATGACGAATATATCGCTGAGTTGGCGAGAAAAAAATATTATTTGTCGAAGGAAGGAGAAATTATTTTTGTTGTTCCCGAAAAGAAATCGGCCCCTTATGATGCCGATAAATTCGGGCATTGACCTTATTGACACTTGTTTTTTCCTTTCGTTATAATAAAGAAAATAATTTTGAAGTTTTTAAGGAGGAGCACTTTTTTTATGTCAATTGAAGTAGGCAGCAAGTTACAAGGCAAAGTAACGGGGATTACGAAGTTCGGAGCGTTTGTGGAGCTGCCAGAAGGTGTAACTGGGCTAGTTCATATTAGTGAGGTAGCGGATAATTACGTGAAGGATATTAACGATCATCTGAAAATTGGAGATGTCGTTAGCGTCAAAGTCATTAACGTCGAGAAAGACGGGAAAATCGGTCTATCCATTAAA
This sequence comes from Parageobacillus sp. KH3-4, assembly GCF_022846435.1. NCBI lineage: Bacteria > Bacillati > Bacillota > Bacilli > Caryophanales > Anoxybacillaceae > Parageobacillus > Parageobacillus sp. KH3-4. The sequence continues at coordinate 67,460 of NZ_AP025627.1, forward strand.
AAAGCAAAAGACGCGCAGCCTTCGCAGCGCTCACGACATAAGGCCAATGATCGAGCCGCAAAAGAAAGCTTGGAGCAAAAAATCAGTCGCTTTCTCAAAGAAAGCGAAGATCGTCTAGCTTCCCTCAGACGTCATATGGAGTCGAAGCGGGGAGGTCGTGGCGCGAGACGTGGGTAACTTGCTGCTGAATGAATGTCGCGATGGATAAAAAGCGTCTATCTTCATGATAGATGCTTTTTCTTATTTTCAGCGGATAGCATGCTTTGCTTCCTTGGCCATAAGGGTGTCGGGAGGATTTTTTGAATTAAGCTCCGAATTGGTGCAAAAAGAAACAGCACAAAAGAGATTTTGTTTTCCGGAGATCTAAGTTCGCTGGACTGAAAAGCAGGATTTTGCACGATAATTACCACTTGTCCGCTTTTTCGGATCGAAGCGATGCGTTTCGCAATATTCGCTATGCCGGCGCTGCGCGCTGGCGATATGGAGCCAGGACGATGTGCTGGCTATACTATCAGCACGCGTTTTGGCGGAGGCGGATAATATGGAGAAAAACTATTGACAATAATATGTTCAATCAATTATTATAGAAAATGTTGTTGCGTGGCGGCGTAGCTCAGCTGGCTAGAGCGTACGGTTCATACCCGTGAGGTCGAGGGTTCGATTCCCTCCGCCGCTATCAAGAAGCGGCCCGTTGGTCAAGTGGTTAAGACACCGCCCTTTCACGGCGGTAACACGGGTTCGAATCCCGTACGGGTCACTAAAACGAGGATGTTTCGTGCAGAAACATCCTCGTTTTTTTGTATAGTTTGCGAGCTTATGACATGTGGTCAAGAAATACGTCGAACGGTTTTTTTGATCGCTTTTCTTTTTTTGACAAATTTCTGGCAATTAAAAATATATAATAGGGACAAAAGAAAGCAAAGGAGTCGATCGGAATGGAAAGAGTAGAAAAAAGGTTGATGGATCGAATTTCGGAAGTGCCTATCAATGAGACGCAAGCTATATTGTCGCGATGGACGCGCCATGTAAAATTGCGAATTGGGCACTTATTCATTCATAAGGGGTTTCTCCTTCTTATTATTGGTTTTTTGCTTGGACGAGCTCTTATTTTATCCAAGCTAACTCCGTTTGCTTTGCCGTTTTTTGCCGCTGTTTACATGTTGCGCCGCGATAAGGCGGCATTAGCATTTGTTGCGTTGCTTGCGGGCTCACTTACTCTATCATTTACGACAACGTTATTTGTTTTTGTCGGAATATTCGGTTTTATTATTGTAAACGCCTTTTTACGAAAGTTTTTTAGTGAATCAATCAAAATCGTGCCTTTTGTCATATTTTGCTTATCATTTTTTGCAAAATTAGTAATTCTGCGTTATTGGCTGAAAAACGAGACGTTATATGAAGCGGTGATGGCGTTTGTCGAGGCAGGGCTTGCATTTGTACTGACACTTATTTTTATCCAAAGCATTCCGCTGCTGGCGGTTCGCAAACATAAACAAGCGTTACGCGCAGAAGAAATTATTTCACTGATTATTTTAATTGCGTCCATGTTGACGGGGATGATCGGTTGGACGTTTTATGGACTTTCGCTCGAACATGTGATGTCTCGCTATCTCGTGTTAATTTTTGCGTTCGTGGCGGGGGCGACGATTGGCTCTACAGTCGGAGTGGTGACAGGGCTTATTTTAAGTTTGGCGAACGTCGGTAATTTGTACGAAATGAGTTTGTTGGCGTTTGCCGGCCTTTTAGGAGGTTTGTTAAAGGAAGGAAAGAAAGCCGGCGCGTCTTTCGGGCTGCTTGTCGCAACGTTGCTTATCGGTTTATACGGAAACGGCAAGGCGGAAATCGTTCCGACGGTGATGGAGTCGTGCTTGGCGATTATTTTATTTATATGTACGTCTCGTTCATTAACGGAAACAATCGCGAAACATATCCCCGGTACTGTAGAATATGCCAATGAACAGCAGCAATATGCCAGAAAAATTCGCGATGTAACGGCACAGCGCGTTTCGCAATTTTCCCACGTATTTCAAGCGTTGGCCAATAGTTTTTCGACGGAAAGCTTAATTTCCTCGGAAGACTACAATGAGCGAGAAATAGATTATTTTTTAAGCGACATTACGGGGAAAACGTGTCAAACTTGCTTTAAAAAAGAGCAATGTTGGTCAAGTCATTTTGATACAACATATGAATATATGAAGAAAATAATGCTAGAAGCGGATGCGGGAAAATTGGAACATAATCGCAAACTATTGCGAGAATGGGAGCGCCATTGCGTAAAAGCGGGCAAAGTGGTCGACATGATTGAAAAAGATGTGGCGCTTTATCGGGCAAATCGCAAAGTGCGCAGGCAAATGCATGAAAGCAGAAAGTTAGTTGCCGAACAACTGTTAGGTGTCTCGCAGGTGATGGAAGATTTTGCAAAGGAAATTCAGCGCGAACGTGAAAATCATTATTTGCAAGAAGAACAAATTTTTCACGCCTTGCAGGAGTTTGGAATGGAAATCGGCCATATCGACATTTATAGCTTGGAAAAAGGAAATATCGATATTGAAATGAGCGTTCCATATTGCGAAGGCCGCGGCGAATGTGAAAAATTGATTGCGCCGATGCTTTCGGACATTTTGGGAGAAACGATCGTGGTAAAGCGGGAAGAATGCGCCGTTTACCCGAACGGCTACTGCCGGGTAGCATTCGGCTCGGCGAGAGCGTTCGTCGTCGAAACGGGCGTGGCGTTTGCGGCGAAAGGCGGTGGACTTGTTTCAGGGGATAGCTATTCGATGATTGAACTTGGAACAGGAAAGTATGCGATTGCGATCAGCGATGGAATGGGAAATGGAGAACGCGCACATCACGAAAGCAACGAAACGCTGCGTCTTTTACAAAAGATTTTGCAAACAGGGATGGATGAATCGATCGCTATTAAATCCGTTAATTCCATTTTATCATTGCGGACGACAGAAGATATGTTTTCTACGCTGGATTTAGCCATTATTGATTTGCAAAACGCTGTGACAAAGTTTTTAAAAATTGGCTCCGCGCCGAGCTTTGTCAAGCGCGGGGATAAAGTCATGAAAATCGAGGCGAGCAATTTACCAATTGGAATTATTAAAGAAGTGGAATTTGAGATTGTCAGTGAACAATTAAAAGCAGGCGATTTGCTTATTATGATGAGCGATGGGGTGTTTGAAGGGCCGCCGCACGTGGAAAATCATGATCTATGGATGAAACGGAAAATTAAAGAATTGAAAACGAACGACCCGCAGGCAGTGGCGGATTTAATCATGGAGGAAGTAATCCGAAGCCGTTCCGGAAGAATTGAAGACGACATGACGGTAGTTGTCGCGAAAATCGAGCATAATACACCAAAATGGGCGACGATTCCAGCTTATATGTATACAAAAAAAGCACAATAGTGTATAAAATCCCCATCCTCCGGCGATGCTTGTAATACATTAGCTGAGGAGGGGATGAAAACATGCGTAGAGGAACATTGCGACAAATTTTACTTATTACGGATGGGTGTTCCAATCATGGCGAAGACCCGATTGCGATGGCTGCTTTGGCGAAAGAGCAAGGGATTACGGTGAATGTAATCGGTGTTCTCGACCAAGATACGATTGATGAAAGCGGGTTGCGTGAAATTGAAGGAATCGCTTTATCGGGAGGTGGAATTAGCCAAGTTGTTTATGCAAAACAACTGTCTCAAACAGTGCAAATGGTGACAAGGAAAGCGATGACGCAAACGCTCCAAGGGGTCGTGAACAAAGAATTGAAGCAAATATTGGGATCAGACATGTCGCTTGAAAATTTGCCCCCGGAAAAACGAGGCGAGGTGATGGAAGTCGTCGATGAGCTTGGGGAAACAGTGGAATTAGAAGTTTTAATATTAATAGATACGAGCGGAAGTATGAAAACGAAACTGCCGACGGTGAAAGAGGCGCTGCTTGATTTGTCCCTCAGCCTTAATGCGCGCATCGGCGATAATCGTTTTGCCGTATTTGTATTTCCTGGAAAACGAGGAAATGTCGAAAAAATTGTAGATTGGACGCCGAAAATGGAGGAGCTTTCCACCGTTTTTCCGAAATTGACATCGGGAGGCTTGACACCAACTGGACCAGCCTTGCGCGAAGCACTGACGTATTTTGAGAGAAAGCGCTCATTAAGGAGTCTGATCCGCGATGATGAATCATACTTTGAAGGATCTATGTAACCTTCGGGCCGGGACGGTCGTTACTGGAAAGTGGCATCATCAGTCGTACAAGCTGTTAAAACCGCTTGGACATGGAGCGAATGGGGTCGTTTATTTGGCGGAAAGCATGAAAGGAATTGTCGCGTTAAAGTTGAGCGATAATAGCGAAGCGGTGACATCGGAGGTCAATGTATTACGTCGGTTTTCCAAGGTCCAGGGAGTTACCCTTGGACCTTCTTTGCTAGATGTCGATGACTGGGTAACTCCTTTAATGAAGAAACATATTTCTTTTTATGTGATGGAATATATAAAAGGGGAAGATTTTTCCACATTTATTCGCAAACGCGGAAAAGAGTGGATAGTCATTCTTTTGTTGCAGCTTTTATCCGCGCTCGACAAACTTCATCAAGAAGGATGGGTATTTGGCGATTTGAAACCGGAAAATTTGTTGGTCGCAGGTCCGCCGCCGACGGTCCGCCTTCTTGATGTGGGAGGAACAACTTTACAAGGAAGAGCGATTAAAGAGTTTACCGAACTTTATGATCGCGGCTATTGGGGATTAGGATCACGGAAAGCAGAACCTTCGTATGATTTGTTTGCTGTGGCGATGATCATGATCCAGTCTTGCTGCCCGATAAAGTTGGAACGGAAGGGAGATGGGCGATGCCAGCTAATTTCCATCATTCAGGCAGATGTTATGTTACGGAAATATCAGACGGTATTAATGAAGGCGATCGACGGGAAGTATAAAAGAGCTTCCGAAATGAAGCAAGACTTGTTGGCCGTTATTCATCGTTCCGATCATTCCCATTCCAAGCAGCGAGCTTCCCAAAGAACGATTCAGAAATCACGACAAAGCAAAAAAAGAAAACGCGGAAAAGCGAAGGGGGTGTTGGAAACGGCGTTGATCATTGCCGTACTTTTATGTGTTTACGCAATATATGTATATCATCAAGTACTTCCTTGACAAATTTTTGTCGCTGTAGCGCTTATTTATTGATAAAATAATGGGCGGGATTTTTGAGAAAATATTGCAATAATGGTACGATGGAAATTAGAAATTACGTGATAAAAGAGGGTTTCTCCGAATGATTGCGGAAGTTTGCGAATTTATCAAAAAGCATGAGCTGCTCACACCGAATTCAACGGTCATTGTGGGGGTATCGGGAGGCCCCGATTCGCTGGCGTTGTTACATTTTTTTTGGTCGATTCGGCAAAAGTGGAATATCACATTGATCGCCGCTCACGTCGATCATATGTTTCGCGGGAAGCAGTCGGAAGAAGATATGAATTTTGTGAAACATTTTTGCCAAGCACGCGGTATTATATGTGAGGCGGCGCAAATTGATGTTCCCGCATTCCAGCGTCAGCTCAAATTAGGTGTGCAGGAGGCGGCGCGCCAATGCCGTTACCGTTTTTTTGGCGAACTGATGGAGAAATATAGAGCAGATTATTTGGCTTTAGGCCACCATGGCGATGATCAAGTCGAAACGATTTTAATGCGGCTTGTGCGCGGCAGCACTAGCAAGGGCTATGCCGGCATTCCGGTAAAACGCCCGTTTCACGGAGGATATATTATCCGCCCATTTTTGGCGATCAGCCGCGCCCATATTGATGCGTATTGTCAAAAACATCAAATTACGCCTCGCCATGACGATAGTAATGATAAAGACGATTATACGAGAAATCGGTTTCGCCATCATGTCATTCCATTTTTGAAAAAAGAAAACCCGCGTCTTCACGAGCGTTTTCAATCGTATAGCGAAATGGCGATGGAAGATGAATTATTTTTAGAGGAATTAGCGAAAGACGCGATGAATAAGGTAATGAAAAAACAAGATGATGCGATTGTGTTAAAAATTGAGCCGTTTCAGGCGATGCCAAAGCCTTTACAAAGAAGAGGGATTCAACTAATATTGAACTATCTTTATAAGGAAATCCCTTCTTCCCTTTCTTCTATACATATCCATAATTTATTGACGTTTTTAAATCGTGATCATCCTTCCGGAAGGTTAGACTTTCCGCACGGCTTGAAAGTCGTTCGTTCTTATGATTGTTGCTTGTTTACATTTCGAGAAGAAAAAGAAGATGCGAGTTATACATTCAAACTGGATATTCCGGCTGTATTGCCCCTCCCAAACGATCATGTAATCATTAGTGAAATTTGGGGACACTATCCGAAAGAACGGAGAGGAAACGATGTGTTCATTATTGATCCAGAAATAGTTCGTTTTCCGTTATGGGTGCGAACACGCCGCGCTGGTGACCGAATGACGTTGAAAGGGAAAAAAGGGACAAAGAAAATTAAGGAAATTTTCATCGAAGCGAAAATCCCTTTACACGAAAGAGACCGCTGGCCAATCGTTGAAGACGGGGAAGGAAATATTTTATGGGTTCCGAAGTTAAAAAAATCAAATTTTGAGGCAACAGATGTTACAAAAGCGCACTATATTGTATTACACTATAAAGAGCAATGAACAGCTAGGAGGAAAAAAAGATGGGGATGAAAGACGACATTCAAAAAATATTAATTACTGAACAACAAATTCAGGAAAAGGTAAAGGAATTAGGCAAAATGTTGACAGAAGAGTATGAGGGGCGTTTTCCGTTGGCGGTCGGCGTATTAAAAGGAGCAATGCCGTTTATGGCGGATTTGTTAAAGCATATCGATACATATTTGGAAATGGATTTTATGGATGTATCGAGTTATGGAAATGCCACGGTATCATCCGGCGAAGTGAAAATTTTAAAGGATTTAAATACTTCTGTGGAAGGGCGCGACATTTTAATTATTGAGGATATTATTGACAGTGGTTTAACGTTAAGCTATTTGGTCGATTTATTCCGTTACCGGAAAGCCAACTCCATTAAAATCGTTACGTTGTTAGATAAACCTTCCGGTCGTAAAACAAACATTCAGGCAGATTATACCGGGTTTATTGTTCCTGACGAGTTTGTCGTCGGTTATGGCTTGGACTATGGCGAAAAGTACCGTAATCTTCCTTATATCGGAGTGTTGAAACCAGAAGTGTACAATAAATAAAGTCGCTTTTCAAGCCGCTAACGAATTGTTTGTATTTATACAATTTTCTATGATACTATTGACTATAGTGTGTTTCATATGGGAGGAGGCAAGAAATGAATCGGATCTTCCGAAATACAATATTTTATTTATTGATTTTTCTCGTCGTCATCGGCGTAGTTAGCTTCTTCAACGGAAGCAATCAGCGGACGGAACCGATGACATACGATGCGTTTATGACCCATTTAGAAAATGGTGATGTGAAATCATTTTCCATGAAGCCGGAGCGCGGCGTGTATGAAATAAGAGGGCAGCTCAAATCGTACAGCGAGGATCAATACTTTTCCACTTATGTCATGAACAGCGATACGGTGTTGAATCGCATTGATGCTGCAGCGAAGCGAACGAGAGTGGAAGTGATGCCAGCGGATGAAACGAGCGGATGGGTTACCTTTTTCACCTCGATCATCCCGTTTGTGATTATTTTTATCTTGTTTTTCTTCTTGTTGAACCAAGCGCAAGGCGGCGGCAGCCGGGTAATGAACTTTGGGAAAAGCCGGGCGAAATTATACACGGACGATAAAAGAAAAGTTCGTTTCCGCGATGTTGCCGGTGCTGATGAAGAAAAACAAGAGCTTATCGAAATTGTTGAGTTTTTGAAAGATCCACGGAAGTTTGTCGAACTCGGTGCCCGCATTCCAAAAGGAGTGCTTCTTGTTGGGCCGCCTGGGACGGGGAAAACGTTGCTCGCGCGCGCGGTTGCTGGAGAAGCTGGCGTGCCGTTTTTCTCGATCAGCGGTTCGGATTTCGTGGAAATGTTCGTCGGTGTCGGTGCATCACGTGTGCGCGACTTGTTTGAAACGGCAAAAAAGAACGCGCCTTGTATCATTTTTATTGACGAAATTGACGCGGTTGGCCGGCAACGCGGTGCAGGTCTTGGCGGCGGACATGATGAACGCGAGCAAACGCTCAACCAATTGCTTGTAGAGATGGATGGTTTCAGCGGCAATGAAGGAATTATTATTATTGCGGCGACAAACCGCCCGGATATTTTAGATCCAGCGTTGTTACGTCCGGGCCGTTTTGACCGGCAAATTACGGTAGACCGCCCGGATGTGAAAGGCCGTGAAGCGGTATTGCGCGTACATGCTCGCAATAAGCCGCTCGATGAGTCCGTTGATTTAAAAGCGATTGCGATGCGCACGCCGGGTTTTTCCGGTGCGGATTTGGAAAACTTGCTGAACGAGGCGGCGCTTGTTGCAGCGCGACGGAATAAAAAGAAAATTGACATGAGTGACATTGATGAGGCGACAGACCGTGTCATTGCCGGGCCGGCAAAGAAAAGCCGCGTTATTTCGGAAAAAGAGCGGCGCATTGTGGCGTACCATGAAGCAGGGCATACCGTTATTGGCATGGTGCTCGATGATGCGGAAATGGTGCATAAAGTAACGATCGTTCCGCGTGGTCAAGCGGGAGGCTATGCAGTGATGCTTCCGAAAGAAGATCGTTATTTTATGACAAAGCCGGAACTAATGGACAAAATTACCGGTCTATTAGGTGGCCGCGTCGCAGAAGAAATTGTCTTTAACGAAGTGAGCACAGGGGCGCATAACGACTTCCAACGCGCGACGAACATTGCTCGCCGCATGGTTACCGAGTTTGGGATGAGCGAGAAGCTTGGCCCGTTACAATTTGGACAGCCGAGTGGGCAAGTATTTTTAGGGCGCGACTTGCACAATGAGCAAAATTACAGCGATAAAATCGCGTATGAAATCGATTTGGAAATTCAACGGATTATTAAAGAATGTTATGAAAAAGCGAAAAACATTTTAACACAATATAGAGACAAATTGGAGTTAATCGCCACTACGCTTCTAGAAGTGGAAACATTGGATGCGGAACAAATTAAACATTTATTCGAACACGGAAAATTGCCAAAACGCGATGAAAGTAATGACAATAACGATAATGATGATCATGACAATGATGTAAAAATAAATATTCAAAAGAAAGATGAGTAAGATAAGATGTCTCTTTATAGGGGCATCTTTTTTTATCAGATAAGCGACAAGATATGGTATGATGTAGGAAGTAACAATGGTGAAAAGTGGGGATGAAACGATGATTTTTGTCTTAGACGTCGGTAATACAAATACGGTGTTAGGGGTATATGATGGAGATGAATTAAAACATCATTGGCGCATTGAAACGAGCCGCGGCAAAACGGAAGATGAATACGGCATGATGATCAAGGCGTTATTGAACCACGTCGGACTTCAGTTTTCCGATATTGATGGCATTATTATTTCTTCGGTTGTGCCGCCGATTATGTTTGCGCTTGAACGGATGTGCTTAAAATATTTCCATATTAAGCCGATTATCGTCGGTCCGGGGATTAAAACAGGCCTCGACATTAAATACGATAACCCGCGGGAAGTAGGCGCGGACCGAATCGTCAACGCGGTTGCCGGCATTCATTTATATGGTAGCCCCCTTATCATCGTCGATTTTGGCACAGCGACAACGTATTGTTATATTAACGAACATAAACAATATATGGGAGGGGCGATCGCTCCGGGAATTATGATTTCTACAGAGGCGTTGTTTGCACGAGCCGCGAAATTGCCGCGCATTGAAATCGCCCGACCGGATGATATTATCGGGAAAAATACCGTTAGCGCAATGCAGGCTGGAATTTTATACGGATACGTTGGGCAGGTGGAAGGCATTGTCTCGCGGATGAAAGCAAAAAGCCCTGTTCCGCCAAAAGTGATAGCGACAGGTGGATTGGCTTCTTTAATTGCCAGCGAATCGGATGTCATTGATATTGTTGATCCATTTTTGACGTTAACGGGCTTGAAAATTTTATATGAGAAAAACGTTGATAAAAAACAATGAAAGGTTGAGTTCGTATGTCAGACTACTTAGTAAAGGCTTTAGCGTATGATGGACAAGTAAGAGCGTATGCTGCTCGAACAACAAATACGGTTAGCGAGGCGCAGCGCCGCCACCAAACATGGCCGACTGCTTCCGCGGCGCTTGGCCGGGCGATTACGGCGGGAGTCATGATGGGAGCCATGTTAAAAGGAGATGATAAATTAACGATTAAAATTGATGGCGGCGGTCCGATTGGCACCATCCTCGTCGACAGCAACGCCAAGGGAGAGGTACGTGGATACGTCACAAATCCACACGTCCACTTTGATTTAAACCAACATGGAAAATTAGACGTGGCAAAAGCGGTAGGCAAAAATGGCATGTTAACGGTCGTGAAAGACCTAGGATTGCGTGATTTCTTTACAGGGCAAGTGCCGATTGTCTCGGGAGAACTTGGTGAAGATTTTACGTATTATTTTGCTTCTTCTGAACAAGTTCCATCTTCTGTCGGCGTCGGTGTACTTGTCAATCCCGACAACACGATATTGGCGGCGGGAGGCTTTATCATCCAGCTGATGCCGGGAACGGAAGAGAAGACAATTGATCAGATTGAAAAACGCTTGCGGACTATTCCACCCGTCTCGAAAATGGTAGAAAATGGATTAACACCGGAAGAGATTTTGGAAGAACTGCTTGGAAAGGGAAATGTCAAAGTGCTAGAAACGCTTCCAGTCGCGTTTGTTTGCCGCTGTTCACGAGAGCGAATTGCTGATGCGTTGATCAGCTTAGGCGCGCAGGAAATTCAAGACATTATCGACAAAGAAGGGCACGCTGAAGCGTCATGCCATTTCTGCAATGAAACGTACCATTTCAGCAAAGAGGAGCTCCAGCAGCTGAAACAGATTGCAGATGCGAAAGAAGAATAAAAAGTTTAAAAAGATCAAAATGATTGACAATTAAGCTAATAATTGATACATTGGAGACAAATTCGATAAAATTAATCGGGATTAGGGGTGGAAACATGGCAAGAACAGTAAACTCCGTAACAGAATTGATCGGTGATACGCCGGCGGTGAAACTAAACCGCATTGTCGATGAAGACAGTGCCGACGTTTATCTAAAACTCGAATTTATGAACCCAGGAAGCAGCGTCAAAGACCGGATTGCCTTGGCGATGATTGAAGCAGCGGAAAAAGAGGGAAAAATAAAACCTGGCGACACGATTGTCGAGCCGACAAGCGGAAATACAGGAATTGGACTGGCAATGGTCGCGGCGGCGAAAGGATATAAAGCGATTTTAGTCATGCCGGATACGATGAGCTTAGAGCGCCGCAATTTATTACGCGCATACGGCGCCGAATTAGTGCTTACACCGGGAAGCCAAGGGATGCGCGGCGCGATTGCAAAAGCAGAAGAATTGGTAAAAGAGCATGGCTATTTTATGCCGCAGCAATTTAAAAACGAGGCAAACCCGGAAATCCACCGGTTAACGACGGGAAAAGAAATTGTTGAGCAAATGGGCGACCAATTGGACGCATTTATTGCCGGCGTTGGTACTGGCGGAACGATTACTGGTGCGGGACAAGTGCTTCGCGAAAAATATCCAAACATTAAAATTTATGCGGTAGAGCCTGCTGATTCGCCGGTATTATCGGGCGGAAAACCAGGTCCTCATAAAATTCAAGGAATCGGTGCTGGATTTGTGCCGGACATTTTAGATACAAGCATTTATGATGGAGTCATTACCGTTACGACAGAAGAAGCGTTCGCTGCTGCCCGCCGCGCTGCCCGCGAAGAAGGAATTCTTGGCGGAATTTCTTCTGGCGCCGCTATTCATGCTGCATTAAAAGTCGCTAAACAACTTGGCAAAGGGAAAAAAGTGTTGGCGATTATCCCAAGTAACGGTGAACGCTACTTAAGCACTCCACTTTACCAATTCGATGAATAATCATGCGATTTCGACAGGGAGAAGGTCCCTGTCGAAATTTATTTTTGTAATGATATGTTTTGCGACTCATTGTACAATAAAAATATGCAATGGTCGAAAATAAGGAGTGACGTCGTTGTGCGGAAATGGGGAAATAGAAGGAGGCGAACGCTTCCTTACTTGAACCGTGATTGGTTTCGGCAATATAAAGCGCTTGCTGCTCGCGAGCCGTATCATGTTTTGCTAGAAAGCGGTCAAGGCGGGCGCTACAGCATTATCGGTTTAACTCCTGCGGGTGTCATTCAAGCGAAAGAAAATCAGCTCTTTATTTCTTATCGCGGTGAAGAGAAGCGGTATGAAGGGAATCCGCTATTATCGCTCAAACAATGGTTCGCGCAATTTCCGCTTCACTTTTCCAAAAGCGAACTGCCTTTTCAAGGCGGAGCGATTGGTTATATCAGCTATGACTGTGCGAGATATATTGAGAAAATCCCTTCATATGCACAAGACGATTTGCAGCTTCCATCGATGTACTTTCTCATTTTTGACGATGTATTCGTGTACGATCACCAAAAGCAGTTGCTGCATATGATTGTTCATTACGCGGACGGCGAAGAACTGGAAGCGGAACGGCGCCTTTCTTTTTATGAGTCACGTTGGTTAGAAGCGAAGAAACGCGATGACGAATGGGCGTTTCAAAAACGAGACACCAACCCATCGGTGTCGATGACAAAAGAGGATTTTGTCGAAGCGGTCCAAAAAGTACAGCAATATATTGCCCAAGGCGATGTGTTTCAAGTGAATTTATCCGTGCGGCAATCGAGGCCATTGTTGACGCATCCATTTCATATTTATGAACAATTGCGCGTTATTAATCCGTCTCCATACATGGCGTACATCCACTTTCCGGAGTTTCAAATCGTCAGCGGTTCGCCTGAATTGCTTGTCAAAAAGCGCGGAGATGACATTAGCACAAGGCCGATTGCCGGAACGCGCTCACGCGGGAAGACAAAGGAAGAAGACAGATGGCTGGCAACCAAGCTTCTTTCTAGCGAAAAAGAAATAGCAGAACATGCGATGCTTGTCGATTTGGAGCGCAATGATCTGGGACGTGTATGCCAATATGGTACGGTAAAAGTAGACGAATGGATGACAATTGAACGTTATTCGCACGTTATGCATATCGTGTCCCATGTGTCAGGAAAATTAAAGCAAGGAAAAGATGCGTTTGATTGTTTACAAGCGATGTTTCCTGGCGGCACAATTACTGGAGCTCCAAAAGTACGGACAATGGAAATTATCGAAGAGCTTGAGCCGGTACGTCGTGGCATATATACCGGTTCCATCGGATGGATTAGCTTCGATGGCGATATGGAATTCAACATTGCGATTCGCACAATGATTGCCAAAGATGGAATCGCGCATGTGCAAGCAGGGGCAGGGATTGTCATCGATTCCCATCCCGAACATGAATATCGCGAATGTTTGAAAAAGGCGGCGGCCCTTTGGAAAGCAAAAGAGCTGAGCGAAGCGGAGAAACCATTAAGAGTATGAGGTGAGACAAGATGATGCTTATGATTGATAATTACGATTCTTTTACATACAATTTAGTTCAATATTTGGGGGTATTGGGGGAAGAATTAGTCGTAAAACGGAACGATGAAATTACGGTTAAGGGCATAGAGGCATTAAGTCCTGATTTTCTGATGATCTCCCCTGGTCCCTGCACTCCGAATGAAGCTGGCGTCAGCATAGAAGCGATCGAATATTTTGCAGGGAAAATCCCGATTTTTGGGGTTTGCCTCGGCCATCAGGCGATTGCGCAAGCATTCGGCGGAAAAGTCGTTCGCGCTGACCGTTTAATGCATGGGAAAACATCGCAAATTTTCCATGACGGAAAAACCGTTTTCGCTAATATTCCCAGCCCGTTTACAGCCACTCGTTACCATTCTCTTATCGTTGAAAAAGAGACGCTGCCGGATTGTTTTGAAATTTCCGCGTGGACGGAAGAAAACGAAATTATGGCGATTCGCCATAAAACATTGCCGGTTGAAGGGGTTCAGTTTCATCCGGAGTCGATTATGACAAGCCATGGGATGAAGCTGCTGGAGAACTTTATCCAAACGCATAAAAGGGTTCGATAACTGTATGTATGTATATGTTAATGGAGAAGTCGTTCATAAAGATGAAGCGCGTATTTCGCCGTTTGACCACGGTTTTTTATACGGGCTTGGTGTATTTGAAACGTTTCGCACGTACGATGGCCATCCGTTTTTGTTAGACGACCATTTGGAGCGGTTGAATCATAGCCTGCGGGAGATGAATATCGCCAAATCTTTTACTCGCTGTGAAGTGATGGAAATACTTCATCGTCTTTTGGAAGCAAATCGGTTGAAAAACGCTTATGTCCGCTTAAATGTTTCAGCAGGCGTCGGGGATATTGGCTTGCAAACAAGCGAGTATGATCAACCAACGGTCATTATGTACATGAAGCCGCTTTTGGCTCCTTCCTTTTCAAAAGGAAAAATCGGTATAGTTTTAAAAACGAGACGAAACACGCCAGAGGGAAAAGAACGGCTAAAGTCCCATCATTATTTGAACAATATTATCGGCAAACGGGAAGTCGGCAGCCGTACCGATGTGGAAGGCATTTTTTTGAATGAACAAGGATATGTTGCCGAGGGAATTGTCTCGAATATTTTTTGGGTAAAAAACGGCACGGTATACACTCCAGCGATTCATGTGGGAATTTTAAACGGAGTGACAAGACAATTTGTGATTGCGCTGTTGAACGCGCTAAAAATCGAATGTCAAGAAGGTTTTTATACACTCGATCATCTGCGACAAGCGGACGAAATATTTGTGACCAATTCTATCCAAGAAATCGTCCCTATTTATCAAATGGATGGTCGTGCTTATCAAGGGGCTAATGGGCCAGTCACTTCATTATTGCAGAAGCATTACAAGCATTTCACATCATTTTTATGGACAAAATATGAGTTGGTAGAAAGGATGGAATGAACGTTGGCTACAACCAATATCACTCCTTTTGTACTTCGCTGTGGAGATTACGAGTTGGATTTGCGGAAAAAGACAATGGTCATGGGCATTGTCAACGTAACGCCGGATTCTTTCTCTGACGGTGGACGGTTTTATGATCTCGATCGCGCGGTCGAGCACGCAAAGCAACTTGTTGCCGATGGAGCGGACATTATTGATATTGGAGGGGAATCGACTCGTCCCGGTGCGGAAAAAGTATCGCTCGAGGAAGAACTGCGGCGGGTAATTCCTGTGGTAAAAGCGGTAGCTCAAGAAGTCGATGTCCCTATTTCCGTAGATACGTATAAAGCCGAAGTCGCCAAACAAGCAATCGAAGCGGGAGCGCACATCATTAACGACGTGTGGGGAGCGAAAGCGGATGAAAAGATGGCGGAAGTCGCCGCTTTTTACGATGTTCCGATTATTTTAATGCATAATCGCCACGATCTTCAGTACCGCGATTTAATTTCTGACATGATTTCCGATTTAATGGAAAGTGTCGCTATCGTAAAACGCGCGGGTGTGAAAGACGAAAACATTATTTTAGATCCGGGGATCGGATTTGCGAAAACATTTGAACATAACCTAGAAATCATGCGCCGTTTAGACGAATTTGCCAAACTAGGATATCCGCTCTTGCTTGGCACGTCACGAAAACGGTTTATCGGCCATGTGCTTGATTTACCGGTCGATGAGCGAGTCGAAGGGACAGGAGCGACCGTATGCTTCGGAATCACAAAGGGAGCTCATATCGTCCGCGTTCACGATGTATTGCCGATTGCGCGGATGGTGAAAATGATGGATGCAATGCTTGGAAAAGGAGTGGCGAACGATCGATAAAATTTATCTTCAACGCATGGAATTTTATGGATATCACGGTGTTCTTCCGGAAGAAAAGGTGCTTGGGCAGCGCTTTATTGTCGACGTTATCCTCGAGACGGATTTACAAAAGGCTGGGAAAAGTGATCGGTTAGATGATACGATTAATTATGTGGAAGTGTACGATATTTGCCGAAATGTCGTCGAGCAACGGCGATTTTCGTTAATCGAAGCAGTAGCGGAAACCATTGCCGAGCAAATTTTATCTTCTTTTCCAACCGTCGCTCGTTGTACGATTAAAGTGACAAAGCCAAATCCGCCTATTCAAGGTCATTATGAATCTGTCGCAGTAGAAATTGTAAGGGGTCGTTAAATGGAAAATTACGCGTATATCGCACTTGGTTCTAATCTCGGCGATCGCTTCTATTATTTACGGGAAGCTGTCAAAATGTTGGATAGCCATGAGCAAATTTCCGTCGCTGCTACTTCGTCTATTTATGAGACTGAACCAGTTGGCTATATCCATCAAGATAAGTTTTTAAATATGGTCATCAAAATTTATACTTCTCTTTCTCCTTTTGCGTTGCTAGATGTTACGCAAAAAATCGAACAGGATTTTGGGAGAAAAAGGGAAATACGTTGGGGACCGCGAACGTTGGACCTTGACATTTTATTATATAATCATGAAAATATTGAAACAGAACAACTTACCATTCCTCATCCGCGTATGACAGAACGTGCGTTTGTGATGATTCCATTATTGGAATTAAATCGCGATATCCATATTCCGAATGTTACTCAACGTTTATTACGCCTCGTAGATCGACTACCTGACAAAGAAGGAGTTCGTGTATGGAAGCAGAAAAATGGGGAAGACGTATTCGCGCTTTTCGAAAGCTAAAAGGATATACGCAAGAAAGGCTGGCAAAAGAACTTGGCATATCTGTGTCGATTTTAGGAGAAATTGAGCGAGGAAATCGTTTGCCGCCAGAGGAATTAGTGCAGCAAATTGCCGAACGGTTGAATATATCTGTCAAAGAGCTTGCGCCGCCGCATTCAGAATCCAAGGAATAAGAAAGGAGGTAGACCGATGTTTAAAATCGGCGATGTAGAAATTAAAAACCGCGTTGTCCTTGCGCCAATGGCCGGTGTGTGCAATTCGGCATTCCGCCTTACTGTGAAAGAGTTCGGAGCAGGGCTTGTTTGTGCGGAAATGGTAAGTGATAAAGGAATTGTGTACAATAACGAAAAAACACTGAACATGTTATATATTGATGAGCGTGAAAAACCGTTAAGCTTGCAAATTTTTGGCGGGGAAAAAGAAACGCTTGTCGAGGCGGCAAAATTTGTCGATAAAAACACGAATGCTGACATCATTGATATCAATATGGGATGCCCTGTGCCAAAAATTACAAAATGCGATGCAGGGGCAAAATGGCTTTTAGATCCAAATAAAATTTACGACGTTGTTGCCGCGATTGTAGACGCAGTTGAAAAACCGGTAACGGTAAAAATGCGTATCGGTTGGGATGAAAACCATATTTATGCAGTGGAAAATGCGCAAGCTGTTGAGCGTGCCGGCGGTAAGGCGGTAGCGGTTCACGGAAGAACGAGAGTGCAAATGTACGAAGGTAAAGCAGACTGGAATATCATTAAACAAGTAAAAGAAGCAGTCAATATCCCTGTCATTGGAAACGGGGATGTAAAGACGCCGCAAGACGCAAAACGGATGCTTGAAGAAACAGGCGTTGACGGTGTGATGATCGGACGCGCCGCTCTCGGAAATCCATGGATGATCTACCGGACAGTTCGTTATTTAGAAACAGGGGAATTAATTCCAGAACCGACAGTAAGGGAAAAAATTGAAGTATGCCTTTTGCATTTAGACCGCCTCATTGCGCTAAAAGGCGAGCATATCGCGGTAAAAGAAATGCGCAAGCATGCAGCGTGGTATTTAAAAGGAGTGCGCGGTAACGCAAAAATTCGCAATGCGATTAATGAATGTGACACTCGCGAACAGCTTGCCACCCTGTTGCTCAATTTTGCTGAAGAAGTAGAAAGCAAAGAACAAATGAATGCACAGGCTGTGTAAACGGGTCAATGACATGATAGCAGTTATTCGCTGCCAGCCTTCGCTGGCAGTATTTTTCATAAAAACTTTTTAAATGGAGTGAAGCTTATATGAGTCATGAAGAACTAAACGACCAATTGCGAGTCCGTAGGGAAAAATTACATAAATTAAGAGAAATGGGAATTGATCCGTTTGGCAAACGGTTTGAACGCACACATAAAGCACAAGAGCTGTTTGATTTATACGGTGATTTATCAAAAGAAGAACTGGAAGAGAAACAAATAAAAGTTGCCGTTGCCGGGCGCATTATGACAAAACGAGGCAAAGGGAAAGCGGGGTTCGCCCATATTCAAGATGTCACTGGCCAAATTCAAATTTACGTTCGCGAAGATGCGGTTGGTCCAGAGCAATACGAGCTTTTCAAAACTTCTGACTTGGGCGACATTATCGGTGTTTACGGAACGGTATTTAAAACAAAAGTAGGGGAGCTGTCCATTAAAGTATCCTCCTATGAATTTTTAACGAAAGCATTGCGCCCGCTTCCGGAGAAATACCATGGGCTAAAAGATATCGAGCAACGTTATCGACAGCGGTATTTAGATTTAATTATGAATCCGGACAGCAAGAATACGTTTATTACTCGTAGCCGGATTATTCAATCGATGCGCCGCTACTTGGATAGCCATGGCTATTTAGAAGTAGAAACGCCGATGATGCACACCATTGCCGGAGGTGCGGCAGCTCGTCCGTTTATCACTCATCATAACGCGTTAGATATGCCATTATATATGCGGATTGCGATCGAGCTTCATTTGAAACGTTTAATTGTCGGCGGATTAGAAAAAGTTTATGAAATAGGTCGTGTGTTCCGTAATGAAGGAATTTCTACACGCCATAACCCGGAATTTACGATGCTTGAACTATATGAAGCATACGCGGATTTCCGCGATATTATGACATTGACGGAAAACTTAATTGCTCACGTCGCCCAAGAAGTATTAGGAACGACAAAAATCCAGTATGGAGAGCATACGGTTGATTTAACTCCTGAATGGAAACGACTTCACATGGTAGACGCGATTAAAGAATACGTAGGCGTCGATTTTTGGAAACAAATGAGTGATGAAGAGGCTAGAGAATTGGCAAAAGAGCATGGTGTGGAAATAGCCCCGCATATGACGTTTGGCCATATTGTTAATGAATTTTTTGAGCAAAAAGTAGAGGATAAGCTCATTCAGCCAACGTTTATTTATGGACATCCGGTAGAAATCTCGCCGTTAGCGAAGAAAAATCCAGACGATCCGCGCTTTACAGATCGCTTTGAATTGTTTATCGTTGGTCGTGAGCATGCAAATGCATTTACTGAATTAAATGATCCGATTGACCAACGTGAGCGTTTTGAAGCACAGCTGAAAGAGAGAGAGCAAGGCAATGACGAAGCACACGAGATGGACGAGGACTTCATCGAAGCGCTTGAATATGGAATGCCACCAACAGGCGGTTTAGGCATTGGTGTTGATCGACTTGTTATGCTATTGACAAATTCACCGTCTATTCGTGATGTATTGCTATTTCCACAAATGCGTAACAAATAAAATCGAGTCCCCTATGAACAAAAGGATCATAGGGGACATAAAATTTTTTAAAAAAGTAATTGACTTTTATACATATAATTGATATATTAAATTATGTCGTTTTTGAAAAATCTATTGACATTAAAATTTTAAAATGATATATTAATAAGGTCGCTAAAAAAGAATGTTCTTTGAAAACTGAACAAAACGAAGCGTCCACATAGAAAAGCGAAGGCGACTGAATAGCCCTGACAGGCGCTGGAGGGCTCGCGAGGAGGCGGCTGCCGCCACAGCGAGACCGAAGCGTCCCGAGGGGCTAGGAGCCGGAGCTAGACAATAAGAAAAGCGAAGGCGACTGGCACCTTTTGGTGTCGGAGCCGAAGCTGAAGATAAGCCAATCCATTTTCTATGGAGAGTTTGATCCTGGCTCAGGACGAACGCTGGCGGCGTGCCTAATACATGCAAGTCGAGCGGGCCGGGCGGAAGCTTGCTTCCGCTTGGTTAGCGGCGGACGGGTGAGTAACACGTGGGTAACCTGCCCGTAAGACCGGGATAACTCCGGGAAACCGGAGCTAATACCGGATAACACCGAAGACCGCATGGTCTTTGGTTGAAAGGCGGCTTCGGCTGCCACTTGCGGATGGGCCCGCGGCGCATTAGCTAGTTGGTGAGGTAACGGCTCACCAAGGCGACGATGCGTAGCCGGCCTGAGAGGGTGACCGGCCACACTGGGACTGAGACACGGCCCAGACTCCTACGGGAGGCAGCAGTAGGGAATCTTCCGCAATGGACGAAAGTCTGACGGAGCGACGCCGCGTGAGCGAAGAAGGTCTTCGGATCGTAAAGCTCTGTTGTTAGGGAAGAAGAAGTGCCGTTCGAACAGGGCGGCACGGTGACGGTACCTAACGAGAAAGCCCCGGCTAACTACGTGCCAGCAGCCGCGGTAATACGTAGGGGGCGAGCGTTGTCCGGAATTATTGGGCGTAAAGCGCGCGCAGGCGGTCCCTTAAGTCTGATGTGAAAGCCCACGGCTTAACCGTGGAGGGTCATTGGAAACTGGGGGACTTGAGTGCAGAAGAGGAGAGCGGAATTCCACGTGTAGCGGTGAAATGCGTAGAGATGTGGAGGAACACCAGTGGCGAAGGCGGCTCTCTGGTCTGTAACTGACGCTGAGGCGCGAAAGCGTGGGGAGCAAACAGGATTAGATACCCTGGTAGTCCACGCCGTAAACGATGAGTGCTAAGTGTTAGAGGGGTTACCCCTTTAGTGCTGTAGCTAACGCGTTAAGCACTCCGCCTGGGGAGTACGGCCGCAAGGCTGAAACTCAAAGGAATTGACGGGGGCCCGCACAAGCGGTGGAGCATGTGGTTTAATTCGAAGCAACGCGAAGAACCTTACCAGGTCTTGACATCCCCTGACAACCCTGGAGACAGGGCGTTCCTCCCTTCGGGAGGACAGGGTGACAGGTGGTGCATGGTTGTCGTCAGCTCGTGTCGTGAGATGTTGGGTTAAGTCCCGCAACGAGCGCAACCCTCGCCCCTAGTTGCCAGCATTCAGTTGGGCACTCTAGGGGGACTGCCGGTGACAAACCGGAGGAAGGTGGGGATGACGTCAAATCATCATGCCCCTTATGACCTGGGCTACACACGTGCTACAATGGGCGGTACAAAGGGCTGCGAACCCGCGAGGGGGAGCGAATCCCAAAAAGCCGCTCTCAGTTCGGATTGCAGGCTGCAACTCGCCTGCATGAAGCCGGAATCGCTAGTAATCGCGGATCAGCATGCCGCGGTGAATACGTTCCCGGGCCTTGTACACACCGCCCGTCACACCACGAGAGCTTGCAACACCCGAAGTCGGTGAGGTAACCCGCAAGGGAGCCAGCCGCCGAAGGTGGGGCAAGTGATTGGGGTGAAGTCGTAACAAGGTAGCCGTACCGGAAGGTGCGGCTGGATCACCTCCTTTCTAAGGACATCATCTTGAAAATAAAGTGGACGCGGAGTTTTGTTCAGTTTTGAAGGAACATTGGTTGTTCCTTCAAATGCTTTGCGCCTGCGTCTATGAACGGATGCAGGAGAAATCAATTGGTTCCTTGAAAACTAGATAACCGAAAGGAAGAAGCCGGGAAGCGAAGGCGGCGAAGATAAAGCCGAGTTTCGCATGGTTAAGTTAGAAAGGGCGCACGGTGGATGCCTTGGCACTAGGAGCCGATGAAGGACGGGGCAAACGCCGAAACGCTTCGGGGAGCTGTAAGCAAGCGTTGATCCGGAGATGTCCGAATGGGGGAACCCACTGCCCGTAATGGGGCAGTATCCATACCTGAATCCATAGGGTATGGAGGGCACACCCGGGGAACTGAAACATCTCAGTACCCGGAGGAGAAGAAAGCAACCGCGATTCCCTGAGTAGCGGCGAGCGAAACGGGAACAGCCCAAACCAAGAGGCTTGCCTCTTGGGGTTGTAGGACCACTCAGATGGGAGTGACAAAGGAACGGGGTAGACGAAGCGGTCTGGAAAGGCCCGCCAGAGAAGGTGACAGCCCTGTAGTCGAAACTTCGTTCCCTCCCGAGTGGCTCCTGAGTACGACGGGACACGGGGAATCCCGTCGGAAGCAGGGAGGACCATCTCCCAAGGCTAAATACTCCCTAGTGACCGATAGTGAACCAGTACCGTGAGGGAAAGGTGAAAAGCACCCCGGAAGGGGAGTGAAAGAGAACCTGAAACCGTGTGCCTACAAGTAGTCAGAGCCCGTTGATGGGTGATGGCGTGCCTTTTGTAGAATGAACCGGCGAGTTACGATGACGTGCGAGGTTAAGTCGAAAAGACGGAGCCGCAGCGAAAGCGAGTCTGAATAGGGCGCGTAGTACGTCGTCGTAGACCCGAAACCAGGTGATCTACCCATGCCCAGGGTGAAGGTAGGGTAACACCTACTGGAGGCCCGAACCCACGCACGTTGAAAAGTGCGGGGATGAGGTGTGGGTAGGGGTGAAATGCCAATCGAACCTGGAGATAGCTGGTTCTCCCCGAAATAGCTTTAGGGCTAGCCTCAAGGGAAGAGTCTTGGAGGTAGAGCACTGATTGAGCTAGGGGCCCTCATCGGGTTACCGAACTCAGTCAAACTCCAAATGCCAACGACTTATCCTTGGGAGTCAGACTACGAGTGATAAGATCCGTAGTCGAGAGGGAAACAGCCCAGACCACCAGCTAAGGTCCCTAAGTGTACGTTAAGTGGAAAAGGATGTGGAGTTGCCCAGACAACCAGGATGTTGGCTTAGAAGCAGCCATCATTTAAAGAGTGCGTAATAGCTCACTGGTCGAGTGACTCTGCGCCGAAAATGTACCGGGGCTAAACGTACCACCGAAGCTGTGGGATGACCGATGGTCATCGGTAGGGGAGCGTTCTAAGTGCGCCGAAGCGAGACCGGAAGGACTCGTGGAGCGCTTAGAAGTGAGAATGCCGGTGTGAGTAGCGAAAACAGAGGTGAGAATCCTCTGCACCGAAAGCCTAAGGGTTCCTGAGGAAGGTTCGTCCGCTCAGGGTTAGTCGGGACCTAAGCCGAGGCCGAAAGGCGTAGGTGATGGGCAACAGGTCGAGATTCCTGTACCACCTCCTCACCGTTTGAGCGATGGGGGGACGCAGGAAGGTAGGGCGAGCAGGCTGCTGGAATAGCCTGTCCAAGCGGTTAGGCCGCCAGATAGGCAAATCCGTCTGGCAACAAGGCGGAGCCGTGATGGCGAAGGGACCTTTGGTCCCGAAGTCCCCGATCCTACACTGCCAAGAAAAGCCTCTAGCGAGGTGGGAGGTGCCCGTACCGCAAACCGACACAGGTAGGCGAGGAGAGAATCCTAAGGTGCGCGGGAGAACTCTCGTTAAGGAACTCGGCAAAATGACCCCGTAACTTCGGGAGAAGGGGTGCTCTCTTGGGTCTCAAGCCCGAGGGAGCCGCAGTGAAAAGGCCCAAGCGACTGTTTATCAAAAACACAGGTCTCTGCGAAGCCGAAAGGCGAAGTATAGGGGCTGACACCTGCCCGGTGCTGGAAGGTTAAGGGGAGCGCTTAAGCCGCAAGGCTGAAGGTGCGAACCGAAGCCCCAGTAAACGGCGGCCGTAACTATAACGGTCCTAAGGTAGCGAAATTCCTTGTCGGGTAAGTTCCGACCCGCACGAAAGGTGTAACGACTTGGGCACTGTCTCAACGAGAGACCCGGTGAAATCATACTACCTGTGAAGATGCAGGTTACCCGCGACAGGACGGAAAGACCCCGTGGAGCTTTACTGCAGCCTGATATGGAATTTTGGTATCGCTTGTACAGGATAGGTGGGAGCCTGGGAAGCCGGAGCGCCAGCTTCGGTGGAGGCGGCGGTGGGATACCACCCTGGCGGTATTGAAATTCTAACCCGCACCCCTTATCGGGGTGGGAGACAGTGTCAGGTGGGCAGTTTGACTGGGGCGGTCGCCTCCCAAAAGGTAACGGAGGCGCCCAAAGGTTCCCTCAGAATGGTTGGAAATCATTCGGAGAGTGCAAAGGCAGAAGGGAGCTTGACTGCGAGACGGACAGGTCGAGCAGGGACGAAAGTCGGGCTTAGTGATCCGGTGGTTCCGTATGGAAGGGCCATCGCTCAACGGATAAAAGCTACCCCGGGGATAACAGGCTGATCTCCCCCAAGAGTCCACATCGACGGGGAGGTTTGGCACCTCGATGTCGGCTCATCGCATCCTGGGGCTGTAGTCGGTCCCAAGGGTTGGGCTGTTCGCCCATTAAAGCGGTACGCGAGCTGGGTTCAGAACGTCGTGAGACAGTTCGGTCCCTATCCGTCGCGGGCGCAGGAAATTTGAGAGGAGCTGTCCTTAGTACGAGAGGACCGGGATGGACGCACCGCTGGTGTACCAGTTGTCCCGCCAGGGGCACCGCTGGGTAGCTATGTGCGGAAGGGATAAGCGCTGAAAGCATCTAAGCGTGAAGCCCCCCTCAAGATGAGATTTCCCATCGCGAAAAGCGAGTAAGATCCCTCGAAGATGACGAGGTCGATAGGTCCGAGGTGGAAGCGTGGCGACACGTGGAGCTGACGGATACTAATCGATCGAGGACTTAACCAAGCGGAACGGAAAAGCGAAGGAAGCCGCCCAGCGAAACGGCTTCTTCCAAACGGACGGTTATCTAGTTTTGAGGGAATGAAATTCCCCTTGACAATGTCATCGATTGAACTATAATAGAACTAGTTCGTTATTTGCCTAGTGACAATAGCGGAGAGGAAACACCCGTTCCCATTCCGAACACGGAAGTTAAGCTCTCCAGCGCCGATGGTAGTTGGGGCCAGCGCCCCTGCGAGAGTAGGTCGTCGCTAGGCAGTTTATAATGGAGGATTAGCTCAGCTGGGAGAGCACTTGCCTTACAAGCAAGGGGTCGGCGGTTCGATCCCGTCATCCTCCACCATTACTTGTCAAAGCAAAATCATTGTTTTTTATGACAGGCTATTCGCTCAGTAGAATAGCGCAACACATCTGTGAATTAATTGCAGTTGTCCTGAAGCATTTACTTCTTATGAGTAAGCTAGCAGAGGAATGGACAACAAAGAGTATAACATAACAGAATAGTTTTGTTTATTATGAGCCATTAGCTCAGTAGGTAGAGCATCTGACTTTTAATCAGAGGGTCGGAGGTTCGAATCCTCCATGGCTCACTTTTTAGCTGCGGGTGTGGCGGAATTGGCAGACGCACCAGAATCAGGATCTGGCGCCTTATGGCGTGGGGGTTCAAGTCCCTCCACCCGCACTTCATATTGAAGCTGCGGAAGTAGTTCAGTGGTAGAACACCACCTTGCCAAGGTGGGGGTCGCGGGTTCGAGTCCCGTCTTCCGCTCCAGTAACCGCCGGGGTGGCGGAATTGGCAGACGCACAGGACTTAAAATTCTGGGGTAGGTAACTACCGTGCCGGTTCGAGTCCGGCCCTCGGCATATGCGCTCGTAGCTCAATTGGATAGAGCATCTGACTACGGATCAGAAGGTTAGGGGTTCGAATCCTCTCGAGCGCGTCATTACGGGAAGTAGCTCAGCTTGGTAGAGCACATGGTTTGGGACCATGGGGTCGCAGGTTCGAATCCTGTCTTCCCGATTTAGAGAAAAGAGGGGGCCTTAGCTCAGCTGGGAGAGCGCCTGCTTTGCACGCAGGAGGTCATCGGTTCGATCCCGATAGGCTCCACTTATTTATTTAAAAATTTAATGTTCTTTGAAAACTGAACAAAACGAAGCGTCCACATAGAAAAGTGAAGGCGACTGAATAGCCCCGACAGGCGCTGGAGGACTCGCGAGGAGGCGGTTGCCGCCACAGCGAGACCGAAGCGTCCCGAGGGGCTAGGAGCCGAAGCTGAAGATAAGCCAATCCACTTTCTATGGAGAGTTTGATCCTGGCTCAGGACGAACGCTGGCGGCGTGCCTAATACATGCAAGTCGAGCGGACCGGGCGGAAGCTTGCTTCCGCTTGGTTAGCGGCGGACGGGTGAGTAACACGTGGGTAACCTGCCCGTAAGACCGGGATAACTCCGGGAAACCGGAGCTAATACCGGATAACACCGAAGACCGCATGGTCTTTGGTTGAAAGGCGGCTTCGGCTGCCACTTGCGGATGGGCCCGCGGCGCATTAGCTAGTTGGTGAGGTAACGGCTCACCAAGGCGACGATGCGTAGCCGGCCTGAGAGGGTGACCGGCCACACTGGGACTGAGACACGGCCCAGACTCCTACGGGAGGCAGCAGTAGGGAATCTTCCGCAATGGACGAAAGTCTGACGGAGCGACGCCGCGTGAGCGAAGAAGGTCTTCGGATCGTAAAGCTCTGTTGTTAGGGAAGAAGAAGTGCCGTTCGAACAGGGCGGCACGGTGACGGTACCTAACGAGAAAGCCCCGGCTAACTACGTGCCAGCAGCCGCGGTAATACGTAGGGGGCGAGCGTTGTCCGGAATTATTGGGCGTAAAGCGCGCGCAGGCGGTCCCTTAAGTCTGATGTGAAAGCCCACGGCTTAACCGTGGAGGGTCATTGGAAACTGGGGGACTTGAGTGCAGAAGAGGAGAGCGGAATTCCACGTGTAGCGGTGAAATGCGTAGAGATGTGGAGGAACACCAGTGGCGAAGGCGGCTCTCTGGTCTGTAACTGACGCTGAGGCGCGAAAGCGTGGGGAGCAAACAGGATTAGATACCCTGGTAGTCCACGCCGTAAACGATGAGTGCTAAGTGTTAGAGGGGTTACCCCTTTAGTGCTGTAGCTAACGCGTTAAGCACTCCGCCTGGGGAGTACGGCCGCAAGGCTGAAACTCAAAGGAATTGACGGGGGCCCGCACAAGCGGTGGAGCATGTGGTTTAATTCGAAGCAACGCGAAGAACCTTACCAGGTCTTGACATCCCCTGACAACCCTGGAGACAGGGCGTTCCTCCCTTCGGGAGGACAGGGTGACAGGTGGTGCATGGTTGTCGTCAGCTCGTGTCGTGAGATGTTGGGTTAAGTCCCGCAACGAGCGCAACCCTCGCCCCTAGTTGCCAGCATTCAGTTGGGCACTCTAGGGGGACTGCCGGTGACAAACCGGAGGAAGGTGGGGATGACGTCAAATCATCATGCCCCTTATGACCTGGGCTACACACGTGCTACAATGGGCGGTACAAAGGGCTGCGAACCCGCGAGGGGGAGCGAATCCCAAAAAGCCGCTCTCAGTTCGGATTGCAGGCTGCAACTCGCCTGCATGAAGCCGGAATCGCTAGTAATCGCGGATCAGCATGCCGCGGTGAATACGTTCCCGGGCCTTGTACACACCGCCCGTCACACCACGAGAGCTTGCAACACCCGAAGTCGGTGAGGTAACCCGCAAGGGAGCCAGCCGCCGAAGGTGGGGCAAGTGATTGGGGTGAAGTCGTAACAAGGTAGCCGTACCGGAAGGTGCGGCTGGATCACCTCCTTTCTAAGGACATCATCGTGAAAATAAAGTGGACGCGGAGTTTTGTTCAGTTTTGAAGGAACATTGGTTGTTCCTTCAAATGCTTTGCGCCTGCGTCTATGAACGGATGCAGGAGAAATCAATTGGTTCCTTGAAAACTAGATAACCGAAAGGAAGAAGCCGGGAAGCGAAGGCGGCGAAGATAAAGCCGAGTTTCGCATGGTTAAGTTAGAAAGGGCGCACGGTGGATGCCTTGGCACTAGGAGCCGATGAAGGACGGGGCAAACGCCGAAACGCTTCGGGGAGCTGTAAGCAAGCGTTGATCCGGAGATGTCCGAATGGGGGAACCCACTGCCCGTAATGGGGCAGTATCCATACCTGAATCCATAGGGTATGGAGGGCACACCCGGGGAACTGAAACATCTCAGTACCCGGAGGAGAAGAAAGCAACCGCGATTCCCTGAGTAGCGGCGAGCGAAACGGGAACAGCCCAAACCAAGAGGCTTGCCTCTTGGGGTTGTAGGACCACTCAGATGGGAGTGACAAAGGAACGGGGTAGACGAAGCGGTCTGGAAAGGCCCGCCAGAGAAGGTGACAGCCCTGTAGTCGAAACTTCGTTCCCTCCCGAGTGGCTCCTGAGTACGACGGGACACGGGGAATCCCGTCGGAAGCAGGGAGGACCATCTCCCAAGGCTAAATACTCCCTAGTGACCGATAGTGAACCAGTACCGTGAGGGAAAGGTGAAAAGCACCCCGGAAGGGGAGTGAAAGAGAACCTGAAACCGTGTGCCTACAAGTAGTCAGAGCCCGTTGATGGGTGATGGCGTGCCTTTTGTAGAATGAACCGGCGAGTTACGATGACGTGCGAGGTTAAGTCGAAAAGACGGAGCCGCAGCGAAAGCGAGTCTGAATAGGGCGCGTAGTACGTCGTCGTAGACCCGAAACCAGGTGATCTACCCATGCCCAGGGTGAAGGTAGGGTAACACCTACTGGAGGCCCGAACCCACGCACGTTGAAAAGTGCGGGGATGAGGTGTGGGTAGGGGTGAAATGCCAATCGAACCTGGAGATAGCTGGTTCTCCCCGAAATAGCTTTAGGGCTAGCCTCAAGGGAAGAGTCTTGGAGGTAGAGCACTGATTGAGCTAGGGGCCCTCATCGGGTTACCGAACTCAGTCAAACTCCAAATGCCAACGACTTATCCTTGGGAGTCAGACTACGAGTGATAAGATCCGTAGTCGAGAGGGAAACAGCCCAGACCACCAGCTAAGGTCCCTAAGTGTACGTTAAGTGGAAAAGGATGTGGAGTTGCCCAGACAACCAGGATGTTGGCTTAGAAGCAGCCATCATTTAAAGAGTGCGTAATAGCTCACTGGTCGAGTGACTCTGCGCCGAAAATGTACCGGGGCTAAACGTACCACCGAAGCTGTGGGATGACCGATGGTCATCGGTAGGGGAGCGTTCTAAGTGCGCTGAAGCGAGACCGGAAGGACTCGTGGAGCGCTTAGAAGTGAGAATGCCGGTGTGAGTAGCGAAAACAGAGGTGAGAATCCTCTGCACCGAAAGCCTAAGGGTTCCTGAGGAAGGTTCGTCCGCTCAGGGTTAGTCGGGACCTAAGCCGAGGCCGAAAGGCGTAGGTGATGGGCAACAGGTCGAGATTCCTGTACCACCTCCTCACCGTTTGAGCGATGGGGGGACGCAGGAAGGTAGGGCGAGCAGGCTGCTGGAATAGCCTGTCCAAGCGGTTAGGCCGCCAGATAGGCAAATCCGTCTGGCAACAAGGCGGAGCCGTGATGGCGAAGGGACCTTTGGTCCCGAAGTCCCCGATCCTACACTGCCAAGAAAAGCCTCTAGCGAGGTGGGAGGTGCCCGTACCGCAAACCGACACAGGTAGGCGAGGAGAGAATCCTAAGGTGCGCGGGAGAACTCTCGTTAAGGAACTCGGCAAAATGACCCCGTAACTTCGGGAGAAGGGGTGCTCTCTTGGGTCTCAAGCCCGAGGGAGCCGCAGTGAAAAGGCCCAAGCGACTGTTTATCAAAAACACAGGTCTCTGCGAAGCCGAAAGGCGAAGTATAGGGGCTGACACCTGCCCGGTGCTGGAAGGTTAAGGGGAGCGCTTAAGCCGCAAGGCTGAAGGTGCGAACCGAAGCCCCAGTAAACGGCGGCCGTAACTATAACGGTCCTAAGGTAGCGAAATTCCTTGTCGGGTAAGTTCCGACCCGCACGAAAGGTGTAACGACTTGGGCACTGTCTCAACGAGAGACCCGGTGAAATCATACTACCTGTGAAGATGCAGGTTACCCGCGACAGGACGGAAAGACCCCGTGGAGCTTTACTGCAGCCTGATATGGAATTTTGGTATCGCTTGTACAGGATAGGTGGGAGCCTGGGAAGCCGGAGCGCCAGCTTCGGTGGAGGCGGCGGTGGGATACCACCCTGGCGGTATTGAAATTCTAACCCGCACCCCTTACCGGGGTGGGAGACAGTGTCAGGTGGGCAGTTTGACTGGGGCGGTCGCCTCCCAAAAGGTAACGGAGGCGCCCAAAGGTTCCCTCAGAATGGTTGGAAATCATTCGGAGAGTGCAAAGGCAGAAGGGAGCTTGACTGCGAGACGGACAGGTCGAGCAGGGACGAAAGTCGGGCTTAGTGATCCGGTGGTTCCGTATGGAAGGGCCATCGCTCAACGGATAAAAGCTACCCCGGGGATAACAGGCTGATCTCCCCCAAGAGTCCACATCG
Source organism: Parageobacillus sp. KH3-4 (assembly GCF_022846435.1). Lineage (NCBI taxonomy): Bacteria > Bacillati > Bacillota > Bacilli > Caryophanales > Anoxybacillaceae > Parageobacillus > Parageobacillus sp. KH3-4. The sequence continues at coordinate 97,631 of NZ_AP025627.1, forward strand.
ACGGGGAGGTTTGGCACCTCGATGTCGGCTCATCGCATCCTGGGGCTGTAGTCGGTCCCAAGGGTTGGGCTGTTCGCCCATTAAAGCGGTACGCGAGCTGGGTTCAGAACGTCGTGAGACAGTTCGGTCCCTATCCGTCGCGGGCGCAGGAAATTTGAGAGGAGCTGTCCTTAGTACGAGAGGACCGGGATGGACGCACCGCTGGTGTACCAGTTGTCCCGCCAGGGGCACCGCTGGGTAGCTATGTGCGGAAGGGATAAGCGCTGAAAGCATCTAAGCGTGAAGCCCCCCTCAAGATGAGATTTCCCATCGCGAAAAGCGAGTAAGATCCCTCGAAGATGACGAGGTCGATAGGTCCGAGGTGGAAGCGTGGCGACACGTGGAGCTGACGGATACTAATCGATCGAGGACTTAACCAAGCGGAACGGAAAAGCAAAGGAAGCCGCCCAGCGAAACGGTTTCTTCCGAACGGACGGTTATCTAGTTTTGAGGGAACGAATCCCTCTTGACAAAAGAGATGATTGAAATATAATAATACCTGTCAGAAATACTTGCCTAGTGACAATAGCGGAGAGGAAACACCCGTTCCCATTCCGAACACGGAAGTTAAGCTCTCCAGCGCCGATGGTAGTTGGGGCCAGCGCCCCTGCGAGAGTAGGTCGTTGCTAGGCAGTGTGAAAAGAAGTATGCCTTATTAAGGCATACTTCTTTTTTTGTTCTGAAAAAGAAGTTGTGTTTTATTTTCGGAAAAAAAGGAAATGATATGACTGATCTTTTTTGTGAGTGACCCTTGCATTTTTTTTTAATACACTATATAGTAGAAGTAAGGTCAAATATAGTCAAAGTCAACTTCGTATACAAGGAGGAGGTAGAGTGCCAAATATTTCCGATATTATTGAGCAATATTTAAAACAAGTATTGAACATGAGCGATAAAGATATTGTGGAAATTAAAAGAAGCGAAATTGCGGATAAATTTCAGTGTGTTCCGTCGCAAATTAATTATGTCATTAATACGAGATTTACGTTGGAGAGAGGATATATTGTTGAGAGTAAGCGCGGCGGCGGCGGTTACATTCGCATTATGAAAGTCAAGACAAAAAGCGAAGCACAGCTGATTGATCAATTGCTGGAATTAGTCGGACGTCACGTCAGCCAATCCAATGCGGAAGATATTATTCAGCGTCTTGTTGAAGAAAAGGTAATTTCAGAACGGGAAGCAAAAATTATGCTAAGCGTAATGGACCGTTCCGTATTATACATCGATTTGCCACAACGTGACGAATTGAGAGCGCGCATGCTAAGAGCGATGTTGACATCGCTAAAGTATAAGTAGGGGAGGGGATAAAGTTGATATGTCAAGAATGCAAAGAGAGACCGGCAACGATGCATTTCACGAAAATTATAAACGGTGAAAAAACGGAATTTCATCTTTGCGAACAATGCGCGCATGAGCATAGCGATATGTTTATGTTTTATGGGAATGACGACTTTTCCTTTAATAATTTGTTAGCTGGCCTGCTTAACTTTCCATCTTCTGTGAAAGAAATGACAACAAGTCCGTTCCACAGTTCAGATATTTTACAATGCGAAAAATGTAACATGACTTATCATCAGTTTACAAAAATAGGTCGTTTCGGTTGTTCAAACTGTTATCGCACCTTTGCCCGATATTTACCGCCAATATTGAAAAGACTCCATAGCGGAAATACAGCCCATGCTGGAAAAATACCGAAACGAAAAGGTGGAACACTTCATTTGCGCAAACAAATTGCTATGTTAAAACAAAAATTGCAGGAACTTGTGGCAAGAGAAGAATTTGAAAAGGCGGCAGAGGTTCGCGATCAAATTCGTTCCCTTGAATATCAGCTTCATCAACGTGGAGAGGGGGAGATGTAGTTATATGTCGTTTGAGAAGTTTTTTAATACGGCAGTAAGCTCTTGGATGAGCCAAGAGGGTCCTGATTCGGACATCGTGTTAAGCAGCCGCATCCGCTTGGCCAGAAACATTAGCGATTTTCGGTTTCCCACGGTATTTAGCAATGAGGAAGCGCAGCAAATCGTTTCATTGTTTGAGCAAACATTTGCCCACCGTTTTTATCGTTCTGTCGGTCGTTTCGAATTGTTAAAAATGTCAGAGCTTCAACCGATTGAAAAAAGGGTATTGGTAGAAAAGCATTTAATTAGTCCGCATTTGGCAGAAGATTCTCCCTTTGGGGCATGCTTGCTCTCAGAAAATGAGGAAATAAGCATTATGATTAATGAAGAGGATCACATTCGCATTCAATGCTTATTTCCTGGCTTTCAATTAACAGAGGCATTAAAAGCAGCTAATGAACTTGATGACTGGATTGAGGAACATGTCAATTATGCATTTGATGAAAAACTTGGATATTTAACAAGCTGCCCGACAAATGTTGGAACAGGAATGCGCGCTTCTGTAATGATGCATCTCCCGGCTCTCGTTTTAACACAGCAGATGAACCGCGTTATTCCAGCAGTTAACCAACTCGGGTTAGTCGTACGTGGAACATATGGAGAAGGCAGTGAGGCATTAGGGAATATTTTTCAAATTTCGAACCAAATTACATTAGGAAAGTCAGAAGAGGATATTGTCGAAGATTTGAAAAGTGTCGTTCAGCAGTTAATTGCTCAGGAAAGAATGGCAAGGGAGACATTAGTTAAAACTTTAAACATACAATTAGAAGACAGAGTCTTCCGTTCCTATGGGATATTGGCCAATAGCCGTGTTATTGACTCGAAAGAAGCGGCTCAATGTTTGTCAGATGTACGTTTAGGGATTGATTTAGGGTACATTAAAAATATTTCGCGCAATATTTTAAATGAGCTCATGATTTTAACTCAACCTGGTTTTTTACAACAATATGCAGGCGGCGTGTTAAGACCGGAAGAACGGGATGTTCGACGAGCTGCACTGATACGAGAGCGTTTAAACATGGAAGAACGAAAAATGAATGGAGGGTGATGAGTGATGATGTTTGGAAGATTTACGGAACGGGCGCAAAAAGTGTTGGCGCTAGCCCAAGAAGAGGCAATACGCCTTGGCCATAATAACATTGGAACGGAACATATTTTATTAGGTTTAATTCGTGAAGGAGAAGGAATTGCAGCCAAAGCATTAATGGCGTTAGGACTTGGTCCGGAGAAAATCCAAAAAGAGGTAGAATCGCTAATCGGCCGCGGCCATGAAGTTTCCCATACGATCCATTATACGCCACGTGCGAAAAAAGTAATCGAATTGTCGATGGACGAGGCGAGAAAGCTTGGGCATTCCTATGTAGGAACGGAACATATTTTGCTTGGCCTCATTCGTGAAGGAGAAGGAGTTGCGGCTCGCGTACTTAATAATTTAGGAGTGAGTCTGAATAAAGCGCGCCAACAAGTGCTGCAATTGCTTGGAAGCAATGAGTCAGTTTCCGGTCATTCAGGAGGAGGCGCTTCGCATGTAAGTACGCCAACATTAGACAGCTTGGCCCGTGATTTAACGGCGATTGCCCGTGAAGGCAGATTAGACCCGGTCATTGGCAGAAGCAAAGAAATTCAGCGTGTCATCGAAGTATTGAGCCGCCGTACAAAAAATAATCCGGTGCTAATCGGGGAACCTGGAGTTGGGAAAACGGCGATTGCTGAAGGGCTCGCGCAGCAAATCGTCAACAACGAAGTGCCGGAAACGCTTCGCGATAAGCGGGTCATGACGCTGGATATGGGAACGGTCGTTGCTGGTACAAAATACCGTGGGGAATTTGAAGATCGTTTGAAAAAAGTGATGGATGAAATTCGACAAGCAGGAAACATCATTCTCTTCATTGATGAGCTCCATACGCTTATTGGCGCAGGTGGAGCGGAAGGCGCGATTGATGCATCGAACATCTTGAAGCCAGCGCTTGCCCGCGGGGAGCTGCAATGCATTGGTGCGACTACATTGGACGAATATCGGAAATATATTGAAAAAGACGCGGCGCTAGAACGTCGTTTCCAACCGATTTACGTCGATGAGCCGACGGTAGAGGAATCAATTCAAATTTTAAAAGGATTGCGCGATCGCTATGAAGCGCATCACCGCGTATCTATTTCCGATGAGGCGATCATTCAGGCGGTAAAATTATCTGACCGTTATATTACCGACCGTTTTCTTCCGGATAAAGCGATCGATTTAATCGATGAGGCATGCTCGAAAGTTCGCCTGCGTTCGTTTACGGCACCGCCAAAATTAAAAGAGCTCGAACAAAAACTGGAGGAAGTGCGTAAGGAAAAAGACGCTGCTGTACAAAGCCAAGAATTTGAAAAAGCTGCTTCGCTGCGCGACATGGAACAACGTTTACGCGAAGAACTGGAAGAAACGAAACGAGCGTGGAAAGAAAAACAAGGCCAAGAAAACTCTGAGGTAACAGTCGAGGACATCGCGATGGTTGTATCGAGCTGGACCGGAATTCCGGTGGCGAAATTAGCGCAGACAGAAACAGAACGATTGTTGAAACTAGAAGAAATTTTACATTCCCGCGTCGTTGGTCAAGATGAAGCAGTAAAAGCAGTTGCTAAAGCAGTCCGCCGCGCGCGCGCTGGATTAAAAGATCCGAAACGTCCTATTGGCTCGTTCATTTTTCTTGGGCCGACTGGTGTCGGAAAAACCGAATTGGCAAGAGCGCTTGCAGAAGCAATGTTCGGTGATGAAGACGCGCTTATTCGCATCGATATGTCTGAATATATGGAGAAACACTCGACATCTCGTTTGATCGGTTCGCCTCCTGGGTATGTCGGGTACGAAGAAGGCGGTCAGCTAACTGAAAAAGTGCGCCGCAAACCGTATTCGGTTGTGTTATTAGATGAGATGGAAAAAGCTCATCCAGACGTATTTAACATTTTGCTGCAAGTGCTGGAAGACGGTCGTTTAACCGACTCGAAAGGAAGAACGGTTGACTTCCGCAATACGATTATCATTATGACATCCAACGTTGGCGCAGATGCGTTAAAGCGGAACAAATACGTCGGCTTTAACGTTCAAGATGAAGATCAAAAATATAAAGATATGAAAGGAAAAGTCATGGACGAGTTAAAGAAAGCGTTCCGCCCGGAATTTTTGAACCGCATTGATGAAATTATCGTCTTCCATTCGCTTGAAAAACAACATTTAAAACAAATTGTCAAACTGATGGCAGACACGTTGATTAAACGTTTAAAAGAACAAGATATCGATTTAGAGCTGACGGATGCGGCGATTGAAAAAATTGCCTCGGAAGGATATGATCCAGAATATGGTGCTCGTCCATTGCGCCGCGCGTTGCAAAAACATGTAGAAGATCGTTTGTCGGAAGAATTGTTGAAAGGAACGATTGCCAAAGGGCAAAAAGTGATCGTAGACGTAAAAAACGGAGAGTTCGTCGTTTTATCGGAACAAGCTGTGATGTAATGGACGTTTTTGCGGCGGAAGGTATGAGGCAGCTCGTTGCCCATACCTTTTTGTTTCAATGATGAAAAAGAAAGGGTTTTTCGACGATGGGGAAAAAGAAAACAAAGTTTGTTTGTCAAGAATGCGGCTATGAGTCAGCGAAGTGGCTTGGAAGATGCCCAGGATGCAATACGTGGAATTCGATGGTTGAGGAAATCGAGCGGACCAAGCCGGCAACAAGAGGAGTGTTTGTTCATTCCGCGCCTGATATCATCTCTAAGCCAGTGCCGATTACTACAGTGACAACGACGCAAGAGCCGCGCATACAAACGAGCATTTCCGAGTTTAACCGCGTATTGGGCGGAGGGGTTGTGAAAGGTTCGCTCGTTTTAATCGGCGGCGATCCGGGGATTGGAAAATCGACGCTTCTATTGCAAGTTTCTGCGCAACTTGCCGCTTTGCAGCATAAAGTATTATATATATCCGGCGAGGAATCAGTAAAACAAACGAAATTGCGCGCTGACCGCCTTCGTGTTGCTGCTGACCAGCTGTATGTATTAGCAGAGACAGATTTGGAATATATTGTAGAAGCAATAGAAACGATTCACCCTGCTTGTGTTGTGATCGATTCGATCCAAACGATTTACCGCGCGGATATTGCGTCTGCGCCCGGAAGTGTATCACAAGTTCGCGAGTGCACGGCAGAGCTGATGAAAATCGCCAAAACAAAAGGAATCGCCATTTTTATTGTCGGGCATGTAACAAAAGAAGGAGCGATTGCCGGACCAAGAATTTTAGAGCATATGGTGGACACCGTTCTTTATTTTGAAGGCGAGCGCCATCATACGTATCGTATTTTGCGGGCGGTGAAAAACCGTTTCGGCTCCACAAATGAAATTGGTATTTTCGAAATGAGAGAATCGGGGCTTGTTGAGGTCGCAAATCCATCGGAGGTGTTTTTAGAGGAGCGCTCCCGCGGTGCAGCAGGTTCAACCGTTGTCGCGGCAATGGAAGGGACCCGTCCTGTGTTAGTCGAAATTCAAGCGTTAGTGTCACCAACGAGCTTTGGTAATCCGCGGCGGATGGCGACAGGAATTGATCATAACCGTGTTTCTTTATTGATGGCCGTATTGGAAAAAAGGGTCGGTCTGCTTTTACAAAATCAGGATGCTTACTTGAAAGTGGCAGGGGGAGTAAAATTAGATGAACCGGCGATTGATTTAGCGATTGCTGTGAGCATTGCCTCGAGCTTTCGCGATCAGCCTACAAATCCGCATGACGTCATTATTGGCGAAGTTGGTTTGACAGGAGAAGTACGCCGTGTTTCCCGTATTGAACAGCGGGTGCAGGAAGCTGTAAAATTAGGATTTTCCCGCATGATTATCCCTACAAACAATTTAGCAGGATGGAACCCGCCGGAACATATAACCGTTATCGGCGTGTCCCATGTCGCCGAAGCGCTGGAGTATACGTTGCAGTAAAATGTTACGAGTACGTGTCAAATGTTTAAAAAACGTTAAAAACTGTACTATGATTGGTTTCAAACATTGGAAACTGTTTATAATGGTAGATAGGGAGGTGAATAGAGAATGGTGAAACGTATCGTCCAATTGTTTTTTCTTGTTGTTGGAGGAACGTTAGGGGTCGTTTTTCTACCAAATTTGTTGCGGTTAATGAATATAAGCGACACTTCGTTGCTAAATAATTCATATACATTGGCGGTGTTAGGAGCATTTATTTTCTTTATGATGACTTTTTGGCTAGTAGACTACGTTGTCGATATGATTCGCTGGGTGGAGGAAACGCTCGTCAAAGCACCAGCTGCCGATCTTTTATTTGGTAGTTTAGGGCTTATTTTCGGCCTTATTGTCGCGTTTTTAATTGTCATGCCGCTGCAGGCGTTTCAGTTTCAAGTCGTCAATACGGTGCTGCCGATATTTTTAACGATCTTGCTTGGTTACTTAGGATTCCAAGTAGGATTTAAAAAACGGCATGAATTAATGAATTTATTTTCTCTTTCCAATCGAATGGCGAAGAAAAAAGGGATAGAAGGAGAGACGGATTTACTGAAAGGCGGTTCTTTAAAAATTTTAGATACAAGTGTGATTATTGATGGACGAATTGCTGATATTTGCAAAACCGGCTTTTTAGAGGGAACGCTTGTCATTCCGCGCTTTGTCCTTGAAGAACTGCAGCATATTGCCGACTCGTCTGATGTGTTAAAACGCAACCGTGGCCGGCGCGGGCTTGACATTTTAAACCGCATCCAAAAGGAATTGGATATCAAAGTGGAAATTTATGAAGGAGATTTTGACGATATTCAAGAGGTCGACAGCAAGCTAGTGAAGCTGGCAAAATTGACGTCAGGTGTTGTTGTCACGAATGATTTCAATTTAAATAAAGTATGTGAGCTGCAAAATGTACGTGTCCTTAATATTAATGATTTAGCAAATGCGGTAAAACCGGTTGTTCTCCCAGGGGAAGAATTAAACGTCCATGTGATCAAAGATGGCAAAGAGCATAACCAAGGCGTCGCGTATTTGGATGATGGCACGATGATTGTCGTCGAAGACGGAAAAGAGTATATTGGCAAACGGGTTGACGTATTGGTGACAAGCGTGTTACAAACGTCAGCAGGGAGAATGATTTTCGCGAAGCTAAAGCTATTACAAAAAGCGTTATAAACGAATGAACAGGGGAAACAGCGATGATGTATGAGGTAGTTATTCCTGCGGCAGGGCAAGGAAAGCGAATGAAGGCGGGAATGAATAAACAATTCATTGAGCTGCAAAATGAACCGCTGATTGTGCGCACATTAAAAGTGTTTGAAAACGATGAATGGTGCCGTGGCATTATCGTTGTAATTAATGAAGCAGAAAGAACGCAATTTGAACAATTATTTTCCCGTTTCCATATAAAAAAAATTACTGCGATCGTAGGCGGTGGAAAAGAGCGGCAGCATAGCGTCTACAATGGATTGAGAGCGATAAAAAATAGCGATATTGTGCTGATTCATGATGGTGCGCGTCCGTTCGTTACTATAGAGCAGATTCATAAGTTGGTCGATGAAGCGAAGGAACACGGCGCGGCCATTCCGGCTGTACGCGTCAAGGATACCGTCAAAAAAGTTCGCGGCCAGTTTGTCGAGGAAACGGTGGAACGCTCTAGCTTGTGGGCTGTACAAACTCCACAAGCTTTTCATGTTTCCCTCGTTTTACGGGCCCATGAGCAAGCGCAAAAAGATGGCTATATTGGCACAGATGATGCGAGTCTGGTGGAGCGGATTGGCGGGAAAGTCAAAATTGTCGAGGGAGATTACCGCAATATTAAATTGACGACGCCAGATGATTTATTGTTTGCAGAAGCGATTTTATCCGGTTGGGTAAGTTCATAAACGAGAGGGGAATCTATATGTTTCGCATTGGTCAAGGGTTTGATGTTCATCAGCTTGTCGAGGGTCGTCCCCTTATTATTGGAGGCGTTCGCATTCCATACGAAAAGGGGCTGCTTGGCCATTCTGACGCTGATGTGTTGCTGCATGCGGTCGCGGATGCCTGTTTAGGAGCGATTGGGGCGGGTGACATCGGAAAGCATTTTCCAGATACAGATGAACGCTATAAAGACGCCGATTCCGCGCTGTTATTAAAACAAGTATGGGAATTGGTCAAGCACCAAGGGTACGAACTTGTTAATCTTGATTGCACAGTGATCGCGCAAAAGCCGAAGATGGCGCCGCATATTGAACAAATGAAAGAAAACATTGCAAAATTGTTGGAAGGAGAACCATCACAAATCAACGTTAAAGCGACAACGACGGAAAAGCTGGGCTTTACCGGCCGGGGAGAAGGAATCGCCGCACAAGCGGTCGTATTATTGCAAAAGCAGTAAACTTCTGCGACTGTCTGCATCGCAGAAAACAATCCATTTTGAACTTTGCCCCGATAAAATGTACAATAGTGGTACAAGCTTGATTAGATTATTGGAGGGTTATTGACGATGTCACAAGAAGTGAGAGTGCGATACGCACCGAGTCCAACTGGTCATTTACATATTGGCGGTGCAAGAACAGCGTTATTTAACTATTTGTTCGCTCGCCATCATAACGGGAAATTTATCGTGCGCATTGAAGATACAGATATTGAACGAAACGTAGAAGGCGGCGAACAATCGCAGTTAGAAAACTTAAAATGGTTAGGCATCGATTATGACGAGTCGGTGGATAAAGACGGCGGATACGGTCCATATCGCCAGACGGAACGTCTTGATATATATCGCAAATATGTAAATGAACTTTTAGAAAAAGGATACGCGTATAAATGTTTCTGCACGCCGGAAGAGCTTGAAAAAGAGCGGGAAGCGCAAAGAGCGGCAGGCATCGCTGCGCCGCAATATAGCGGGAAATGTCGCCATTTAACGAAAGAACAAATCGCACAATTGGAAGCGGAAGGAAAGCCATATACGATTCGCGTAAAAGTGCCGGAAGGAAAAGTATATGAATTTGAAGATATCGTGCGCGGAAAAGTGACGTTTGAATCAAAAGATATTGGCGATTGGGTCATTATGAAAGCGAACGGCATCCCAACATACAATTTTGCTGTCGTTATTGATGACCATTTAATGAAAATTACCCATGTGTTCCGCGGCGAGGAACATTTGTCGAACACGCCGAAGCAGTTGATGATTTATGACTATTTCGGCTGGGAGCCGCCGAAATTTGGCCATTTAACACTCATCGTGAATGAAAATCGCAAAAAACTTTCGAAACGTGACGAATCGATTATTCAATTTGTTTCCCAATATAAAGAGCTCGGCTATTTGCCGGAAGCATTGTTTAACTTCTTTGCGCTATTGGGCTGGTCGCCAGAAGGGGAAGAAGAAATTTTCTCGAAAGAGGAACTCATTCGCATTTTCGATGTTTCCCGATTGTCGAAATCGCCATCCATGTTTGATACGAAAAAGTTGACATGGATGAATAACCAATATATTAAAAAATTAGATTTAGACCGGCTAGTGGAGATTTCTTTGCCGCATTTGATTAAAGCCGGCCGCCTGCCAGAACAAATGAGCGAAGAACAGCGGCAATGGGCGCGTAATTTAATTGCGCTGTATCAAGAACAAATGAGCTATGGAGCAGAAATTGTCAAGCTATCGGAGTTGTTCTTTAAAGAAGACATTGAGTATAATGAAGAAGCGAAAGAGGTATTAGCAGGCGAACAAGTCCCTGATGTGTTAAAAGCATTTCTAGAAGAAGTGAAACAGCTCGAGCCGTTTACAGCGGAAAATATTAAAGCGGCGATTAAATCGGTGCAAAAGGCGACAGGGCAAAAAGGGAAAAAATTGTTTATGCCGATTCGCGTCGCTGTAACAGGGCAAACACACGGTCCAGAACTGCCAATTGCGCTTCAATTATTAGGAAAAGAAAAAGTCATCAGCCGATTAGAAAAAGTAGTTCATTAACTTTTTTAACCCGCTTTTCATAAAATTAAAATAAAATACAGAAAAAGCGTTGATGAGGAGAAGTAGGAAACATTGGCATCCCAGAGAGAATCACCTTGGCTGGAAGTGATTCATGACCGATGTTTTCCGAAATGCCCCTCGGAGCCTCCTTTCGAACCGGAACAGAGACGTTCTGTAGTAGATAGGAGCGGAGTTTCTCCGTTATCGGACTAGAGCGAGCTAAACGACCGTTTAGCTAAGCAGAGTGGAACCGCGCGCTGAGCGTCTCTGTGTCATGGCACAGAGACGCTTTTTTCATAGACGTACTTTCAATAAATTGATGAAAATGGAGGGAGGATCAAATGTTTAAAACATTGAAGGAAGATATTGAAGTGGTTTTTGAGCAAGATCCAGCAGCAAGAAGCTATTTGGAAGTCATTTTAACCTACTCTGGTTTGCACGCGATTTGGGCGCACCGCATCGCTCATGCGTTATATAAACGTAAATTTTACTTTCTCGCCCGTCTTATTTCACAAATCAGCCGTTTTTTTACAGGAATTGAAATTCATCCGGGGGCAAAAATCGGCCGTCGTTTTTTCATCGACCACGGCATGGGGGTTGTCATTGGCGAAACGTGTGAAATTGGGGATAATGTAACTGTATATCAAGGCGTGACATTAGGAGGAACGGGGAAAGAAAAAGGAAAGCGCCATCCGACGATCAAAGATAACTGCTTAATTGCGGCAGGCGCAAAAGTGCTCGGTTCCATTACGATTGGGGAAAATTCGAAAATCGGAGCGGGGTCGGTTGTGTTGAAAGACGTTCCGCCGAACTCTACGGTTGTCGGCATTCCGGGACGAGTCGTTGTCCGCGATGGCGTGAAAGTAAAAAAAGACTTAAATCATACGGATTTGCCGGATCCAGTTGCCGATCGCATTAAAGAGTTAGAAGCGGAAATTGCGAAATTGCGTAGCGAAATCGAAAGCTTAAAGGAAAGGAAGAACGAACATGAGCAGCATTCGGCTTTATAACACATTGACAAGAAAAAAAGAACCGTTTGAACCGCTTGAACCAAATAAGGTAAAAATGTACGTATGCGGTCCGACGGTGTATAACTATATTCATATCGGCAACGCCCGCGCCGCGATCGTATTTGATACGATTCGCCGCTACCTAGAATTTCGTGGTTACGAAGTGAAATATGTATCCAATTTTACTGATGTCGATGATAAGCTTATTAAAGCGGCGCGCGAATTGGGAGAAGATGTGCCGACGGTTGCAGAGCGTTTTATTCAAGCGTATTTTGAAGATATTGCGGCGCTTGGCTGCAAAAAAGCGGATGTGCATCCACGCGTAACCGAAAATATGGATACGATTATTGAATTTATTCAAGCATTGATCGAGAAAGGTTATGCGTACGAAGTTGATGGAGATGTGTACTATCGTACAAGAAAATTTGCAGAATACGGCAAACTCTCGCATCAATCTATTGATGAACTGAAAGCGGGAGCGCGCATTGAAGTTGGAGAAAAGAAAGAAGATCCGCTTGATTTTGCATTATGGAAGGCGGCAAAAGAGGGGGAAATTTGCTGGGATAGCCCGTGGGGAAAAGGGCGTCCGGGATGGCATATCGAATGCTCGGCAATGGCGCGCAAATATTTGGGGGATACGATTGATATTCATGCTGGCGGTCAGGATTTGACGTTCCCGCATCATGAAAACGAAATCGCCCAATCAGAAGCGTTAACAGGCAAACCGTTTGCAAAATATTGGCTTCATAACGGATATTTGAATATTAATAACGAAAAAATGTCGAAATCGCTCGGCAACTTCGTGCTTGTTCACGACATTATCCGACAAATCGACCCGCAAGTATTGCGGTTTTTTATGCTTTCTGTTCACTACCGTCATCCGATTAACTATAGCGAAGAGTTGTTAGAAAGCGCCAAAAAAGGATTGGAGCGGTTGAAAACGTCTTATTTTAATCTAAAACATCGATTGCAGAGCAGCACGAACTTAACCGATGACGACGAGCAGTGGCTTGCACGCATTCAAGAGCAGCATGAGGCGTTTATTCGGGAAATGGACGACGATTTTAATACAGCTAATGGAATCGCCGTGCTATTTGAATTAGCGAAACAAGCGAATTTGTATTTGCATGAGAAGAACACCTCGGAACGTGTTATTCATGCGTTTTTGCGTGAATTTGAACAGCTGTTAGACGTGCTCGGCATTACGCTGCAGGAAGAGGAATTGTTGGACGAGGAAATCGAAGCGCTTATTCAAAAGCGGAACGAAGCGAGAAAAAACCGGAATTTTGCTTTAGCGGATCAAATTCGCGATGAATTAAAAGCGAAAAACATTATTTTGGAAGATACGCCGCAAGGAACAAGATGGAAAAGAGGATAAGATGCATGAATCTTTTGCAGCCAGTCAAAGATGTGAAGCAAATGAACGGATTAACGCTTGCTTACATTGGGGATGCCGTATACGAATTGTACGTGCGGCATCACCTTCTTTCCAGCGGAAATGCAAAGCCACATCAGCTTCATAAGCAAGCGATTCAATATGTATCGGCAAAAGCGCAGGCGAAAGTGCTATTAACATTGTTGGAAAATGGAATATTAACAGAAGAAGAGCAGTCGGTCGTTCGTCGGGGGCGAAACGCCAAATCCGGCACGATTCCCAAAAACACGGATGTGCAGACGTACCGATATAGTACAGCGTTTGAGGCATTGATCGGATACCATTTTTTAGGTAATAATGAAAAACGGGTGGAGGAGCTTATTCGCTGTTCTTTTATGATTATTGAAAGTGAGGAAAGGAAGTTGTAGCAATGGATTTTATTATTGGGAAAAATCCCGTCATCGAGGCGTTGAAATCGGAAAGACAAATTAACAAAATTTGGATAGCGGAAGGTGTGCAGCGTCACTCCGTTCAACCGATTATTCAGCTCGCTAAGCAAAACGGTGTGCTTGTGCAATACGTTCCGAAAAAAAAACTCGATCAAATGGTAGAAGGGACGCACCAAGGAATTGTCGCTCAAGTCGCGGCATACCGTTATTATGAAGTCGACGATTTATTTGTGCGAGCGTCCGAAAAAAACGAACCGCCGTTTTTTCTCATTCTAGATGAACTAGAGGACCCGCATAATTTGGGTTCGATTATGCGAACGGCTGATGCTGTAGGGGCGCATGGCATCATTATTCCGAAGCGGCGCTCTGTCGGCTTGACGGCAACGGTCGCGAAAGCTTCGACAGGGGCAATCGAATACATCCCTGTCGCGCGAGTGACGAATTTGGCGAGAACAATAGATGAATTAAAAGAGCGCGGCGTATGGATTGTCGGGACAGATGCCAAAGCGGAGGATGACTATCGCTCCCTTGACGGAACGATGCCGCTGGCTCTTGTGATTGGCAGTGAAGGAAAAGGAATCGGAAGGCTTATTTTAGAAAAATGCGACTTTCTTATTCGTTTGCCGATGCGAGGGCATGTTACGTCATTGAACGCTTCTGTCGCCGCGAGTCTTCTCATGTATGAGGTGTATCGCAAACGTTATCCGTTAGGGGAATAAATCAATGAATATTCTGATTGTCGATGGCTATAACATTATCGGTGCTTGGCCGGAGCTTCGCGAGCTGAAGGAGGAGGATGACCTTGCTGCGGCAAGGGATTTATTGATTTCCAAAATGGCCGAGTACCAAGGATTTACTGGTGATCAAGTCATTATCGTTTTCGATGCGCACCTCATACAAGGGAATGAGAAAAAATACAAAAATCACCAAGTCGAAGTTATTTTTACAAAGGAAAATGAGACAGCGGATGAGCGGATTGAAAGATTGGCAAAAAGCTTAATTAATGTGCAAACAAAGGTGTATGTCGCTACTTCCGATTATACGGAGCAATGGACGATTTTTAGTCAAGGGGCGTTGCGCAAGTCGGCGCGCGAACTTTTAGTGGAGATGGAGTCTATCGAAAAAGCTATTTCAAAAAAATTGCAAAATATAAAAGAGCAAACCCCGATGTCTAAAGTTCCGTTGCCGGACGAAGTAGCCCGAATTTTCGAAAAATGGCGAAGAGGACAAAAATGAATGGTTGACGCTGTAAAAATTTGTACTGTATAATAAATTTTAGCGATTTATGCGGTCGGGGGGATCAGCGTGGGCGAATGCTTCAAAGAGAAGACGTACCAAAGCTATAAGCATTTGGAAGACGAGCAGTTAGTGGAGCTTGTGCATCAAGGGGATGGGGACGCGCTCGATTTTTTGATCCATAAGTATCAAAACTTTGTTCGTGCCAAAGCACGCTCTTATTTTTTAGTCGGCGCGGACCGGGAAGACATCATTCAAGAAGGAATGATCGGTTTATATAAGGCGGTTCGCGATTTTAAAGGGGACAAGCTTTCTTCTTTTAAAGCGTTTGCAGAACTTTGTATTACGAGGCAGATGATCACTGCGATTAAAACGGCGACAAGACAAAAGCATATCCCGCTTAACTCCTACGTATCGTTAGACAAACCGATTTATGATGATGAATCGGACCGGACGCTGATGGATGTCATTTCTGGAACGAAAGCGATGGATCCAGAAGAGCTGATCGTTAACCGCGAAGAAGTCGATGATATTGAAGTGAAAATGACGGAGCTGCTCAGTGATTTGGAACGGAAGGTGCTTGCTTTATATTTGGATGGCCGATCATATCAAGAGATTTCTGAAGAGCTAAACCGCCATGTCAAATCGATCGATAACGCCCTTCAGCGCGTAAAAAGGAAGCTGGAAAAATATCTGGAGTGCCGTGAAATTAGCCTTTAGGAAAGGGCTTTCTATTTTCCTGATGTCATTGACATTAGGAATGCGTGTATGGTAAATTTTTATGGACATCTTGTAAGAATGGTGGGGTATTCATGCGCAAAAAAATTATTTTGGCTTGTAGTCAATGCAATAGCCGAAATTATGTTACAATGAAAAATGTCAACCATTTTCAACAACGCTTTGAAACAAATAAATTTTGCAAAACTTGCAATGCGCACACGACCCACCGTGAAACGAAATAAAGCAACGTGGGCAGCTCGTACGTTTGTTGGAGGTTACTAATCATGCAGCGAATGATTAATTTTTTTAAAGAAGTAGCACGGGAAATGAGAAAGGTAAGCTGGCCAAGCCGAAAAGAACTTGTCAATTATACGGCAATTGTATTGGTTACCGTTGCGTTTTTCACGGTATTTTTTGCAGTGGTTGATCTAGGCATTTCCGAATTAATTCGTCTCGTTTTTGAATAAGTGTTTCGCCCATATGATATAATGAAAAGTAAATAGATAGAAACATATAGCCCGGCAACGGGTTTTTGTTTTGTTTAAAAAAGGAAACCAAACCGTTTTAGGGAGGGAAAGGACGTTTAAGTCCCAATCGATGGAAAAAAATTGGTATGTTATTCATACGTATTCAGGCTATGAAAATAAAGTGAAAGCCAACTTGGAAAAACGCGTTGAGTCTATGGGGATGCAAGATAAAATTTTTCGCATCGTCGTTCCTGAAGAAACGGAGACAGATACAAAAAGCGGCAAGAAGAAAGCGACAAAAAGAAA
Source organism: Parageobacillus sp. KH3-4 (assembly GCF_022846435.1). Taxonomy (NCBI): domain Bacteria; kingdom Bacillati; phylum Bacillota; class Bacilli; order Caryophanales; family Anoxybacillaceae; genus Parageobacillus; species Parageobacillus sp. KH3-4. Next base: position 114,057 of record NZ_AP025627.1, read on the forward strand.
AGTATTTCCGGGGTACGTGTTAGTCGAGATGATTATGACCGATGATTCTTGGTATGTAGTGCGCAATACGCCAGGGGTAACGGGATTTGTCGGCTCAAGCGGAGCTGGTTCCAAACCGACGCCGCTTCTTGAAGAAGAAGTCGAAATGATTTTAAAGCGGATGGGTATGCAGCTTGCTGAGCTGGATGTAGATTATGAATTAAAAGAAACGGTAAGAGTAAAAGAAGGCCCTTTTGCCAATTTTACAGGTACAATTGAAGAGATCGATGTTGATAAAAGAAAAGTGAAAGTGCTTGTCAATATGTTTGGTCGCGAAACGCCAGTGGAATTTGAGTTTTCGCAAATTGAAAAAATATGATGGAAAATAACTTGCAATCGAAATAGAAAAGTGATAATATTTTAAAGTCAGTATGTCTCGTAAATCGAGATAAAATTGTTTGCCTAGGCAATGAACTTATACAAACTGTATAAGGGAGCGTCGTTATTTTAACACGCAGATCCTCTCAACCGAAACGAGAGATTATGGAAAAGGGCTATGCTAAGTTAGCCTTATGAGTGGGAGGGACAATCCCTAATACCACATCACGGACTTAAGGAGGTGTGTCTCGTGGCAAAAAAAGTTGTAAAAGTCGTGAAACTACAAATTCCTGCAGGAAAAGCGAATCCGGCACCGCCAGTTGGTCCAGCGTTAGGTCAAGCCGGTGTTAATATTATGGCATTTTGCAAAGAGTTCAATGCTCGCACAGCTGACCAAGCAGGTTTAATTATTCCGGTTGAAATTACGGTATATGAAGACCGTTCATTTACATTTATTACAAAAACTCCGCCAGCTGCAGTGTTATTGAAAAAAGCGGCCGGCATTGAATCTGGTTCCGGTGAACCAAACCGCAATAAAGTAGCGACAATCAAACGCGATAAAGTGCGCGAGATTGCCGAATTGAAAATGCCGGATTTAAACGCAGCGAGCATCGAAGCTGCGATGCGCATGGTTGAAGGTACGGCCCGCAGCATGGGCATCGTTATCGAAGACTAATGTGCATAAAGTTGGCTGAGGAGGTTGCGACTACAAGGAGAAATCCTTTTCGCAACCTTTATTCGTGGGAGGTTATTCCGCTAAAACCACAATGAGGAGGAATTATGCATGCCAAAAAGAGGAAAAAAATATTTGGAAGCATTGAAGCTTGTGGATCGCTCTAAAGCGTATCCGGTTGCAGAAGCGATTGAGCTTGTAAAGAAAACAAACATTGCGAAATTTGACGCTACAGTGGAAGTTGCGTTCCGTTTGGGCGTTGATCCGAAAAAAGCGGACCAACAAATTCGCGGCGCGGTTGTATTGCCTCATGGTACAGGAAAAGTACAACGCGTATTAGTATTCGCGAAAGGAGAAAAAGCGAAAGAAGCGGAAGCTGCTGGCGCTGACTACGTTGGCGATACAGAATATATCAACAAAATCCAGCAAGGCTGGTTTGATTTTGACGTCGTTGTTGCCACTCCAGACATGATGGGTGAAGTAGGTAAATTAGGACGTATTTTAGGTCCGAAAGGATTAATGCCAAACCCGAAAACAGGCACGGTTACATTTGACGTTGCGAAAGCCGTACAAGAAATTAAAGCCGGTAAAGTGGAATATCGTGTTGACAAAGCCGGCAACGTTCATGTGCCGATTGGCAAAGTTTCGTTTGATAGCGAAAAGCTCGTAGAAAACTTCACTACGATTTACGAAGCTATTTTAAAAGCAAAACCGGCTGCCGCTAAAGGCACTTACGTGAAAAACGTAACCGTTACTTCGACGATGGGGCCTGGCATCAAGGTAGACCCATCTACGGTTGCTGTAGCGCAATAAAAATATTGACTTCTTTCATCCTGTTTAGTAAAATAGATTTCGTCTGAAAAATGAATATCATTTGTACCGTAGACAGTAGGTGCTCTTATGGAGCTTAATTTCCTACCGAGGTATTTACTGATAGAAGAACGCGTTTTATCGCACAGGCGCGTTTTTATATGGTACCTCCATGTCTACGCGGCATGGAGGTTTTTTGTTGATGCGGTATAAGTGGTGTTTTCATTTTATCTTCTACAGGAGGTGTAAAAATGGGCAGTGCGATCGAACTCAAAAAGCAAATTGTAGCGGAAATTGCCGACAAATTCCGCGCAAGCAAATCGACGGTTATCGTAGACTATCGCGGCCTTAACGTAGCAGAGATCACGGAACTTCGCAAGCGGCTTCGCGAAGCGGGCGTTGAGTTCAAAGTGTATAAAAACACATTAACTCGCCGCGCTTTGGCGGAAGTCGGATTAGAAGGATTAAACGACGTATTCACTGGGCCGAATGCGATTGCGTTTAGCAACGAAGACGTTGTAGCGCCTGCGAAAATTTTAAGTGAGTTTGCCAAAGAACATGAAGCGCTTGAGATCAAAGCAGGTGTGATTGAAGGCAACATTGCGACGATTGAAGAAATTAACGCTCTTGCGAAACTTCCTTCGCGCGAAGGCTTGCTTTCTATGTTGCTTAGCGTTCTTCAAGCTCCAATCCGCAACTTTGCGCTTGTTGCCAAAGCGGTTGCGGACAAAAAAGAAGAGCAAAGCGCATAATTTTCTTTTCGCTCATGCGATGAAACTATAATGATACTAAGGAGGAACTGACGATGACTAAAGAACAAATCATTGAAGCCATTAAAAATATGACAGTATTAGAATTAAACGATTTAGTAAAAGCGATTGAAGAAGAGTTCGGCGTAACTGCTGCTGCTCCTGTAGTAGTTGCTGGTGGCGCTGCTGGCGGCGGCGATGCTGCTGCGGAAAAAACAGAATTCGATGTTATTCTTACTGACGGCGGCGCACAAAAAATTAAAGTTATCAAAGTTGTTCGTGAAATCACTGGCCTTGGCTTGAAAGAAGCAAAAGACTTAGTAGATAACACTCCAAAACCAATTAAAGAAGGCGTTTCTAAAGAAGAAGCAGAAGAAATTAAAGCAAAACTTGAAGAAGTTGGCGCTAGCGTAGAATTAAAATAATAATATTTGCTGCATGTATACAGAAAAAAGCTCGCTGGAAACGGCGGGCTTTTTCATTTATAAGAAAATGGATATGATGAAAATAGAAAAATAAAAGAAAGGTGATGTCATTGAGCGAACATTATTACTCCCCAACTCCGTCATCTGAAAGCAATCCACATACGTGGACGTTTACATTGCGGGGCCATGAGCTGACATTTACGACAGACAGCGGCGTATTTTCGAAGCGAGAAGTCGATTTTGGGACGCGCTTGCTGATTGAAACGTTTGAAGAACCGGACGTGGACGGCGATTTTTTAGATGTAGGGTGCGGGTATGGCCCGATCGGGTTGGCCATTGCGAAATCATTTCCGGACCGCCATGTAGACATGATTGATATAAACAAGCGCGCGCTTGAATTGGCGAACGAGAATAAGCGCGCTAACCATATTGCAAACACGTCCATTTATGAAAGTGATTTATTTGAACGAGTGGGAGATAAAAAATTTGCCGCGATTTTGACAAACCCGCCGATCCGCGCAGGAAAACGTGTCGTTTACGCCATTTTTGAACAAAGCGCTGCCCATCTTTACCCTAACGGAGAATTGTGGGTTGTAATTCAGAAAAAACAGGGGGCTCCTTCCGCGCTAAAAAAATTGCAAGAAATATTCTCGTGTGTAGAAGTCGTGACAAAGAAAAAAGGATATTATATCATAAAGTCAAAAAAATGTTGACAGCATTTTAGGATTATGATAGCATTATAAAATGCTAAATGTGTACATTTCTTGGTCAAGATATAACGTATAATTTTATCTATAATGGAAAGAATGATAAAATCAATAGACAGGTAAAAATATGGTTTTCTATATAGAAACCATTTTCTTTTTTTCTCTTTATAGCCGAAAGTTTACCTTCCACTTTGACTAATGTTTAAATTTGAGGGGTGAATCACTTGACAGGCCGACTAGTTCAATATGGACGACACCGCCAACGAAGAAGTTACGCGCGTATTAGTGAAGTGCTGGAATTGCCGAATCTTATTGAGATTCAAACTTCCTCTTATAAATGGTTTCTTGATGAAGGATTGCGGGAAATGTTCAGAGAAATTTCCCCGATTGAAGACTTTTCCGGCAATCTTTCGCTTGAGTTTGTCGATTATAGTTTAGGGGAACCAAAATATACTGTTGAAGAGGCAAAAGAACGCGATGTTACATATGCCGCGCCGCTTCGTGTCAAAGTGCGTTTAATTAACAAAGAAACTGGCGAAGTAAAAGAACAAGATGTCTTTATGGGTGATTTCCCGTTAATGACAGAAACGGGAACGTTTATCATCAACGGGGCGGAACGTGTTATTGTCTCCCAGCTTGTCCGCTCACCGAGCGTTTATTATAGCGAAAAGGTCGACAAAAATGGAAAACGCGGTTTTTCAGCAACGGTCATTCCGAACCGCGGGGCATGGCTGGAATACGAAACAGATGCAAAAGATGTTGTGTATGTCCGTATTGACCGCACTCGTAAACTACCAGTTACGGTTCTTCTTCGTGCTCTTGGCTTTGGGTCTGACCAAGAAATTATCGATTTAATCGGTGATAATGAATATCTTCGCAACACGCTCGAAAAGGATAATACAGACAGCACGGAAAAAGCGTTAATCGAGATTTACGAGCGTTTGCGTCCAGGGGAACCGCCGACGATTGAAAACGCCAAAAATTTGTTAATCTCCCGCTTTTTTGATCCGAAGCGTTATGACTTGGCAAGCGTCGGGCGTTATAAAATTAATAAAAAGCTTCATATTAAAAATCGTCTGTTTAACCAGCGTCTTGCCGAAACACTGGTGGATCCAAAAACTGGCGAAATTATTGCAGAAAAAGGAACGATTGTTGATCGGAGAACGTTAAATCGAATTTTACCATACCTTGAAAACGGTGTTGGATTGCGAGTTTACAAACCTTTCGGTGGCGTAGTGGAAGAAGAATTTGCGTTACAATCGATTAAAATTTATGCGCCAAACGACCCGGATGGGGAACAAGTTATTAATGTCATTAGCAACGGCTACATTGCCGAAGACGTAAAACATATTACTCCTGCGGATATTATTGCTTCGATTAGCTATTTCTTTAATTTATTACATGGAGTCGGTGACACGGATGATATTGACCATTTAGGAAATCGTCGTCTTCGTTCTGTCGGTGAATTATTGCAAAACCAATTCCGGATCGGTTTGTCACGCATGGAGCGGGTTGTTCGTGAGCGCATGTCGATTCAAGATACAAACACGATCACCCCGCAACAGCTGATCAACATTCGTCCGGTCATTGCAGCGATTAAAGAGTTTTTCGGAAGCTCGCAGCTTTCGCAATTTATGGATCAAACGAATCCACTCGCCGAATTGACGCATAAACGCCGCCTTTCTGCGCTAGGTCCGGGTGGCTTAACTCGTGAACGCGCCGGTTTTGAGGTGCGTGACGTTCACTATTCACACTATGGGCGAATGTGTCCAATTGAAACGCCTGAAGGTCCAAACATCGGGTTAATTAACTCATTGTCTACTTATGCGAAAGTGAATAAATTCGGCTTTATCGAAACACCGTACCGCCGCGTCGATCCGGAGACGGGAAGAGTTACCGATCAAATTGACTATTTAACTGCTGACGAAGAAGATAACTACGTCGTGGCGCAAGCGAACGTTCCACTCGCGGAAGATGGAACGTTCTTAGAAGAAAATGTTGTTGCCCGTTTCCGCGGCGAAAACATTGTCGTCAAACGCGACCGCGTTGACTATATGGACGTATCGCCGAAGCAAGTCGTATCGGCAGCGACGGCCTGCATTCCGTTTTTGGAAAACGATGACTCGAACCGCGCGCTTATGGGTGCGAACATGCAGCGTCAAGCCGTTCCGCTGTTAGAACCGGAAGCGCCGATTGTCGGCACGGGAATGGAATATGTGTCCGCGAGAGACTCCGGCGCCGCTGTTATTTGTAAACATCGCGGCATTGTCGAACGGGTAGAGGCGAAAGAAATTTGGGTCCGCCGTCTCATTGAAGTGGATGGCAAAGAAGTGAAAGGTGATCTTGATAAGTATCGTCTGTTAAAATTCGTCCGCTCCAACCAAGGGACTTGCTACAATCAACGTCCGATTGTGAAAAAGGGCGATATCGTGGAAAAAGGCGAAATTTTGGCGGACGGCCCGTCCATGGATAAAGGCGAGCTTGCTCTTGGCCGCAACGTGCTTGTCGCCTTTATGACATGGGATGGTTACAACTATGAAGACGCGATTATCATGAGCGAACGTCTCGTTAAAGAAGACGTCTATACGTCTATCCATATCGAGGAATATGAAGCGGAATCCCGCGACACAAAACTTGGTCCGGAAGAAATTACGCGCGATATTCCGAACGTCGGCGAGGACGCGCTGAAAAATTTAGATGAGCGCGGAATCGTCCGCATTGGCGCCGAGGTAAAAGACGGCGACTTGCTTGTTGGAAAAGTAACACCAAAAGGAATGACAGAACTTACGGCAGAAGAGCGGCTATTGCATGCGATCTTCGGAGAGAAAGCCCGCGAAGTGCGCGATACGTCTCTTCGCGTTCCGCATGGCGGTGGCGGCATTGTCCTTGACGTGAAGGTCTTTAACCGTGAAGACGGAGATGAGCTTCCGCCAGGTGTCAACCAGCTTGTCCGTGTTTATATCGTACAAAAACGGAAAATTTCCGAAGGCGATAAAATGGCAGGACGCCATGGAAACAAAGGGGTTATTTCGCGAATTTTGCCGGAGGAAGATATGCCGTTCTTGCCAGATGGCACGCCAATTGATATTATGTTGAACCCTTTAGGCGTTCCATCGCGGATGAATATCGGGCAAGTGTTCGAACTGCATCTTGGTATGGCGGCGAAAAAGCTCGGCCTTCATATTGCGTCCCCGGTATTTGATGGGGCTACGGAAGAAGACGTATGGAACATTTTAGAAGAAGCCGGAATGCCGCGTGACGCAAAAACGGTGTTATACGACGGCAGAACGGGAGAACCGTTTGATAACCGTGTATCTGTCGGGATTATGTACATGATTAAGCTTGCGCACATGGTTGACGATAAGCTGCACGCCCGTTCAACAGGACCGTACTCGCTCGTTACGCAGCAGCCGCTTGGCGGTAAAGCGCAATTTGGCGGACAACGCTTTGGCGAAATGGAAGTATGGGCGCTTGAAGCTTATGGTGCTGCGTATACGTTGCAAGAAATACTTACGGTCAAGTCGGACGATGTCGTTGGTCGTGTCAAAACGTACGAAGCGATTGTGAAAGGGGAAAACATTCCAGAACCAGGTGTGCCGGAATCGTTTAAAGTGTTGATTAAAGAGCTGCAAAGCTTAGGTATGGATGTCACCATTTTGACTAGCGATGAAAAAGAAATTAATATGGAAAACTTTGATGAAGAGGATGACGTTCATTCTGCAGACTCCATTGTTCCGGAAGTGAAGTCGGCAGAAAATGAAAAAGCTGGGAAAAAAGGTGTTGTGACAAAAGAATAAGTTTGCTTGTAGTGATGGGGGATAGTTGATCCTCCATCACTTTCAAGATGCTTTAACGATGATAACGGACGGCTAATTTTGCTATAAAAGCAATCGAGGCAAAACCGAGTGATAAAGAGGGAGGTATACCCCTTGCTAGATGTAAATAAATTTGAATACATGAAAATCGGACTCGCTTCTCCGGAAAAAATTCGTTCTTGGTCGTATGGTGAAGTAAAAAAACCGGAAACGATTAACTATCGTACGTTGAAGCCGGAAAAAGACGGATTGTTTTGCGAGCGTATTTTCGGACCAACAAAAGACTGGGAATGTCATTGTGGAAAATATAAGCGCGTACGTTATAAAGGTGTTGTCTGTGACCGTTGCGGTGTCGAAGTGACTCGTTCGAAAGTCCGTCGCGAACGGATGGGACATATTGAACTAGCAGCTCCTGTTTCACATATTTGGTATTTCAAAGGGATTCCAAGCCGTATGGGGCTTGTTTTGGACATGTCGCCGCGTGCGTTAGAAGAAGTCATTTATTTCGCTTCATATGTTGTGACTGATCCAGGCGATACACCGCTTGAGAAAAAACAACTGCTTTCTGAAAAAGAATATCGCGCGTATCGCGAAAAATACGGGCAATCGTTCCAAGCTTCCATGGGTGCCGAAGCCATTAAAAAGCTTCTTCAAGATATTGATTTAGAAAAAGAAGTGGCAACGCTAAAAGAAGAATTAAAAACAGCGCAAGGACAGCGGCGTGCCCGCATTATTAAACGGTTGGAAGTATTAGAAGCGTTCCGTAATTCAGGGAACGACCCTGCTTGGATGGTGCTTGACGTGCTTCCAGTCATCCCGCCTGAATTGCGGCCGATGGTGCAATTAGATGGTGGACGTTTTGCAACATCCGATCTCAATGACTTATATCGCCGTGTTATTAACCGCAACAATCGGTTAAAACGGCTGTTAGATCTCGGTGCGCCAAGCATTATTGTGCAAAACGAAAAACGGATGCTCCAAGAAGCGGTCGACGCGCTCATTGACAACGGTCGACGCGGTCGTCCGGTAACGGGGCCTGGGAACCGTCCGCTAAAATCGCTGTCCCATATGCTAAAAGGAAAGCAAGGACGTTTCCGGCAAAACTTGCTTGGTAAGCGTGTGGATTATTCAGGCCGGTCGGTTATTGTTGTCGGTCCGAACTTGAAAATGTATCAATGCGGTTTGCCAAAAGAAATGGCGCTCGAGCTCTTTAAACCATTTGTGATGAAAGAACTTGTGGAACGTGGTCTAGCCCACAACATTAAAAGTGCAAAACGGAAAATTGAACGCGTCCATCCGGAAGTATGGGATGTATTAGAGGATGTCATTAAGGAACATCCTGTTTTGCTCAACCGCGCGCCAACTCTTCACCGATTGGGCATTCAAGCGTTCGAGCCAACGCTTGTCGAAGGACGCGCCATCCGTTTGCATCCGCTTGTATGTACGGCATATAACGCTGACTTTGATGGAGACCAAATGGCGGTGCACGTTCCATTATCCGCGGAAGCGCAGGCAGAAGCGCGCTTGCTTATGCTGGCTGCACAAAACATTTTGAACCCGAAAGATGGAAAACCGGTTGTTACTCCTTCGCAAGACATGGTTTTAGGTAACTACTATTTAACGATGGAACGCGAAGGGGCGATCGGTGAAGGAATGGTATTTAAAGATACGGATGAAGCGCTGCTCGCGTACCATAATGGTTATGTCCATTTGCACTCGCGAATTGCCGTTCATGCTGGCTCATTGAAAAATGAAACGTTTACAGAAGAGCAAAATAATAAACTGCTTATTACAACAGTTGGAAAACTCATTTTCAATGAAATTTTGCCAAACTCATTCCCGTATATTAACGAACCGACAACCGAAAATATCGAAGGACGGACACCAGATAAATATTTCCTTGATAAAGGCGCGAATGTCAAAGAAGAAATTCGCAAGCGCGAACTTGTTCCGCCATTTAAGAAAAAAGTGCTTGGACAAATTATCGCTGAAGTATTTAAGCGGTTCAAAATTACGGAAACATCGAAAATGCTGGACCGCATGAAAGATTTAGGTTTCCAATATTCGACGAAAGCCGGCATTACGATTGGCGTTGCCGACATTGTCGTGCTGCCGGAAAAACAAGAAATTCTTGAAGAAGCGCAAGCGAAAGTCGACACGGTGTTAAAACAATTCCGCCGCGGTTTAATTACCGACGAAGAGCGCTATGAACGGGTTATTTCGATTTGGAGCGCGGCGAAAGATAAAATTCAGGACAGATTGATGAAATCGCTGGATAAACGCAATCCAATCTTTATGATGAGCGATTCTGGAGCCCGTGGTAACGCGTCGAACTTTACGCAGCTTGCCGGAATGCGCGGTCTTATGGCGAACCCGGCAGGACGCATCATCGAGTTGCCGATCAAATCTTCGTTCCGTGAAGGATTAACCGTATTGGAGTACTTTATTTCTACACACGGGGCGCGCAAAGGGCTTGCCGATACTGCTTTGAAAACAGCGGACTCTGGTTATCTCACAAGACGTCTTGTTGACGTGGCGCAAGATGTGATTGTTCGCGAAGAAGATTGCGGCACGGACCGCGGTATTCTTGCAAGAGCATTGACGGACGGTACGGAAGTCATCGTTAAGCTAGAAGAACGTCTTGTCGGCCGTTACGCGCAAAAAACAGTGAGACACCCAGAAACGGGTGAAATACTCGTTCGCAAAGATGAGATGATCACAGAAGATATTGCTAACGCGATCATTAAAGCAGGCATTAAAGAAGTATGGATCCGCTCTGCCTTTACATGCAATACGCGACACGGTGTATGTAAAAAATGTTACGGTCGCAACTTGGCAACCGGTGCGGAAGTGGAAGTCGGTGAAGCAGTCGGCATTATTGCCGCGCAATCGATCGGTGAGCCGGGTACGCAGCTAACGATGCGCACGTTCCACACAGGCGGTGTTGCTGGCGACGACATTACCCAAGGTTTGCCGCGTGTTCAAGAGCTGTTTGAAGCGCGTAATCCGAAAGGGCAGGCGGTGATTTCGGAGATTGACGGAATCGTCACTTCGATTAGCGAAACGCGCGACCGCCAATACGAAATCGTCGTAAAAGGCGAAGTGGAAACACGTTCTTATATCGCCCCTTACAACGCCAGATTAAAAGTAGAAGAAGGGCAGCAAGTAGAGCGTGGGCAAGAACTGACAGAAGGGTCGATTGATCCGAAACAATTATTAAAAGTAAGAGATATTACATCCGTGCAAGAATACTTATTGCGTGAAGTACAAAAAGTGTACAGAATGCAAGGGGTAGAAATTAGCGACAAACATATCGAAGTAATGGTTCGACAAATGCTTCGCAAAGTGCGCATCATTGACGCAGGAGATACAGACGTCTTGCCTGGCACGTTATTAGATGTGCATCAATTTACAGATGTGAACGAAAAAGCGCTTCTTGAAGGAAAACGCCCGGCGACGGCTCGTCCGGTATTGCTTGGTATTACAAAAGCATCGCTTGAGACAGATTCGTTCTTGTCAGCTGCATCTTTCCAAGAAACAACGCGCGTTTTAACAGATGCGGCGATCAAAGGAAAACGAGATGAATTGCTTGGCTTAAAAGAAAACGTCATTATCGGTAAGCTTGTTCCTGCAGGAACTGGAATGACTCGCTACCGCAAAGTAAAGCCGGTAGTGAAGAAAGAAGAAAATGAGGATGCGGTTACTTCTAAATAATCCGTTGTTACCAGCAAAGGAAACCGTCCTTTGCTGGTAACAAATTGATTTAAAAATAAGTTGACAATGTTTCGTAAAAATGATAGTCTAATAAGGGTGTTCCGAAAACCTGGTACTTTGGAGGATATGTTACATGTCTTATGAAAAAGTATTACAGGCTGGAAAAATTGTTGTAGGAACAAAGCAAACGATAAGAGCTCTGAAAGAAGGAAAAGCGCTCGAAGTCATTGTCGCGGAAGATGCTGACTCATCGATCATCGAAAAGGTGATGGAAGCGGCGAAAAGCGCAAACGTTCCAGTTACGAAAGTAGATTCGATGAAAAAGCTTGGGAAAGCATGCAAAATCCAAGTGGGAGCAGCTGCTGTAGCGATCATTCGTTAAAAATGTTTTTGTAGTTTTTGCTGCAAGAGCTTTGTTTTGCATAAATAATGAACCGCCTGGATATGTGGGCTTGAACTTGTATGTGAAAGGAGGAAATTTAACATGCCTACAATCAACCAATTAGTTCGCAAAGGTCGCGAGAAAAAAGTGGTAAAATCTAAATCTCCTGCATTAAATAAAGGGTACAACAGCTTCAAAAAAGTACAAACAAACGTTCCTTCTCCGCAAAAACGCGGTGTTTGTACACGTGTTGGTACGATGACGCCGAAAAAGCCAAACTCTGCGCTTCGTAAATATGCGCGTGTTCGTTTGACGAACGGTATTGAAGTGACGGCTTATATTCCTGGTATTGGCCATAACTTGCAAGAACACAGCGTCGTGCTGATTCGCGGCGGACGTGTAAAAGACTTGCCGGGGGTACGCTATCACATCATTCGTGGTGCCCTAGATACAGCAGGGGTAGCGAACCGTATGCAAGGTCGTTCGAAATACGGCGCGAAAAAACCGAAAGAATCAAAAAAATAATATGAGATAGGATTTTTTATCGAAAGGAGGAAAAACTATGCCACGTAGAGGTCCAGTTCCAAAACGAGACGTACTACCAGATCCGATTTACAATTCCAAACTAGTAACTCGTCTTATCAATAAAATTATGATTGACGGGAAAAAAGGAAAAGCGCAAAAAATTCTTTATACGGCATTTGATATTATTCGCGAACGTACGGGTAAAGATCCAATGGAAGTGTTTGAACAAGCTCTGAAAAACGTTATGCCTGTTCTTGAAGTTCGCGCGCGCCGTGTTGGTGGTGCGAACTACCAAGTTCCTGTTGAAGTTCGCCCAGATCGTCGCGTGACATTAGGCCTTCGTTGGTTAGTACAGTATGCCCGTCTCCGCGGCGAAAAAACGATGGAAGAGCGTCTTGCAAATGAAATTATGGATGCTGCCAATAACACCGGAGCGGCTGTGAAAAAACGCGAAGATACACACAAAATGGCAGAAGCAAACAAAGCGTTTGCGCATTATCGCTGGTAATCATCGCATTTATATCGATAAGCAGTGGGAAATAGGTGATGGCGGTCAAGGAATTTGCCGCCAATTCACCTATATTCCTGTATTATCGTTTGTATAGCGACTATCACATGATACTTATTTGAAGGAAGGAGAAAATAACCACCATGGCAAGAGAGTTCTCCTTGGAAAAAACTCGAAACATTGGTATTATGGCGCATATTGACGCCGGTAAGACAACGACAACTGAGCGCATCTTATTCTACACAGGCCGCGTTCATAAAATTGGTGAAGTGCATGAAGGCGCGGCAACAATGGACTGGATGGAACAAGAACAAGAGCGCGGAATTACGATTACATCTGCGGCGACAACAGCGCAATGGAAAGGCCATCGCATTAACATCATCGACACGCCAGGGCACGTAGACTTCACAGTGGAAGTAGAACGTTCTCTCCGCGTGCTTGACGGTGCGATTACCGTTCTTGATGCGCAATCTGGCGTAGAACCGCAAACGGAAACAGTATGGCGCCAAGCGACGACATACGGTGTTCCACGCATCGTATTCGTCAACAAAATGGATAAAATCGGCGCGGATTTCTTATATTCTGTAAAAACGCTTCATGACCGCTTGCAAGCAAACGCACATCCAGTGCAATTGCCGATCGGTGCGGAAGACCAATTCTCCGGCATTATTGATCTCGTAGAAATGTGCGCGTATCATTATCACGATGAGCTCGGTAAAAATATTGAACGCATTGAAATTCCGGAAGATTACCGCGACATGGCGGAAGAATATCATAACAAACTTATCGAAGCGGTTGCAGAATTAGATGAAGATCTTATGATGAAATATTTAGAAGGGGAAGAAATTACAGTAGAAGAATTAAAAGCGGCGATTCGCAGAGCGACGATCAGCGTGGAATTCTTCCCTGTGTTCTGCGGTTCTGCATTTAAAAATAAAGGGGTTCAATTATTGCTTGACGGAGTCGTTGACTATTTGCCTTCTCCTGTGGATATTCCTCCAATTAAAGGGATCGTTCCAGATACGGAAGAAGAAGTTGTTCGTGAGTCAAGCGATGATGCTCCATTCGCGGCGTTAGCGTTTAAGATTATGACAGACCCTTATGTTGGTAAATTAACATTCTTCCGTGTATATTCTGGTACGCTAGATTCTGGTTCGTATGTCATGAACTCGACAAAACGCAAACGCGAACGTATCGGTCGTCTCCTACAAATGCATGCGAACCACCGTCAAGAGATTTCAAAAGTATATGCCGGTGACATCGCGGCAGCTGTAGGTTTAAAAGATACAACAACAGGCGATACTCTATGTGACGAAAAGAACCTTGTTGTGTTAGAATCAATGGAATTCCCAGAACCAGTAATCAACGTAGCCATCGAGCCAAAGTCAAAAGCGGACCAAGATAAAATGGGACAAGCGTTGCAAAAATTGCAAGAAGAAGACCCGACATTCCGCGCTTGGACCGACCCAGAAACCGGCCAAACGATCATTGCTGGTATGGGTGAGCTTCATTTAGACATCATCGTTGACCGTATGCGCCGTGAATTTAAAGTGGAAGCAAACGTCGGTGCTCCGCAAGTCGCTTACCGCGAAACATTCCGTAAGTCGGCGCAAGTCGAAGGGAAATTTATCCGCCAGTCTGGAGGTCGCGGTCAATACGGCCACGTTTGGATCGAGTTCTCGCCAAACGAACGCGGAAAAGGTTTCGAATTCGAAAACGCGATTGTCGGTGGAGTCGTTCCGAAAGAATATGTTCCGGCGGTCCAAGCTGGTCTTGAAGAAGCGATGCAAAACGGCGTTCTTGCTGGATATCCGGTTGTCGATATTAAAGCGAAACTATTTGATGGTTCATACCATGATGTTGACTCCAGCGAGATGGCATTTAAAATCGCTGCGTCTTTAGCGTTGAAAAATGCAGCGGAAAAATGCGATCCTGTGTTGCTTGAACCAATCATGAAAGTCGAAGTAATTATTCCAGAGGAATATCTTGGCGATATTATGGGCGACATCACTTCTCGCCGTGGACGCGTAGAAGGTATGGAAGCCCGCGGCAACGCGCAAGTCGTTCGCGCGATGGTTCCGCTGGCGGAAATGTTTGGATACGCTACTTCGCTTCGTTCTAATACACAAGGCCGCGGAACGTTCACGATGGTCTTTGACCATTATGAAGAAGTTCCGAAAAACATTGCAGATGAAATCATCAAAAAAAATAAAGGTGAATAATTGATTTTTGTGCATAGTTTCGCTATAAATTACTTATGTAAGACTTGGGAGCAAATATGCTCACTATTTGCTCCCAGGCATTCTATTATAATAAAATTATATACATTCTAATTTTAAGGAGGATATTCTCATGGCTAAAGCGAAATTCGAACGTACGAAACCACACGTCAACATCGGTACTATCGGCCACGTTGACCATGGTAAAACGACGTTGACTGCTGCGATTACAACGGTTCTTGCTAAACAAGGTAAAGCAGAAGCAAAAGCGTACGATCAAATCGACGCGGCTCCAGAAGAACGTGAACGCGGTATTACTATCTCTACTGCGCACGTTGAGTATGAAACGGACAAACGCCACTACGCTCACGTTGACTGCCCTGGCCACGCAGACTACGTGAAAAACATGATCACAGGTGCAGCGCAAATGGACGGCGCAATCCTTGTTGTGTCTGCAGCTGACGGTCCAATGCCACAAACTCGTGAGCACATTCTTCTTTCTCGCCAAGTAGGTGTGCCATACATCGTTGTATTCTTGAACAAATGCGACATGGTTGACGACGAAGAATTGTTAGAACTTGTTGAAATGGAAGTTCGTGATCTATTATCCGAATATGACTTCCCTGGCGACGAAGTGCCTGTTATCAAAGGTTCTGCATTAAAAGCGCTTGAAGGCGATCCGCAATGGGAAGAAAAAATTGTTGAATTGATGAATGCTGTTGACGAATACATTCCAACTCCGCAACGCGAAATTGACAAACCGTTCATGATGCCAATCGAAGACGTGTTCTCGATCACTGGTCGCGGTACAGTAGCAACTGGCCGTGTAGAACGCGGTACTCTAAAAGTTGGCGACGCTGTAGAAATCGTTGGTCTTTCTGACGAACCAAAATCTACAACAGTCACTGGTGTAGAAATGTTCCGCAAACTTCTTGACCAAGCAGAAGCTGGTGACAACATCGGTGCGCTTCTTCGCGGTGTATCCCGTGATGAAGTAGAGCGCGGTCAAGTGCTTGCAAAACCAGGAACAATTACGCCACATACAAAATTTAAAGCACAAGTTTACGTCCTAACAAAAGAAGAAGGTGGACGTCATACTCCATTCTTCTCTAACTATCGTCCACAATTCTACTTCCGTACAACGGACGTAACAGGTATCATCACGCTTCCAGAAGGCGTTGAAATGGTTATGCCTGGCGACAACGTTGAAATGACAGTAGAATTAATCGCGCCGATCGCGATCGAAGAAGGTACAAAATTCTCGATCCGTGAAGGCGGACGTACAGTAGGCGCTGGTTCTGTATCTGAAATCATTGAATAATGTTGACAGGCCGAAAAGCAGGTTTGCGTTTGCAAACCTGCTTTTTTTGTATAATTTTTTGACAAGTTGAAAATAGGAAGTTAGCTATGTATAATTAAGAAGTGCGTAGAAAAGCGAAGAAATAGCTTGCAATCTCGTTTACATATCTGTATAATATCAAATGTTGGTCTTTGACTGCGATGAAGTGGAAGGTTGCTGACACACCCGGTTGCTTTGCCATGGCGAGTGTGCAGGAAATTTCCATGGAGAATGTCTATTTTCAAAATAGGCGAAGAAGGAGGGAAAACAATGGCAAAAGAAAAAATTCGTATTCGTTTAAAAGCTTATGATCATCGAATTCTTGATCAATCTGCGGAAAAAATCGTAGAAACAGCGAAACGTTCCGGTGCAAAAGTATCTGGTCCGATTCCGTTGCCGACGGAAAGAACTGTTTATACGATTTTACGCGCTGTTCACAAGTATAAAGACTCTCGTGAACAATTCGAAATGCGTACACATAAACGCTTGATCGATATC
Source organism: Parageobacillus sp. KH3-4 (assembly GCF_022846435.1). Lineage (NCBI taxonomy): Bacteria > Bacillati > Bacillota > Bacilli > Caryophanales > Anoxybacillaceae > Parageobacillus > Parageobacillus sp. KH3-4. Next base: position 130,778 of record NZ_AP025627.1, read on the forward strand.
GTGAATCCTACTCCGCAAACAGTAGATTCATTAATGCGCCTTGACTTACCGTCTGGTGTTGATATTGAAATTAAACTTTAATTTAGCAGGAGGTGTGACGAATGACCAAAGGAATCTTAGGGAGAAAAATTGGTATGACGCAAGTATTCGCGGAAAACGGCGATTTAATTCCTGTAACCGTCATTGAAGCAACTCCAAACGTCGTGCTGCAAAAGAAAACGATTGAAAAAGACGGTTACGAAGCGATTCAATTAGGTTTTGAGGATTTAAGCGAAAAACGCGCCAATAAGCCGCAAATTGGCCACGCCGCTAAAGCGAATACGACACCTAAGCGCTTCATCCGCGAAATTCGCGGCGCAAATATTGATGAATATGAAGTTGGTCAGGAAGTCAAAGTAGATATTTTTTCTGAAGGCGATATTGTCGATGTAACTGGAATTTCAAAAGGGAAAGGCTTCCAAGGCGCAATCAAACGTCATGGTCAATCGCGCGGACCAATGGCACACGGTTCTCGCTATCATCGTCGTCCTGGTTCGATGGGTGCGATTGCTCCAAACCGCGTATTTAAGTCGAAAGAATTGCCAGGCCGCATGGGTGGCCAACGTGTTACGATTCAAAACTTAAAAATTGTGAAAGTGGACCCTGAACGCAACCTGCTTCTTATTAAAGGGAACGTGCCTGGTCCAAGAAAAGGTTTAGTGATCGTAAAAAGCGCAGTGAAAGCGAAAGCAAAATAACATTTTGCTAGGAAAGGAGGAACTATCCAATGCCAAAAGTAGCATTGTATAACCAGAACGGAGAAACTATCGGAGAAATCGAGCTGAACGATTCCGTTTTTGGTATTGAGCCAAATAAATATGTGTTATTCGAAGCAGTTATCATGCAACGCGCTTCTTTACGTCAAGGAACGCATAAAACAAAAAATCGTGCTGAAGTAAGTGGCGGAGGCCGCAAACCATGGCGCCAAAAAGGTACAGGACGCGCTCGTCAAGGTTCGATTCGCGCTCCGCAATGGCGTGGCGGTGGTACGGTGTTCGGTCCGGTTCCGCGCAGCTACAGCTATAAATTGCCGAAAAAGGTTCGCCGTTTAGCAATTAAGTCAGCGTTATCTTCTAAAGTTCTTGAAAACAACATTGTTGTTTTAGACAATTTAACATTAGAAGCGCCAAAAACGAAAGAAATGGTGAAAATCTTAAATAATCTTTCCGTTGATCGCAAAGCGCTAATTGTAACAGATGTTGCGAACGAAAATGTCGCGCTATCTGCACGCAATATTCCTGGCGTTACCGTGGTTACGGCGAACGGCATTAACGTTCTTGATGTGTTAAACCATGACAAGCTTGTAATCACGAAAGCGGCCGTGGAGAAAGTAGAGGAGGTGCTTGCATAATGAAAGATCCTCGCGATATTATTAAACGGCCCATTATCACGGAAAACACGATGAACTTAATTTCACAAAAAAAATATACATTTGAAGTCGACGTAAATGCGAATAAAACAGAAGTGAAAGATGCTGTAGAGAAAATTTTTGGCGTGAAAGTAGCGAAAGTCAACATTATGAACTATAAAGGAAAATTCAAACGCGTTGGCCGTTACAGCGGTTATACGAACCGTCGCCGCAAAGCGATCGTAACGTTAACGCCAGATAGCAAAGAGATCGAACTGTTCGAAGTATAAGTTTAAAAGCGAAGGAGGGAAACCAACATGGCAATTAAAAAATACAAACCGACCTCAAACGGTCGCCGTGGTATGACAGTTCTTGACTTCTCAGAAATTACGACGGATAAGCCAGAAAAATCATTGCTTGCGCCGTTAAAGAAAAAAGCTGGCCGCAACAACCAAGGAAAAATTACAGTGCGTCACCAAGGTGGCGGTCATAAACGTCTATATCGCATCATCGATTTTAAGCGTGATAAAGATGGAATTCCAGGTCGCGTTGCTACAATCGAGTATGATCCAAACCGTTCTGCAAACATTGCGTTAATTCACTATGCGGACGGTGAAAAACGTTATATTATTGCGCCGAAAAACCTTAAAGTAGGCATGGAAATCATGTCTGGACCAGACGCAGACATTAAAGTTGGCAATGCATTGCCGCTTGAAAATATCCCAGTCGGTACGCTTGTGCATAATATTGAATTAAAACCAGGAAAAGGCGGACAATTAGTTCGCGCTGCTGGTACATCTGCACAAGTGCTTGGGAAAGAAGGAAAATATGTCATCGTTCGCCTCGCATCCGGCGAAGTGCGCATGATTTTAGGTGCTTGCCGGGCAACGGTTGGCGAAGTAGGCAATGAACAGCACGAACTTGTGAACATCGGTAAAGCAGGTCGCGCTCGTTGGCTAGGTATTCGTCCAACAGTTCGCGGTTCGGTTATGAACCCTGTTGATCACCCACACGGTGGTGGTGAAGGTAAAGCGCCAATCGGACGCAAATCGCCAATGACTCCTTGGGGTAAACCGACACTTGGCTTTAAAACACGCAAAAAGAATAACAAATCGGATAAATTTATTATACGTCGTCGTAAAAAATAACGGGGTTGAACTACGGTTCTTAAGAACCGTAGAACAATCACGAAGGGAGGTTCATTTATGGGTCGCAGCTTAAAAAAAGGTCCGTTCTGTGATGAACATTTAATGAAAAAAATCGAAAAATTAAATGAAACAGGTCAAAAACAAGTGATTAAAACATGGTCTCGTCGTTCGACAATTTTCCCGCAATTTGTTGGTCACACGATCGCCGTATATGATGGACGCAAACACGTGCCGGTTTATATTACGGAAGATATGGTGGGACATAAACTTGGCGAGTTCGCACCAACACGTACGTTCAGAGGTCATGCTGGCGACGATAAGAAAACAAAGCGTTAATGAGAGGAGGTTCAACACATGGAAGCTAAAGCTGTCGCAAGAACAGTCCGTATTGCTCCTCGTAAAGCACGTTTAGTGATTGACTTAATTCGAGGAAAAGAAGTTGGTGAGGCGTTTGCTATTCTCCGCCATACGCCAAAAGCGGCTTCCCCAATTATTGAGAAAGTGCTGAAATCCGCGGTGGCAAACGCTGAACATAATTATGATATGGATGTGAACAATTTAGTTATTACGAAAGCGTACGTGGACGAAGGTCCAACGTTGAAACGTTTCCGCCCGCGCGCAATGGGACGTGCAAGCGCGATTAATAAACGCACAAGCCATATCACCATCGTTGTTTCAGAAAAGAAGGAGGGATAATCAGTGGGTCAAAAGGTAAATCCGATCGGTCTCCGCATCGGCATTATTCGTGACTGGGACTCTAGATGGTACGCTGAAAAAGATTATGCGGACCTTTTGCATGAAGATCTTAAAATCCGTGAATACATCACAAAACGTTTGCAAGACGCCGCAGTATCTCGCATTGAAATTGAGCGTGCAGCAAACCGCGTCAACATTACGATCCATACAGCGAAGCCAGGTATGGTGATCGGAAAAGGCGGTTCAGAAGTAGAAGCGCTTCGCAAAGCGTTAACGCAATTAACTGGCAAACGTGTTCACATTAACATCGTTGAGATCAAAAAACCAGATTTAGATGCGAAACTTGTCGCGGAAAACATTGCGCGCCAATTGGAAAACCGCGTTTCCTTCCGCCGTGCGCAAAAACAAGCGATTCAACGGGCAATGCGCGCAGGGGCAAAAGGAATTAAAACAATGGTATCCGGTCGTCTTGGCGGTGCCGATATCGCGCGCTCCGAACACTACAGCGAAGGAACTGTTCCACTCCATACGCTCCGTGCAGACATCGATTATGCAACGGCAGAAGCGGATACAACATACGGAAAAATCGGCGTGAAAGTATGGATTTATCGTGGAGAGGTCCTTCCGAAAAAAAAGAAAACTGAGGAAGGAGGAAAATAATCATGTTAATGCCAAAACGCGTAAAATATCGTCGTGAACATCGCGGACGCATGAAAGGTCGCGCAAAAGGCGGTACGGAAGTACATTTTGGTGAATACGGACTACAAGCGTTAGAATCCGCTTGGATTACCAACCGCCAAATTGAGGCAGCTCGTCGTGCGATGACTCGTTATATGAAACGTGGCGGTAAAGTTTGGATTAAAATTTTCCCTTCTAAACCATACACAGCAAAACCGTTGGAAGTGCGGATGGGTTCCGGTAAAGGTGCTCCTGAAGGTTGGGTAGCGGTTGTCAAACCAGGCAAAGTCATGTTTGAAGTTGGCGGTGTTTCAGAGGAAGTAGCACGTGAAGCATTGCGTCTTGCTTCTCACAAACTTCCAATCAAATGTAAGTTTGTAAAACGCGAAGAAAGTGGTGGTGAAGCAAATGAAAGCTAAAGAAATTCGTGAACTTACCACTGCCGAAATCGAACAAAAAATTAAAGCGTTAAAAGAAGAATTATTCAACCTTCGCTTCCAACTGGCAACAGGACAATTGGAAAACACAGCACGTATCCGTCAAGTACGTAAAGATATCGCGCGCATGAAAACAATCATCCGTGAAAGAGAGATTGCTGCGAACGCAAAAAAATAACCGTTTGAGAGGAGGTTTGCGACATGAGTGAGCGCAATCAACGCAAAGTGTATGTAGGCCGCGTTGTATCCGATAAAATGGACAAAACGATTACCGTTCTTGTCGAAACATACAAAAAACATCCGCTTTACGGCAAACGCGTGAAATATTCGAAAAAATATAAAGCGCATGATGAAAACAACATTGCGAAAGTCGGCGATATCGTAAAAATTATGGAAACTCGTCCACTTTCGGCAACGAAACGTTTCCGTTTAGTCGAAATCGTTGAAAAAGCAGTTACCGTTTAATTCTATATACGTTCGGACGTGATATAATTCCGAAAGGAGGTTTCGTCAATGATTCAACAAGAATCTCGTTTAAAAGTGGCTGATAATTCAGGAGCACGCGAAGTGCTTGTCATTAAAGTGTTAGGTGGTTCTGGACGCCGCTACGCAAACATTGGCGACGTGGTTGTTGCGACAGTTAAGGAAGCGACACCAGGTGGCGTTGTTAAAAAAGGTCAAGTGGTGAAAGCAGTCGTTGTCCGTACAAAACGTGGCGTTCGTCGTTCTGACGGCTCTTATATCCGCTTTGACGAAAATGCTTGCGTCATTATTCGTGACGATAAAAGTCCGCGCGGCACACGTATTTTTGGGCCGGTCGCACGCGAATTGCGCGACAAAGACTTTATGAAAATCATTTCTTTAGCTCCAGAAGTAATTTAACGAAAGGGAAAAGCCTTTCAAGGAGGTGCGAACTGCGATGCATGTAAAAAAAGGTGATAAAGTCCAAGTAATCTCCGGTAAAGACAAAGGAAAACAAGGTGTGGTCCTTGCTGCATTTCCTAAGAAAAACCGTGTGATTGTCGAAGGTGTCAATATCATTAAAAAACACGCGAAACCATCTCAAGCAAATCCACAAGGCGGCATTATCACAAAAGAGGCACCGATTCACGTATCAAAAGTAATGCCTTTAGATCCAAAAACAGGGCTTCCAACTCGCATTGGATACAAGTTTGTAGATGGTAAAAAAGTACGTTACGCAAAAAGATCTGGCGAGATTTTAGATAAATAATCGTGATGTCAGAAAGGAGGTACTCTTATGAACCGCCTGAAAGAGAAATATTTAAAAGAAGTGACACCTGCTTTAATGAGCAAGTTCAACTATAAATCTATAATGCAAGTTCCAAAAATCGAAAAAATCGTCATCAACATGGGTGTTGGTGATGCGGTACAAAATCCAAAAGCGCTTGACAGCGCGGTAGAAGAATTAACATTAATCGCTGGTCAAAAACCTGTTGTGACTCGTGCGAAAAAATCGATCGCTGGTTTCCGCCTTCGCGCAGGAATGCCAATCGGTGCGAAAGTGACATTGCGTGGAGAACGTATGTATGAATTTTTAGATAAGCTGATTTCCGTATCGCTTCCGCGTGTTCGTGACTTCCGTGGCGTATCGAAAAAATCGTTTGATGGTCGCGGCAACTATACGTTAGGCATTAAAGAACAATTAATTTTCCCTGAAATTGATTACGATAAAGTAAACAAAGTTCGCGGAATGGATATCGTGATTGTTACCACGGCGAAAACGGACGAAGAAGCTCGTGAACTATTGGCATTGCTCGGCATGCCATTCCAAAAATAATGAATCCCATCTGTAAAACAAGGGAGGCGAAATCGTGGCTAAAAAATCGATGATCGCGAAACAAAAACGTACGCCAAAGTTTAAAGTAAGAGCGTACACCCGTTGCGAACGCTGCGGTCGTCCGCATTCGGTTTATCGCAAATTTAAACTTTGCCGTATTTGTTTCCGTGAATTAGCATATAAAGGTCAACTTCCAGGCATTAAAAAAGCAAGCTGGTAATCAACCCATGAGTTGGGAAGGAGGTAAAACATATGGTGATGACAGATCCAATTGCAGATATGCTTACTCGCATTCGCAATGCGAATATGGTGCGTCACGAGAAGCTAGAAGTGCCTGCTTCGAAAATTAAACGGGAAATCGCGGAAATTTTAAAACGCGAAGGATTCATTCGTGATGTCGAATACATTGAAGATAATAAACAAGGTATTCTCCGTATTTTCTTAAAATACGGTCCGAACAATGAACGTGTAATTACTGGCTTAAAACGCATTAGCAAACCTGGCTTGCGCGTTTATGTCAAAGCACATGAAGTGCCTCGTGTATTGAACGGTTTAGGGATTGCGATCCTTTCTACGTCTCAAGGCATTTTAACCGATAAAGAAGCGCGTCAAAAAGGAACTGGCGGCGAAGTATTAGCATATGTTTGGTAATTCATTTCGTTAAGAATGGAGGTGTTCGTGCATGTCACGTGTTGGTAAAAAGCCAATCGAAATTCCGTCCGGCGTAACAGTAACGGTGAACGGCAATACCGTTACAGTAAAAGGACCGAAAGGCGAATTAACTCGCACTTTTCATCCAGATATGACAATCAAAGTGGAAAATAACGTAATAACGGTTACTCGCCCAAGCGATGAAAAACATCATCGGGCGCTTCATGGTACGACTCGCAGTTTGCTTGCAAACATGGTAGAAGGCGTATCGAAAGGCTACGAAAAAGCGCTTGAATTAGTCGGTGTCGGTTACCGTGCGGCGAAACAAGGGAAAAAGCTTGTACTGAACGTCGGTTTTTCTCATCCAGTAGAAATTGAACCGGAACAAGGATTAGAAATTGAAGTTCCTTCGCAAACAAGAATCGTCGTAAAAGGCGCAGATAAACAACGTGTCGGCGAACTTGCAGCGAATATTCGCGCCGTACGTCCACCTGAGCCATATAAAGGCAAAGGAATTCGCTACGAAGGCGAAGTTGTGCGTCTTAAAGAAGGTAAAACTGGTAAATAATGCAGCTTAGCGAGATGAAAGGAGTGACATAAATGATCACAAAAGTTGACCGAAACGCAGTTCGTAAAAGAAGACATGCGCGCGTTCGCAAAAAAATATTCGGAACTGCTGAACGTCCACGCTTAAATGTGTTCCGTTCCAACAAACACATTTATGCGCAAATTATTGATGACATGAAAGCAGTAACGCTTGTCAGCGCTTCTACGTTAGATAAAGAATTTGACTTAGAATCGACTGGAAATATCGAAGCAGCAAAAAAAGTCGGTGAACTAGTGGCGAAACGAGCATTAGCAAAAGGCATTAAAAAGGTCGTTTTCGACCGCGGCGGCTATTTATATCATGGTCGTGTAAAGGCGCTTGCCGATGCTGCTCGTGAAGCTGGTTTAGAATTCTAATTATAAAGGAGGGACAACGATGCGTCGTATCGATCCAAATAAACTTGAGCTTGAAGAGCGCGTGGTATCTGTTAACCGTGTTGCAAAAGTAGTAAAAGGTGGACGTCGTTTACGCTTCTCCGCGTTAGTCGTTGTCGGCGATAAAAATGGTCATGTCGGTTTTGGAACAGGAAAAGCACAAGAAGTTCCGGACGCGATTCGCAAAGCGATTGAAGATGCGAAGAAAAATTTAATTGAAGTACCGATTGTCGGCACAACGATTCCTCACGAAGTAATCGGCCATTTTGGCGCAGGGAAAATCATTTTAAAACCTGCATCCGAAGGTACAGGGGTTATCGCTGGTGGTCCGGCGCGCGCTGTGTTAGAGTTAGCAGGTATCAGCGACATTCTTTCCAAATCGATCGGTTCGAACACGCCAATTAACATGGTGAGAGCTACTGTTGACGGGTTAAAACAATTAAAACGTGCAGAAGATGTAGCGAGATTGCGCGGTAAAACAGTTGAGGAACTGTTAGGATAAGGAGGGAAATACAATGGCAAAAAAATTGGCGATTACCCTCACTCGCAGCGTCATTGGTCGTCCGCAAGACCAACGAATTACGGTGAAAACGCTAGGTTTGCGCAAGTTGCACCAAACAGTCGTTCATAACGATAATCCTGCTATTCGCGGTATGATTAACAAAGTCGCTCACCTTGTAAAAGTGCAAGAAATCGAACAATAATCGTATAAGGAGGTGCTTCGCGATGAAACTTCATGAACTACAACCAGCGCCAGGTTCCCGCAAAGAACGCACTCGCGTCGGTCGCGGTATCGGTTCTGGTAAAGGCAAAACGTCTGGTAGAGGTCAAAAAGGTCAAAATGCTCGCTCTGGTGGAGGTGTACGCCTCGGTTTTGAAGGTGGTCAAACTCCTTTATTCCGTCGCCTTCCAAAACGTGGCTTTACCAATATCAATCGTAAAGAATATGCAATTGTTAACCTTGAAAAGTTAAACCGTTTTGAGGACGGAACAGAAGTAACACCTGAGTTGTTGCTCGAAACAGGGGTTATCAGCAAACTAAAATCGGGTGTGAAAATTTTAGGGAAAGGTCAAATTGAGAAAAAATTAACGGTAAAAGCCCATAAATTCTCTTCTTCAGCGAAAGAGGCAATTGAAGCTGCTGGCGGTAAAACTGAGGTGATTTAATGTTTCGGACAATCTCCAACTTTATGCGCGTCGGTGATATAAGGAAAAAAATTATTTTTACCCTTCTTATGCTCATTGTGTTTCGCATTGGCACGTTTATCCCTGTGCCGAATGTAAACGCCGATGTGTTAAAAGTGCAAGATCAAATGAACGCTTTCGGCGTTCTGAATATATTCGGCGGCGGGGCGTTGCAAAACTTCTCGATTTTTGCGATGGGCGTCATGCCTTATATTACAGCATCCATCATTGTGCAGCTTTTGCAGATGGATGTTGTCCCTAAATTTACGGAATGGTCGAAGCAAGGCGAGGTTGGACGACGTAAATTAGCTCAGTTTACCCGCTATTTTACGGTCGTTTTAGGTTTTATTCAGGCGCTTGGGATGTCATACGGCTTTAACAACTTGGCTTCAGGAGCGCTCATTAAAAATCCTGGCATACCGACATATTTATTAATTGCGACGGTGTTAACAGCAGGAACCGCATTTTTAATGTGGCTAGGTGAGCAAATTACCGCCAAAGGTGTCGGAAACGGCATTTCGATCATTATTTTTGCTGGGATTATTTCCGGTATTCCTGCCGTGTTAAACCAAGTTTACGCACAGCAGTTTGAAAATGCCGGTGAAGATTTGTTCTTGCGAATTGTTGCGCTTCTGCTTGTCGTGGTAGCGGTGATTGTCGTTATCGTTGGCGTAATTTATATTCAACAAGCGTTCCGGAAAATTCCGATTCAATACGCAAAACGGCTTGAAGGACGCAGCCCGGTTGGCGGGCATTCTACTCACTTGCCGCTAAAAGTGAATCCAGCGGGAGTGATTCCGGTTATTTTTGCTGTGTCGTTTATTATTGCTCCACCGACAATTGCATCGTTTTTTGGTTCGAATGACGTAACATTGTGGATTCGAAAAACGTTTGATTATACACAACCAGTTGGCATGGTTATTTATGTACTGCTCATTATTGCGTTTACGTATTTCTACGCTTTTGTCCAAGTTAATCCAGAACAGATGGCGGACAATTTGAAAAAACAAGGTGGCTATATCCCAGGAATACGTCCAGGAAAAAATACGCAGGAATATGTGACAAAAATTCTTTACCGGCTTACGTTTGTCGGTTCGCTATTTTTAGCAGCTGTTGCGATTCTTCCCGTGTTCTTTGTGAAATTCGCTAATTTGCCGCCTTCCGCTCGAATCGGTGGAACAAGTTTGCTTATTGTTGTCGGTGTTGCGCTTGAGACAATGAAACAGCTTGAAAGTCAGCTTGTGAAACGTCATTACAAAGGATTTATTAAATAAAGAGGTTAGGTGCATTGCCCCTTACCTCTGTAGAGCTGAGGGGGAGCGAGGATGAACTTAGTATTAATGGGATTGCCTGGCGCTGGAAAAGGTACTCAAGCGGAGAAAATCGTTGAAACATATGGGATTCCACATATTTCGACTGGTGATATGTTTCGCGCCGCCATTAAAGAAGGGACGCCGTTAGGTTTGCAAGCAAAAGAATATATGGACCGAGGCGATCTTGTTCCTGATGAAGTGACAATCGGCATCGTTCGCGAACGTTTAAGTAAAGATGACTGCCAGAAAGGATTTTTGCTTGACGGGTTTCCGCGGACGGTTGCTCAAGCGGAAGCGCTGGAAAACATTCTTGCCGAATTAAATCGTTCGATCGACTATGTCATTCATATTCAAGTCGACAAAGACATTTTAATGGAACGTCTGACGGGAAGACGAATTTGCAAAAACTGTGGTGCAACGTACCATCTCGTGTTTAATCCGCCAGCAAAGCCCGGTGTTTGCGACAAATGCGGCGGTGAGCTGTACCAGCGCGCGGATGACAATGAGGAAACGGTGGCCAATCGCCTTGAAGTGAACGTAAAACAAATGCAGCCTTTGCTTGAGTTTTACGAAAGCAAAGGGTATTTGCGCCACATTGACGGACAGCAGGACATTGAAAAAGTATTTGCGGACATTCGCGAACTTCTTGGAGGCTTACAATAATGATTATTTGTAAAACTCCGCGTGAAATTGAAATCATGCGCGAGGCAGGAAAAATTGTTGCTTTGACTCGCCAAGAGTTAGAAAAACATATTCGTCCTGGAATTACGACAAAAGAATTGGATCAGATCGCCGAAACAGTCATCCGGGAACATGGCGCCATTCCTTCGTTTAAAGGATACAATGGATTCCCTGGAAGCATTTGCACTTCGGTGAACGAAGAACTTGTCCACGGAATTCCCGGTGACCGGGTGCTGAAGGAAGGCGATATTATTAGCATTGATGTCGGTGCCAAATATAATGGCTATCACGCCGACTCCGCATGGACGTATCCTGTTGGGGAGATTGCGGAAGAAACAAAAAAGCTTCTTGAAGTAACGGAAAAATCTTTATATATAGGATTAGAGGAAGCAAAACCAGGTGCCCGTTTGTCCAATATTTCTCATGCGATACAAACATATGTGGAATCCCATCATTTTTCGATCGTTCGTGAGTATGTCGGGCACGGAATTGGTCAAGACTTACATGAAGACCCGCAAGTACCACATTATGGCCCGCCAAATAAAGGGCCGCGTTTGAAACCGGGAATGACGCTATGCGTTGAACCGATGGTAAATGCGGGAAGCCGTTATGTTAAAACACTTGCTGATAACTGGACGGTCGTTACGGTAGACGGGAAAATGTGTGCACATTTTGAGCATACGATCGCCATTACAGAAAACGGCTATGAAATTTTAACAACCCTCTAATATAATCATGATGAATACTGGTCGTGTAACAATTGGCAAATGCCGCATGTGCTGTATTTTTGCCTAACGCTATGTTACTCATTCGAAGGAGGGAGAGCCGCTCGATGGCTAAAGACGATGTAATTGAAGTGGAAGGCACCGTTGTCGAAACATTGCCAAATGCCATGTTCCGTGTCGAATTAGAAAACGGCCATACGGTATTGGCACATGTTTCTGGTAAAATTCGCATGCATTTCATTCGGATTTTACCTGGAGATAAAGTTACGGTAGAATTATCTCCGTACGATTTAACTCGCGGTCGAATCACGTATCGCTATAAATAAACGAATACTCCGCATTCATAAGGAGGTAAAAAACATGAAAGTAAGACCATCTGTAAAACCAATGTGCGAAAAATGTAAAGTTATTCGCAGACGCGGCAAAGTTATGGTAATTTGCGAAAATCCAAAACATAAACAAAGACAAGGTTAATCTTCAAGGAGGTGTATAGTATATGGCACGTATTGCAGGTGTGGATATTCCTCGTGACAAACGTGTAGTCATTTCGCTAACATATATCTATGGAATCGGCAAATCTACTGCAAAAAAAATCTTAGCGGAGGCTGGCGTTTCCGAAGATACTCGCGTTCGTGATTTGACGGAAGAAGAATTAGGAAGAATTCGCGAGATCGTCAGCCGCTTGAAAGTGGAAGGAGATCTTCGCCGCGAAGTATCGCTAAATATTAAACGCTTAATCGAAATCGGATGCTATCGTGGTCTTCGCCATCGTCGCGGCTTGCCAGTTCGCGGTCAAAATACGAAAAACAATGCTCGTACACGTAAAGGCCCACGCCGTACAGTAGCGAATAAGAAAAAATAATTAAGCAAAGGAGGTAATTCCACGAATGGCACGTAAAACAAATACACGCAAACGCCGTGTAAGAAAAAATATTGAAACTGGTATCGCGCATATCCGTTCCACATTCAATAATACGATCGTAACAATTACCGACGTTCATGGTAACACGATTGCTTGGTCAAGCGCTGGAGCATTAGGTTTTAAAGGTTCTCGTAAATCGACGCCGTTTGCAGCACAAATGGCAGCAGAAGCGGCCGCAAAAGCGTCTATGGAACATGGAATGAAAACGGTAGAGGTAAACGTAAAAGGCCCTGGTGCTGGTCGTGAGGCAGCGATTCGCGCGTTGCAAGCAGCTGGATTGGAAATTACAGCGATTAAAGACGTAACTCCTATCCCGCATAATGGATGCCGTCCGCCAAAACGTCGTCGTGTGTAATACCCTGTATTAGAATTTGTGTCCTTGTCAATAATGGAATATTATAAGGTACAGGGAAACATTGTGTAGCCATTCGCACATTTGGGAACTTATTCATGGGGGAATTTCGATTAGGCGTGTATCGTTTGGTCGGGGTTTCGACGTTTTGAAGGAGGGTATAATAACTAATGATTGAAATTGAAAAACCGAGAATCGAAACGGTTGAAATCAGCGAAGATGCCAAATATGGCAAATTCGTCGTCGAACCGCTTGAGCGTGGATATGGAACAACTTTGGGTAACTCCTTGCGTCGTATCCTATTATCTTCACTCCCTGGCGCTGCTGTGACATCTGTTCAAATAGATGGCGTGCTGCATGAGTTCTCAACAATTGATGGCGTCGTGGAAGATGTGACAGCGATCATTTTAAATATAAAAAAATTAGCGTTGAAAATTTATTCGGATGAAGAAAAAACGCTGGAAATTGATGCACAGGGCGAAGGGGTTGTCACAGCTGCTGATATTACTCACGACAGCGATGTGGAAATTTTAAACCCAGACCTTCATATTGCTACGTTAGCAGAAGGCGGCCGCTTACGCATGAGAATGACGGCAAAACGAGGGCGTGGGTATGTTCCAGCTGAGGCCAATAAACGAGAAGATCAGCCAATAGGCGTTATCCCTATCGATTCGATTTACACACCTGTTTCACGCGTTGCCTATCAAGTGGAAAATACGCGTGTCGGTCAAGTGACGGACTATGATAAGTTAACGATAGATGTGTGGACAGATGGGAGCATTGGGCCGAAAGAAGCAATTGCTCTCGGCGCGAAAATTTTAACGGAGCACTTAAATATTTTCGTCAGCCTGACAGATGAAGCGCAAAATGCAGAAATCATGGTAGAAAAAGAGGAAGATCAAAAAGAAAAAGTGCTTGAAATGACTATCGAAGAACTTGATCTTTCTGTTCGTTCCTACAACTGTTTAAAACGTGCTGGCATTAACACCGTTCAAGAGCTTACGCAAAAAACGGAAGAAGATATGATGAAAGTGCGCAACCTCGGTCGCAAATCTCTCGAAGAAGTGAAAGCAAAACTTGCGGAACTCGGTCTCAGTTTGCGTAAAGATGACTAGTTAACGTTTGTTTAACTAGTATTTTCATGTTACTAGACACATGAACGTTACTGATTCTAAATATAGAAATGGAATATGCAGTAAAAATGTTAAAAAGGAGGGACACTTTCATGTCATATAGAAAATTGGGACGTACAAGCGCTCAGCGCAAGGCATTGCTTCGTGATTTAGCAACTGATTTAATTATTAACGAGCGTATTGAAACAACAGAGGCGCGCGCGAAAGAATTGCGCTCTGTTGTCGAAAAAATGATTACGCTTGGCAAACGCGGTGATTTGCATGCACGCCGCCAAGCTGCTGCATTTATCCGCAAAGAAGTAGCCAATAGCGAAACTGGTCAAGACGCGCTGCAAAAGTTATTTAGCGATATTGCACCGCGTTATCAAGACCGTCAAGGTGGCTACACTCGCATTATGAAACTTGGTCCTCGTCGCGGTGATGGGGCACCAATGGTGATTATCGAATTAGTGTAAAACGATTCGGTTGACTAACAAGGGCGAGACAGTTTGTTTTGAACTGGATCTATGCCCTTTTTTTATTTTCCCTTTTTGTAGTAGAGTAGAGATGAGAATGTTTAGAGGCAAGGGGAAGAAGAATGGAAGATACCATTTTATCAGTAGAAAAACTATATTTCCGTTATCCGAATCAATCGGATTACGCGGTGCAAAACGTTACTTTTCAAGTGAAACGCGGGGAGTGGCTGGCGATTGTCGGGCATAACGGTTCGGGAAAGTCAACGATCGCCAAGTTGCTTATCGGATTGTTAAGACCGGAAAGTGGCGTCATTAAACTATTTCACACGGTGCTCGATGAACAGACGGTTTGGGAGATTCGCCGCCGCGTTGGCATGGTGTTTCAAAATCCCGATAACCAGTTTGTCGGAACGACAGTGGAAGATGACGTCGCTTTCGCTCTCGAAAACAATGGAATTCCCCGCGACGAAATGGTAAAAAGAGTGCATGAAGCAATTCGCCAAGTGCGGATGGAAGAGTTTTTGCGTCATGAGCCACATCATCTTTCCGGCGGTCAAAAGCAACGCGTCGCGATTGCCGGCATCCTTGCATTGCGACCGGATCTTATCATTTTAGATGAGGCAACATCGATGCTCGATCCGAAAGGAAGACAGGAAGTATTGGATACGGTCCGTGATTTAAACAAAAAACAGCGGATTACCGTGTTATCCATCACCCATGATTTAGAGGAAGTCGCCAAAGCCGACCGCGTTATTGTCATGAATAAAGGGGAGATGATGGCAGAAGGGACGCCGAAACAAATTTTTGCGCTTGGAACAAAACTAGAACGGATTGGTTTAGATTTGCCGTTTGCGGTAAAAGTAAGAGACCGGCTAAAGCAGCGCGGCATCCCGCTATCTTCAAGCTACTTTACGATAGAGGAGTTGGTGGAAGAATTATGGACATTATATTTGAAAAGGTAGAACATGTATATAATGCCAACTCACCGTTTGCCCGCCGAGCGTTATACGACGTGAACATCATGATTGAAAGCGGCTCTTATGTGGCGGTTATTGGTCATACTGGCTCAGGGAAATCAACGTTGCTGCAGCATCTAAACGGGTTGCTTCAGCCGACAAGCGGAACCGTGACGGTAGGAAATCAAACGATTACAAATAAAAAACGTCAGAGGGATTTAAAACCGCTCCGCAAAAAAGTTGGCATTGTCTTTCAATTTCCGGAACACCAACTGTTTGAGGAAACGGTGGAGAAAGATATATGTTTCGGGCCAATGAATTTTGGTGTTCCTGAGGAAGAAGCAAAAAAGAAGGCGAGAGAGCTGATTAAGCTAGTCGGGCTTCCGGAAGATGTGTTATCCAAGTCGCCGTTCGATTTAAGCGGCGGGCAAATGCGCCGCGTTGCGATTGCCGGAGTGCTTGCGATGGAACCAGATGTGATTGTGTTAGACGAACCGACGGCCGGCTTAGACCCACGCGGTCGCAAAGAAATTATGGAAATGTTTTACCGACTTCATCAAGAAAAGCGGCTAACGACCGTGTTAGTGACCCATAGCATGGAAGACGCTGCCGCGTATGCCGATTATATGGTCGTCATGCATAGAGGGACCGTATGGAAAACGGGAACACCACAGCAAATTTTTCAAGATAGCGATTCTTTGGCGGAAATTGGGCTCAATGTGCCGGAGACAGTGCAGCTGAAAAGAGAATTGGAAAAAAAATTAGGGATTACCGTGCCGTCTCCGTGTTTGACGATCGAAGAAACCGTAGACGCTATTCAAAAATTGTTTTCCAAGGTGAATGCTCATGATGAATAGCATGATTATCGGCAAATATGTACCCGGCGATTCCGTCATTCACCGCATGGACCCGCGTGTGAAGTTGCTCGTCATCTTTATATACGTATTTATTGTTTTTCTGGCGAATAACAGCATCACTTATGCCATTTTATCGATGTTTACATTTAGTCTAGTAGCGTTATCGCGCATCCCGCTTTCCTTTGTGTTAAAAGGTTTAAAACCAATCATATGGATTGTCGTGATCACTTTCTTATTGCATGTTTTTATGACGAAAGAAGGAGGCGTGCTGTACCAGATTGGCTCATTTTCTATTTACGAAGGCGGTGTTAAACAAGGAGTTTTTATTTCCCTTCGCTTTCTTCTGCTCATTATGATCACGACATTATTAACGTTGACGACGACGCCGATTGAAGTAACGGATGGTGTGGAAAGTTTGCTTGGACCGTTGAAAAAAGTCCATGTTCCCGTTCACGAACTGGCATTGATGATGTCTATTTCCCTTCGTTTTATTCCGACGTTAATGGAAGAGACGGAAAAAATTATAAAGGCGCAAACCGCTCGCGGCGTCGACTTTACAGGGGGGGCGTTTTCCGAGAGGATCAAGGCGATCGTCTCCTTGCTCGTTCCGTTGTTTATCAGTTCGTTTAAACGTGCCGAAGAATTGGCGACAGCGATGGAAGCGCGCGGTTATCGCGGCGGCGAAGGAAGAACGAAATTTCGCCAGCTTGTATGGAAATGGACGGATACCGCGTTTTTAGCGGCGGTATTAGTATTAGCGGTTGTTTTGTTTGTACTACGTTCATAACAGGGAGGGGGAAAATGAGCAAACGGATTAAATGCACGCTTTCTTATGACGGTACACATTTTTCCGGTTATCAAATTCAGCCAGGCAAGCGAACGGTGCAAGGCGAGCTGGAACGAGCGCTGGAACGGATCCATAAGGGGGAGGCGATTCGCATTACCGCTTCGGGAAGGACAGATGCGGGTGTTCATGCATACGGTCAGGTGGTTCATTTCGATACGTTCTTATCGCTTTCCCCGGATCAATGGAAAAAAGCGTTAAACGCCTTGTTGCCTGACGATATCGTCATTAAAGATGCACAAGAAGCTGCCCCTTCGTTTCATGCGCGTTTTAGCGCCAAGGCGAAAGAATATCGCTATAAAGTGCGAATTGCCCAAGAACGAGACGTATTTTTGCGTAATTATTGCTATCATTTTCCTTATCCTCTGGATATAGGCGCGATGAGGCGATCACTGTCGCTTATCGAAGGGACGCATGATTTTACGAGCTTTTGTTCGGCAAAGACGGATGTCGATGACCGCGTGCGTACGATTTATACAGCGGATATGACGGTGCAGGATGATTTGTTGGAATTTCGCTTTATTGGCAATGGGTTTTTATACAATATGGTGCGGATTATCGTCGGAACGATTTTAGAAGTCGGACAAGGAAAACGGAGTGTAGATAGCATCTCGAGCGCTTTGGCGGCAAAAGACCGCCGGTTTGCCGGGAAAACGGCTCCGCCTCAAGGATTGTATTTGTGGAAAGTATATTATGACAACTAATCCCGGTGTAACATTTTCTTGACATTGGTATGTTGAAGAGATATTATATCATATGGTATGTATTTTTCCACGATTAGCCCCGGAAAAATAATCGTGTTGAGATAAATGAATATGTCATTTTGTTTATTTTTTATTTATAGGAGGGACATTTATGCGCACAACTTACATGGCGAAGCCGAATGAAGTAGAACGTAAATGGTATGTTGTCGACGCTGCTGGTAAAACGTTAGGACGCCTTGCAAGCGAAGTAGCGGCCATCTTGCGCGGCAAGCATAAACCGACATTCACGCCACATGTGGATTGCGGCGATCATGTCATCATTATCAACGCTGAGAAAATCGAACTGACCGGAAAAAAACTGACAAAGAAACTATATTACCGTCATAGCTTGCATCCAGGCGGATTAAAAGTGAGAACGGCATTAGAAATGCGCACAAATTATCCAGAACAAATGCTTGAAAGAGCGGTACGTGGAATGCTGCCAAAAGGTCGTTTAGGTCGCCAAATGTTTAAAAAATTGCACGTATATCGTGGAAGCGAACATCCACATCAAGCACAAAAACCAGAAGTTTATGAACTTCGCGGATAATCGATAGAAGGAGGGCATTATTTTGGCACAAGTACAATATTATGGCACAGGTCGTCGTAAAACCTCTGTCGCGCGTGTACGTCTAGTTCCTGGTGACGGGCGCATTGTGATTAACAATCGCGACATTCGTGACTATATTCCGTCGGAAGCGTTGATTGAGATTGTGAAACAACCGTTAGTATTAACGGAAACGTTGGGGAATTACGATGTATTAGTGAACGTAAAAGGCGGCGGATTCTCTGGTCAAGCGGGCGCGATTCGCCACGGGATCGCTCGCGCGTTATTGCAAGTAGATCCAGATTATCGTCCAATACTAAAACGCGCAGGTTTATTAACGCGCGATGCTCGTGTGAAAGAACGCAAAAAATACGGTCTCAAAGGTGCTCGCCGCGCGCCGCAATTCTCGAAACGTTAATGATATTTTTCCACAAATCCCAGCCGATATTGGTTGGGATTTTTTTCTTTTTCTTTCGCGCATGTTTAGGATGAATCGTTAAAAACTACATCCTAAGGAGCGTGAAAGAACATGAATGTCATTACTTCATTTAAAGAAAAGAAACAGGAAAAACAAATGCTGTATGAACGAAAAATGTTGCGTGAGCTGTCTTTCGAAAGGCTGAAAACGCAGGCAATAGAGCATTTTAGCCCGTTTTATCGCACGTACCGCGTATTCTCCTCCGTCATTGAAGAAGGATGCATCGATATCGCGATCGAAGCATATTTGCTTGGAGCCAACTACAGCCGATTTGGCTATTACGGAGAACCGGCGGAAAGCGTAAAACGGCGATGCGCCCAAGAAGAAAAATATTTGATCGATGCATTATTTGATTTTCTCTGCTTTTGGGGAAACATCGACGACGGATTGGCGAATGAGTCGCTTTATTTGGCGTGTGAACACTATATTGCTTATTGGTGGATGGAAGGATTTGAAAAAGGAAAAAGGCGCCGTCGTCTTAAACTTCATTGAAAAAGTTCTATTTTTGTTTCTTGTCCCATATAAGATAAAGAAGGGGAAACGCAGGAGGAGAAACAATGAAAGCAAAATGGTTGGGCGCTCTCATTAGTTCCATTATCGTTATTGTTCTTTTCCAATATATCTTTGCTAACACGACTTCAACCAAATCGTGGAACCTTCCTCTCTCTGGAAGGATTATCGTTTTAGATCCTGGTCATGGCGGGCCGGACGGGGGAGCTGTCGGCGGTGATGTGGTAGAAGAAGAAGTGGCGCTGAAAGTGGCGGAGAAATTGCGCGACTACTTGCAGCAGCAAGGTGCGCTCGTGTTGATGACAAGGGAAATGGACAGCGACCTTGCTGATAAAGACACACGAGGTTACAGACGGCGAAAAGTAGAAGATTTACGAAAGCGCGTCGCGTTGATTAACGAATCAGAGGCGGATTTATTTATTAGCATCCATCTTAATGCCATTCCTTCCCCGCGTTGGCGTGGAGCGCAAACGTTTTATTATGGTTCACTGGTAGAGAATGAGCGTCTTGCTAAGTTTATTCAAGCGGAACTGCGACGCAATTTGGAAAATACGGATCGTGTTGCAAAAAGGATTGATACGGTTTATTTGCTGAAGTATGCGAAAAAGCCAGGTGCGCTTGTCGAAGTTGGTTTTCTGTCTAATCCGGAAGAAAGGAAGCTGCTAGCTTCCGATCATTATCAAACGAAGCTGGCCGCATCTGTATACAAAGGCGTATTACGATATTTTTCTAATGAAAAAAATCCTCCTGAATAGAGGATTTCCTTTTTTTTACATAATAGATATACAATAATTATATGTGTTATAGTAAAAATATCAAATGCAATACATAAGGATTGGTGATGATCGATGCTAACAGAAAACGAGGTTAGAGGATTGCTGGAAAATATTAAAGACCCGTTTTTAAACAAAACGTTTAAAGAAACGAACGCGATTCAAGAAATTAAAATTAAAGAAGATAAAAAGCACGTTAGCGTCAAAATCGCATTGGCAAAAACGGGAACAGCCGAGCAGCTTCGCGTCCAAACAACGATTGTTCAGCTATTGAAAGATGCCGGCGCAGCTTCGGTCGGTTTGCGATTTGCACAGCTTCCTGAAGAAATAGTAGCAAAATATCAAGGAGAAAAGGCAAAAACAATATACATTGCGATTGCCAGCGGAAAAGGCGGCGTCGGAAAATCGACGATTTCCGTGAATCTTGCCGTTTCTCTCGCCCGGCTCGGAAAAAAAGTAGGACTTATTGATGCCGATATTTATGGATTTAGTGTTCCTGATATGATGGGCATTGTCGAGCGGCCAAGCGTGCGCGGCGAAAAAATTATTCCGGTTGAGCGGTTTGGCGTAAAAGTCATTTCAATGGGCTTTTTCGTCGAAGATAATGCCCCTGTCATTTGGCGCGGTCCAATGTTGGGGAAAATGTTAAACAACTTTTTCAAAGAAGTCGAATGGGGTGACTTAGATTACTTATTATTAGATTTGCCTCCGGGAACGGGTGACGTTGCGCTGGATGTGCACACAATGCTGCCGTCGTGCAAGGAAATCATTGTCACTACCCCGCATCCGACAGCAGCGTTTGTCGCGGCTCGCGCGGGGGCGATGGCGCTTCGCACGGAGCATGAAATCATTGGCGTCATTGAGAATATGTCGTATTTTGAAAGCAAAAAAACAGGAGAAAGAGAATATGTTTTCGGTAAAGGCGGCGGCGAAAAGCTTGCTAAAGAATTGCAAACGGAGCTTTTAGGGCAGCTGCCACTTCAACAGCCAGATTGGAATGATAACGATTTCGCCCCATCTGTTTATGCGGAAGAACATCCGATTGGCAAAATATATATGGATATTGCGCGGAAAATTATAGAGAAGTGCTAAGAAAGAAGGAGCACATCTCGCATGAGGTGGCTCCTTTGTCTCTTTCTCATTGCTCCTGCTGATTGCCGCTTGTTTCTTCTTGATCTTCATTTTGTTTTTTTGTCTCTTGTTGTATGTTTCCGGCGGATTTTACTAATATGTCTTGAATTTTTGCCTGAAACAAAGGACTATTCAGCGTTTCTGTGATGACTTGTTGAAGGTGCTGGCGAAATTGTTTGCTTTTTAGAACGTCCATCATTGCTTTTTCCATTTCTGGATTTTTTAAAATATCTATCATCATCCCTTGATATTCAGGGTCTTTCATTAACGCTTTGATCGTTTTTTCTTGCTCCGTTTTCAAACTTTTGGCAAAGCTTTCAGCAAACTTTGGATCTTGCATGGCTTTTTCCCAAAATTTTATTCCTTTTTCCGATGTTAGCACTTGTTGGAGTGTTTCTTTGACAACGGCTTGCTCAATGATTAATTGCTGTTTCACTTTTTCATCTGCCATAATTTCCTGAATCGCCTTTTTCCCCTCATCCGTTTTTAAAATATCCACGACCATTTTTTTCGTTCGGTCATAATCATAATCTGGGGCAGGCGGGCTAACGTCTTGAGGGGCGCAAGAGCCAAGGATAAGGAAATAACTAAATAAGAGGAGCAATGTGCTTTTTTTCATGTGTGAATAAGCTCCTTTCTACAAAAATCCCTTACCCTTAATATGAAGTTTCAGCAAAAAAATATGCATTCACCTTATTCCAAGCTGGCTTTTTTTCAAAGTGATTGGTAAAATTTTAAACGAATCATTTTGAAAAAACGATGGAGGATGGAGCTGTGAACAGCCGGAAATGGGTGCGTTTATTTTTAACAACATTGGCCATTGGCGGCATAACGACGGCAGTTATAGGGGTTATACTTAACTGGGGTGAATATGAGAAGCTGTTTTCGCGGCTGGACGTATTGGAAATCGCGGCGGTGTTAATGTGGCACATCGGTGTCGGCTTTATTTTTAGTGTCATTAGTCAAATGGGGTTTTTCGCCTATTTGACTATTCATCGCTTTGGACTTGGAATGTTTCGATCTGCCTCTCTTTGGAATTCAGTGCAAGTTGTGCTAATTTTGTTTGTGCTTTTCGATTTAGTGTATTTCCGCTATCAAGTGTTTGCGGGTAAAGGAGAATCTATTGTCGGCTACATACTAGTCGCTTTATTTATTTTGGTTGTTGGACTTGCCGTTGCTTATGTAAAAAGCGTCCAAACGAATAGAGGAGCGTTTATACCAGCGTTGTTTTTTATGGTTGTCGTAACGGTTATTGAATGGTTCCCAGTATTGCGCATTAATGATAAGGATTGGCTTTATTTAATGTTACTTCCATTATTAATTTGCAACGCTTATCAGCTTCTTATACTGCATAAACTAACTGGTGTTACAAAGTCATAATCGGGAGGATGCTCCTCCCTTTCTTTTTTGTTTAAAAGATAAGACAGCGCGTTTTCTTGGAAACAAAGGGGTTTTGTATTCCCTAATTGTATGTGCGCTGAAAATCCGTTTGTCTTAGTTTATTTCTTTGCTATTTGCATCCCCGTTAGCGATCAATTGCGAAACGCTAACATTGCGGTAACCGCTTTTTTTCATTGCTTCAATAATTTTGGGAAGTGCTTTTGCTGTTTGGTTGGCGGAATCTGACGCGTGGAGCAAAACGATATCTCCTGCTTCCATG
Organism: Parageobacillus sp. KH3-4; assembly: GCF_022846435.1. NCBI lineage: Bacteria > Bacillati > Bacillota > Bacilli > Caryophanales > Anoxybacillaceae > Parageobacillus > Parageobacillus sp. KH3-4. The sequence continues at coordinate 153,819 of NZ_AP025627.1, forward strand.
TTGTTTACGACATTTTCAACGATAGTCTTTACTCCAGGGTTAAGCCAATCTTTTGAATCAATGCTCCAATGAACGACGGTATAGCCTAGTGAATCGGCAATCTTTAATACATTTTTGTTGAAGTTGCCGCTTGGAGGGCGCAGTAATATGATTTCTTTTATTCCAAGCATGTCAAATACTTTCTTTGCTTGCATAAGATCTTGACGTATTTTTGAGCTTTCTAGCTCTGTATAATTGACGAAGTTATACCCCATGCTTCCAATTTCATGACCGTCCTCCTTAATTCGTTTCACGATATTCGGATGACGTTCAGCCCAGGAAGCAGATAAAAAAAATGTCGCGTTTTTTATGCCGTTTTGTTTTAATACGTCAAGAATTTGTAAAGCGTTTTGATCTCCCCAGCTGATGTCAAAAGTTAGCGATATTTCTTCTTTGCTTTTTTTCACTTTATAGACCGCTTTTGGACCAGTGGAAAGAGAAAGTGTAGGGTTAGCAATTCCTTGGGCATATAAAATGGTTGCCGTAAAAAATGCAGATAAAACAACAATAAGCGTTTTTTTTAACGAGCGTCCATTTAATGTATAGAAAAAATTCACGATTTTTCCTCCTTTGTCCGAAAGTTTTTCTGTGATCATCTTATGCTTGTCAAGAGGGAGGTTATGAAAAATATTTTTCTGTTTTGCTTTTCGGTGAAGGTCAAAATGCAGATGGAGTTTCGGAAACTTTGTAAAAAGAAAGAGGCAAAAAGCGATTTCTTTTTTTTAGTGGTCCAAGTCTACTGGATGGAGAGGGAATTTCTACGCAATAAGCAGCATTCAACAAAATGCCGAAAAAAGTATTGACAATAAAATTTAATCATAATAAAATTAAATCCGTCGCTAATGATAGAAAAAATAATGTTGACATCGTATTAATGAATATGTTAGTATGAAAAAGTCGCAAAGAGGAGAAAATGTTCCTTGAAAACTGAACAAAACGAAGCGTCCACATAGAAAAGCGAAGGCGACTGAATAGCCCCGACAGGCGCTGGAGGGCTCGCGAGGAGGCGGTTGCCGCCACAGCGAGACCGAGGCGTCCCGAGGGGCTAGGAGCCGGAGCTAGACAATAAGAAAAGCGGAGGCGAACGGCACCTTTCGGTGTCGGAGCCGAAGCTGAAGATAAGCCAATCCACTTTCTATGGAGAGTTTGATCCTGGCTCAGGACGAACGCTGGCGGCGTGCCTAATACATGCAAGTCGAGCGGACCGGGCGGAAGCTTACTTCCGCTTGGTTAGCGGCGGACGGGTGAGTAACACGTGGGTAACCTGCCCGTAAGACCGGGATAACTCCGGGAAACCGGGGCTAATACCGGATAACACCGAAGACCGCATGGTCTTCGGTTGAAAGGCGGCTTCGGCTGCCACTTACGGATGGGCCCGCGGCGCATTAGCTAGTTGGTGAGGTAACGGCTCACCAAGGCGACGATGCGTAGCCGGCCTGAGAGGGTGACCGGCCACACTGGGACTGAGACACGGCCCAGACTCCTACGGGAGGCAGCAGTAGGGAATCTTCCGCAATGGACGAAAGTCTGACGGAGCGACGCCGCGTGAGCGAAGAAGGTCTTCGGATCGTAAAGCTCTGTTGTTAGGGAAGAAGAAGTGCCGTTCGAACAGGGCGGCACGGTGACGGTACCTAACGAGAAAGCCCCGGCTAACTACGTGCCAGCAGCCGCGGTAATACGTAGGGGGCGAGCGTTGTCCGGAATTATTGGGCGTAAAGCGCGCGCAGGCGGTCCCTTAAGTCTGATGTGAAAGCCCACGGCTTAACCGTGGAGGGTCATTGGAAACTGGGGGACTTGAGTGCAGAAGAGGAGAGCGGAATTCCACGTGTAGCGGTGAAATGCGTAGAGATGTGGAGGAACACCAGTGGCGAAGGCGGCTCTCTGGTCTGTAACTGACGCTGAGGCGCGAAAGCGTGGGGAGCAAACAGGATTAGATACCCTGGTAGTCCACGCCGTAAACGATGAGTGCTAAGTGTTAGAGGGGTTATCCCTTTAGTGCTGTAGCTAACGCGTTAAGCACTCCGCCTGGGGAGTACGGCCGCAAGGCTGAAACTCAAAGGAATTGACGGGGGCCCGCACAAGCGGTGGAGCATGTGGTTTAATTCGAAGCAACGCGAAGAACCTTACCAGGTCTTGACATCCCCTGACAACCCTGGAGACAGGGCGTTCCTCCCTTCGGGAGGACAGGGTGACAGGTGGTGCATGGTTGTCGTCAGCTCGTGTCGTGAGATGTTGGGTTAAGTCCCGCAACGAGCGCAACCCTCGCCCCTAGTTGCCAGCATTCAGTTGGGCACTCTAGGGGGACTGCCGGTGACAAACCGGAGGAAGGTGGGGATGACGTCAAATCATCATGCCCCTTATGACCTGGGCTACACACGTGCTACAATGGGCGGTACAAAGGGCTGCGAACCCGCGAGGGGGAGCGAATCCCAAAAAGCCGCTCTCAGTTCGGATTGCAGGCTGCAACTCGCCTGCATGAAGCCGGAATCGCTAGTAATCGCGGATCAGCATGCCGCGGTGAATACGTTCCCGGGCCTTGTACACACCGCCCGTCACACCACGAGAGCTTGCAACACCCGAAGTCGGTGAGGTAACCCGCAAGGGAGCCAGCCGCCGAAGGTGGGGCAAGTGATTGGGGTGAAGTCGTAACAAGGTAGCCGTACCGGAAGGTGCGGCTGGATCACCTCCTTTCTAAGGACATCATCGTGAAAATAAAGTGGACGCGGAGTTTTGTTCAGTTTTGAAGGAACATTGGTTGTTCCTTCAAATGCTTTGCGCCTGCGTCTATGAACGGATGCAGGAGAAATCAATTGGTTCCTTGAAAACTAGATAACCGAAAGGAAGAAGCCGGGAAGCGAAGGCGGCGAAGATAAAGCCGGGTTTCGCATGGTTAAGTTAGAAAGGGCGCACGGTGGATGCCTTGGCACTAGGAGCCGATGAAGGACGGGGCAAACGCCGAAACGCTTCGGGGAGCTGTAAGCAAGCGTTGATCCGGAGATGTCCGAATGGGGGAACCCACTGCCCGTAATGGGGCAGTATCCATACCTGAATCCATAGGGTATGGAGGGCACACCCGGGGAACTGAAACATCTCAGTACCCGGAGGAGAAGAAAGCAACCGCGATTCCCTGAGTAGCGGCGAGCGAAACGGGAACAGCCCAAACCAAGAGGCTTGCCTCTTGGGGTTGTAGGACCACTCAGATGGGAGTGACAAAGGAACGGGGTAGACGAAGCGGTCTGGAAAGGCCCGCCAGAGAAGGTGACAGCCCTGTAGTCGAAACTTCGTTCCCTCCCGAGTGGCTCCTGAGTACGACGGGACACGGGGAATCCCGTCGGAAGCAGGGAGGACCATCTCCCAAGGCTAAATACTCCCTAGTGACCGATAGTGAACCAGTACCGTGAGGGAAAGGTGAAAAGCACCCCGGAAGGGGAGTGAAAGAGAACCTGAAACCGTGTGCCTACAAGTAGTCAGAGCCCGTTGATGGGTGATGGCGTGCCTTTTGTAGAATGAACCGGCGAGTTACGATGACGTGCGAGGTTAAGTCGAAAAGACGGAGCCGCAGCGAAAGCGAGTCTGAATAGGGCGCATAGTACGTCGTCGTAGACCCGAAACCAGGTGATCTACCCATGCCCAGGGTGAAGGTAGGGTAACACCTACTGGAGGCCCGAACCCACGCACGTTGAAAAGTGCGGGGATGAGGTGTGGGTAGGGGTGAAATGCCAATCGAACCTGGAGATAGCTGGTTCTCCCCGAAATAGCTTTAGGGCTAGCCTCAAGGGAAGAGTCTTGGAGGTAGAGCACTGATTGAGCTAGGGGCCCTCATCGGGTTACCGAACTCAGTCAAACTCCGAATGCCAACGACTTATCCTTGGGAGTCAGACTACGAGTGATAAGATCCGTAGTCGAGAGGGAAACAGCCCAGACCACCAGCTAAGGTCCCTAAGTGTACGTTAAGTGGAAAAGGATGTGGAGTTGCCCAGACAACCAGGATGTTGGCTTAGAAGCAGCCATCATTTAAAGAGTGCGTAATAGCTCACTGGTCGAGTGACTCTGCGCCGAAAATGTACCGGGGCTAAACGTACCACCGAAGCTGTGGGATGACCGATGGTCATCGGTAGGGGAGCGTTCTAAGTGCGCCGAAGCGAGACCGGAAGGACTCGTGGAGCGCTTAGAAGTGAGAATGCCGGTGTGAGTAGCGAAAACAGAGGTGAGAATCCTCTGCACCGAAAGCCTAAGGGTTCCTGAGGAAGGTTCGTCCGCTCAGGGTTAGTCGGGACCTAAGCCGAGGCCGAAAGGCGTAGGTGATGGGCAACAGGTCGAGATTCCTGTACCACCTCCTCACCGTTTGAGCGATGGGGGGACGCAGGAAGGTAGGGCGAGCAGGCTGCTGGAATAGCCTGTCCAAGCGGTTAGGCCGCCAGATAGGCAAATCCGTCTGGCAATAAGGCGGAACCGTGATGGCGAAGGGACCTTTGGTCCCGAAGTCCCCGATCCTACACTGCCAAGAAAAGCCTCTAGCGAGGTGGGAGGTGCCCGTACCGCAAACCGACACAGGTAGGCGAGGAGAGAATCCTAAGGTGCGCGGGAGAACTCTCGTTAAGGAACTCGGCAAAATGACCCCGTAACTTCGGGAGAAGGGGTGCTCTCTTGGGTCTCAAGCCCGAGGGAGCCGCAGTGAAAAGGCCCAAGCGACTGTTTATCAAAAACACAGGTCTCTGCGAAGCCGAAAGGCGAAGTATAGGGGCTGACACCTGCCCGGTGCTGGAAGGTTAAGGGGAGCGCTTAAGCCGCAAGGCTGAAGGTGCGAACCGAAGCCCCAGTAAACGGCGGCCGTAACTATAACGGTCCTAAGGTAGCGAAATTCCTTGTCGGGTAAGTTCCGACCCGCACGAAAGGTGTAACGACTTGGGCACTGTCTCAACGAGAGACCCGGTGAAATCATACTACCTGTGAAGATGCAGGTTACCCGCGACAGGACGGAAAGACCCCGTGGAGCTTTACTGCAGCCTGATATGGAATTTTGGTATCGCTTGTACAGGATAGGTGGGAGCCTGGGAAGCCGGAGCGCCAGCTTCGGTGGAGGCGGCGGTGGGATACCACCCTGGCGGTATTGAAATTCTAACCCGCACCCCTTATCGGGGTGGGAGACAGTGTCAGGTGGGCAGTTTGACTGGGGCGGTCGCCTCCCAAAAGGTAACGGAGGCGCCCAAAGGTTCCCTCAGAATGGTTGGAAATCATTCGGAGAGTGCAAAGGCAGAAGGGAGCTTGACTGCGAGACGGACAGGTCGAGCAGGGACGAAAGTCGGGCTTAGTGATCCGGTGGTTCCGTATGGAAGGGCCATCGCTCAACGGATAAAAGCTACCCCGGGGATAACAGGCTGATCTCCCCCAAGAGTCCACATCGACGGGGAGGTTTGGCACCTCGATGTCGGCTCATCGCATCCTGGGGCTGTAGTCGGTCCCAAGGGTTGGGCTGTTCGCCCATTAAAGCGGTACGCGAGCTGGGTTCAGAACGTCGTGAGACAGTTCGGTCCCTATCCGTCGCGGGCGCAGGAAATTTGAGAGGAGCTGTCCTTAGTACGAGAGGACCGGGATGGACGCACCGCTGGTGTACCAGTTGTCCCGCCAGGGGCACCGCTGGGTAGCTATGTGCGGAAGGGATAAGCGCTGAAAGCATCTAAGCGTGAAGCCCCCCTCAAGATGAGATTTCCCATCGCGAAAAGCGAGTAAGATCCCTCGAAGATGACGAGGTCGATAGGTCCGAGGTGGAAGCGTGGCGACACGTGGAGCTGACGGATACTAATCGATCGAGGACTTAACCAAGCGGAACGGAAAAGCAAAGGAAGCCGCCCAGCGAAACGGTTTCTTCCAAATGGACGGTTATCTAGTTTTGAGGGAACGAATCTCTCTTGACAAAAGAGATGATTAAAATATAATAATACCTGTCAGAATACTTGCCTAGTGACAATAGCGGAGAGGAAACACCCGTTCCCATTCCGAACACGGAAGTTAAGCTCTCCAGCGCCGATGGTAGTTGGGGCCAGCGCCCCTGCGAGAGTAGGTCGTTGCTAGGCAAGTTAAATCTTCCGCAGTAGCTCAGTGGGGAGCAACGAGCCTAAGCTTCATCGAATAAGCTGCGAGTTGCCTCGACGCATTTGACCTCTTTGAATTAGCTAGAAGAGGAAGAGGCAACAAAAATAGAGTATAAACCAATAACTTGTTATTCCGCAGTAGCTCAGTGGTAGAGCAATCGGCTGTTAACCGATCGGTCGCAGGTTCGAATCCTGCCTGCGGAGCCATGCTTCCATAGCTCAGTTGGTAGAGCACTTCCATGGTAAGGAAGAGGTCACCGGTTCAAGTCCGGTTGGAAGCTTTTGTAATTCTCTTGTTTTTTGGCCCGTTGGTCAAGTGGTTAAGACACCGCCCTTTCACGGCGGTAACACGGGTTCGAATCCCGTACGGGTCACTTTCTTTTTGTGGAGGATTAGCTCAGCTGGGAGAGCACTTGCCTTACAAGCAAGGGGTCGGCGGTTCGATCCCGTCATCCTCCACTATATAATATTTTATTGGATTGTGAGCAGTTGTAAGTTGCCCCCGACACGCTAATACTAGCTAGAAGTGAAAGGTAGATGGAGAGTCAAAGTACGCTCCATTACCTTTCATGCCACCTTAGTTCAATAATTAAGGTTTGGTAATTTTTTATGTCAGCCTTAAGCTTGTTGGTAAAGGCAAGCATTACATCCATGGGTTCGTTCCCATTTATCTAACATCGTTGATCAGCTAGAAGAAGGAAAACAAAGGAACTTAGCGTATATGTCGATCTTTTTTATGCCGGCTTAGCTCAATTGGTAGAGCAACTGACTTGTAATCAGTAGGTTGCGGGTTCAAGTCCTGCAGCCGGCATCGCAATGTGGAGGGGTAGCGAAGTGGCCAAACGCGGCGGACTGTAAATCCGCTCCCTTTGGGTTCGGCGGTTCGAATCCGTCCCCCTCCATCTTCGTAGTTAAACAAGTATAAATTTTTATGTTATGTGTGATAATATTTTCGGTTGGTACTTCTGGATTGTTGGGCTATAGCCAAGCGGTAAGGCAACGGACTTTGACTCCGTGATGCGCTGGTTCGAATCCAGCTAGCCCAGCCATCACTCATTAGTTAGAATTGGCAGGAAGCAACGAGCCTAAGCTTCTATGGATCCGCTCCGAGTTGCCTCGACGCATTTAACATCTTTGAATAGCTAGTAGAGGAAGAGGCAACGGGCCGGAAAATTCCGATATGTTGTCCAACGCATTTAACATCTTTGAGTTTGCTGACAGGGGAAGAGGCATCGAAAATCATGAGTGTCTTCATTTAGCTATATGAGCCATTAGCTCAGTTGGTAGAGCATCTGACTTTTAATCAGAGGGTCGGAGGTTCGAATCCTCCATGGCTCATCGACATGCGGAAGTAGTTCAGTGGCAGAACACCACCTTGCCAAGGTGGGGGTCGCGGGTTCAAGTCCCGTCTTCCGCTTTTTTACAAATAAATATGGGGCCTTAGCTCAGCTGGGAGAGCGCCTGCTTTGCACGCAGGAGGTCATCGGTTCGATCCCGATAGGCTCCATTGACTAACATCCCATTTCGTTTCATTCCGAAATGGGATGTTTTTTGTTTGTGCTGATCTCAGATTTTTTGTCTGTCAAGAATAAATATTCAAAAAATTGTTAAGTTGAGTCAATATGATATTTTCGTCTACAATAGTGAAGTAGTACGATGGAAAGGGGAGGCAGCATGAAGAAGATATCGATTATTGGGGTGCCAATGGATTTAGGGCAGACACGCCGCGGTGTGGATATGGGACCGAGTGCCATGCGTTATGCGGGAATAATCGAAAGGCTAGAACGCCTTCATTATGAAATTGAAGATTTAGGCGATATTTCAATTGGAAAAGCGGAACGGTCTGATGATGAAGAGTTACGACTTAACTTACGTAATTTGAAAGCGATTGCAGAAATAAATGAAAAATTAGCCGAGATGGTGGACGATGTAGTCCAAAGAGGGCGCTTTCCTCTTGTATTAGGCGGCGACCATAGCATTGCCATTGGAACATTAGCAGGTGTCGCAAAGCATTATCAAAATTTGGGAGTTATTTGGTATGATGCCCATGGCGATTTAAATACGGCGGAAACTTCTCCGTCTGGGAACATTCATGGGATGTCGCTCGCTGTGAGTCTTGGCTTGGGGCATCCACATTTGACGAATATCGGTGGTTACAGCCCAAAAGTGAAACCGGAAAATATTGTTCTTATTGGTGTCCGCTCTCTTGATGAGGGGGAAAAGCGATTAATCCATGACAAGGGAATTAAGGTATATACAATGCATGAAGTAGATCGCCTCGGCATGACGACAGTGATGCAAGAAACGATTGCTTATTTGAAGGGACAGACGGACGGCGTGCATTTATCACTCGATTTAGATGGGATGGATCCGCACGATGCTCCGGGAGTGGGCACGCCGGTTATCGGGGGGCTTACTTATCGCGAAAGCCATTTGGCAATGGAAATGCTTGCAGAAGCGCAACTAATTACATCAGCGGAATTTGTAGAAGTCAATCCGATTTTAGATGAACGCAATAAGACTGCCTCCGTCGCGGTAGGATTGATAGGGTCCCTTTTTGGAGAAAAGTTAGTGTAGAGGCAGAAAACGGCAGATTTTATAGAATCTGCTGTTTTATTTTTGTTTAGTGAAAGATTAAGCAGATATGGTAAAATAATTGTACGTGCTTGCCTGAAACTTTTTTTATGCATGAACGTAATACACTGTAGCCGCAGTGTGCGGAGGTATCGTATTATATGGAGATATTCGTGAAAAAACGCATCAAAGCGATCAAAAAAGGGGATCAAAATGCCTATGCAGATATTGTAGACCTTTATAAAGACAAAATATACCGCTTATGTTACCGTATGCTCGGAAACCGTCACGAGGCGGAAGATACCGCCCAAGAGGCATTTATTCGCGCTTATGTTAATATTCATACGTATAATCCAAACATGAAGTTTTCTTCGTGGCTTTACCGAATTGCCACCAATTTAGCAATTGATAAAATCCGGAAGAAAAAACCCGACGCCTATTTAGACGAAGAGATAAGCGGCACGGACGGACTTACGATGTATTCGCAGCTTTCCTCTAATGAAGCTTCTCCGGAAGAAACATTAGAAAGCATGGAGCTACAGGAAACCGTACAGAAAGCGATTGAAAAACTTCCAGAAAAGTATCGCAGCGTTATTGTGTTAAAGTATATAGAAGATTTATCGTTACAGGAGATTAGCGAAATTTTGGATTTGCCGCTCGGCACCGTAAAAACAAGAATTCACCGTGGCAGAGAAGCGTTACGAAAGCATTTGGGCCATTTATGAGAGGAGGGAAGAACATGAAATGTCCACATAACATTATAAACCTTATGCACGATTACTTAGATGGTGATATTGAGCCGCATGATGCGAAAATATTAAGGGAGCATTTGCAGCAATGTTCGGCATGCGCTGACCATTTTAATGGATTAAAGAAAACAGTGGCGTTTATTCAGCATGCGTCCCACCTCATCCCTCCTTCTGACTTTACGGCGCGTGTGATGGCAAAGCTGCCGAAAGAGAAGAAGATAATTCGTATGAGAAGGTGGCTGCAAAACCATCCGTTCATTACCGCCGCGTCTTTATTTGTTATTTTGACGATCGGAAGCCTATTTACCACATGGAATGAACAAAAACAGTTTTCTGTTTCGACACGTGAAAATGTCATCATTCGTGGCCATACGGTTATTGTTCCGAAAGGAGAAGTTGTCCAAGGAGACATCGTCGTTCGCAACGGTTCTATAAAGATCGAAGGGAAAGTCGAGGGCAATGTTACCGTCATTCATGGTGAAAAATATTTAGCTTCCGCGGGGCAAGTAACAGGAGAATTGGAAGAAATTAACCAAGTATTTGAATGGATTTGGTATAATATTAAGGAGCGAGTAAAGGATGCTGTGGAAGCGTTCGAATAGAGGGCCATCTTTTTCGATGGCTTTTTTGTATGATATGTTATAATAAAAGAGCTGTTTAAATACAATATGTTGGAATTAGATAATAAAGGAAGTGTGAAAATGCCTTTCGGAGAGCTCCCGATTTTAAGCTATTTAGGCAAGATCGTTGATATTCTAGTTGTTTGGTATGTCATATATAAATTCATTATGATGATTCGCGGGACGAAGGCGGTCCAGCTTTTAAAAGGAATTATTCTTATTATGCTCGTGCATCTCGTTAGTAACTTTCTCGGCCTTAGCACATTGCAATGGTTAATGGATCGGGCAATCACATGGGGGTTTCTCGCGCTTATTATTATCTTCCAGCCGGAATTACGGCGCGCGCTTGAGCAGTTAGGGCGGGGAAGGCTGTTTTCGCGAAGCAGCGCAAATGATGACGAAGAACAAACGAAAATGGTTGAGGCGATTATTAAAGCGACAGAATATATGGCAAAACGGCGGATTGGCGCGTTAATTTCCATTGAACGGGAAACGGGAATGGGAGATTATATTGAAACAGGCATTATTTTGAATGCCCGTGTTTCTTCTGAACTATTAATTAATATTTTTATCCCTAACACTCCGTTGCACGACGGGGCCGTCATCATTCAGAAAAACCATGTTGCAGCGGCTGCCTGCTATTTGCCGCTTTCCGAAAGCCCATTTATTTCAAAAGAGCTCGGGACTCGGCATCGTGCTGCGTTAGGGATCAGCGAAGTGACAGATAGTATAACGGTCGTTGTATCAGAAGAGACCGGCGCGGTATCGATCACCAAAAACGGGGAGCTGCACCGAGATTTGACTCCGGAACAGTTTCGGGAGTTGCTTACAAAGGAGCTAGTGCCAGCCACAAAGGCGACTTCCTCATCCCGTTGGCAATGGAGGGGGAAGAAACATGATGGATAGGTTAATGAATAACCATTGGTTTATTAAAATATTTTCTTTGCTGTTAGCGATTATGCTTTATATGTCAGCGAATATTGAAAAAGAAACAAAATCGGGAGTGATTACCCGCAATACGGTGGGGCAGGAGGATACAGAAACGCTGACGAATGTTCCTGTCGTCGTTTATTATGATGAGGAAAATTTAATTGTCTCTGGTATTCCGAAATATGTGAATATCACTTTGCAAGGGCCTGCAAGCATCGTAAAGCCGACTGCTTTGCAGCGCGACTTTGAAGTGTATATTGATTTAACAGACTTACCGTTAGGAACGTATACCGTTCCAATAAAATATAAAGACATCTCTGATAAACTAAAGGTTCAAATTCACCCTTCAACAGCAAGAGTAACAATTCAGGAGAAAGTTTCTAAAAATTTCTCTGTTGGGGTTGATTTGATCAATAAAAATAAAGTGCCGGAAGGCTATATGATTGAACAGCCGCTTGTCAAACCGAACTCTGTCACCATCACTGGTGCCAAACAGTTGATTGATAGCATATCATCCGTAAGAGCGAGAATTGATTTAGGTGGAGCAACAGATACTGTAACACAAGAATCAAGGGTAACCGTTTACGACAGTCGCGGGAACGTGCTAAATTTAGATGTGCAGCCTTCCGTAGTGGAAGTAACTGTTCCGATTAAAAGCCCAAGCAAAACGGTTCCGCTGAAAATTAATCGGACAGGATCGCTGCGAAAAGGATTAAGCATTGTCAAAATAGAAACGATCCCAAATCAAGTGACGATTTTTGGTGAAAAAGAAAAAATCGATTCCATTGAATTTATTGACGGCATTACGATTAATTTGGACGAAATTACAAAAGATACAACGTTGGAAATGGATGTTCCATTGCCCGAAGGAGTAAAAAGCGTTGATCCTTCAAAAATAAAAGTAGTGGTTGACGTGCAAGAAGAAAAAACGAAAATATTAAAGGAAGTGCCAATTCATGTAGTAGGATTAGGAGATCAATATACAGTTGATTTTATCGATCCACAAAAAGGAGCGATGGATGTTCAACTATATGGAGCGCCAGACGTATTAGACAATATTCAAACGAACGATGTTAAGTTGTATGTCGATGTCAGTGATTTAGGCGTTGGTGAGCATGAAGTAAAAGCGGAATTAAATGGTCCGCAAAATATCAAATGGGAATTGCCGAAAAAAAACGTAAAAATTAAAATTAATGAACGATAATTTCATTTACGTAAGGAGAGATTGACATAATGGGTAAATATTTTGGTACTGATGGCGTTCGCGGAGTTGCGAATCGCGAGTTGACACCGGAACTAGCATTTAAAATTGGCCGCTGCGGAGGCTATGTATTAACAAAAAGCGAAGAACGGCCAAAAGTATTGATTGGCCGCGATACACGCATTTCTGGACATATGCTTGAAGGAGCGCTTGTCGCCGGATTACTTTCGATCGGGGCGGAAGTAATGCGCCTTGGTGTTATTTCCACCCCAGGCGTTGCTTATTTGACAAAAGCGTTAGGAGCGCAAGCGGGAATTATGATTTCCGCATCACATAACCCTGTTCAAGACAATGGAATTAAGTTTTTTGGCCCGGACGGTTTTAAGCTTTCCGATGAACAAGAACAAGAAATTGAAGCGCTGATTGATAGCCCGGAAGATATGTTGCCAAGACCGATCGGAAAAGCGTTAGGACAAGTGAACGATTATTTTGAAGGTGGTCAAAAGTATTTGCAGTATTTAAAACAGACCATTGACGAAGATTTTTCCGGAATGAAGATTGCGCTCGATTGTGCGCATGGGGCCACCTCGTCCCTTGCCACCCATTTATTCGCTGATTTGGAAGCGGATGTTGTGACAATGGGGGCATCGCCGAATGGCATTAACATTAATGAAGGGGTTGGCTCGACCCATCCGGAAGCGTTAGCGTCGTTTGTAAAAGAAAAAGGCGCGGACGTCGGGCTCGCCTTTGACGGCGACGGGGATCGCTTGATTGCGGTGGATGAATACGGAAATATTGTGGATGGCGACCAAATTATGTACATTTGCGCGAAATATTTAAAAGAAATTGGCCGTCTTAAACAGCAAACGGTCGTTTCCACTGTGATGAGCAATCTCGGATTTTACAAAGCACTTGAAGCGCAAGGAATTCAAAGTGTGCAAACGGCTGTCGGCGATCGTTACGTCGTAGAGGAAATGAGGAAAAATGGATATAACTTAGGTGGAGAACAATCGGGACATATTATTTTCCTTGATTACAATACGACGGGAGATGGGCTGCTGACAGCGCTGCAGCTTGTAAATATTATGAAAATCAAAGAAAAACCACTTTCTGAGCTCGCGAGTGAAGTGAAGAAATATCCGCAACAGCTCATGAATGTAAAAGTTGCCGATAAACATAAAGTGATGGAAAACGAAAAAGTGAAAGCCGTAATTCAAGAAGTGGAAAAAGAAATGAGCGAAAACGGCCGTGTTCTTGTCCGGCCGTCCGGAACGGAACCGCTTGTGCGCGTGATGGTAGAGGCGCCGACGGAAGAATCATGCCGGAACTATGTTGAACGGATTGCCTCTGTCATTCGCGAGGAAATGGGAATCGAATAGAATCAAATTAAGAATGAAAGCTCATCACCAGCCTATGCATAAATGGAACATTCTATTCTGTTTATGCATAGGTTATTTTATGAAATAATATGGCAGTTGACGTTTTAAGAAACGTACTGTAATATTATTTTGTTATTATTTTAAAAAAGAAAGGTGGGTAGAGGGTTTTATTCTGTCATTTATTTGCAAAGCGCCTGGACTAAGCGTGGACGGAAGAACGCTTAGTTGACGAGGAGGAGGTTTATCGAGGTTTCGGCGGATGCCTCCCGGTTGTTGCGATTACAGCCGCAAGTCCTTTCTTAAAACAAAGGGGTGACCCTTTGGACAAAGGGAAGGACATAATCGCAAAAGCACGGAAACGGGGGAGTCTGTCTGCGCAAAAGGACTAGACCCCTGGCGTCGTTCCTTGAAAAAAGAATATAGTGAAGGATCTTTTGTGCGGCAGCCTCCCCAAATCATAAGGGAGGAAAACGGTTATGTGCGGAATTGTCGGTTACATCGGTCAACATGACGTCAAGGAAATTTTATTGCGCGGATTAGAAAAATTGGAGTATCGCGGGTATGACTCCGCAGGCATCGCGATGTTGAACGAAGAAGGAATTCATCTTTTTAAAGAAAAAGGACGGATTGCCGATTTGCGGGCTGTCGTTGATCCGAAAGTCAGCGCCACTCTTGGAATCGGCCATACGCGCTGGGCGACACACGGTGCTCCGAGCCGCATCAATGCGCACCCGCACCAAAGCGCTTCTGGCCGCTTTACGCTCGTGCATAACGGGGTTATTGAGAACTATGCGATTTTGCAACAGGAGTATTTACAAGATGTGGCGCTGAAAAGCGACACGGATACGGAAATTGTCGTGCAGCTTGTTGAAAAGTTTGTGAATGACGGCCTTTCTGTTGAAGAAGCGTTCCGCAAAACGTTAACCTTGCTGAAAGGTTCTTATGCGATCGCGATGATTGATGCGGAAAATCAAGAAGTTATTTATGTCGCAAAAAATAAAAGCCCGTTGCTTGTCGGAATTGGCAATGGCTTCAATGTTGTGGCGAGCGACGCGATGGCGATGCTGCAAGTGACAAACCAATTTGTCGAATTGATGGATAAAGAAATGGTCATAGTGACGAGAGAAAGCATTACGATTAAAAATTTGAACGGCGATATCATTGAACGCGCTCCATATACCGCGGAGTTAGACGCGAGTGACATCGAAAAAGGGACATATCCGCATTACATGTTGAAAGAAATCGATGAGCAGCCGTTTGTCATGCGCCGCATCATTCAAAAATATCAAGATGAAAACGGCCAGCTTACGATTGCACCAGAAGTGGTCGCGGAAGTGGTCAATGCGGATCGTTTATATATTATCGCTTGTGGTACAAGTTATCATGCGGGATTAGTCGGAAAACAGCTGATCGAGAAATGGGCGAAAATCCCTGTCGAAGTGCATGTTGCCAGCGAGTTTTCGTACAATATGCCGCTGTTGTCTGAAAAACCGCTATTCATTTACATTTCTCAAAGCGGGGAAACGGCGGACAGCCGTGCGGTGCTTGTTCAAACGAAGAAACTCGGCCATAAAGCGATTACGATTACAAACGTACCGGGCTCTACTCTTTCCCGTGAGGCAGATTATACGCTATTGTTACATGCCGGCCCGGAAATCGCCGTCGCATCGACGAAAGCATATACAGCGCAAATCGCCGTGCTTGCGATTTTAGCGACAGCTGCGGCGAAAGCGAAAGGCATTGCGCTGGACTTCGACTTGAAAAAAGAGCTTGGCATTATCGCCAATGTGATGGAAATGTTGTGCGACGCGAAAGAAGAAATGGAAAAAATCGCCCGCGAATATTTATCAACGACGCGCAACTGCTTCTTCATCGGCCGCGCCGTTGACTATTATGTATGTCTTGAAGGTGCGTTGAAATTAAAAGAGATTTCTTACATTCAAGCGGAAGGATTCGCTGGCGGAGAATTGAAGCATGGAACGATCGCTCTGATCGAAGACGGCACTCCAGTCGTTGCCTTGTCGACGCAAGAGCACGTCAACTTAAGCATCCGTGGCAATGTCAAAGAAGTTGTCGCCCGCGGCGCCAATCCATGCATTATTTCGATGAGAGGCTTGGAAACAGACGAAGACCGCTACGTCATCCCGGCGGTTCATCCGATGCTTACACCGCTCGTTTCCGTCGTGCCGTTGCAGCTCATCGCCTACTACGCGGCACTGCATCGCGGCTGCGATGTCGACAAACCGCGCAACTTGGCGAAGAGCGTAACGGTCGAATAAAAGATGAAAACATGTGTCCCGTTTTTGTCGAGTTACAAAAAAGTTGTATACTGAACAAAAAAGTCGTATACTCGACAAAAAAGTTGTATACTCGCTTTTGATTAATTAAATATTTTAGGGCGACGATTTGAGCAAAGTTATGCCTCTAACGTTTTAGCGTTAGAGGCTATATTTTTTAGGAGAAAGGTCTAAATCGAATAAAGAAAAGTTTTTTAATTCTCTGTTAAGATGAGTATGTAGATGATTTATTAGAAAGAATGGCGTTTATACGAGAAGCTATTAGGAGCATAAGGGAAATTTGGAGAAACGTATACAGGTTAAATATGGTTAAGATTTTTGCTACTAAATAAATGTTGCTTACCAGCTAAAAAGAAAGTTAAAGAATATTCTATTGTCCCCCCAAAATATAAAAAGGAAGCTATGCAACTTATTTTGAACTTACCCCTGTCAAGTAGACAGTGTTTAAAAAGACCCTCTCATCAGCTTCATCCATCATAGTTGATTGGGCTTTGTCAGTGTCAAGGAAATCACTTGACACTGACAGCCCATCAACTAATTGGCAGACAAGCTGATGGAGGAGCTACTCTAGTCATCCGTGATTCCTTGTGTTATGCACATACCTTCTTTCTGTATTGTACAGGGCTAAGGTATGTAAGTTTCCTTTGAATGCGCCTATCATTATAAAACTCCATATATTTATGAACAGCTGCTTCCAGGTCATCCACGGAGTGAAATTCCTTAAGATATATACATTCTGTTTTTAGATGGCTAAAAAAGCTTTCTATACAAGCATTGTCTAAACAGTCTGCTTTTCTGGACATACTTGGAATCATACCATGTTGTTTGAGAGTTGCGTGGTATTCATGGGATGTGTACTGGAACCCTTGGTCACTGTGTAAAATGGTTCCATTCACATCTCGTTTTTTTATTGCTTCGTCTAAGGTATCAAGAACCAGTGGAACATCATTTCTTTTACTGATTCGGTATGAAATCACTTCCGTTAAAGAGATCATAGATAACGGATAAGTATAGACGCTGGTTGTCCCAAAGGAGATAGGTAATATCTGTCACCCATTTCTCATTCGGTTTACTCGCTGTAAATTGTCTATTTAATACGTTCGGTACCTTCATTCTTTCTGAACCTTTTCGGTAGGCCTGCTTTTTTCTGCGAATTTTCGCCTGAAGATTCATTAGCTTCATTAAGCGATAAATACATTTGTGATTGATTCTCCACCCGTATTCCCGCAAAATGTATGCCTTTACTCTTGGATAACCATAGGTTCCATTGGATACTTCATAGGCTTCCACGATCAAATTCATGATGCCTTGATTTCTTAAATCCCTCACTGTTGTTACATTTTTTCGTTTCAGCCACTTATAATAACCGCTTCTGGAAACACAAGCTATCTTGCATAACAAAGAAATAGGATAGGAACTACTAAGATCATGAATGATGGAATAGAAGACGGTTTTGTCTCTGGTTTTCACCTCCTTTTCAAGGCAATAAGCTTTTTTAAGAATTCATTTTCTGCTTTGAGTTTTCGATTTTCTTCTTCTACTGTTAATGGCTTCTTTCTTGGGCGGCCCCGTTTAGAGGAAATGGTTTTTCCTCTACGTTCTTTTAGTCCTTCTTCTCCATACTGTTGATAGTTCTTTACCCAAATGCGTACCCTTTTAGGATCTTTGATCCCCATTCTCTTGGCTACTTTTCGATACCCTAATTGTTCATTCAAATACATCGTCACTGCACGTAATTTAAATTCAAAACTATAGCTTGTGTATTTTGCATCTGATTTATCCAAAAAAATCCCTCCTGCATAGCAGTGTGTCCTTTTTCTACACTGTCTACACAAGAGGGATAATATCAGTTAGACAGTATAGCCTTTTTTTGCGCTGTCTACTATAAGGGGATAATACCAAAAGGAAGCAAAAAATTCCTTTAAACGGTCAACCTCTTCTTTTTTTAAAAGCTCCTTAATCCTTTGTTGTTGATTCAAGACCCATATATCCTCTTTTTTCATTGTTAGTGGCAATTAAGAATTGTAGTGTTTGGCAATTAAGGATATGCATAATTTATTGCATATTCACCGCTTTACATGGAGTGGCGGGTATGATAGGCTTATATGCCTTGCAAAGTCCTGTGGCTTGCCCCCTTTGCCAGAAAGCATGCCCGCAGAGGCTCCATGTCAAGCGACAACAGGTATGAAATTTTATACAGATCATTGAATATTCTTATTTGCCATTTCATGCATTTTTTAATTGCCAAAAACATTTTTCGTACATAGTAGCATTATCTTTATGCTTCAATATTTCACCTCGTTTAACAACTTCCTACTAGGTCGAATAAGGAAAAACAATAAAATCAATATTCACGTTAACAGAGCCTAATTAAATAAAATGTAAATAAAATGTAATAATGGACAAGAAATATTCTTATGTTAAAATGTAGGTAGGAAGGGTATCTCTGGATAAGGAAATTATCTTGAGACAAAGGGACAATCCTCTCGTCAAGACGAATCCAATGCACGTCAAGCGCTCAAAAAGACTAGACGACAATTTTCCGACCATGCACGATGCGAAAGATGTACTCGTCATTGTCCAACTCATGAAAGATAGCCGATTTAGCTATCCATGCATTTTTAAAGGGATGGAGGTGGAGCTTCGTGTAAGGCAACGTTTCGATCCAGACTCGCGAAAGAGTAGGAGCGGTTCCGAATCAGTTGATTCGCTGGTTCGATCGGTATTATCAGGAGTTATGGTAAAAATTTCTTTATTTTAGAAAAATAGCGCTTGCTACGTTGAAATATACACCGTACCCGTCTGATTTTAACAGGAAAGAGATCGAGAAGGCCCTTGTACTTGCCGGCAAAGCGAGGGATTATAATCATCACAAAAGTCGGAAACAAGAAAAGTAGAAGAAGGAGATTTCGCCCCCTCTCCTTTTCCGTGTCATGATGCCGATATCCGTCACAACGAAGTGGTTCGACAGTTGCAAAACCATTACACGACAAATAACTTATTTCGGAGAAACAATCGATTGTTGAGCTATGTAGGAATTTACTAAAGGTACTGCATGTGTTAAGTACAAAGCACCAAGCGTTTAATGCAAATTGAATAATCAAGGACGTTTTCGGTCTCAAACAGGCAGCTTGAGGCCTATAAGACAGCCGATTTCCTAGACAACAAAAATGACACGGAGAAGCTGGCACAATGTCATTTTATTTGATATTGAGTCCCCAAAGGAGCTTCGCCAGCCTTTATGACTAGACCGAACGAAGGAATGTCGTCACACAGATGCCAAAAGACTTGGGGGCATTATAAGTTGTACAGAGATCCAACGTGCATCCCATACTCTTTCCTTTTACTACAATCTACTTTAACCAGTAGTGGCAACGAAACATACACATTCACTATTATATATACACATATTTAGAAATAAAGGAAAAATATCTTTTTGCCCCCTACATAAAGGCCACCATCTTTGACATATCAACATTTATAGAGGGAGACAGTTATGGATAAATTATCAAAAATATTATTTGGTGCTGTTATTACCATATTTATCATTTTGGCGATTATAACTATTGGAGCAATATACATATTTCAAAAAGATGGATTAATATCAGATGACTACAGTACTTTTCCACCTGAAGCCAAATTAATTACAAATAACCAAGAATACATTTTAAGTTTAGAAGCTTACACATGGGAAGTAGGGAATAGTGTCTCTGGAAATAAGATGGAAGAAAATATAAGTGTTTATGCTTTGGGGCAAAAGAAAAGCCCTATAGAAGTAAATAAAAAGCAGATGGCGAAACTTCAGTTTATTAAGCATCAAGAATTTAAGCTTGAACAAATAATAGCCTATTTGTGGAGAAATGAAAATCAAAAAGAGAAGTTAAAGGTAAAGAGAAATCATACTTTCATTCTGCCAAATAATCCAGGAAATTATGTATTAGAACTAAATATCAAAAGTAACCGAGGTCATGTCCAATATGTCGGAAAAATTATTGTAAAATAAGGGCTTAAACGCTCTTATTTTTTTATGTCTAGGTTGTTATTATAATGCTTTGTAATTCTTTACTAAGTAGATTCGCGAATCAAAAAAATATTAAAAAAAGGGGTAATGAGATTATGCAAGGATTAGTTTTAGTTGGTAGTGCCATTAAGCCAGAGAGTGTAAAAGTACAAACACTTTTAGAAAACCCTACTGTAGCTAATATGGTGAAGAAGATTAAGCAATATCGTGACTTTGCAGATCATGAATTAGAAGTATTTGATGCTTATCAATTTGAAGGAAAGATTAAAGATCGAGAAAATTCTTTAAAAAGAGGTGAAGGGGCTGTTTTAGCCCTTAAAGATCAAAGTGTTTCATTGAATATTCTTTTTGCAGAATCGGGACAAGAAAAACAGGTTCATATTACCGGTTTTGTGATTCAGGAAGATAACGATAAACAGTATTTTTACAAATTTCAAGCTAAAGGTCAGGATATTAAATTGGTATTAGCAACAGAATTTGATGGGAAGATTAAAGAACAATATTTGAGTAATTTTGATCAAAAGTTATTTAAATATGACGAAAACTTTAAGTATGGGATTCTAGATAATGAAAACGAAGTTGAGGCCCATATTTCTTGGAAAGATGGATGTCTCCCAGGTGGCTATAAATGGTGCGGCGGAAAATGTCATAATTACCCAGATAGTGGTGGAGATGGTTCAGTAATTAATGAAGTAGATGCATGCTGCATGCTACATGATTACTGCTATCGATATGATTGGAATACTGTAGATGGATGCGATGATTCCTTATGCGAATGCGTAAAACCATATTCTTATTGGGCAGCACTATTCATTCAGCTTTATTTCTGCGATTAATGTCTACTAAAAGCAAAGGAGGATGAAATATGAAATTTTTCGGAAAAGTTCTATTAGGCATAACACTTGCTATGGGGATACTTTCAAGTAATGCATTGGCCGCAGAGCCTTTTAGAATCGTTTATTTAAAATACGGCCAAAAAGAAGCTGAGGGAGATACAATGACTATTACTGGTTATTTAAAGGTTGAAGGTACTAATACGGGAAGATATGCGCTAGTATCGCGTGCGATGCAAGCAAGATTTCCTCTATGGGATGTTGCATATGGAGAAATGGTGGTAACTCCAGGAACTACCCAAATAGGTTACGAATCGGGAGTCCCACACTCTTCATATTACCCTGAAGCAAGACCTTATTTCATTGATCCTGTAACTGGCACAGGGTATACAACTGGGTCAACAAAAATCTCAAACTATTAATTTTAATTAAAAAGGAGCCCTTAAGGTTCCCTTAAGGGCTCCACATAATAAAGGGATGAGTATAATGAATAAATTTATTAGACCAATATCACTTTATAAAAAAATTCTTTCTAGAAATCCATTTATATTATTAATGTTAGCTATTTCTATTTTTTATGTTTGTATACTTTTCTATTCGTATATTTTAGATGACCGTTATTTTCATCCCGGGAGTGCACTGACTTTGTCTAGTTTTTTTATTCAATGTGGTATTTTTACTTTTGGTCTTTTAGGGATTTACCTAGATAGAAATCATAAGAAACATGAATTTATTCTTTATAGGAATACAGTTTATCTATATTTAGGGAAAATAAGTTTTATCAGCTTAGTCATTATTACTTTTTGTTCATTCCTAGCGATTTTGTTTTTTATCTTGATAAGGATTAAAGGATTGACTGTCAGTCCTTTCTATATTGATAGCTTTATGTATATTTTAGTTTATTGGGTAGTAGTATTCTTAATTGCATTTCTTATCGGCATCATTCTTTCAATGCTTATACCCAGCTTAATAGTCTATTTTATTTCAATATTCATTTGTTTTTTTATTGGTCCTGTTAACTACAGACTGCTCGATAACAGAATAGCAGAGCTGCTTAATTTAGGCCAAAGAGAGAATGACCAATTCTATCATCCTTTATATGGATACTTAATTGAGAATGAGGAAATTTCCAAAAGATTGTTTATTCTATGTTTCTTAATTGTTATTTTTTTATTAATTCAACTTTATCATCATAAAAAAATGTATAAAGCTATCGTAATCCCACTACTATTTAGTTTAGGGTTCACGGTTGTTACGTCTCATCAATTTCTAATAAACAATCAACACGAACAAAAGATTAATCTTGGGCTTGATCCGAATGGGGAAGTTATTAAAGACTATAGGTTCTATGAATCACATGTAAATGCGAATATAAAGAAGTTAAATAATCAAAGGGAATATTTTACTCCATTAAATTATAAAATTAGGTTTAATACAGATAAAGGTTTTTTACAGTCAAAGGTGAGCATCAAATTTCAGATTGAAAAAGTAAAAGAAGAGTTAAAAATTAATCTTTACCATGGATTTAGAATTAACACTATTACCTTAAATAATACAAAAGTTAACTTCACAAGAAAAGGAGATATTATAAGTATACCAATTGATAAGCATAAAGACATAAACGAGTTAATGATTGATTATGAAGGAAAAAGTTCTCCTTTATTTTATGCAAATAGCAGGGCAATTTTTCTTCCAAGTAATTTTGCATGGATACCTTCTTTCAATTTAACTCCTTCCCTTCAAATTCATGAAGGATATTTTCATCGGAATTATTCTCAGAATACTGGAAATGTAGAATACGAAATTGAATATTTAGGTAGTATGAAGATATTTACGAACCTCGATAAGAAGGACTCGAATACTTATCGAAAATCAACTACTGAAGGAGTCTCGATTATCTCTGGTGATATAATGGAAGTTAATTTGTCTAGCAGTACCATCTATATCGCTCGAACTTGGGAAAGAGGATTAAAGGAGTATAGTTCATTCCGTAAGTTTTTAAATAAAGTCGTACAAGAAGTAAATATGACTTTTAATAAGAAAATTGAAATTCCTAAAAAAATTTTTATCATACCTACGACTGGAATTTATGATGAAGCTTTCATCGAAGATATTTGGACATTTTCTGATCATTGGCTTATTGGTTATCCTTTATATACTTCTTTTCATGATAAGTCTTTATTAAATAAGGAACACCTAATAAACTCTCTGGTACCTGCTCTGACTTGGAAGAACGATGGAATTTATAGAGAGAATTTATTAATGGTGACTTTGTTTGATGCATGTTTTTCTAACTGGCTAGGGCATCAAATAGGATTTCATAATGACGACTATCTAAACTATACATTAGACAGTCTTAGTTCGTATTACAAAAATCGAAAAGAAGTAACACAAGTTCTTTATAAGTTAAAAGCATTAAAAAAGGAAGAATTTAAACAAGTTGACAGAATATTTTTTACAAATTGGTATGACATGCTAAAAACAGAGCAAAACGATTGGATAGTATTGGAAGAACTTATTGACAAATATAATAATAATCACAAGAAAAGGGGGGAATAAATTGTTAGAAATTATCAATCTTAGTAAATGGAAGCGAAGACGTAAAATTTTAGATGATATCAATTTAAAGATTCCTAAAGGTATTTATGGTATTACAGGTCCAAATGGTGCTGGGAAGACAACTCTTTTGAGTATTCTTGCTTCGGCCGATACATTCTCTTCAGGCGAGATTAAATATAATGGTGTTTCAGCAAATAAGGATAGACTGAGAAATCTAGTAGGGTATTTACCTCAGCATTTTTCAATGTACAGTCAGTTAACTGTTCTCGAAGCTTTGAAACATCTAAGTTTTTTAAAAGGCGTTAGATATTCTACTAAGGAACTGATCCATGTATTAAGTAAAGTAAATCTGGATCAGCATATAAACCAAAGAATCGCTCATATTTCCGGAGGGATGTTAAGAAGACTAGGAATAGCTCAAGCCATTTTAGGTGATCCAGAAATATTAATTATCGATGAACCAACTAGTGGTTTAGACGTTGAGGAGAAGATTCGTTTTAGAAATTTAATAAAGAGTTTGGTTGATGATAGAACTATTATATTATCTTCCCATGATTTAAATGAATTGGAATCTGTAAGTGATCATTTTGCCATTTTAAAAGATGGTAAAATTCTTTTGCATGGTGATTTAAAAGGGATAATGAAAGCAAAACCAAATGTTTTATTAGTTAGGGTAAAAAGTGAAGAGTTAAATGATTACTTTGAGAAATATCAGGTTACTTCTTTTAAAAAAATAAATGCAACAAGCTTTGAGTTAAGGGTGCTAACTGATGAATCATTAGATGGCGGCGTAGCAGTTACTCCAACTCTAGAGGAATGTTATATATCAATCATTAGTTAAAAAATTGGGTGGTGATTATTTGTATATAATCAAGGTACTCTATATAAATTGCCGAATTATGGGAAAGAATTTGCTAATACCTATTATATTCACAGTCTTAGTATGGTTGCATGCACTGATTACGAGTATAAATATGACTTTGATTGAGATTATCATCATACCTCTCTCTTGTTGGTGGCAGGTGTGGTTATTTAATGAGATATTTCAACAGTCTAACATTATTCTTTTTCGTAGTTATCCAAAAAAACTAATTAAATATATTTCGAAAAACTATTTCATTAACATGTTTCTTTATATTGTATTTATTGCGCTATTATTTTATCCGATTCTGGCTGAAAAGCAGTGGATAAACTTTTCCATTCAAGTAATACCACAAGTTATTTTTCTTAACGGTATGGTTCTTCTTGTTCATGCTATCTTTGGAAACCTAGAGCTAACTTTGTTGACTCCTTTTTTATATTTATCAGCTGCTTTATTAGGTATATTAGACTTAATACGCGTTCACAAAATATTCTTTTTTACTAATAACTCTTTATCTGCTATACATTTGGTAGATAAGTCATTTATAACTTTGATGTATGGAATATCAATAACCATCTTAGCTTTTTTAACTATAAACAAAAAGTTGTCGTTGGAAAAATTTTAGATTGTAAGAACACATGGTTTATGCGTCTTGGCTATTTTTTGGCTAATATTGTCTAAAATCTCTATCTTTTCAGACGTGATTTTTACCGAAATGACTCGCCGCGCAATATTGTGGGGAACAAAAGAACATGAACCGGCGGAGCGTGTCTTTTTTAGAGAGAACATAGTTGTTTTTCTTCTATCCTTTCTATTAGCTGCATACGTATAGTGAAAAAGCAACTGGAAGTCAGAAACAATGACGAGCGTACGCTGTCAAGGCCGATTATTTTCTGGCTCTTACGTATATTTGGTGAATGCCTTCCTATCATCCCTGTTGGAGATTTTTATTGTTTTATTAAAATAATAATTAAAGTCTATAGAGAACCCTTTTTTCTAACAAGTCTAATCCAGCACGGCCATACATCATTCGTTTAATGGTTTTTAACCGGTTTATTTGTCCTTCTAGTACCCGATTGCTGTATGGGAGAAGAAAAGCGTGTTTTACTGCCTGCAAATCGCTTCGCAAGCGTTTCGCATAAGAATAAAATGGCTGTTTTGAATCTGAAAGCTGACCACGCAGCCAAACAAGAAAACGGTCATAATCTCTTTGATCCACGACCTCCCGATATTCTTGCACCACTTCATAGACAGGACGGACAACTGGATACCTTTTTAGGCATTGTTCCAGATTCATTTTCTCTTTTTCTGAAAGTCGATGATACGGCGACCATATCCAATAAGACAACTGTTTTCTTGTGATACGATGTTCCAACGTCGATGGATCATTCCTCTTCCGATTCCGTCGAATCGTTTCTATGGCGGTTCGCACCGCCGAAAACGTACCGGCATATCCTTCTTTGCGAAGAAGGGAATCGATGGATGAGACGGTTTGGCCTTTTGCTTCTAACTCGATGACACGGTCCAAAAATGGGGAAACCGGTGTTTTTCTTTTTCGCCGATGAATCAGTGGCGGGGTAGTCATCTGGAGATATTTTTTCACCGTTTTCCGATCCAGCTCATATTCCCTCGCAAGCCTAGAAATGTTCTTTCCTGATTGATGAGCTGTTTGGATTTCTTGAATGAGTGCCCATTTTTGTGCCTGACGCTGCTTTTTCCTTTTTTCTTCCTTGGTCATTTCGATTTCACGAACAAAGGGGTTAGGTTCACTCCATGTCATCAAAGAGGGAACGAGGGATAAAAGAAGGAAATCCAGTCTCTTCTTCGCATTCCCGATAAAATGCCACCGATCATATACATGAAGGATGGAAGGGTTGGCATTCGTAATCCCCTGACGAAATCCCGTAAATCCATCCCTGCTCATCACTTGTACATGAGAATATGGTTTCAGCCATTCGGTCAGTGTTGGTGGCAGCCGATCAGGTAAAAGCGCAACAGGATGATGGTTGTCTAAGTCGCAAATGATGGTTCCATACGTATGTCCTTTTCGAAAAGCAAAATCATCGACTCCAAGGAAAGGGAGACACCTCTACGGGAATAGGGGTTTTCCGAATGAGGGTTAACAACGTATCATGACTGACAGGAAGATGGATCGATTGCGCCACCTTTTGTGCAGAGAGACAGCTGGTAGAAAAAGCAATTTGCTGTAAGGTGTGTTCTGCCCGAAGGGTACGGCGGCCATGCGGCGCCAGCCAATCATAACGCTCTGTAAACACTTTAACGGGACAAGCAGGAGAATCACAAAACCATTTTCGAGAAATAAGCAGAAGAGAAACAGGCTGATCGGCGATAGGAAGATCTTGAATCACGCGTGTATACCGACTATGCGGGCGGCAGGAAACATGATGACAGGCAGGACAGGGAGAAGACTCACGGATGCTTTTTACCGTTAAACGCAAACTATTACCGACATCAGATATATCCAGCAGTTCGATAGTTGAACTGAGAGGAGACCAAGAAAGGTGAGCCATCATCATACACTCCTTTTCTTTTTATTATATCAGTGTAGTTAATAGAAAGTCATCTCCCCAAATTAGCGTAAGAACCTATTTTCTCCCCAAAATCGCCGGTTTAAAATTCCCCAGAAGGACCTCATTAAATCCTTCTGTTTTTCTTGTTGGAGCCTTTTTTCCCGTAATCGATAGCTTTCCCCCTTTAAGTTGAAAATGATGGAATGATGCAGTAATCGATCTAACATCGCTGTCGCTAGAACCGAATCTCCCATGATTTCTCCCCATTCCCCAAAGCTTTTATTGGAGGTGAGGATAATCGGGGCATGTTCATACCGTCGGGCGATCACTTGAAATAAGTAATGAGCGCTGTTCGGGTTCAGTTTTAAGTACCCCATTTCATCAATAATCAGAATCGTTGGTTTTACAAAGACCCGAAGCTTTTTTTCCAACTTACCTTCCTGGTCGGCTCTTCTTAACTGAGTGACCAAATCATGGGCGGTAATAAAATACGTTTTATATCCTCCTGCGATCGCCTCCATTCCAATCGAAATCGCCAAGTGTGTCTTTCTAATCCCCGGCGGACCGAGAAAAAGAATATTCTCCTTGCGATCAATAAACGACAAGGTAAGCAGCTCTCGAATCCGAGTTCATCCACCGAAGGCTGTGCGGTCAAATCAAACGTATCGATCGTCTTGCGATACGGTAGCTTGGACAGCTTGATGAGCGTTTGGATCGATCGTTCCTGTTTTTCGACGATTTCCGCCTCTAATAAGCGGAATAAAAACTCCGAATATGGTATATTATGAGTAGATGCGTATTCTGCCATGGCAGACCATCGGTCCGCCATGACAGGCAAATGAAGTCGGTGGCAATACTCGTGTATTTGTTCTTTCATGAGCTTTCCCCTCGCAGGAATGCGTCATAAACGGACAATGGACGAGTATCCACTTCCACCGAAACAGGCGAAATGGTGACGGCCATTTCCGCCTGTTTCTTTTTTATTTTTTCGGCAAATGCCATTACTTTTTTCTGTTGGTTCAAGCTAGAAATCTCCTTCCCTCGATAGTACAATCGAATATCGCCATTCAATCGCTTCTTCACCAGAATTTCTTTCCCCACATACTCTGGCGATAGAAGCCATTGTTCCCTTTATAGGAGAAACTGCCATCCCAATGCACTTTCCGATAGGAAAGATAGCTCGTATCGTAATCATGGATGGGAAGAGGTTTGAGTGACTCCTCGGCCCAACGTTCTTGTGGAGGAATGCCGGTAGTGGCGTTTGGCTTCCGATTCGCCACTTGATCCAGCTAGCGATGCAAAAGGAAATTTAATTCTTCGATGCTTTCAAACGATGTTCCTACATAGAAGTGATCCATGATATACTGAATGGCTCGTTCAACTTTTCCTTTTGTCTGGGCCCGGTAGGGCCGGCATACTTTTGGAATAAATCCGCAGTAATCCGCAAATTCGGAAAATCGCTTATTCCATTTCACGACTCCTTGTTCTCGCCCGTCTGTAACGGTCTTCATATTGTCCAATAACACCTTCTTCGGAACCCCGCCAAAGTACTGGAAACTTTGAATCAGGCATTCCATTAAGTGCTCCTGGTCCTGGCTGGTCGTAAATACCGCGTATTTCATCCGCGAATAGCCTAACGCAGCCACAAATAGCGATAACTTGAATTTTCTCCATTCAATCACGACCTCCCCAACTTCTTTCCAATCGACTTGCATTTGTTCGCCAGGAAGCGTTTCATAGCGAACGGTGTATTTCTTTTTCGCGGTCTCTCGGAAGGGCTGCATATAGTCCTTTAAGATCGTCCTTCCTCCTGTGTATCCCTGTTGTCGAATTTCGAAAAACAACTTTTCGCTATTAAATACCCCATCCTCTAACATTCGTTTTTGAAGATACGGTTTAAATGGATCTAACTTGCTTTTTCTTTGTTTTCGCTTGGATTTAGAAGGGGGATTGGGGGAGTGAATTATTTTCGGACAGTTTTTCGATCGATCCCCAATTCCCTCGCAATATCGGAAATACTCATTCCCCTTTCATACATCTCTTTGATCATAAAAAATTACCCCTTCGTAATCACGAACCATAGCTCCTCTCATTGACACTATGGTTCTATTGTAAGTGGGGAATTTTATTCCGGATTTATCATCGGCTGTAACAATATTGCGGCAGTGTTTTTATATTTTAGCAGAAAAATAGAGAATTTTAGTCTACCTATTTTGATTCTAATCCGATTGTGGATGTAGAGCAGATATTAAAAAGGAAAAGAAACTATATTTTTGAATCATCTTTTAAAAGTTGATTTTTTTACAAAAAATTAAATTTTTAATATATTTTGAATATATTGACATTCAAAAATATCAGGGTTATATTTAATTTGAATACAATATTCTGATAATAATTAAGGAGGGGTTAGCATTGAGTTTTGAATTAAATCAGGAAGGAGAGGAATTATTACACAAGATTCGGGATTTTTTTGAAAGGACTAACATTGAAAAAGAGTTACTCGAAAGTAATTCAGAAAAGTTTCCATGGCATATTAGACAGGAAGCTGGTAAGTTAAATCTAATAGGACTTGATGTTAACAAAGCAGATGGCGGCATGGGAGTTTCTGCATTAACTATGGGGTATATTTACCATGAATGTGGGAAAATTAGCGTAAATACTAGAGAGCTTTTTGGAGCTGGACATGGAAGGCTTATTGCACAATATGGAAGCCTTGAACAAAAGAAAAAGTATTTACCTCCTCTTCTTAAAGGAGATTTGTTGGTTGGTGTCGGGCTTACAGAACCTGATTGTGGTTCAGATCTTGCCGCAACTGAAACTACAGCGGAACGGGTTGGTTCTAATTATATCTTGCGTGGTATCAAACAATGGGTTAGTAGAGTAGAAGAATCTGGGATTTTTATTGTCTTTGCTCAAACAAAACCTGGCTCTGGAGTTAAAGGGTTAACACCTTTTATTGTTGAAATGGACAATCCAAATATTGAGAAATTTTTAATTGAACCTATGGGCATGAAAGGTTGGTCTTACGGTGGCTTTAAACTGCATGACGTGGTTATACCTGTAGAAAATCGATTAGGTGAAGAAGGTGAAGGTTTTAAAATATTTAATGAACATTTTACTTATTGGCGAGTGTTAATGGGGATAATATGTCTCGGTGCAGCACAAAAAGCCATTGAACAAGCGATAGAATATGCTCAGAATCGTTTCGCTTTCGGTGGCCCAATAGGAAGATTCCAATCAGTTATGCATAAGATTTCTGATCATGCTACATTGATAGAAGCAGCTCGATTACTTTGTTTTAAAGCACTTGATTTAATAGATAAAGGAAAACCCGATGTAAAAGAAAGTGCAATGGCAAAGTGGCTTGGAACTACTGTTGCTTATCATGCTATTGATGATGCAATGCAAATTCATGGTGCAAGAGGATATGTTCGGGAATATGGATTGGAACAAAGACTTAGAGACGTCAGAGGTTTGATGATTGCTGATGGAACAACAGATACATTAAAATCACTTATAGGAAGAGAATTACTTGGGAAAGAAATTTATAACCATATGCTTGGCAGAGTACGAGAACCAAAAAGTGTAAATGTATAATTTTTATATAAAAATCAAAGGGGTATTTAGTGGTGAATAAATTAACCAATAATAATGATTTAGAAATATTGAAAACGGATATTAGTATGGTTGATGGAGAAAATGGTCGTCTAGTGTACAGAGGATTTTTGGCAACTGAATTGGCAAAAAATTATTCATTTGAAGAAGTAGCATATCTTTTATGGTATGGAGAACTTCCAGATAAAGAAAAATTAGCCCATTTCACTGAAAAACTTGCCTTACAAAGAGAAATACCTCTATTTATTAAAAGAATAATAGACATTATTCCAAACGAAGTGAATATGATGAGTGTATTAAGAATAGCTTTATCAGCCCTGGGCGAGTCAAATTATAATTGGCCGTTCAATCTAGATATGGCGATTTCCATTACTGCCAAAATACCAACAATAATTGCTTATCGTTATCGACAATTGCAAAATAAAGAGCCAATTGAACCAGATTTATCACTAAGCCATACTGTTAATTATCTTTATATGTTAAAAGGCTCACAACCAAAAGATTTTGAAATAAAAGCACTAGAAACATATTTAATTTTAACACAAGAGCACGGAATGAACCCATCTACTTTTGCAGGTCGAATTGTTGCATCTACTCGTTCAGACTTGATTTCTGCTGTGACTGCTGCTATTAGTGCATTGAAGGGGCCTTTACATGGAGGGGCACCATCAAAGGTTACTGAAATGTTAGAGGAAATTGGAACAAAAGAAAATGCAGAAACTTGGCTTAGAAATGCAATAGAAAGAGGGGATAGATTGATGGGGTTCGGACATAGAATTTATAAAACAAAGGATCCTCGTTCTGTTGTTCTAGGTCAAATAGTTTCAGAATTTTCCAAAGATACACCGTGGTTTGATTTAGCTACATATGTTGAAGAGACAGCTATTCGGTTGCTAAAAGAATATAAGCCCAATTTAAAGATCTATACAAATGTAGAGTTTTATGCTGCTGCTGTAATGAAAGCTATAAATTTTGAAAAACTATTGTATACACCTACGTTTGCAGTTAGTAGAGTTGTTGGTTGGTGTGCTCATTTTATAGATGCTATGGATAAACGGTTAATTTATCCTAGTACAATCTATACGGGAAGGCTACCTATTTCATAATTTATATAGTAGAGGAGCATTATCATGCTACGTCTATTCATCATTTTTGTTGCTACTTCAAATGCGTTTATTGTTCTTTATGCACCACAACCTCTACTTCCTTTATGGACTCAAGAATTTGATGTATCGATTGCAACAGCCAGTTTAGCTATATCATTGACCATCATTTCATTATCAATAGCGTCATTTTTATTTGCACAATTATTGGATCAATGGAACCGGAAAAAAGTGATTCTTTCGGCAAGTATCTTGTTAATTATTCCAAGTGTAATGATTTTTCTTAGTGAATCTTTTTCATTTATACTATTTTGGAGATGTATTTATGGTTTCATCATACCGGGTATCTTGGCTATGATGATGGCATATATTTCCGAAGAATTTCCTCCGAATCAAAAAGGCCGGGTAATGGGTGTATATGTAAGTGCCAATGTAGCAGGAGGGTTGGTTGGACGAGTCATTTCAGGACCTATAGCTGACACATTATCTTGGAGAACAGTATTTTTGGTTATTGCTTTGTTTTCTATATTGGTTGCTTTTTTAGTTTGGAAGTATTTACCCAAATCCACTTTTCAAAGAGAAAGGAAGAAAAAGAGTTTTATCATTCATTTTAAAAATCCTGCCCTTATCGGAACATTTGCTATAGGTTTCTCACAATTTTTTGCATTCATCGGTTTTTTCACCTATATTCCTTTTTATGTAGATCAGCCTCCATTTAACTTAAATAACACCCAAATTTCATTACTCTATGCTACTTATGCGCTTGGAATTTTCTCGGCTCCTATTGCCGGTATAGTATCTGATAAAATTGGCCGACGTTGGACAATGTGCATAGGGCATATTATTGGAGGATTGGGTATACTTATAACACTATGGCCAACGATACCGGCACTTATTAGCGGTTCATCCTTATTAGCGTTTGGAAATTTCGCTTCACAATCAGCAACAACATCTTATGTAACGGATGTGGCGACAACATCACGGGGAAGTGCATCATCTCTGTATTTGGTATTCTTCTATTTAGGAGGAAGTCTCGGAGCATGGATTCCCGGAATATTATGGGATGTTTTCGGTTGGCATGGTGTAGTATTCTTGACAGTTGGAACAATTGTTTTAGCCTTATTAAGCAATTTATTCCTGGCAGGAAAAACTTCATGGAAAGTAAAAACTTCTGAGAACAAATGTGAACAAAGAATTTTCACCTAAAGCTAGGAACTCGACTAGATTAAATATTTCTTCGTATGTCGGTTAATTTGGTTAACATCGTAGTTGAAAGGTGCAGGTATTAGAAGTGCTCCATTAAAAAGTTGCTTAAATAATGAACAAATATATAGATTCAGATTAATTTTCCGACATAACTATCTGTCCAATGCGTTGGAGCACTTTTTCTGGAAATTGAGCGAGATGCTCCAAGAACAAAAACAATCGATTCCCGCAACTCTTTTCGATTGGCATGAAACCAATTGGCAATCACGCTCTCTTTCAGCCATCCCCAAATCCGTTCGACCAAATTTAAATTCGGCGAATACGGGGGTAGGAATACCAAGTCAACCGTTCTTCGTACTCATGTAAAAAAGGCTGAAGAATTTTGGCATGATGAATTTTTGCGTTATCCAAGACCATCACGACATGTTTGTCCGGATACTAGTCCAATGTGTATTGGAGAAATTGCAGAAAAGCCTGTGCATTGCATAGATGTTTTGGATAGTTGAAGTGGCAACCGGCGGCTTCTTTAGAATTGGCTCAAAACTAAAAGAATGTTGTTAAACCACAGAAACCAAGTGTCAGTGTCATTACTCCTCAGTCTATTGTTTCAAAAGCGAAGACAAAATCTTTTAAGGCTGGGGGAACTACTCAAACGTTAAGTATTACAGGAACTTTTGAAACACTATATTCATATGAGACAAATGTTTGCGGGAGTTAAATCTATAACTTCGAAAGCAACAAGTGGTGGAAGCTGGAAACAAACAGGGTATGAAGCACGACTAACTGATGGCGGTCGTACGTATGTTATTACTGTAGCAGGAACATTTACAATAGGTGGAGAAACTGTGTCAGTTATAGAAAGCGTAGAATTTTTATTGTAATGCTGATGGATCCGTTGGTTGATAAGAAAATCTCATTTTTTATAAATACCGGAAATTGAAACGTAAGCAAAATATGACAAGCATGGTTTTGTAGATAGAGCGGTTGTCTCTGCAAATGGCTGCGATAGGGAGAGGTGAAGAAAGAAAGTTAAACCTCCCCCTCTTTTTTGCGTTTGCAAAAGTCCTTTGTCTTTGCCCCTTTTTCAGTGCTTTATTGAACTAGTTCTGATTTTTTGTTTATCTATGTTAAGATATCATCGGCAAATAAAAGCCCCAATCGATTTGTTTTAAGCGCCTTTCATTATCATTTTCACCCATAACCTGTTAGAAGTTGTAGGGGCTATTTTGAGGTGTATTGCATGTCACAATTTTCGAAACGCCCTTTTTCATGAACGCCCTCGTTAGTTACATTTCCTTTTTGTAATTTTGAGAAGAGAACGAATAATAAGGTTTAACATGCAAGTAATCATAAAAAGAGAAAAGAAATATTTACCCCCTACTGTCGCAGAATGAAAAATCATCGTCCCTAATAAAAGAAACATTATGCCTAAACAAAAATGAAACACCATTAGCTTTTTTGTATTGTATTTTACCACTTAAAATGAAAATGTAAGTAAAGCTAAACACCATCAATATGGGAAATATTGGCCGCATATATGAAGTGATCCAATTGTGAGATATCGGCATGTTCCGTTACTTCACCATTGAACATTTTCGAGAAAAATGCAGAATATTGCCATTCCCATGTATATCTCTTCATTCACTTCCTTCATACCATGAAGCTAATGTAGAGAAAACGAAAAGCACAAACGCTAACACATATTGAAATATAAATTTATTCATTCCATTTTAACCCTTTTTTACTATTTTTTAATTCTACCATATAGAACCTTATTCAATAAACTTGCTCGATTCGTTTTTACAGAAGCCTTTAAAAAAACTGGGCCGTCGTTAGGTTTTGCTTAGCGGACGGGTATGATGCTTAAACAAAGTGAACTTCCTTCGTTATGAAAGAAGGGTAGTGGAACAAGGATTCATCCGTCGTTGACTGCCATGATGTTTGTTAAAATATAGAGTGATAACTTTTTTATACTAGTGAAGCATATCGTTTTATTAAGGGATATTTGCTTTGTGAATGCTACGAAGCCTTTGGAAAGGGGAGAAAAATTGATAAAAGCAATTATTTTTGATTTTGACGGTTTAATTGTAGACACAGAGACGGCCTGGTTTGAGGCTTATAAAGAAACTATGAGTTTATATAAGGTCGATTTACCTCTTGAACGTTTTGTTGAATGCGTCGGGTCCGATAATACTGCCCTTTACGAGTTTTTCAAACAGCAATTGGGAGAAAGTTGTAACATTGAAGAAATTGAAACGAAAGCCAAAAGCTTGTACAAAATAAAGATGAAAACTCCTCAGGCGCGTGAAGGTGTAAAGGATTATTTAGAAGAAGCCAAGAAATTGGGATACAAAATTGCCATTGCTTCAAGTTCTACCAAAGAGTGGGTAACTCATTATTTAAATGAGCTTGGGCTGTTACACTATTTTGAAGTTATTATCACACGGGATGATGTTGATAAAGTAAAACCAGCCCCAGACTTGTATTTAAAAGCAGTTGATGCCTTAAATATCAATCCCAATGAAGCATTAGCCTTTGAAGACTCCTTAAATGGGCTCCAAGCTGCTTTGGCTGCTGGGTTAAAGTGTGTCATTGTGCCAAATCCAGTCACAGAGTCTTTAGCCTTCGAAAAATATGATTTGCGACTCAAATCGATGGCAGAAAAACGTCTAATTGATGTTATAAAACTGATTGAGCAATAATTGGGATTGGGGCATTTCCGTTCGGAAGGCGTTAAAATTTGAACGAGAAAAAATTTTATACAATACTATTCCCTAGCCATGATCCGATGGGCGTTTTGGAAATACCATGAATAGTTTAAGACGTACATGCGATCGACGGGCAGAAAAAGCGATTGTGCCTGTCGATCGCTAGTGCCACTATCGGACGGTTTTGGACATCGGCGAAACGCATATGGGAATGCCGAAGAAGCGTGTGCATGATCATCCAACGCGTTTTTCAAATTCATATCGAGTTACACTTGCGTTTAAACAGCCATTTATATAAATCCTTTAAAGCTTTTTTATTTTGTTCGATGTCTGTATCTAGTACAGCATCAACTTGAGGATATCGTGCATTTTCAAAAGTCTTTGGCTACAGTAATCTAAAAGAAAGAATGAAGTCACTATAGATAAAAGCTTGTTTATAGTCCATGCTTGTTAGTATATATAAGGCGGCTGTATCACACTTGGTGATTTCATACTAATCCATTCACCGGCAATTGTTTTCAACTTCCTGCCCGCCGTCTCCGTCCCCTGCCAAAATCGCTTTCTTCTGCTTTTCTAAACCTTACATCCCCACGCAATTCCTTTTCATAAAATTTCTGAACACCCGGTGTCATGTAACGCCTATTCCTTAACATGAATGTCAATTCCCTCATGCTAATAAACCGTTTAATTCAATTTTTTCAAAAACAATCACAATAATGCAATTCTTATTGCTCATAAACGAGTACATGGGTAGTTGTGATCGGGAAATTGTCTATTTATAAATCAGGAATATATCCATGTGCAGCAGAAAATGAATCACATATAATTCTAAATGAGAATAATTATCATTTTTATAAGTTTAATTGGAGATTCGACTTTTGGCTGTTTAATAAATTTATGGCTGTCGGGGGCGAGCCTATGGCTGATCATGCGGGGTGACAACGCCGCTTACCGACAAATCTATCTATCCGTTGGTCAATGAAAGCCGGGAAGCGTTCGCGCTTTTGATAACAGCCGAAAGAAATTTATTTGTTTTGTTGCCATGTAATGCTTCATTATTATCATCTAGTCTTTTGTTTGCGTAGAAAACAGCGATATAGAATCGGGTTGAAACTAGTACTTATAAACTAATTTAAATAGAATCAATCTTTTGGAGATTAGGACCTATGTATGGTTTTATCTGCAAAGATAAAAAATGAATTTGACATATTAATTCCATTTATATAATATATTGTTTAAAGAATAAATGATAATGATAATCATTATCAAAAAAGAGTAGCAGAACATCATGAGTGTTGCTTAAGTGTTGGAAAGTAATAGCATGGCGATAAGCTATGATTAGTCTGCAAGCTGCAGAATCTTGCTGGCTTCGGCGAGAAAAGCCAATGAAAGCGGCAGCTGATGTATTGTAAAAATCACAATGAGTGAAAGCAGATGATTTCATAAAGAATCAGGGGAGATATGGTTCATGAATGGTTTTATTGGTATCGACATGTTTAGGAGAACATGTTAAGCGGCTAATGAAATCCTTACGAATAAAGAAGGTGACAGAGATGGAACATTTGGGGATTAAAGGAAAAGTAGCTCTTGTCACAGGCGCTGCCCAAGGAATTGGCGAAGCGGTGACAAGATCTTTCGTCGAACATGGCGTGTCTGTTGCAGCACTAGATCGAAATGGCGATCGATTGGCTGCACTTGTCTCTGATTTACAGAGCAATGGTTACGATGTGCATGCTTTTTGTGCAGATGTGGCTAATAGTGCAGAAATTGATGAAATCGTCGCGCAAATTGAGGACAAAATGGGTCCTATCGATATTTTGGTAAATGTTGCTGGGATTCTGCGGACGGGTTTAATCGAAAGTTTTACTGATGAAGATTGGGAAGAGGTATTCAAAGTGAACACAACCGGTGTTTTTAATGTTTCCCGTTCGGTTAGCAGGCGGATGATTCCTCGCCGTTCAGGTGCGATCGTCACAGTTAGCTCGAATGCAGCAACCGTTCCAAGAATGTTTATGTCTGCTTACGCAGCTTCGAAGGCAGCGGCAACCATGTTTACGAAATGTCTTGGGCTTGAACTTGCTCGGTATCATATTCGCTGCAACGTTGTATCTCCCGGTTCCACTGAAACGGAAATGCAGCGGGCAATGTGGACGGATGAAAATGGGGCAAATAAAGTGATCGCTGGTTCGATGGAAGAGTTTCGTCTCGGCATTCCTCTGAAAAAGCTGGCTCAGCCTTCAGATATTGCAGATGCTGTTCTATTTCTCGTTTCTGAACGGTCGCGTCATATCACGATGCACGATTTAAGGGTGGATGGCGGTGCAACGTTAGACGCATAACATTCCATGGAGGTAACAATTATGATGAAAACAAAAACAATCCATCATGTTACAGCTGAACAGCTTCTTGCTGAATACAAAGAGGGAACATCCTTTTTCTTGGCCTCTCCACGTAAAACTCTTTTAGCTCAAGGAATTTTTGCAACAGTGCCGACTGAAGGCTATGAGCACAAGCGAATGCAAATACTGGATCATGTAAAAACGGTCTTACAGGATGCGAAACAGCGTGGAATCAGCGACAATCCGATTGTTGTTGGCGCCATACCATTTGACCATATGTATCCAGCCCAGCTTATTGTGCCTTCAGAGGTGAAATGGTCAGGTCCATTGCCGTTTGGCCAATTGAATAGCCAAATCGAACAAAGTGTGACCAATGAATATGAAGTGAACCCTGTTCCGTCGCCACAGGAATATGAAAATGCAGTGGAACAAGGATTAAGAAGAATAAAAGCGGGTGACCTTCGTAAAGTCGTTTTATCAAGATCTCTTCATTTGACTTCGTCAGAAAAGGTAGACATTCCTCACCTGCTTCGTAAATTGGCGGTACATAATCCAAATGGCTATACATTTGCTGCAGCGTTGCCGGAGCGTCTGGATCGTGAAGCGAACAAAGATTCAGGAACAAAGAAAAACAGAACTTTGCTGGGAGCAAGTCCAGAGCTGCTCGTTTCGAAATCGGGCCTGCAAGTGATAGCGAATCCGCTTGCAGGTTCAGCCCCCCGCAGTGAAGATCCTGAAGAGGATCGACGTCGCGCTAATGCTCTTCTTTCTTCAGCGAAAAATCGCCATGAGCATGCTGTAGTCATCGAAGCAGTAGCGAATGCGCTCAGACCGTTTTGCAAGACATTGAATGTCCCTGAAGAGCCCTCACTTATTCATACGGAAACGATGTGGCATCTATCAACAGTGGTAAGTGGAGAGCTATCTTCACCTTCCATTACTTCGCTTGAACTGGCGTTTGCTCTTCATCCAACTCCAGCTGTTTGCGGGACGCCAACGCCATTGGCGAAAAAAGCGATACAAGAAATCGAGCCATTTGAACGCGGCTTTTTTACGGGAATGGTTGGCTGGTGCGACAGTGAAGGGGATGGAGAATGGATTGTTACAATTCGTTGTGCAGAAGTGGAAGACTATTCTCTTCGCCTTTTTGCAGGGGCTGGCATTGTGGAAGGGTCAACACCAGAGGAAGAATTAGCAGAAACATCAGCTAAGTTTCGTACGATGCTGCTAGCTATGGGGTTGAACAACGACATCTTTAAATAAATTTGGGGGGAAAGGTTATGTTAAGCGGATGCCCTACATGGCCAGAGGAGTTTGCAGAATTTTACCGGAAGGAAGGCTGCTGGGCAGGTGAGACTTTTGGTGACATGCTACGGGAGAGGGCGTTAAAGTACGGTGATCGCATTGCGGTTACTTCCAGAAAAAGGCAAATCAGCTATAAAGAGCTTGATAGAAGAGCGGATCAACTTGCCTCAGGACTCCACCGATTGGGGATTCGGCCAAAGGATCGCGTTGTCATTCAATTGCCGAATCAAATTGAGTTTTTTGAAGTATGCTTTGCTCTCTTCCGTTTGGGGGCGCTGCCTGTCTTTGCCTTACCTTCACATCGATATAGTGAAATCAGTTATTTTTGTGAATTCAGTGAAGCGGTAGCTTATATTATTCCAGACCAGCATGCGGGATTTGACTTCCGCTCCCTTGCCAAACAGGTAAAGGCTGCTGTTCCAACCTTAAAGCATGTCATCGTGATTGGAGAAGCGGGAGAGTTTGAATCATTAGAAAATTTGTTTATAGATCCTATCCAACTTCCGGCCGTTCACTCAAGCGATGTTGCTTTCTTTCAGCTGTCAGGAGGAAGCACGGGGTTGCCAAAAATGATTCCGCGAACTCACGATGATTATATCTACAGTCTCCGAGTTAGCGCGGAAATTTGCCAACTTAATCAGGATAGTATTTATCTTGCGGTTCTTCCCATTGCCCATAACTATCCGCTTAGTTCACCAGGTGTTCTGGGAACGTTATATGCCGGCGGAAAAGTGGTCCTTGCAGACAGCCCTAGTCCAGACGAGGCGTTTCCGCTTATTCAGCAAGAGAAAGTCACTATTACTGCGCTCGTGCCACCGCTTGTTTGGATATGGTTAGACGCAGCATCTTCTCGCAAGTATGATTTATCCAGCCTTCAAGTCTTGCAAGTCGGCGGGGCGAAATTCAGCGCAGAAGTAGCTAAAAGAGTAAAACCAGTTTTTGGTTGCACCTTGCAGCAGGTATATGGCATGGCTGAGGGATTAGTCAACTATACGAGATTGGATGATCCTGAAGAAGTGATTATAAATACCCAAGGAAAGCCAATGTCTAAATATGATGAAATCCGCATAGTAGATGAAGAGGATAAAGAGGTGGAGCCTGGCCAAGTTGGCGAACTGTTAACGAGAGGGCCTTATACAATTCGCGGATACTACAAAGCGGAAGCGCATAATGCGAGAGCTTTTACTTCGGATGGCTTTTACCGGACGGGAGACTTGGTAAGAATGACTCCATCCGGCTACTTGGTTGTCGAAGGGCGTGTGAAAGATCAGATTAACCGAGGCGGTGAAAAAATTGCGGCTGAGGAAGTGGAAAATTATCTTTTAGCACATCCTTCAGTACGTGATGCGGCTGTCGTTTCGATGCCGGATGAATTCCTTGGTGAACGATCATGCGCTTTTATCATTCCGCGTGATCACTCCTTGGAAGCAGCTGAGCTGAAATCGTTCTTGCGAGAACGTGGAGTGGCAAGTTTTAAAATACCTGATCGCATCGAATTCGTTGATTCATTTCCAAAGACAGCAGTAGGAAAGATTAACAAGAGGGCATTGCGGCAAATCATTGCGGAAAAGCTGCAATCTGCTGGAAAAACAACAGAATAACTATTGAAAGGAAGTGTTTAGATGGCTATCCCTGCTATTCCAGCTTATCCAATGCCTGTTTCATCAGATCTGCCAAAAAACAAAGTATCGTGGACACCCGATCCTAAACGTGCGGCACTGCTTATTCACGATATGCAAAATTATTTTCTTGACGCTTTTATCCCTAATGCGTCGCCTTTCGTCGAACTTGTGGGGAATATTCAACAGCTAAAAAAGGTATGCAAAGAAATGGGTATTCCTGTCATTTACTCTGCGCAACCGGGTGGACAAACGCTGGAACAGCGTGGATTGCTTCAGGATTTTTGGGGAAATGGAATCGCTGATGATCCTTATCAAAAGGGGATTATAGATGAATTAGCACCTGATGCCAAGGATATCGTTCTTACAAAGTGGAGATACAGCGCATTCAAAAAAACCAATCTTTTAGAAATATTAAAAGGACATGGGCGAGATCAGTTGATTATTTGCGGTGTTTATGCGCATATCGGATGCTTATTAACCGCTAGTGATGCCTTTATGCAGGATATACAAGTGTTTTTTGTTGCGGATGCTGTCGCTGATTTTTCGTTAGAGCATCATAAAATGGCTCTCAATTATGCGGCCAGCCGTTGTGCATTCGTTACGTCCACGCAAAATCTAATTGAAGCATTAAAAAAAGAACATGTTTCGTACTGCCAAAACACATTGCCAATGAGTTTGCATGATGTACGTAATCAAGTAGCGGAGCTTATTCAAGAGTCTCCAGCGGATCTTTCCGATCATGAGAATTTGGTAAACAGGGGATTGGACTCCATTCGCATGATGAGTTTAGTTGAAAAATGGAGAAGAGCGGGAGCGGAGATTACATTTGCGTCCCTTGCTGCACGTCCTACTCTCTTTGATTGGTGGAACTTGTTGTCTTCTCAAGCGGAAAAGGTACTATCTGCTCAAGACTCGCAATAAAGGAGGCCAGATCCATGTCCAACCGCCAAGATATACGCATGCCTTTATCTGGGGCACAAGCAGGCATTTGGTTTGCCCAACAGTTGGATCCTGAAAATCCCATCTATAACACCGGAGAATATATAGAGATTAATGGGCCGGTTGATCCGGCTCTCTTTGAAAAGGCGCTGCGACAAGTCTTAGTTGAAGCAGAATCATTGCATGCCCGATTTGGTGAAGATGAGAACGGGCCATGGCAAACGATTGATCCTTCGCCGGATTTTCCTTTCTATTTTGTGGATGTGAGCGCAACGGAAAATCCGCAAGAAGAAGCGATGCTTTGGATGAAGAAGGATTTATCCAAGCCGGTTGATTTAACACGCGATCCGCTCTTTACCGAGGCTTTATTTAAACTTTCCGATAATCGGTTTTTCTGGTATCAGCGCATTCATCATATTGCCATTGATGGTTTTGGCTTCTCGCTTATTGCGCAAAAAGTGGCCAAAGTCTATACGGCATTGGTGAACCATGCGCCGATGGACGATGAGAAATTCGCTTCGCTCCATCAAGTGATCGAAGAAGACCAAGCTTACCGTACATCAAAACAGTATGAGCGTGACCGCGAGTTTTGGATGGAGCGTTTTCGTGATCAGCCAGAGGTGGTTAGTCTTTCTGATCGGGCAGTTCGGACGTCCAACACGTTTATTCGGAAGACGGCGTATATGTCTCCATCTAGTACAGAACGTTTTAAACAATCAGCCCGGCATTTGAAAGCGAGTTGGCATGAAGTTTTCATTGCCGCTGCGGCGCTTTACATTCATCGGCTAACAGGGGCAAATGATGTCATTCTCGGTTTGCCGATGATGAACCGCTTAGGGTCTTCAGCCTTGAATGTGCCTGCAATGGTCATGAATATTGTGCCGCTCCGTTTGCATTTGCATGCTGATATGAGGATTTCGGAGTTATTAAGCCAAGTTAGACAAGAAATTCAAGAAGTAAGGCAACATCAAAAATATCGGCATGAGCAGCTGCGCCGTGATCTTAAGCTGCTAGGTGAAAATCAGCGATTATTTGGCCCGCAAGTGAATATTATGCCATTTGATTATGCCCTTTATTTTGGCGGTCATCAAGGCATTACACACAATCTGGCCGCTGGGCCGATTGACGATCTTGCTATTAATGTATACGACAGAACAGACGGAAACGGGTTAAGAATTGATTTTGATGCTAACCCGGAAATTTATAGCATGGATGAGCTTGCGACTCATCAAGCTCGCTTTTTAAAATTGCTTGAAACAATGGAGTCGATGAAAGAAGACGCGCTGATCGGAAAGATCGATCTTCTTCTTGAAGAAGAACGTTATCAAGTTTTAGAGAAATGGAATGAAACGGCACATCCTCATCCGGAAGAAAATTTTTTACAAATTTTTGAAAAACAAGTGGAAAAGACTCCGGAAGCAATCGCTGTAATTTGTGAGGATCAGGCGCTTAGTTATACTGAACTAA
Organism: Parageobacillus sp. KH3-4; assembly: GCF_022846435.1. NCBI lineage: Bacteria > Bacillati > Bacillota > Bacilli > Caryophanales > Anoxybacillaceae > Parageobacillus > Parageobacillus sp. KH3-4. The sequence continues at coordinate 196,810 of NZ_AP025627.1, forward strand.
ATAAGCAAGCAAACCGTCTTGCCCATTTCCTAATGGAATATGGAGTGGGGCCGGAGCAATACGTCGCTTTAGCTCTTCCGCGCTCCGCAGAGATGGTTATCGCCATGCTGGCGGTGCTGAAAACAGGAGCGGCCTATCTCCCTCTAGATCTCGATTATCCAGAAGAACGAGTTGCTTTTATGCTTGAAGATACAAAGCCTGTCTGCATTGTAACAAGTTCGTCTGTGCAGTCGAAACTACCGCATGTTCCTTCTCGTTCTACGATTATACTAGATCATCCAGAAACAGAGAGGGTAATCAAAAATTATCCTGATGCAAATGTTTCTAAAACGCAATCACCGCTTCATCCAGCTTATGTCATCTATACGTCAGGATCGACGGGCAAGCCAAAAGGCGTTGTGGTGCCATTCCATAGTCTAAATAACTTTTTATTAGCGATGCGGGAGAAATTTGCGTTGAAGGAGCATGACCGTTTGCTCGCGGTTACAACGATTGCTTTTGATATTTCTGCATTAGAAATTTTCCTTCCGTTAATCAGCGGAGCGAGTTTGGTGGTTGCGAAGAAGGAAACGATTCATGATCCGCAAGCGTTGGCAGCTGTGATCTCCGATGAAGAAATTACGATGATGCAGGCGACGCCGACGCTTTGGCATATGCTTGTCACCCATCATCCTGATTGCATCGCTGGACTTCGAGTGCTGGTGGGGGGAGAGGCGCTCTCAAGCAGTCTTGCATCGGCATTGCATAGTCTAGATTGCGAGATTACGAATTTGTATGGACCAACAGAAACAACGATATGGTCGACGATGTCGACACTTCATCCTGACGATGCCCGGACACCTTCTATTGGCCGTCCGATTTGGAATACCCAAGTGTATGTATTGGATGATCAACTTCAGCCAGTTCCGCCGGGAGTGGTCGGAGAGTTATATATTGCAGGCACAGGGCTTGCGCGAGGGTATTTAAGACGGCCAGATTTGACAGCAGAGCGTTTTGTTGCCAATCCGTATGGGCCACCGGGAAGCCGTATGTACCGGACAGGAGATCTTGTTCGCTGGCGTATGGATGGTTCTTTAGATTATATAGGTCGCGTCGACCATCAAATCAAGCTGCGCGGTTTTCGCATCGAGATAGGTGAAATTGAGACGGTATTGTCACAATATGATCTTGTAGAGCAGGCGTTAGTAGTGGCTCGTGAAGATCAGCCAGGGGATCAGCGGTTGGTTGCTTATGTCATTCCTCGTGAGCAAAGCAAAGACGCCCTTGATCTTGCAGAGCTGCGCCGCTATGTCAGCGAGAGATTGCCTGATTATATGGTTCCGTCCGCATTTATGGTGCTTAACGAATTTCCGTTAACTCCGAACGGCAAGATTGATCGCAATGCATTGCCGGCCCCTGATTTTACGATGACGGTGAAAGGACGTAAACCTAGAACTCCTCAGGAGGAAATTTTATGCGAACTTTTTGCTGAGGTGTTGGAACTGCCCGGAGTTGGAATTGATGATAATTTCTTTGAATTGGGAGGACATTCGTTGCTTGCTGCCCGTCTCATTAGCCGCATCCGAGATGTGTTAGGCGTGGAGCTTACGATTGGCAAACTATTTGAATCGCCTACTGTTGCTAGTCTTGTTAAGCATTTTGAGGATGCAGAAAATATCAAGCCGCCTGTCAAAACATATGTCCACAAAGAGGATATTCCTCTTTCATTTGTACAACGTCGTCTATGGTTCCTTTACCAACTTGAAGGGCCAAGCCCTACTTATAACATACCAGTCGTTGTGCATTTAACAGGAAAGCTCAATTATCATGCACTGCAAAATGCTTTATACGATGTCATTGAGCGCCATGAACCATTGCGGACCATTTTCCCTGAAAGTTCGGGGATGTCAAGACAGGTTGTCTTAGAACCTCATCAAGTACGGCCTAAATTAATGGTAAAAGAAATCAACGAAAGCCAGTTATCTGATGAATTAGATGCTGCGGTACGCTACCGTTTCGATTTAGCTGCAGAGCCAGCGATTCGCGCCCAGCTGTTCGTACTTGGTCCAAATAAACAAGTATTGCTGCTTTTAATGCATCATATGATTATCGATGGATGGTCGCTAACACCATTAACTCGTGACATAGCTGCAGCTTATAACGCGCATTGCCATAATCAAAAAGTAGAGTGGCCTCCTTTACCAGTAAAATATGCTGATTATGCTCTTTGGCAGCAAGAACTTTTAGGAGATGAGAACAATCCTACGAGTTTAATAGCGAAACAGCTCGATTACTGGAAGAAAACGTTAGCTGACTTGCCAGAGGAACTGGAGCTGCCTACAGACTACCCACGTCCTGCCGAGCCCAGCTATGAAGGAGGCATCGTCGATTTTCGCATTGATGCGGAACTTCACAAGCGTCTGCTGGATCTCGCTCGTGAAAATAAAGCGAGCCTATTTATGGTGCTTCAGGCCGGGTTTGCTGCTCTCCTCACTCGATTAGGAGCAGGAACGGATATTCCAATCGGCAGCCCGATCGCTGGAAGAAACGACGATTCATTGGAGAATCTAGTAGGATTATTCATTAATACGTTAGTGCTTCGCATGGATACATCAGGTAATCCAAGTTTCCGAGAACTTCTTGGCAGAGTCAGAGAAGTGAACCTATCTGCCTACGAAAATCAAGATCTTCCGTTTGAACGTCTGGTGGAAGTTCTTAATCCGGTGAGATCTCGAGCCAAGCACCCGTTATTCCAAGTGATGTTTGTATTTCAAAATACACCTGAACCGAAACTAGAATTACATGGTCTTGAAAGTAAGTTAGAAATTCGCAGCGTCGGTTCGGCTAAATTCGATCTAACTCTTGAACTTCGTGAACACCGTGCAGAAGACGGATCTCCGGATGGACTGATTGGTTTATTCGAGTACAGCCGCGATTTATTCGAACATACTACGGTCGAAGTGTTTGCAAAGCGATTATGTCAGCTGCTTAAGGAAGTGGTTATGAATCCTGATCGTCCTATTGGCCAAATCGATATACTTTTACCGGAAGAACTCAAGAAACTCTTAGAGAAAACGAATCATCACGCCCGCTCTGTGTCTGAAGAATGCTTGCCAGCATTATTCGAAAGACAAGTTCAAAGAAACCCTAATGCTATTGCGGTCTCTTTTGAAGGTCAAGAACTGAGCTATGCTGAATTAAACAAGAGAGCGAACCAGCTCGCCCATTTCCTGATTGAGAAGGGAGTCGGGCCAGAAAAAGTGGTGGCACTAGCGTTGCCGCGTTCGTTGGAAATGATCATAGGAATATTGGCTGTGCTTAAAGCAGGAGGAACTTACTTACCTTTAGATCCGGATTATCCAGAAGACCGTATCGCTTATATGATGGAAGATGCGCAGCCAATGTACGTCATTACAAATAAGGAAATGGCTTCAAAACTTCCTCATGCTGGCGGTGCTGAGCATCTTATTATTGATGAGGCTCATGTAGCCGATGTGTTAGGAACATATGCGGAAACAAATCCAGATGATTCGAACCGGATCGAAGCGTTGTCGCCGTATCATACAGCCTATATCATCTACACTTCAGGCTCAACTGGCAGGCCAAAAGGCGTGATGATTCCGCATCAAAATGTGGTCCGCCTGTTCAAATCGACTGAACATTGGTTTCAATTTACGTCAGATGATGTTTGGACGCTGTTCCACTCTTATGCGTTTGATTTTTCTGTTTGGGAGATTTGGGGGCCATTCTTGTATGGAGGACGTCTGGTTGTTGTTCCGCATAATGTCAGCCGTTCGCCAAAGGAATTTCTACAATTGCTTGTTGAACAAAGAGTGACTGTTCTCAACCAAACACCATCCGCTTTTTATCAGCTTATGCAGGCTGACAGAGAAAATATCGAACTGTCTAGACAACTTTCATTGCGCTTTATCATATTTGGAGGAGAAGCATTAGAGATTAGCCGTTTGGAAGATTGGTACGAACGGCATGCCGATGATATGCCAAAGCTTATCAATATGTATGGCATTACTGAAACGACCGTTCATGTCAGCTACATGGAATTGAATAAAAATATCATTTCTGTAAAAGGGAACAGCTTAATAGGCCGAAACATTCCTGATTTAGAGGTTTATGTATTAGATGCAAATCTGCAGCCGGTTCTGCCGGGAGTCATCGGAGAGATATATGTGGCAGGAGCGGGATTGGCGCGCGGCTATTTAGGAAGGCCTGATTTGACTGCGGAGCGCTTTGTCGCTAATCCGTTTGGCTTACCGGGTTCAAGAATGTATCGCACAGGTGATTTAGCGAAATGGCGTGCCGACGGAACATTAGATTATATTGGGCGAGCAGATCATCAAGTGAAAATCCGTGGATACCGCATTGAACTGGGTGAAATTGAAGCTGTTTTAGCTAAGCATCCTGATATTGCACAAGTTGCCGTTGTGGTACGTGAAGATCAGCCGGGTGATAAACGTCTTGTCGCATACGTTGTACCTGCGAAGGGGGTTTCTCTAGAGTCCGTCGAACTAAGGCGATATGTAGCTGCTAGCTTACCGGATTATATGATACCGTCTGCTTTCGTGATGATAGAGGCTCTGCCATTAACTCCTAATGGCAAGCTTGATCGCAAAGCACTGCCTGCCCCTGATGTGACTATAGAGATTGCCAATAGAGGACCGAGAACTCCTCAAGAAGAGATGTTATGCGATCTGTTTATGGAGGTTCTCCGTTTACCGCGTGTAGGTATTGATGACGGATTCTTTGAACTGGGAGGCCACTCCCTTTTAGCTGTTCAATTAATGAGACGTATTCGTGAAACATTTGGAGTTGAGTTGAGCATCGGAGATTTATTTGAAGCGCCTACCGTCGCTGGTCTTGCTGAGAAACTTGAAATGGGCAGCAGCCAAAGTGCATTAGATATCTTGCTGCCCCTTAGAACTTCTGGAAACCAACCTCCTTTATTTTGTGTACATCCAGCGGGAGGGCTTAGCTGGTGCTATGCAGGGTTAATAAGATCAATCGGGACAGACTATCCGATTTATGGATTGCAGGCGCGCGGTATAGCAAAAGCGGAGAAATTGCCGAAAACGTTAGACGAAATGGCTGCCGATTATATTAACCAAATGAAAACGGTTCAGCCAGAGGGGTCTTACTATTTGTTGGGATGGTCTCTGGGAGGAAATGTCGCCCATGCCATGGCGACACAGCTTCAACAACAAGGAGAAGAGGTTGCGCTTCTAGTGATGTTAGATGCATACCCTAGCCACTTCTTACCTATTGCAAAAGTGCCTGATGAGCAAGAAGCGTTAATCGCGTTGCTCGCTTTAGGTGGTTATGATCCAGACAACATGGATGGAAAACCGCTCAATCTTGAAAACACGATTGATATGCTGCGGCGCGATGGGAGTGCATTAGCTAGTTTAGAAGAGTCTACGATATTAAATCTAAAGGATACGTATGTAAATTCAGTCCGTATCTTAAGCGAATATGTGCCGCGGCGCTACAAGGGAGATCTCCTATTCTTTAAATCGACCATCATACCTGAATGGTTTGATCCGATCGAGCCAGAAGCATGGTTGCCATATATCGATGGAAAGATTATCCAGTATGATATCCATTGCCGCCATAAAGATATGTGCCAGCCTGGCCCGTTAGCTGAAATCGGGCGTATACTTGCTGATAAATTAAAAGAAAAAAGTAATTTAATTTCAATAAATGGAGGGAGAGGTACAAAATGACCAATCCTTTTGAAAATAAAGACGGCACCTATCTTGTATTAATCAATGATGAAGGCCAGTATTCCCTCTGGCCGGCCTCTATCGCGATTCCGTCCGGCTGGAATATCGCTTTTGCTGAAAATACACGTTCAGCATGCCTAGAGTATGTGAACTCTCATTGGACAGATATGAAACCTAATAGTCTGAAAAAGATAAAAAGATAGGATCTATTACAGTCGAAGCAAAAAATAATTATTCAGGAGTGAAATGGCACTTCAAACGATAAAGAGACTTCAAGTGTATTCAATGGGAAGTGTAAAAAGTAATAGTTTTTACAAAATGAAGAGGGGGAGCAGAGGCAATTTTTATAGCTGCCCCCCTCTTAAAAACATTTGTGAAAAATAGTCTAAACAATGTAGAACGGTCATAAGAAGGTTGGATATAAAGGGTTGGGCAGGAATGAAATGGAGCCTCTTTGCCAGAGGTTGCATGAACGCCTGCTTAACTCTCTTTTATTTTCATGTGACACGAGTATTTATTATATCTATTATTGTTGTAAAAATGGAATAACATCACAGTAGCATCAAGCTTTTCTGTTATATCTTTGAACGAGAACACCAGCGGGTCTATTCATTTTGCCAGCCGAGCGTTTGTCGTTTAGAGGGAGAATGTGTACCACATGCCCGTCCGGCAGGCTTGCCGTCTTCGGCAACAAAGCAGCCGATCTGTCACCACTTGCTTTTATCGGTGAACCAACACGCTTGTCAAAAGAATATTCTCGTCGATAAATAATGGCTAGCAGAGAGGGGGGATCTTTCCATGATGGAATGGCAGGTTGCCAATGCAATACCACACCTGTCGAATCATACGTGCCAAGTTTGGCTATCTAAAACGACTGATATGCAACCATGGCATGTCCGGATGCTTAATGATGAAGAAAGGAAAAGGGCGCAATCTTTTCGAAAGGATCAAGACAGAGCACGGTTCATTATCGGTTGTGCATTAAGTAGACTAGTATTGGCAACCCAATTGAATATGGCCCCACATCAAGTGCCTATTGACCGCACTTGTCCAATTTGCCATAAAGCTCATGGTCGGCCGCGATTGCCTCATGGTTTGCTGCAATGGTCTGTTTCGCATTCTGGCGATGTTATTCTAGTTGCCTTTACCACGGATGCGCCAGTCGGTGTCGACGTTGAATGGATGAATGCCACTTGGGATTTGGATGTCGTCAAAATGGCAGACGGGATACTCACGGAGAGGGAAATAGTACATATATTGCAAATGTCGTCAAATGATCGAATAAGAGGTTTTTTAACCTACTGGACAAGAAAGGAAGCGGTTCTTAAAGCAGCAGGAGAGGGACTGAAAATTCCGCCATTGAATGTGGCAGTATCTGGACCGCAACAAGCACCGCGGCTGCTTGCTTTCACCGGTCGCCCAGATGGTGTAGACAATATTATCCTGCATGATTTGAACTTAGATTTAAACTATGTAGCCGCGCTCTCTATTTTCAGCAAAACGCAAAAAAGAATTGAGCAATATGATGCGAGCGTGCTCATGCAGGAAGGTTTTGGTTGGAAAGATTACTATATTTAACAAAAGTCTTTAGACACATATTAGTGAAGTGTTCTTTCCTCAACATCAAGAACGAGGGGAGCATAGAGTGTGAAGGTATGAATAATCGAAACTAGCTGGCAGAAAAGATTCATGTCTTTTCTGCTGAAGGCGACCGAGAGGTGCTTACTGGCATTCCGAGCTGTTGTGAATAACTTAACCATTTGATATACTATATAATAATGATAATCATTATCAATAAATCGGTTTTGTTGATAGTTATAAAATGCTCATAAACAGCCTTTGCATGGAAGTGAAAAACTTATTAGATTGGTAGAATGTAGAAGCAAGGGTGGTGAAAGTATATGATTCATCACAAAACGATTAAGCAGGAAGTCGACGATTTTTCGTGGGACGCATCGTTTTTTAGGTTGCGGGATATGCAGTTTATGAAAGGAGACAGCAATTGGCGAATTGAGCAACAGCTTACTGCTTCTCATGTACTTATCGTGGTAAAGAGCGGACAAGGACGTTTAACGCTGGACAGTGATGAGTATCGGCTGCGGCCGGATACCGTTTATGTGTGTGCTCCTGGAGAAACTTACGGGATCGAAGTAGAAAAAACGCGTCAGCTAAAAATGTTTCTTTTTAAGTTTGATGTATTTCAAGTAACGGAACAAAGATATGAACGCGTACAACGTATGAAAGAAGAGCGTTTATTCCCGTTGCAGGGAGAAATCCAAGTTTCCCCTGCTGGCCAGCTTGGTTCTTTGTGTGATACGATTTACCATCACTGGCGCAGCGAAGATAGGCTGGAACGCTTTCACAGTCAACTCGCTTTTCAGGAATTGCTTTATTACATTATGAAAAACCGCCGTCTTTTGTCGGAGAAATCGCGAACGTCGCTCGAATTAGCGAAAGAATATATGGAGCGCTATTTTTATGAGAATTTGACGATTGAACAGCTAGCGCGCATAGCGAACGTTAGCCCTAAGTATTTTGTGGATTTGTTTAAAAAAACGTACGGGATCAGTGCCATCGACTACTTGACCGAACTGCGCATCAACAGGGCTAAGCAACTCATGGCGCAATCTGATGCTAAACTACGGGACATTGCTCATCAAGTCGGTTACAACGATGAATTTTATTTCAGTCGCAAATTCAAGAAGAAAGTAGGAGTAACGCCTACCGTTTATATGAAAAGCCGCCGCCGGAAAATTGCAGCCTACAAATCTCCAATTACTGGCCAATTGCTTGCTCTGAAGATCATTCCTTATGCTGCGCCGCTTCATCCGAAATGGACCGCTTATTACTATAAGATGTACCGTGCGGATATTTCCGTACCTCTAAGCGCTTATCGCAAAAATCAACATTGGGAGTCCAACATCAAAACACTTCTCCATGCTCGTCCAGATATTGTGATCAGTACGGATGAGTTGGAGGAGAGGGAGAAAGAAATGCTTGAACAGGTTGCCCCTATCTTTTACGTTCCGTGGATGGAGAAGGATTGGCGGGAGCAATTGTTGCTGACGGCTGAATTTTTAGGAGAAACGAGAGAAGCAGAGCATTGGCTCAAAACATACGAACGGAAAGTAAAGCTTGCTAGAGACCAGCTAAAACGCGCGGTGGGCGATGACACTTTCTTAATCGTGCGGATCTCCAAACAAAATTTATATGTTCACTGCAATCGTAGCATGTCTGAGGTATTTTATCGTGATTTGCAGATGGTTCCTGCGTATCGTGGTGATCGTTTAGTTTACGATCGGCAGACCACGCTTGACCAGCTGACCCAAATTGACGCTGATCGCCTTCTTCTGTTGATCCGACAAGAAGAGGAAACATTAGATTTTTGGAAAACATTACAATATTCCGTGCCATGGCAGGAACTGAAGGCGGTTCGGAACAATAAAGTTTATTTGATTCCTTCAGATCCATGGGTAGAATATTCTGCATATGCACATGACCGGATCATTGATGAGTCATTAAAGCTTTTTTCTGGAGATTGTCCAAAATGAATTCCGGATACCGTCTATGGTCAGAAAAAAGATCCTATTTTATAATCATAAATGATAATCATTATCAATAGCAGGAGTCGAGGGGAGGACTTTAGAACTATTATGAAAAGAAAATGGCTTTATTTTAGTTTTATTGCTTTACTCATTCTAATATTGACAGCTTGCGGTGCGAAACAATCATCTGCACCGGACAAAGCTGCGGAAGGGAACTCGACAAGCAGCGGCACGGCAGAACAAGAGAAGAAAGCTGACGCAAATGAAACAAGAACCATCCATTACCTTGGAAAAGATTATACGGTTCCCGCAAAAGCGGAAAGAATTGTGATCGCCGGCAGTATGGAAACGATGGAAGATGCGCTTGTGCTAGGAGTTAAACCGCTTGGCGGCATCACGGTCGGCGGCAAGTTTCCGGACATGTTCAAGGAAATTACAGGTTCCACCGTATCCATTGGAGAAAAAGCGCAGCCTAATATAGAAACCATACTGAAATTGAAACCAGATGTCATCTTTGCTACTACGAAATTCCCGCCGGATGTTATCAAAAAATTGGAGAAAATCGCTCCGACGATTCCGGTTTCCCATATATCAACAAATTGGGAAGCAAACCTGCGCCTTCTTGCGGAAGTGACAGGCAAGCAAGAACTTGCTGAGAAAATATTGCAAAAGTATAAGGCTGATGTCGCGGCGGCAAAAGCGAAGTTAGGCGATCGGCTAAAAGATAAAAAAGTTGTTGTGATCCGCATTAGAGGTGGCAATATTATGATTTATCGAGAAGATGTATTTTTCAACCCTTCGCTGTACATGGATTTGGGACTGACAGCACCACAAGAGATCAAAAACGCACAAACGCAAGAAATGATCTCTCTAGAAAAATTTAGTGAAATGAATCCAGATTATATCTTTGTGCAGTTCTCGGAGGACGAGAACAAGGATCAGCCTAATGCACTCAAAAACTTGCAAAACAATCCGATTTGGCAAAGCATCAATGCGGTCAAAAATAACAATGTGTTTGTGAATGTTGTTGATCCGCTTGCGCAAGGCGGTACAGCATGGAGTAAAATCAATTTCTTGAAAGCTGCTGTGGAGAAGCTGGGCAATGAATAAAACAAGGCGGTAGCATAATATGCGCTCAAAGATTTGTTTGCCAGCTTTCATACTATGGCTCTCCCCGATTGTGATAGTATTTACCATCATTTCATCTGTTCTATATGGAGCGAAAAATATAGATTGGGCGACGGTTTGGGATGCGTTTTTCCACTTTGATCCGGGCAATGTGAACCATCAAATTGTGATGCATTCCCGGCTGCCAAGGGCGATTGGAGCGCTTCTGATCGGAGCATTTCTAGCCATATCGGGGGCCATCATGCAAGGAATGACAAGAAACTATCTTGCATCTCCTTCTATTATGGGGGTTTCTGACGGCTCAGTTTTTGCCATTACACTTTGTATGATTTTGGCGCCGGGAGCTTCTTCTTTGGATATGATCATGTATTCACTTATTGGCTCGCTGTTCGCTGTAGGCATTGTCTTCGGGTTAGCGTCACTCTTGCCGAATGGAATGTCTCCAGTTCGAATGGCGATCATCGGCACCATCATCGGAACGTTTTTGAGCAGCGTTTCAGCCGCCATGGCTTCTTATTTTCAAGTATCTCAAAACGTCAGTTTTTGGTACAATGCCCGTCTGCACCAGATGGATCCCGGCCTGATCAAACTTGCAGTGCCTTTTGCGCTGGTCGGAGTCGCAATAGCGCTCTTTATTTCTAAATCGATCACGATTATCTCATTGGGCGAGGAAGTGTCCGTGAGCTTGGGGCAGCGAACGATGCTGGTCAAGGCGATGGCTGTCGCCAGCGTCGCCATTTTGACCGGCATTTCCGTTGCTTTGGCTGGTAATATCGGATTTGTGGGCCTGATCATTCCCCATATCACCCGGTTTTTGGTTGGGGTGGATTATCGGTGGATTATTCCTTGCGCAGGCGTTCTCGGAGCCATTTTTCTGGCGCTTTCCGATATTCTCAGCAGGTTCTTAAACTATCCGTTTGAGACACCGATCGGGGTCGTCACTTCCTTGATTGGGGTGCCTTTCTTCCTCTATTTAATTTACAAGAGAGGGGGAGGGAAACATGCTTAAAAATTCGGCGGGACGCTATTGGGCAGTGCTGCTCATAAATGTCGGGATTGTGCTAGTTGCAATTTATATCAGTCTGACGAATGGCGTATTTGACATGACGGTCATAGACGTGCTGAAGACCCTATTGCGAATCGATCCCGTTCCGGATCATGATCTGGTCATTTTCGACTTTCGGTTGCCTCGCATTGTGGTTGCCGCACTCGTCGGGTTCGGTCTCGGCGTTGCGGGAGCCGCGATACAGGGGATAAGCAGAAACGGGCTTGCTGATCCTGGGATTTTGGGCATTAATGCGGGAGCGGGAGCCGCGATTGTCATTTTTATGTTTTTCTTTGAGGGACGAATAACGGGAAGTGGATGGCTGCCCATTTTGGCGATGCCGTTGTTTGGATGGATTGGTGGATTGGGAACTGCTGTTCTGATTTACTTTTTTGCTAGGCGGAACGGGAGGTTGGATCCCCAGGGTCTGATCTTGGTCGGGATCGCAGCAGGTTCCGGGCTCGGGGCCTTGTCTTTATACTTATCCCTAAAAATGAATCCGCAAGACTTCGAGATGGCGACGGTATGGCTTACAGGAAGCATTTGGAACGCCAATTGGCAATATATCGCTTCGATGTTGCCGTGGCTTGTCATTTTAGTTCCTATTATCATCAGAAAATCGTATATTCTTGACTTGCTTCAATTGGGGGAAGACAGTGCGAAAGGCTTAGGAGTTTCCACGGAAAAAGAAAAAAATGTACTGCTCTTAAGCAGCATCGGCATCGTGAGCGCGTGTGTATCCGTGTCTGGAAATATTGGGTTTGTCGGTTTGATTGCCCCCCACATTGCCAAACGTTTAGTTGGCATTCATCATTATCGAGCCATTCCCGTATGCGGAACTATCGGTATGCTTTTAGTCATCATTTCCGATTTTATTGCCAAAACCGTCTTTTCCCCGGTCGAACTGCCTGTCGGGGTTGTCGTTTCCATTATTGGTATCCCTTATTTCGTGTATTTGTTGTTTAAAACAAGAGTGTAGGAAGAAAGTGCCTTATTCATAAGGTGAAATGGAGGATGGTTATGGAACTTAGCCAATTGTTGCGAGAACGTCGCTCGATTCATGTTTTCCAAGATCGTCCCGTATCTCCCGAACTTGTGATGGAACTACTGGAAACCGCCATTTGGGTACCCAATCATCGTCTGACTCAACCGTGGCGTTTCATTCTCACATATGGTGAAGGACGCAGGAAGATCGCCGAAGCTGTACGGAAAATCAAAGAGAGCAAGGAACCCGACCCGGGAAAAAAGAAAGAAGTTGGGCAAAAATTTTATAACAAAATCATGTCCATTCCGATGATTTTGACTGTTCTGATGAAGGAAGACCCCAATCTGATTGTCAGGGAAGAAGATTATGCGTCGACTAGTTGCGTTATCCACAACTTTAGTTTATTAGCATGGGAAAGGGGAATCGGAATGGTGTGGGAGACATACGGATGGTTACATGAATCCATCTTTCGGGAAACAATGGGAATTCAGCCTGGGGAAAAGGTGGTAGGTAATCTTCACATCGGATATCCTGCTAAAATTCCATCTGCACAACCAAGAATTCCTGCCGCTCATTTGATCACTGTCTTCGATCAAGCCTGATGATTGGATCTAAGGAGAGCGATATGAACGGCACATTAGTTATGGAGTCCTTTGAAGGAAGGGAACTCTCATCTATCTCCCTCCCTCCTATGAAACAAGTAGAGCGAAATTCCCGGTTGTTTATGTTCAGGATGGTGGATACTTATTCGATCCTCGCCAGAACCATTCCTTGGTGCGATTGGAACGCATGTTTGCTCACGGTGAACTTGGAGAGCTTTTACTGGTTGGCATTGAGCCGAAAAATCGATTGGATGAATATACGCCGTGGTATGCTAAAGCTTTATCCGATAAATATGCCGATTTTGGCGGGCAGGGCTTCCGCTATCTTTCGTTTCTTGTGGAAGAATTAAAACCTTATATTGATAGAGAATACAAGACGGACAGTCGCCGGCAACAAACGGGAATGATCGGAGCGTCGCTCGGAGGACTGATTTCCATTTATGCTGCTTATTTGTACCCCAATGTGTTTGGGAAAATCGGTTCGATATCAGGATCGTTTTGGTACGAAGGTTTCATCGATTTTATGCAATCGAAAAACGTCGATCCCGGACTGAAAATTTATATGGATGTGGGAAGCGTAGAGGGAATCGAGAAGCAGAGCATCCAGAAAGAAATGGTTTTAAAAACGAAAGAAGCCTACACCATATTATTGAATAACGGATTGACCAGAGAAAGATTGCAGTTTGTGCTGGAAGAAGGCGCACCGCATGACCGCATATTTTTTTCCAAACGATTCCCTGAAGCGGTGAAATGGTTGTATTCGAACGAAACAGAGAGTTAAATGTTCTGCCTACGAATGTTGGTTGTCCGCCAACAATCATCACGCACAAATAAATAAGATGTAGAGGAGGAATTAGCGGTGGCCTACAAGAAAACGGAACAGGCTTCGATGATGGTCAAGAACACTACTGTCCGCGAGTTCACTATACCGCGGACTGAACAGCGCGTGATGTATTCGCGCGCTGGGAACCGAGAATATCGAATTTTTGTGGCCAGACCTGATGGAGAGCCGCCTCCTTCGGGATTTCCGGTTATCTATTTGCTAGATGCCAATGCCGTATTCGGAACGATGGTGGAGGCGATGCGTGTGCAAGCGAGTCGATCCGACAAGACGGGAGTCGTTCCAACCGTGATCGTCGGCATTGGCTATCCGACAGAAATGCCGTTTGCCCCTGCCCGTTTTTATGATTTTACAATGCCGGCATCTGTTGACGAACTGCCTGCCAGACCTGACGGAACCGCGTGGCCGGAAATGGGAGGGGCAGAAGCATTCTTAAAATTTATTGAAGAGGAATTGAAGCCGGAGATAGAATGTGAGTTCGAAATTGACAGAGAAAGGCAAGCGCTCTTTGGGCATTCACTTGGTGGGCTTTTTGCGCTGCATGTGCTTTTCACCAAGCCGACTGCCTTCCGGACGTATATTGCGGGAAGCCCATCCATTCATTGGAACAAACGATTTCTTCTCGAAGCGGAGCAACAATTCGTGTCCCGTTTGGAACGAGAAACGCTAAATGTTGACATTTTGCTGGCAGTCGGAGAATTAGAGAGAAGCCATAAAAGCCGTATAAGTAATAACGCAAAGGAGCTTGCCGAGCGCCTGTCCGCTCTTGCCCATCGCGGAGTATATGTGGAGTTCGAGGAATTTGAGGGGGAAGGCCACGTATCGGTATTGCCAGCTTTGGTCAGCCGCGCCTTGCGGTTTGCATCGAGAAGAAAATAATAATTGGTTTGGTGACGATCATATAATTCTAGAATCGCAGAGTTGGGAAGCATCATAATTGATAGGAACTATCATATGATATTATCTCCTTACATGTGGACAGAAAACGACAGAGACATACTGTCTACTATAAGGGGATATTTTTGTAGAACAAGTTATTGTAAAAACAAATCTAGTATTTCGTCCATTAAGGGTCTAAGTCCTTTTCCCGGATGTCGGTGACCGAACAACACCGCTTCTAGGTTCATTCATTTGTCCATTAAGCGGATGGTTGTTCGGTTGTTTGCCAACGTTCTTGTGACAAAGACAAGTTACCGTCTCCGACAGCCGAAAATATTGCTACATCCTTCTGAATGATGTCAAGTTAAGCTTATATAAGTTGCAGCAAAGATTTCCATATCTCATGCTGGTGTGAATTCATATGGCCACGTGGCGAGTGGACAGTCGGGCGAGAACAAAATCGCAAACTTATTACTATTATTATGAATAAAATCCGGACAGAAAATCATTTTCTCAGTAATAAATAGATGAAATATGGCGCGCCGATTAAGGAGACCATGATACCTGCTGGAATACCGCCTGCTATATTGCGCCCGATTGTGTCAGCAAATAATAAGAGCCATCCGCCAATCAGAATGGCGATCGGGATAAATAGTTGGTTTCTTGGTCCTATTAACGCCTTTGCGATATGCGGAGCCATGAGTCCGATAAAGGAAATTCCTCCGGTGACTGAAACGGCGGAAGCGGCTAGAGCAACAGCAGTGATTATCAATAAAATGCGCTCTTTTTGAATTTCTAATCCGACCCCGATTGCCACCGGTTCACTTAATTCTAATATATTCAACCGGTTTGCTTTGTATAATGTAAACGGTATAAGCACAATTAACCATGGAAGAATGGCCAATATAAACGGCCAATCATCTCCCCAAATATTCCCAGCCAACCATTTTGCGATAAAATCTACTTTTGTCCGTTCGGCAGATGAAATGAGTACAATCATGGCCCCAGAAAGCGCCATGGAAAATCCAACTCCGACGAGCACTAATTTTACTGGTTGAAGGCCTGCGTTTCGTTTATACGATAGCAAATAAATGAAACAAGCCGTGAATAAAGCGCTAATAAAAGCGATAAGCGGAATCAAGTAAGCAAAAGAATCCGACTGTACAGGGAAAAACAAAAAGAACATCGCCACTCCGACGCCGGCGCCAGAATTAATGCCTAAAATGCCGGGATCAGCTAAATCGTTTCGAGTGATTCCTTGCAAAATAGCGCCCGACAACGCGAGGGACATTCCGGCCAGAAGCGTAATCACAATCCGCGGCAGGCGGATGGAAAATAAAATAAATTCTTCTTTAAACGTGCCTTGGCCGAAAAGGACGGGAATCAGCCGGTCATAAGATAGGGAGGAATAACCTGTTCCCATCCCCATCACCATTGTTGCTATGATCAATACCAGTAAAATAACTAGAATCCGCCGCTGTTTTTTGATTAACGCCGATTGAATCATGAGAGTGATTTCCCCCCTTTATGCACGATAAACAGGAAGAAAGGCAGGCCCATGATCGCAACGATTGCCGCCACTGGTGTTTCATACGGTGCGTTGATCGTCCGGCCAAGTGTATCAGCCAAAAGCATCAAAGTCGCTCCTAAAATTGCTGACATTGGTATAATAAAACGGTAATCCGTTCCCACCATTGTCCGAACAATATGAGGCACCATTAAACCGACGAACGTCATATTTCCGGCAAGCGCCACAGAAGCGCCAGCGAGCAGGACAATGGCAAGGAACAGGATTGTTTTTATTTGCATCGTCTTTTGCCCTAACCCAACTGCCACTTCCTCATTTAGGCTAAGAATGGTCAGCTGTCTTGAGAGAAAGAGGGAAATGAGCATGCCTATTGCAATAAAGGGAACGATGACTTGAAGCTGATGCCATGAAGTTCCAATAAATCCTCCTGCCGTCCACATCGACACATCTTTTGAAATTTTAAAATAAATGCCGACCCCTTCTGCGACCGCGTATAGGAATGTGGAAACGGCAGAGCCGGCCAGTACAATTCGAAGAGGAGAAAAGCCTCCTTTTTTCATTGCGCCAATGCCGAAAACCATCATCGATCCGACAGCTGCTCCGATAAAACAAGCAATCGTGATGTAGAAATAATTGGCCGAGGGAATGAAGGCCATTGTAACGGCCAATGCCGCATTGGCACCAGCCGTTAATCCAAGCAGGCCAGGATCAGCAAGCGGGTTTCTCGTGATTCCTTGCATTATCGAACCGGCAGTGGCTAATGCTGCTCCAACAAAAATCGCAGCAATTTCACGTGGGAGGCGAAGCTCACGAATAATCAAAATTTGCTCATTTTTTACATGGGAAGCGAGGGCAAGCCAGACATCTTTTATGGTTGTATTTGCCGCGCCTAGCACCATAGCGATCAAAAACATCCCGACAAGTGCAAAGAGGGCAACAATGAACTTATAGATAAACGGGATAGACCGTTCCGTTTTTGCCGTCATGTTTATCCTCTCTTTTCTTTTTCTTTTCGACACTTAAACGAGGAATTCTTAAACGTAAGAATTCCTCGTCTTCTCCGTTTTACTTACCTAGAAAGTGCTTTTTAAAGAAATCGAGTTGGTATTCTAATGTGATCGGGTCGTTAAAATAGAACTCTTTCGCATTTGCCTCAAATACCCGGTGATTTTTTACTGCCGGAAGGTTTTTGTACGTTTCCGTTTGCTGGAATGAATTGTCGCCATCTGGATTTTTGCTAATGATTAAATAGTCGCCAGCAAACTGAGGAAGAGCCTCTAATGACAGTGCATAATAACCTTGTTTTAACGCCATTTCTTCCACTTTTTTAGGCATTTTTAACTTCATTTCTTGATAAAGAATTTCAGTACCTCGACCCCAATTATTTCCAAAAACATAAAGTTGTTTATCGAAGTTTTCGATGACAGAAACAGTGGCATTTTCGCCAATTTTCGCTCTAATCTCTTCTCCGGCTTTTTGCGCCCGTTTTTTAAAGTCATCGATCCAAGCTTTTGCTTCTTTTTCTTTGTTTAACAGTTTGCCGATTTCTAAGAATTGCGTTAAGTAATCTAATTTTCCGTACGTATACGTGACAGTAGGAGCAATTTTGCTTAATTTATCGACGTTCTTCGTGTTGGACAAACCAATAATTAAATCCGGCTTTAGTTCTATAATTTTTTCGATATCTTCGTCAGACACTACCTCGGCATTTTTCAGCTTGTCTTGAAAGCGAGGATTCATTTTTGACCATTGATCAACACCAACGATGTTGACGCCTAAGGCCATCACATGGCCGGCGAAGGACGACAGCACGACCACACGTTTCGGATGGGCAGGAACCTCGATTGGTCCGTTTTCAGATTGATACGTAATCGTTTCTGGTTTCTTTTCTTTTGCGGCGGAATTGTCTTTATTTTCTGTTGTCTTGCCGCTGCAAGCGCTCATCACTAGTACCATCAGCACGATGAAGGGGATCAATAGTTTTTTCATTTCTTTATTCTCCTTTCAGTAAGTGATATGTCAGGCATATTGGTTTGTTCGTCCGAGGGTCTCGCCCAATTTCGGCATCAATATGAAATACTTGTTTAAGCACATCACGGGTCATCACTTCATCGCCATTTCCGGCTTTCACAATTTTTCCGTCTTTTAAAGCGATAATATAATCTGCAAAACGGGCTGCTTGGTTTAAATCATGGAGAACCATGACGATCGTCCGGCCTTGTTCAACGTTCAGTTTTTGCAATAGCTCCAATACTTCTAGTTGATGGGCCATATCTAAATAGGTAGTCGGTTCGTCAAGGAAAATAATGTCCGTTTCTTGAGCAAGAGCCATGGCGATCCACACACGCTGGCGTTGCCCGCCAGACAGCGAGTCGACAGGGCGGTATTTAAACTCGATCGTCCCTGTTACTTCAAGCGCCCAATCAATGACTTCATAATCTTTTTTTGTTAAGTGTCCGAATCCTTTTTGGTAAGGAAAGCGGCCATAGGAGACCAGTTCTCCGACCGTCAGCCCGCCTGGACTTTCCGGTGTTTGGGGAAGAATCGCCATCTTTCTTGCAAGGACTTTTGTATTTTCATTGAAGATTTGTTTGCCATCTAAAACGACTGTTCCTGATTGAGGCGCAATGATTCGCGTCAATGTTTTTAAGAGGGTAGACTTGCCGCAGCCATTCGGTCCGATAATGGCTGTGATTTTTTGATCGGGAATTTCGATGTTTAAATTTTTCACAATTAAATGTTCATGATAGCCAATATTTAAGTCCTTTGTGTACAGGCGAACCATGGATTTCACCTCCTGTCCTTGAAAAAAACGGTTAATAACGATAATCATTATCATTGCAATACACTATACAATGTAAAGAAATTTGTTCAGATTGTCAATAATCATATTGTAAATGAGCAGAAAAAGCGATATATTTTATTGAGAATGATAATCGTTGATGATTGCTGTGTGAGGTGAAGCCGATGGAACGGGAAGAACTGTATGATGTGACGATCATTGGCGGAGGGCCAGCGGGACTTTACGCTGCTTTCTATAGCGGGCTGCGGAAGATGAAGACAAAGCTGATTGAATATCAGCCGCAATTAGGCGGGAAACTGCATGTCTATCCAGAAAAAATAATTTGGGATGTGGGAGGGCATGCGCCCATTACAGGAGAACAGTTAAGGCAACAGTTAATAAAGCAAGGTTTAACGTTTCATCCTACGGTCGTATTAAATGAAAAGGTAGTGTCCATTAAGCGTCAGAATGATGGCATTTTTGTGTTATCGACGGCTTCCGGACAGCAGCATTTTTCGAAAACAGTGATTGTGGCGGTAGGAAGCGGTATATTAAAGCCGAAAAAGCTAGAGATAGAAGGGGCAGAAAAATTTGAGGCAACGAATTTACATTATACGGTGGAATCGTTAAAGCGTTTTAAAGATAAAACCGTGATCATTTCTGGCGGCGGAAACTCTGCTATAGATTGGGCGAATGAATTAGTGCCGATTGCGAAAAAAGTGTATTTAACCTATCGAAATGAAGCGTTAAAAGGTCATGAATCACAGGTAACGCAATTATTGAATAGTTCAGCTGTTTGCTATTTTAATACGTCGATTACCAAATTAATCGCCAGTGCGAATCATGAAGTCATTGAACGTGTCGAGCTGACAAACCATGAAACGGGAGAGGTTATATATTTGCCGGTGGATGAAGTGATTGTCAATCACGGTTATGAACGTGATACGTCATTACTTGAAAATAGTGAGTTAGATATTAAAATGGCCGATAATGATTATATTGCAGGCAACGCGAATTGTGAGTCCTCCGTACCCGGGCTCTATGCGGCTGGCGATATTTTGAAATATGACGGAAAGTTAAATTTAATCATCGGTGCTTTTCAAGACGCAGCAAATGCGGTCAATAGCGCCAAACGGTTTATTGAGCCTGCGGCTGATCCATTTGGAATGGTTTCTTCGCATAACGAAATCTTTAAAAAACAAAATCAGGAGTTCATTAAACAAATGATGAAATAAAAAACGGATTTTTTCACTGTACTTCCAGGTTTGTTTTTTATGAAGGTTACGTGAAGAGCAATCTCACAGTGCTGGATAGATGGGAGTCAGTTATCCACTCGATAAGTGTGTTTGGTTGTGTAATAGAGCCAATAATGAAAGTCTTCACGGATTACGGGGAGAGCGGATATGCAAATATGCGTTCCCCTGTTATTTTTTCACGGAAGCCCGCTAAGCAGAGAGAGAATCAAAAGATTTTAAAATTCGAAAGATGAGCCTTTTTTGCTTTAATAACAGTTTTATGGGATGAATTTTTTCCTGTTGATTATAAGTTAATGATTATGTTATACTACTTATCGAATTTTGAAAATGGAGGGTTTCCTTGTGACATTTATCAGACTTCGATCCCAAGCTTTGAACGGGTAATTGAATACGTTCAAAGGCTCTGCCTGTGTGTAGAGTAAATGGGATTGGTCTGCCTATTTTTAAGGAAACCTGTTGTTTTATGATAATATGAAAAATAGGGGGGCGAATCTGCCCTCTTTTTTTGTTTTTCTTTAAAAAATATTCGATAAGGAATGTTTCTTGGTATTCTTATCCACATCGCAATTCGGTTGCCTTTTTTGCTGTAATTTCATGACGTGTGGGTAGGGTTTAGTTAAGTATGCCATTCTTTATTGGAAGGCCAGAATTGTGACCGGGAAAAGAATCGTCGTTTTCTTCTGAAAATCACTGATCCTTTTTGGTTTCTTAGATAGGTCCATATTCCTTTACTGAAACACAGGCAGATCGCCTGTGTTTTTTTATTTTGTCAAAGTAATGGAGGATCTATATGAAAAAACAAAATAAACGTAATCGTAAGATTCGCAAATATATAGAGTGGCCTAATTTTTCTGGTCAACATCTTTTGCATAACAAGCGGATCATTAATGACTTAATTCAAATGGCAAATTTGACTTCTAATGACACCGTATTGGATCTTGGAGCGGGAAAAGGAGCACTGACGTTTCCGGTGGCAGAAAAAGCAGGAAAGGTTATCGCTGTAGAGTATGACCCTCGCTTTGTAGAGATTCTTAAGAAAAAAGCGGAAGCTTATCCTAATATTAAAGTTATTCAACAAGATATTTTAAAGCTTCGTCTTCCTAAAGAACCTTTTATTGTCGTAGCTGGCATCCCATATGCTATTACGACGCCAATTATGAAAATGCTTCTTCATCAACCTGCTAATTCATTACAAAGAGCCGTGTTAGTGATGGAAAAAGGAGCAGCTAAGCGTTTCACTTCTTATCCCATTACGAATCCGCTTATTTTAAAGTGGCGAATGTGGTTTGATTTAGGATATGTAAGAGAAATTTCTCGTGAAAACTTTTCCCCTCCACCAAAGGTAGATTCCGCCATCTTAATCATACGGAGGAAAAAGAAACCTAGCATTCCATACAAATATCATGACAGTTTTTTAGGGTTGGCTGAATATGCTTTGAAATATCCGCAACTGCCATTGTACGAAGCGTTGAAAGGAGTGTTTACTCCTCCGCAAATAACCCGTTTGGTTCGAAATCTCGGCGTCAACCGAAATATAGCCATTTGTTTGCTGAATGAAATTCAGTGGGGGATCGTTTTCCATACGATGGTCCAGTATGTCCAACGTCCGTACTGGCCAAAAGCCAAAAAGCACAAAAATAACTAATTATTATAAAAGGTGGGGGCATTGTTAAAATGAGCAAAAAAATCATATGCGCCAAACTGATAAATAAATTTGAAAAGATTTTCCAATGTCCAATTTGTTCGTCTCCTATGGGAATCGTGGACTTGAAAAGTTTAATTTGCTCTAACAACCATACTTTTGATATCGCCAAGCAGGGATATGTAAATTTGATGACTCGTTCTCTCGCAACGAGGTACGATAAAGAATTATTTGAATCACGTAAGATTATTGCTGAAAGTGGATTTTTTGAACCGTTATACAAGATGGTTAGTGAATGGATAAAAAATGAAGTGCGTTTAGAGGAAGAAACGGTAAAAATACTAGACACAGGATGCGGAGAGGGATCGCATTTATCCAGGATCAAGCAGAAAATCAGTTCTCATTCCACCGGTGAAGTATTGGGAGTGGGGATTGATATAGCGAAAGAGGGTATTTTGGTAGCAGCTAAGCATCATTCAAACATGATTTGGTGCGTCGCTGATCTTGCACACAGCCCTTTTAGGAGCAACACATTTGACGTAATCCTTAACATCCTGTCGCCAGCAAACTATAAAGAATTCCAAAGACTGCTGAATGACAACGGCATCGTCATAAAAGTGATTCCTCGAAGTGATTATCTGAAAGAACTAAGGGAAGTTTTCTTTGATGAACCAGAAAAGCAGTCTTATTCTAATCAAAAGATAGTTCGAAGATTTAATGCTAACTTTGAAACTGTGGACATGTTTCGGTTGTGTTACAGTGTTTCTTTGAGTAAAGCGCTGATTCCACCGTTGATTCGCATGACTCCTTTATCATGGTCTGCAACAGCGGAAAAGATAGAGGCATTGTTAAACATGAATTTATCCGAAATAACCATCGATCTAGATGTTTTAATTGGAAAAAAATAAGGTCATTTTGCGTTTACAGATGGCTTTGTTTAGTTAACACCGTTCGGATCTCTGAACGGTGTTATGCATATTTTGTGCATCGAATGCAATATTTTTCAAAACATATGTTGACTCTCACGCCACGTGATACTTTATAGTGAATGTTGAAGGGAGGCCGAAATGATGGCAATGAAAGTGAAAGAAGTGGCGGATTTAGTTGGCATTAGTGTGCGCACACTGCATTATTATGATGAAATCGGGCTATTAACCCCAGAGAAGACAACCGAGTCCGGTTATCGCCTTTATACAGATGATGACCTTGAGAAATTGCAACAAATCTTATTTTTCAAAGAGCTTGGCTTCCCTTTAAAAAAAGTCAAAGAAATTATCAATAGTCCTTCGTTTGATCGATATGAGGCGTTGGTGCTGCAGCGAAAAATGCTGCTGGAGAAACGCAGGCGGCTCGATAAAATGATTGCTACGATTGATAAGACCATTCAGCATATGAAAGGAGAAATTCAAATGACGAACAAAGAGAAGTTTGAAGGCTTTGATTTTCGTCATAATCCATACGAACAAGAAGCCCGTAAACTCTGGGGAGATGAAGCTGTCGACAATGCGAACGCCAAATTAAGGAACATGTCTAAAGAAGAACAAGAAGCTATGGTTAAAGCAATGAATTCGATCTATCAAAAACTTGCGGCCCTTCGCCATGGCTCTCCTGAATCAGAAGAGGCGCAAGCGGCAATTAAAGAATGGTATGATTTTTTGAACAATAACTTCGGCAATTACTCGCTCGAAGCGTTCAAAGGATTAGGGCAAATGTACGTGGATGATGCACGCTTCACCAAAAACATCGACCAATTTGGGGAAGGATTAGCGAAGTTTATGCGCGATGCTATGGCAGTCTTTGCGGATAAAAACAAAAAATAATGTGAACAAAAGCAGGGCAATTCCCTGCTTTTGTTGCTATTGCCACAAACTCCATAAGCTTTTACTTAAGTAGATGGCGCTGCAGGCAGGGAAACACATTTGCAAACAACAGGGAAAGGGAAAATATACCGCCAATCCCTGTCTTAATCCATCTATAACGATGGGTTTACTTTTTTTTGAGAAAAATTATATAATATGTATTAAATTCTGAAATAAATTAAGGTTCTGTTAATTGATGGGAAGATCCATGCGAGCCTAATGGACGGCACTAATTTTTTACCAAGATCCCTTATCCAGAAAAGTAAAGGAGAGAGAGTAGATGAATAGACGTGATCATCGCGAAGCGCGGAATCTTGAAGGGCTACGAACGGAAACATTGGTCGTACATGGAGACGATTGGGTAGCGGACGATGGAGGGGTGGCTCCGCCAATTTATTACACAGCCACGTTTCGTGCGCATAATTCCCGCGAATTTGCGGAAATGGCGGGAACCCCCCGGCATCCACGGTATTACACACGTTATGGGAACCCATTATATGAGCGTGTCGCAAGGATTATGGCTGAGCTGGAAGGCACTGAAACCGCGCTTGTCACTGGTTCCGGGATGGGGGCAATCGCTACGACCATTTTAGCTTTAGTTAGTGCAGGAGATCATGTGATCGCACAGACTCGGCACTATATGAGCACCGCCAAGATCATGGATGAGATGTTGCCGCGATTTGGAGTGGAAGTGACTCTGGTCGAACAATCGGACATCAACGCTTTTGCGGAAGCGATACGGCCTAACACAAAGCTCATCATGGTGGAGACGCCAGCCAATCCGACTTTAGTGTTGACGGATTTGGCTGCGGTGGTGGAATTGGCGCGTCCGCAAGGAATTATCGTTGTGGCTGATAACACGTTTGCGTCGCCGATCAATCAGCGTCCTCACGATTTCGGTGTCGATATCGTTATTCACAGCGCAACAAAATATTTGGGGGGACACCATGATTTGACGGCCGGTGTCATCTGCACGAGCGAGGAGCTAGCTGAGCGTATTTGGCATACGCATATTTCCATTGGTTCGGTCCTTTCGCCAATGGATGCATGGTTATTATTGCGCGGTCTGCGTACGCTTCCGATACGAATGGAACGCATTAACGCCAACGCTTTAGCTTTGGCTGAATTTTTGGAGGAGCAGCCGCAGGTAGAGCGGGTGTATTATCCTGGCCTTCCTAGCCATCCACAACACGAATTGGCAAAACGGCAAATGCGAGGGTTCGGGGCGGTCATTGCCTTTGCCATCAAAGGTGGTTATGAAGAAACTCAGCGGTTTGTTTCCGCGTTAAAACTGCCGCCTAATGCAGTGAGTCTGGGAGGAGTCGATTCCCTTGTGGTACATACAGCAGCAATGTGGGAAGGAGTGATGACCGAGGAGCAAATGCGGACCGCTGGCATTCCGGCCAATTTCGTGAGATTCTCGGTTGGCCTCGAGCATATCGATGACCTGAAAGCGGATGTGTGGCAGGCTTTGCAGACGATTTAAAATCGTGTTAAGGCTTCTTCACAATGAGTGGTTGTACTATAAGCGGTGGTGAAAAAACATGAGAAACGCACTTTTCCACGGGGAGTTCAACGCAATATCGTCTGCAAGCGGAGCATGGAGTGTAAGCGGCTGTAGAATCTGCCCGAACAATTGCGGGTTTTTCAAGTATGACGACAAAGTTCGCAAGTCCGGATTTTGGGGCTTGCTTTTTTATGGAATGGACATATGCGAAGCGACAAAAGGATTGAAATACGAGAAAGAGCCGTTCGCTTTGATTTTTTCGGCAAGAAAAGGAAGTAATAAATGTTTCTGCGCGGGAAGATTTATTACTTCCTTTTTATATTTCAGTGATACAACATGAGCTTGCTGGTACGCGACATTTCATCAATTTTTCAAGTGATCGGACTGTTTTTTAGTTTTGGAATGCTATCGAGTTATTTAGTCCTACCACCTTATTTCTGCCCGTCTCTTTTGCTTTGTACAACGCTTGATCCGCCTTGTCTAAAAATTTCTTCAAATCTTGCCCTTCGGTATATTCGGTAACGCCAATGCTGATCGTTACAAATATGCGGATTCCTTTATAAATAAATTTCGTGTTTTCCACCGTTGTGCGGATCCGTTCAGCGAATTTGATTCCATGTTCTAATGAACAGTTCGGCAAAAGAATGATAAACTCTTCGCCGCCCATTCTAACAAATACGTCAGAGTCGCGAATAACCCCTTTTATCACTCGAACTATTTTTTTCAACACGATATCTCCCGCGTGATGACCGTATGTGTCATTAATTTTTTTAAAATGATCGATGTCAAACATGATTAATGTCATTGCTTGTTCTTGTTCCTGGGATAAAGGGATTATTTTTTCCATATATAATTCCAAATATCGGCGATTGTAGATTCCAGTAAGCGGATCGGTTAACGCAAAATTCCCCAGTTTGATGATCAATTTTGCTGTCTTTATTTGAAAAAAGGAGATAATCATAAAGATGATCCATTCTAATATTCCCGTCATAATGAGGGAAACTTCGTCTTCATATAACATTTTTCCTTGATAAAACAAAAATTCGGAGACCGTGATAAGAATGATCCCTAATATCCCGACAATGATCGTTGTTTTCCATGTCGGCGATAAAAATATAATCGCGACGCTAGGAATTAAAAGAAGCATCCATAGCGATGGGAAAGAAAAATAGTAGTTAATTACTAACGTTGTGATGAACGATGCGAAAATAAATATATATATGAACTTATAGCTCATTATTCATTTTTCTCCTTTACATAGTAGTCAGAAATTCTTGATTGGCAACGGTTTTCCTAGTAGATATCCTTACCCTCAATGAACGCCTAATTTTCTAGCCATTGCTAAATCTTTTGGCTCTTCTATTCCTTTTAGAACTAAATAAATGTTTTTTTGCTTGCAAAAGTTTAAAAACATTTGAATCCGTTTTGTTTTTTTTACGAAAATGGATAACTCGGCAGAATAATATCGGTCTAGCTTCATAAAGTCCGGTTCAAGCTCTGTTACGGTATGTAGGGAAAACTCCACTTTGCCGATGTCATCAAGAGCGACGGAAAAACCGCCAGTTCTTAAAAAACGTATCGCTTTTTTTAGTAAACCGATGTCGGATATTTTTTCCGGTTCATTGATTTCCAGCACAATATGTTGGCGGGAAGAACGTATCGGCTTTAGTTTCCGCAGAAAATCGGGAAATGCCGGATGAACGATTGTCGAAGGATAAACGTTGATAAACAATGGGATAGATTGCATGTGAAATGAAGTTAAAGCGTGATTAATCAAAAAAATATCTAATTCATACAACCTGTTTTGTTTCATGGCCAATTGAAAAAGTAACTCAGAATTCGAAAAAACTCACAGCGCAATAAAGTACCATATGTGAATACACGCCAATCTTTTACTTTTAGCGCGTAAACCGGCTGGAATACGTGATAAAACCTTTTATTGCATATAATGTCATCTAAAAGTATAGCTTCCTGTAAAAACTATTCTATTTTCATCTGGCATGCCATTCCTCCTAACTTTGATGACGAAAATGATTTATCTTTTCTTGTTAGGAATAATAGACTAGTCATTTATGCCTAATATAATATTATACGGCAAAATTCCTCTTTTTTCGACATTTTTTGATAAAAAGATGTTTTTTATGTTTTCTATAATGGACAACAGTCATGAAGGAATGTGGGAGCTTGCTAGCTCATGGACGATAAGAAGGAAGCGGGATCAGTAGCTGTTTGCCTGTTTTAGTTGAAATCGGTTGGAAATGTCTATATAATGAATGCATAAGTATCTTGCATTGCAAGATACATTTTCTTTCTTTAACTATCTTGTATTGCAAGATATATAAGGAGTTGGAAATATGTCGCTAAGAAGCCAGTTGTTAAAAGGAGTGTTAGAAGGATGTATTTTAGCCATTATCAAAAAGGAATCTGTGTACGGTTATGAACTGTCGGTAAAGTTGCAGGAATTTGGCCTTAATGACGTAAGCGAAGGTTCCATTTACCCGCTGTTGCTTCGCCTGCAAAAAGCGGGGTTGATTAAGGGGGAAATGCACGATTCCCCCTCAGGACCGAAGCGGAAGTATTATCATCTGACAGAAAAAGGGGAGGAAGCACTGCAAGACTTCATCACCGAGTGGGAGAGCATTCGCAATCCAGTCGAGAAAATCTTGAGAGGGGGAAACATGGAATGAACGCGAAAGATTTGATTGCGCTTAATAATGAAAAGCGTAAACAGTTGAATGAACATAATCGAAACTACTATGAAAATATGCTTGTTTATATCCGCTCCCACTTAATGTTATCGGAACAGCAAAGCGAAGAGCTGCTAATGGAATTGTTAGACCATTTATTGGAGGCGCAGAAGCATGGCAAAAGCGCGGAAGATGTATTTGGCAAAGATGCAAAGGCATATTGCGATGAACTGATTTGTCAGCTGCCAAAGGAAAAAAAGAGAAATATATATGCTTTTATTGGTTATTTAATGATCCGCTTATTCGCTCTCATTGCCTTGGCGACAGGTGCAGTAGAACTGGTAGCAGAGCTGTTTACAGATGTGGATGATACTGTTTATCTCGGGAAAGCGTTTGTTCTTTTTGTTATTGACCTTGCTATTATTTTGTTAGTGGTTGCTCTCGTTATGCTCTCGGTTAGAAAATACGTTTTCCGCGATGTTTCGAGTATCTTTGGTAACAAGGTAAAGGATTTTTTGATTGTCTCGTTTGTTTTTTGCATTGTCATCGGTATGTTTGTCCTAGTGGAAAGGCTTGTCCCTGAATTTGGTTACCGTATCGAAGCGGGAGGAATGGTTCGGATCCTTTTTGGATTGCTTGTATTAGCTGTGACATGGATGCTCAATAAGAAGTTTCGCATTACAAAGTAATGACGATGAGTAGCATTTCCTTTATGCATGTCGAGTTCATTTATTTGAATATCGGCATCTCGATTCGCTATAATAAGACGGAAACATAAATTTTGCTTTCTTGTTGTTTATGCAACGGAGAGCCTAAACCGAGGTGCATATACGATGAAAATAGAGGTTTGGTCCGATTTTGTCTGCCCATTTTGCTATATAGGGAAGCGCCGCTTGGAAAAAGCGCTTGAGCAGTTTCCGCATAAAGACCAAGTCGAAGTTGTATTCCGCAGCTTTGAGCTGGACCCAAACGCAAAAAAGCATTATGATATGACGATCCACGAAATCATCGCGAAAAAATACGGCATTTCGGTTGAAGAGGCGAAAAGGGCCAATGCCGATATTGGCAGACAGGCAGAGTCCGTCGGGCTGACGTTCCGCTTTGACACGATGAAGCCGACGAATACGTTTGACGCCCACCGCCTTGCCAAATATGCCAAAGAGCGGGGAAAACTTCCAGAAATGACGGAGCGGCTGTTCCAAGCGTATTTTACCGATTCGAAACGGATTAGCGACCATGATGTGCTCATCGAGCTGGCTACCGAAGTAGGGCTGGATCAAGACGAAGTGAAACAAGTTCTCGAAAGCGATCGCTATAGCGATGAAGTGAGAAAGGATGAGGCGGAGGCCGCCCGTTTTGGCGTCCGCGGCGTGCCGTTCTTTGTGCTGAATCGAAAATATGCGATTTCCGGTGCGCAGCCGACGGAAGTGTTTATGCAGGCGCTTAAAAAAGTATGGGAAGAGGAAAACGCTAACTCGCCATTGCAGCCGCTGGCATCGGATGGAGGCGGACAATGCACAGACGGCAGCTGCCAAATACAATAGGCGAACGTACAAAAAACAACCAGACGGAAAACCGTCTGGTTGTTTCATTATCCGCGTTGGACAAACAATGGCAAGTCGGTATGCCCCATTTCGCGGACGTATACGAACAGCTGGCCTTTATGGTGGATTTCATGATCCATTGCCATTTGCAAAAATTGCGCTGCTGGGATTTTCGCGCCAAATACGTTCGTGAGATCTAAAACGCGCTCGAAATCTTCATCGGTAAGGGATTCCAGTAATTGCTTCGTTTTTTCTGTATATGTTTCCGCAAGTTTTTGCAAATTGGTCTCTGTCTCTTCGATTTTTTGTGTAAATAGCGTCGGATCTCCATGTTTGGCGGTGTTGGCAAATTTATAAAAGCTGAAAAGAATATGGGTGGCTAAATCTTTTGCTGGCATCGATGTTGGTGTCGGTTTGTAGTCATAATGCTTTTCTTCGATTTTGTTGATTAATTCGACCGTGACATTGCGATGGGACAAAAAATATTGCGTAAATTGTTTTGCGCGGCTCATATGCGTTTCCTCCTTTGGAATTTGCTTTCCTGTTTGATTATATCACAAGAAGGCAGGGTAACGGTTAGTAAGGCAGCTTGACGATAAAGGTTGTTCCTTGCCCAGGGGTGCTTTCTACATCGATCGTACCATCGTGGGCCAATATGAATTCTTTGGCAATCGCCAGCCCCAGTCCCGTTCCGCCCCGATTGCGCGTTCTTGCCTCATCGGTGCGGTAAAAGCGATTAAACAACAACGGCAAGTGCTCCGGTGCGATGCCGATGCCTGTATCCGCAACCGCAATTCGCAATATGGTTGTTTCTTCATCGATCGTTACTTTCACCGCTCCTCCTTCAGGGGTATAGCGGATCGCATTGACAAGCAAGTTAAGAAACACTTGCGTGATGCGGTGCGGGTCGACGGGAATCGTTGTTTTGTCCGTAGAACAAGTCATATGG
Source organism: Parageobacillus sp. KH3-4 (assembly GCF_022846435.1). Lineage (NCBI taxonomy): Bacteria > Bacillati > Bacillota > Bacilli > Caryophanales > Anoxybacillaceae > Parageobacillus > Parageobacillus sp. KH3-4. The sequence goes on from NZ_AP025627.1 coordinate 227,306, forward strand.
ATATGGATGTTTTTTTCCTCCGCGCTTGGTGTGACTCGCTCGATCATCTGTTGCAAAAGCGTGTACATATCTGTCGGTTTGCGTTCAAGCGGGAGCTTTCCCGCTTCAGCGAGCGATAGATGATGAAGATCGTCCACAAGACGGGTCAGCCGAATCAATTCATCTTGCAAAGGCAGTAAACTCTCTGGCTCAATCGAACGGCCGCTTTGTTGAATCCAATCAAGCTTGCCGCGAATGATTGTTAATGGTGTCCGAAGTTCATGCGCAACGTCGGCAACTAAATGTTTGCGAGCTTCTTCGGCGCGCTGCAGCTGCTTCGACATCTCGTTGAACGTTTGCGCGACTTTTCCGTATTCATCGTTTGTGACGACAGGCACTTGGACACCGAATTCGCCTTTCCCTAAACGGTCGATCGCGGGAATAAGCAGGCCTAGCGGCGCAGTGAGCCGTTTCGACAGCCAAAATGCGACCAAAAGGGAAAGAAGCACAAAAACGACGGCGCTAAACAATAATAGCGTAGTGACAGAACTAGTAATTCCCATCCGCAATTTCGACATATTGCCGACTTCGCGGTCGTAATAATACAAAAAAGCGACGGTTTTTCCATTTACTTGCACTTTACTTGGAATGCCTAATCCTATGACCCATTCGTGGCGTGTATCCCCCGCGGAATATAGCCGTTTTCGCTCCGGCGACAAGAGCACGAAACTGACCTCTTCGTGTCTTTTTCCGATGTCTGTGTCGATATGGATGCGCTTTACACCGTTCCAAGAATGATAGTGTTTTTCATAGTAATCGGCAAAAACGCTGGACAATTCCTCGATTTCTTTGCTTCTGTCTACACGCAACATAACGTCGAGTATATCCTTGACCACAACCTTGGTCAATAAAGCAAATATGACCCCCATTCCGATAATAAAGGCTGCCATGGAAAGAAACAGCTTGCGTCTGATGCTCATCCTCGTTCACCGAACCGATAGCCAAATCCATAGACTGTTTGGATGTAAACAGGATTGGAAGGATCGTCTTCAATTTTTTTGCGAAGGCGGCTAATATGGGCGTCTACGGTCCGCTCATCATTTAAAAAGTCATCTTCCAAGGCGTTTTGCAATAACTGTAGGCGGCTATATACAACGCCTGGTTTGGCGGCTAGGGTCAGCAATAATTTAAACTCGGTTGGCGTCAGGGGGATTTCTTTTCCTCGTTTCCATACGCGGCATTGTGCTTCGGAAATCGTCAATTCGCCCCGCTGCATCATTTCCTCCTGATTTTCTTGCCCCTCTATTCGCCGCAATACCGAGCGGATGCGAGCTGCTAGTTCCCGTAAGGAAAAAGGTTTGGTTATATAATCATCGGCACCGACTTCCAACCCGATAATTTTATCCGTTTCGTCTGTTCTCGCCGTTACCATAATAATGCCGACGCGGCTTGTTTTTCGCAGTTTGCGGCATACTTCAATCCCGCTCATTTCTGGAAGCATCCAGTCAAGCACCACAAGGGATGGCTTTACTTCTTTTGCTTTTTGTAGCGCTTCTTTTCCTGTTTTAGCGGTGACGATTTCAAATCCTTCTTGTCGCAGAAATGGCTCCATAAATTCGAGCACTTTTTCCTCGTCATCCACCAACAGCAATGTATGTGACATCCTCTTCCTCCTTCCTTTCATCTCATTCTCTCTCCATTATAGCCCCATCTTCATCGATTTAGGAAAAATTCATCAAACCCGTAAAGGTTCGTCATAAGTTTGCAACATTGTCTTGGTAGGGTAGGATGAGACCGTAGCGGCTCAAAGCCCATATGGGAAAGGAAGAACGAGGATGAGAAGCAACTTAATCCAAGTTAGAAACATGGCAAGGACGCTATTGCTATTGATTTTCATAAGCACCATGGGGGCTTGTGGAAAATATCCAGATGAAATCAATATGGGAGCACACACATCATCAAAAAGAGAATTCCATGGGAGGAGGAAACGCTGTCTCTTGTTCGAATTTAACGGAACCGCCCTCGAATGCTCCCGTGAAATCGTTTGATTTAACGGCAGCTAAAACGTTCGTCAGATTAAAAAGCGGAAAAATGGTAAAAGCATGGACGTTTAATGGAACTACGCCGGGACCAGAGTTGCGGGTTCGTGAAGGAGATCGGGTGGTCGTCAAGCTGACAAACAAAAATATTGAAGAAGGTGTCACCATTCATTGGCATGGCGTCGTCCTCCCTTGTTCGCAGGATGGAGTGCCCGGCGTGACACAGGATGTTGTACGGCCGGGCGAGCAATATACGTATGAGTTTGTCGCCAAACATCCGGGAACCTATTGGTATCATTCCCATCAGCTAAGTTCAGAGCAAGTAAAGCGTGGATTAATTGGCCGCTTGATTGTCGAACCGAAGGAGAAGACGTTCCACTATGACCGAGACTATGCTGTGATTTTACAGAGATTAGGAGAAAACGAATATTTGACAAACGGACAAGAAGGTGGTCTGAAACTGGAGGCAACACCGGGAGAAACGGTACGCCTGCGCCTTATTAACGCTTATAACCGCGTCCAGTGGATGGGAGTGGCCGGGGCTTCTTTTCAGGTTGTTTCGATTGACGGGCATGATTTGAATGAGCCGGATGTCATCCAAAACGAATGGATACCAATTGGGGGTGGACAACGGTATGATATCCTGTTCACCATGCCTGATAACGGTCAAGTGCGGGTATACAGCAAAAAACAGAAAGATTGGACGATTTCTCTCGGGAAAGGAAGAGCACCGAAAAAATTAAGTAAACACGCAAAAATTTTCGATTTCACTACGTACGGCACACCAAAGGAAGATGGAATATCGCCTGATATGCATTTTGACCGCACGTACGATTTAGTGCTAGGCCCTGTCGACATCAATGGAAAAAGGTTTCACGACATTCCACCGATCATCGTGAAAGAGGGGGAATGGGTCAAAGTGCGCATTGAGCATAAATTAGGTGCAGAGCATCCGATGCATTTACACGGGCATATTTTTAAGATTTTGACGAAAAACGGAAAGCCTTTATCAGGAAGCCCTATTTACGCGGATAGTGTCTTGCTATTTCAGGGAGATGTCTATGAAATCGCTTTTCAAGCGAATAACCCGGGTTTATGGATGGAGCATTGCCACAATTTAAATCACGCGGCTGCCGGGATGAGCATGATGGTGAACTATGAAGGTGTTACGACACCGTTCCGGGTCGGGACAAAATCGGGCAATTTTCCAGACTAACGATTCTGTTCGTCCAAAACATAAGAAAGGATGATTGGAATGAAGAAAACGATTTTGGTGATGTTGGTTTTACTTGGAGGATTGATTGGTGGATTCGTATTATCCATCGCCATTGTCGATACTAGCTTCCAATTGTTTGGGGTATCATTTGGCTCTCTCATTCTTTTGTTGCCAGTTGCCGGTGCGGGAATCGCGCTCATGCTGTTCCTGCGTAAACGGAATGGCTGACAGATATGGGGAGTGGAGATGGAGAAATGAACGGAGGGGATGATAATGGATAAGGAAAAGCGTGTAAATACAAGTGTTCGAGTTTCCCGATTTATTTTCACTGGCCTAGCATGGGGGCTTGTTGCTTGCATTGTGATCCAGACGTTCCTTGCGGGGATGGCCATCTTTTCTAATCCAATGTATTGGACGAAACATATCGTTTTTGTGCATTTATTTGAGATATTGCCGATACTCATGCTTATCTTTGCGTTTGCCGGCCGGCTTCCAAAGACGTTGCGCTGGCAGAGCGCGGGGCTATTGGGGCTCATCTTTGCTCAGTACTTTACCGCCAATATGAAAAGTGCAGCGGCGCTTCACCCTGTCATTGCCCTCATCATATTTTCCATTTCTTGGATCGTGGCGAAGCAGGCTGGACAGTGGCGTTTCCGATCTAATGAGGGAGGGGTAGCGGAGTGAAGAAGATATTTTTGGCGATGATTATCGCCTTCATAACTGGATTCATTGGCGGAATTGTTCTATCAGAAATCATCGCCATTGCGGCGCATTTTTTATTTGACCGCCCCGTCTGGCTTAAATGGATGAAATATATGCCAGTTTATCTTGCTGTTTTGGGAGCTGTTGTCACATTCATCGCATTGCGGCGCAAATCAAATGGAAAGGGTGGAAAAGCATGAATTTTTTAACGAAGTTTAGCTTGAAAAATGCGGTAGCCGTATTTATTATTTCTTTTCTTCTTGTTCTTGGAGGTTTGTATTCATTCTCCTCTTTGAAAATGGATTTGCAGCCGAATATTGAGTTTCCACAGCTATCGATTGAAGTCGTTTACCCGGGAGCATCCCCTGAAGACATAAATGAACAGGTCACTTCGAAGTTGGAGGAAAAGTTTAAGTCCCTTGAGGGAATGAAAAAAATGCAGAGCTCTTCGTTTGAAAGCATTGCGATCATCAACCTTGAGTTTCCGTTTCATACCGATATGGATGAAATGGAACGGCAAGTCGATGCATTAATAAAAGATACAAAACTTCCTGATCATGTTCAAACAAAAATTAATCGTTTTTCGACTGGTTCATCCCCCATTTTGAACATCTCTTTATTTGCGAAAAAAGATGTGGATTTGCAAAAGTTATTAGAACAAGATGTGATTCCTGAATTAAATAAAATAAATGGCGTTAACTCTGTCTCCGTTGGCGGAATGAAAGATGATGTGGTGCAAATAACGATTGATAAGCAAAAAGCGCTGCAGGCAGGGTTAAGTTTATCGCAAATTAAAGATCAGATTAACGAAAAGTTCCTTTCGTTCCCTGCTGGAAGCGTAAATACCGACACATTGCAAATCCCTGTGCGCGTGCAAGAAAAACTGGAAACGGTTGAAGCGTTAAAGAACATGCCGTTAATGTCCTCGCTTACCCCAACATCGCAAGTGGTAAAATTAAAAGACATTGCGAAAATAGAAACGAGGACAGAGCAGCCAGAAATAACACGCTACAATTTGAAAGACTCCCTTTCCATGGCGATCACGAAAAAACAAGATGCCAATACGGTAGAAGTGGCCGACAAAGTTATTAAAGTATTAGATGCCCACAAAGGTGAATTTGATTATGCGATCGGCTTTGATACTGCAGAAGCCATCAAAAAATCCGTCGAATCGCTTATCCGTGAAGGACTATTAGGGGCTCTATTTGCTTCCATTGCCGTGCTTGTGTTTTTGCGCAACGTGCGCGCGACTGTGATTGCTATTGTTTCCATTCCATTATCCTTGTTAGTGGCGTCGATTTTCCTACATCAACTCGATATTTCGTTAAATGTCATGACACTTGGTGGAATGGCGGTAGCGGTTGGCCGCGTCGTTGATGACAGTATTGTCGTCATCGAAAACATTTTCCGGCGGGTCCGCAAGTCGAAACACGGCATGACAGATGAGCTTGTTCAAGATTCGACAAAAGAAATTTTAAAGGCGATTACCTCATCAACGATTACAACGGTTGTCGTCTTTTTGCCGCTTGGCTTTGTTGGCGGAATTACCGGTGAATTTTTCTTGCCATTTGCGTTAACGATTGTTTTCTCGTTACTTATGTCATTGCTTGTTGCGGTCACCATTGTGCCGATTTTAGCGAAATTCTCCTTCAAAAAAGTTCCGCCTGAAGAAAAAGAAGGAGCGTTGCAGCGTGTTTATGGACGAGTCATTGCTTGGGCATTAAACCATAAAGCGGTTATTTTATTGATATCGGTTGTGTTGCTTGTAAGTTCTTTTGCGCTTGTGCCCAAATTAGGGTTCGTGTTTTTGCCAAATGAGGAACAAAAGACGCTAGTCGCCAGCATCGAGCTCCCATCTTCGACATCGCTTGAAAAAACAAACGATGTTTCGTTAAAAATCGAAAAGATGTTTGACAAGCAAAAGGAAATTAAAGAAGTGACCGCAGGAGTTGGCAGCCGCGATTTTCGCACCGGATTGAAGCGGCAAAATCAGGCAAACTATTTCATTAGCTTAAAAGAAGGCGTAAATGTCGCTTCCTTTATAAAAAAGCTCGAAAAAAACATGCAAACGATTGTTGACAAAGAGGCGCCGGGCACAAAGCTTGGCGTGCAAGAACTGCAGGTAGGGCCACCTTCTAACAATAATATTAATATAGATTTACATTCGAACGATTTAGCTTCCTTACAAAAGGCAGCGAAGCAAGTAGAAGAATACTTGAAGAAGCGTAAAGACTTAAAATATGTAACAAACAATTTCGCGGATAAACAAAAACAAATCATTGTCGATATTGATCCAGAAAAAGCAGCGGCTTATGGAGTATCCAGCTTCCAAATTCTCGGAACGATTGCGGATGAAACGAAACCGGTTGACGTCGGAACGCTGGCGCTTGATGGCGTTGAACGGACAGTTCAATTGGCATACGACAAACGCGTTGATGCTGTTGAGGCGTTAAAAAATACGCTCATTTTCACAAAACGCGGTCTTGTTCCTGTGTCAAAACTAGCAACAGTTAAGGAAGTCGAAACGTATACATCGATTCAAAAGCTGGATGGAAAAGTATTCGCTCGTGTATCGGCGCAGATTGCCGGGGATAATATCCAAAAAGTGACCGAAGATGTCATTGAGAAATTGGAAAACGACGTTGATTTGCCAAAAGGAGTTTCATTGGAAGGCGGCGGAGGAAGCGATGATACGGTTGAGACGTTCCAACAACTTGGTTTGGCGATGGTAGTTGCCATCGGCCTGGTATATGTTACCATGCTGATCACATTTGGAAAGGCACGAATTCCATTTATCATTTTATCCTCGCTCATTTTCGTTCCGATTGGTTCGCTTCTCGGGTTGTATGCCGCTAACGAACCGATGTCGGTGAGTGTGATGATCGGGTTGTTAATGTTAATCGGCATTGTCACAACAAACGCGATTGTCCTTGTGGACCGCATCAGGCAAAATCGCGAACAAAAAGGAATGACGATTCGCGATGCACTCATTGAAGCAGGAAAAACGCGCTTGCGTCCGATTTTAATGACGGCGTTTGCGACAGTGGCTGCCCTCATTCCGCTTGCATTGACGAAAGCATCAGGAACGTTAATTTCCAAAGGGCTGGCCATTACGGTCATCGGTGGGCTCACTTCGTCTACATTGCTCACGCTCATCATCATTCCGGTGATGTATGAGCTGTTCTTTATCCGACAAGCGAAAGCAGAGCGAAAAGAGTAAATAATGAAAAAGAGATGCCGTCTTTATCGGCATCTCTTTCAAAGTGTTGAAAAAGTCGGACGTCAAGAAAAAGTTCACGAGGAGTGTGAACTTTTTCTTTTCTTTTTTTCTCTTCCATTGGCAGGTTAGATATAGACCATATTGTTGGAGTGATCGCAATTTGGTCCACTTTTTGAGGTTTTGGATCATGGCGGTGATCCAAACCTGAATTTGTACTTGCTGGACTCCACGGTATCGTGTGAAACAAAGACCGTGGAGTTCTTTGCTTTCGGCGAAACTTCGCTCCATCGTCGATGGACGTACCGATCGCAACACTCTTCCTCTCATCGATAACCGTTGTTTCCGCATTCGTTCGTAGATATCTTGATGAACGGAAACTCGAAATACACGATCCTTTGCGCCTTGTGCGGCAGGACATCCCACACAACTTCCTTTCACTGCTGGTTTATACTCATGATATCCAGAACGGGTGGACGTCGAATACATGAACTTTACGCCACAGGGACACGCATACACATCGTCTGTGACTTGCTGGAACTTCACGGAACGACAATCGGGATGTTCCTTTCGATGAAAGCGTCGATGCGACATATACGCGGAAATCCCTTTTCTCTCTAATTCTCTTGCTATTCGGGCGTTATAATAGCCAGCGTCTAACACTATTTCTTTAGGAGAATATCCTACTCGATGTTGAACACGATCGATTCGCTCCATCAAAATACGATGACCAGGCACGGTGGCGGCAGTCACGTAAGCATCCAAAATAAAATTAAGCAAGGTGTCAACGATTCGATGATCGTGGAACGCAAAGAGACCACGTGGATCATGTTTGACCGATAGCCCGGCATCTGGATCCGTGGTGCTACATATCCTCTTTTTGGTTACCAGCTTCTCTGCTTTGGGAACTAACGGTTTTTTTCCATGCTGTCGTCGTTTTTCATTGACCAGTTGTAACACGTCTTCGTCTTCTTTCTCCACCATCGTCTGAATCACTTGGATGCGTTTTCGTTTATTGGCATTGGCTTTTCACTCGGTTTCATCCGCTGCCCACGTGTCCGGAGATAAGAATCCATCTTCTTGAATCCGTTGAAGGACATGATCAAATAACGCTTCCCATACACCGGGATCGACCCGATGGCGAAGAAACTTGGAAACGCTGGAGTGGCAAGGGACTTTATCGGTGAGGGAAATGCCTAAAAACCAGCGATACGTGGCGTGTTGCTGGATTTGTTTACAGGTAAACCGAACGGATCGAAACCCTTCCAGATATTGAATCATGAGGATTTTTACAAAAATCAATGGATCAATCGTGGGGCGACCAATGGTACTTGGATAAAACGGTTCCAGTAACTGATATACACGATTCCAATCCATCAATTTGTCGATTTGAACCAGGATATGGTTAGGATCATACATGGATTCATAAGCTTGACGATTTTGTTGAATCTCTAGGTTCGATTGGTAGTAGTACATAAGTTGGTTTCTCCTAATCAGTTGTTTTCTCAACATATATCATAAAAAAACGATTTTGTCGTTTGACAAAATCGTTTTTCAACAGTCTGAAAGCCTATCATACTTTATGGAGTATGGTAGGCTTTTTTAATTGGTTTGTCCCAAGGCACAAACCGTTGCGAAGTTCCTCCTTTTTCATAGAGTATATCGGAGTTTCGCTAAAAGGAGGAGAGCGAATGTTTGAGTATTCCATCGTTCAACTGGCGCGCAATTATGCACATAAATTAGATCGTCCTTTGCGTCATTTTATGGTAGGCATATGCAAACCTTTTTTGTATACTCCGTGTGTCATCCATAAACAGTTAGAAAGATGGATGAAAAAGACGAAAAAAATTCCAGTCATCATTCATTTTCACGAAGAAAATGGCGTTTTTGCCCTCAAAGAAATTGAAAAACAGCACTTCCGCATGAAAATTCATCATCAATTCCGCTATATCCCTTCATGCAGTGCCGAAGTGACTCCGCAAGCATTGGAGCAAATTTTGCAACGGCGCGATGTGAAAAAAGTATACTTAAACCGAGAAGTAAGCGCGCTGTTGAATAACGCCGTTCCGTCCGCTAACTCCAAAAACGTCACCGTTAACGGCACGACATTAAGCGGAAAAGGCGTTACGATTGCGATTGTTGACACAGGGATTTATCCACACCCTGATTTAGAAGGACGGATCGTCGAGTTTGTCGATTTTGTCAACGGCCGTACGGCGCCATATGATGATAATGGGCATGGCACCCATTGCGCTGGGGACGCCGCCGGGAACGGTTCGGCTTCTTCTGGATTGTATGCGGGACCCGCCTATGAGGCAAATGTAGTCGGGGTGAAAGTGCTCGACAAAGTGGGAGCAGGAAGGCTTGATGCGATTATTCGCGGCATTGAATGGTGCATGCAATACAATGAAACAAACAAAGACGAAAAAATCGATATTATTTCATTATCATTAGGCGGGGAATCACAGCCATTTCCAGCAGAAAATGACGATCCGCTTGTTCAAGCAGTGGAAAAGGCATGGGACAGCGGCATTGTCGTCTGTGCGGCAGCTGGAAACGCGGGGCCGGAATATCGAACGATCTCAAGCCCGGGGATTAGCGACAAAATCATTACCGTTGGCGCTCTAGACGACCGCGATACGGCAGCAACAAGAGAAGATGATGAAATTGCCGATTTTTCGAGCCGCGGCCCTACTTACTACGGAGTGAGCAAGCCGGATATTGTTGTTCCAGGGGTCAATATTGTTTCTTTGCGCGCGCCAAAGTCTTTCCTTGATAAATATCAAAAACAAAATCGCATTGGGCAATATTATATGAGCATGTCGGGAACATCGATGGCGACGCCGATCTGTGCCGGTATTGCCGCGTTAATGCTTCAATATAAGCCGGATGCAACGCCAGATGACGTTAAAAGGGCATTAAAAGAAGGTGCAGATTTATGGAAAGATCGGGATCCGAATATATACGGAGCGGGATATGTCAACGCCAAAAGGGCGATTGAGCTGTTGGCGAAATAGAAAAGGGAAGCTGTTATTTGCTTCCCTTTTCTTCATCTTCGCGATTGTTGTAATCGTATTTGGTAGGATCGACCGGTTTGAATCCTTTTGGTGTGTAAAAACGTAGCAAATCTCCATATACGACTTTATCCGAAAGGTCAAGTTTTGTACGGACGATTTGTTCCAGCTGTTTGATTTCCGGAGTTTCTGGAATTGGTTCGCCCGTTTTCGAATTATAATATTTTCCGTTTACTGCTGTAACGGTCGGAGTGACAAAATCACCGTTACGGAACGGTACGATTTCTTGATGTTCCGGCGACAACAAGTCTGTACCGAAGTGAACATAGTTTTTCGTGTCGATTCCCAATAAGTGAAGGACCGTTGGCAATAAATCAATTTGCCCGCCGTATTGATGCATGATTCCGCCTTTGACGCCAGGGACGCGGATAAATAAAGGCACTCGCTGCAATTGCGCGTGTTCAAACGGCGTAATTTCTTTTCCTAATATTTGTGACATCGCTTTATTATGATTTTCAGAAATTCCGTAATGGTCGCCATACAAAATGATGACAGAACGATCATACAAACCAGATTTTTTCAGATAATCAAAGAACTCTTTTAACGATTCATCCAAATAGCGAGCCGTTTGGAAGTAACGGTCTACCGAGCCATCGCCTGTATCCGCTGGTTCGATCGTGGCATCTTCTTCGCTAATTGGATAAGGGAAGTGGTTCGATAACGTGATAAATTTTACATAGAACGGCTCTTTTAACGATTTCAACAACGGAATCGACTCTCTAAAGAACGGTTTGTCTTTTAATCCATAGTTAAGCACATCGCGATCGTTCATATCGTAGTAGCTTGCGTCAAAGAAATGGTCGAAACCGAACGATTTATAAATTTCGTCACGATTCCAGAACGTTTTATAGTTGCCGTGGAATACGGCCGTCGTATATCCGTGCTGGTGAAGAATAGCTGGCGCTGCATGGTATGTGTTTTGCCCTTTTGTCGTAAACACCGCTCCTTGCGGCAATCCAAACAACGAGTTTTCTAACATAAACTCAGCGTCCGACGTTTTTCCTTGCCCGGTTTGATGGAAAAAGTTATCAAAATAAAACGTATTCGGATCATGCACAAGCGAGTTTAAAAATGGCGTTACCTCTTGGCCGTGCAATTTATAGTTAATCAAGAAGTTTTGGAACGATTCCAGATGAATGTAAATCACATTCATTCCTTTTGCGACACCGAAATACTGCGGATTTGGTTTCGCATATGTTGCTTGCACGTGGTTTAAAACCGTCGTAATATCGCTTTTATTCGCAAAAGCGCGCTGTGTCGACGATTTCATGCTTTGCACGGCGTCATAAATTAAATAGTTGTAAACGCCTAAATATTTCACAATATAATTGCGGTCAAACGTTCTTGTGAGCAATTGCGGACGGTCCATTTCCGCCAATGCAAGATTCACGCTGAAAATGAGCGCGGCAATGGCGAACACGATGCCCTTTTTATAGCGACCGACTTGGACCGCCGGCAGCGAAAAACGTTTGGAAGCGACAATGGCAATTAAGATCACCGTATCTAAAAAGTAGAAAATATCGTACCATTTGATTAATTCCCAAATGCTGCCGCCCAAATCTCCAAAGTTTTTCGTTTGCGTTAGCGTCGGCAACGTAATAAAATCGCTGAAAAATCGGTAGTATACGATGTTGGCGTATAAAATAAACGATAAAATGAAATTAATGATAATAAGCCAGATATATGCCCGCTTTCCTTTAGCCAACAACGCTAATCCAAAAGAGAAAACCGCGGAACTGATCGGGTTAATGAATAATAGAAATTCCTGCATAGAATTGCTAATGCCTAAATGAAATTCAGCTTGATAAGCGATATATGTTTTCATCCAAAACAAAAATACGGCAAAAATAAAAAAACCAATATATTGGTCAGAAAGAGAACGATATTTTTCTAATAGCTTTTCGCCAATCCTCTTCACGTCCTCTTCGCCTCCTTATTCGTTATTCAAGCGTTTAACGCAAGTAACTACGAATATATGAACAACAGCTGCACAAGTAAAGTGCAGCGTGCAAAACGGTTAAACCATCATTTTACGTTGAAAAATCCTTACGTCAAGTAGCATAATACCTATTATTTTATATAAAGTCAAATGGAATGTTTTTATCATATTTCCATTCAATTTTGCCTTTTCCCGCCGTCGATGGCCTCCTTCTCCTTATCTCTTCTTTTGAACAAGCACTTCTCTCTGTTGTATATAGACGAAAAAGAAAGATAAATAGTTTCATAATGGATGTAAAAAAATTTTTTATGTGGGGATATATGGATGGCTGCGCCTTTTACTCATTTTATTAAGTGAATCGTCCATTATGATAAAAATTCGGTGTACAAAACGTCTTTCTTTTTTGGTATATTTTTTCTATGCTTGATGAAGAACTATGGAAAACGGATAAAAAACGAGGAAGGGATGCCGAGATGGAAAGGGCAAGAAAATATTATTTAGACCCTCCGAAAGTGTTAGTGGCTGGATTTGCCGCGATTATTTTGGTCGGCACAGCGCTGTTAATGCTTCCAGTTGCGACAAATGATGGAAAAGGCCTTCCTTTTTTAGACGCATTGTTTACGGCAACGTCGGCGACATGCGTAACGGGGTTGGTGGTTGTTGATACGGGAACAACGTTTACGTTGTTCGGGCAGCTTGTGATTTTGGTGCTTATTCAAGTTGGCGGACTTGGATTTATGACGTTTGCGACGCTTTTTTCGTTTCTGCTTGGAAAACGCATTTCCTTAAAAGAACGGTTATTGCTTCAAGAAGCGATGAATAATTTGTCCATAGAGGGAATTGTTCGTTTAGTGAAGCGGGTGTTAATTTTTACTGTCGTGATTGAGCTGATAGGCGGTTTATTATTAGCGATTCGTTTCTCATTTGACATGCCGTTGTTAAAGGCTTTTTATTTTGGCATGTTTCATGCAATCTCCAATTTTAATAACGCAGGCTTTGATTTAATGGGGGATTTCCGCAGTTTGACAGGATATGTGGAAGATCCGGTTGTCACGCTTGTTATATGTGCTCTTATCACGTTGGGCGGAATCGGATTTATTGTGATGAATGAAATATATGAATATCGGCAGACGCGCCGCTTTTCTTTGCATACAAAAGTGGCGGTTGCCACAAGCGGTCTATTGTTAGTGTTCAGCACTTTGCTTATTTTTTTACTAGAGCTTCACAATCCGAAAACGCTTGAGCCATTATCGCCGCTTGGCAAGTTTTTGGCTTCTCTTTACCAAGCGGTAACACCAAGAACGGCCGGATCGAACACGTTGAATATTCCTGATTTAACGCAGCCGACATTGTTTTTGATCATATTTCTCATGTTTGTTGGCGCCTCTCCCGGTTCAACTGGCGGCGGCATCAAGACAACTACTTTTGCGACATTATTGGGAGCGGTTTGGTCGCAAATAAGGGGAAAAGAGGATGTAGTCTTTTTTGAAAAGCGGATTATGTATGATACGATTTATAAATCGTTGACCGTAACGATCAGCGGATTGTTCATCGTCATATTTGTAACGATGTTGCTCACTATTACGGAACAGGGAAAAGATTTTTTAATGATTTTATTTGAAGCGACATCGGCGTTTGGCACGGTGGGATTATCGATGGGATTGACACCGGAGCTGTCTCCATTCGGAAAAGTGATCATCATATGCACGATGTTTGCCGGAAGAGTCGGGCCGTTAACGATCGCTTACGCTGTAACATTGCATCGCAAGCCGGATCCGTTCCGTTATCCGAAAGGGAAAATTATGATTGGCTAAACGGAAAGCAGAAAATAAGCAAAAACATGAGAAAAAAAGAAAAAGAAAAAATAAAAAGCGGTAAAATAAGCAAAATCCCCTTGAATCCCTTCTTGTTGCTCCTTTACAGGAAAGAAAAAGAAGAGTAACATAGCAGCTATGATTGAACAATCATATAGAATAATCGCTGAATCCTTAATGGAGCGGGGGAACCAATGTTAGTAACGTACATGTACGTTACTTGGGGTGAATCCGATGAGGAAGGGCTACCTCTCCATGCCCTAACCCGACAGCTAACCTCGCAAGCGTTTTGGGGGGATGTAAAGCAAAGGGAAACATTTGCTTAATATGGCCGTTGAGTGCATCCTCAACGGTTTTTTTCTTTTTGTAATGATCATGGATGAACAAGGAAAACTAGTTAGTGATGACAAAAGAGGGGGTAGAGCGGATGGCTTCTTTGAAGCGTTTGCTTATTGGTTCGCCGATGGAAACAAAACGGTTAAAACACGAAAAGCTGCCAAAATGGAAAGCTTTAGCGGTGTTTTCATCCGATGCGCTTTCATCAGTTGCGTATGCGACGGAAGAGATTTTATTAGTATTAATGTTGTTAGGAACGAGCGTGTTTTTTTATTCGCTGCCGATTGCGGTTGCCATTTTAGTATTGTTGCTGCTTGTTACATTATCCTATCGCCAAATTATTTACGCTTTTCCATCTGGCGGCGGAGCATATGTGGTCGCGAGAGATCATTTGAATACGACGACTAGCCTTGTTGCCGGCGCGGCATTAATGATTGACTATGTTCTTACTGTAGCAGTCAGCATTAGCTCTGGCGTAGCAGCATTGACCTCCGCTTTTCCGGGATTGCTGCCGTGGAAAGTGGAAATCGCGGTTGAGCTTGTATTGCTGCTCATGATTCTAAACTTGCGTGGAATTACCGAGTCGGCAACGGTGTTTGCCTATCCAACGTACTTGTTTATTATTTCCGTGTTAGTGCTTATTGCCGCAGGGGGATGGCAGTTATGGCATGAAGGGTGGCATGGATTTAATTACAAAGAGCATGCTTCTGCAGCACATTTTTTTGCTTCAGGCTATAGTGTGTTTATTTTATTAAGAGCGTTTGCATCGGGATGTTCGGCGATGACAGGAGTAGAAGCGATTAGCAATGGTGTTCCGGCATTCAAGCCGGACAGTTCGAAAAACGCGGCGATTACGATGGGATGGATGTCTCTTTTATTAGGCACGATGTTTTTAGGGATTACCGTTTTGGCGGCGGGATTCGGCGTGACGCCATTGGAACATAAGACGGTCATTTCGCAAATTGGCCATCATGTGTTCGGAAATAGCATCTTCTTTTACCTGTTTCAAATGATTACGATGTTCATTTTAGTATTGGCTGCCAATACGAGCTTTGCCGGGTTTCCGCAGCTCGCTTCCATTATCGCCAACGACCGTTTTTTGCCAAGAAGCTTGTCGGCGCGCGGCGACCGTCTTGTATTTTCCAATGGGATCATTCTTTTAAGCATATTGGCGATCGTGCTGATCGTTGCATTTCACGGTGAAACGCATTCCCTTATTCCGCTTTATGCGGTAGGCGTGTTTCTTTCGTTTACGATCGGCCAAAGCGGATTGTTAAAGAAAATATGGAAAGAGAAAGAAAAGCGAAATATAACGACGTTAATGACCGTCATGGCAGGAACAATTGTGACGGGGCTAGTCACCATTATTACGGTCGTTGCAAAATTTACGCAAGGCGCATGGCTAGTCATTGTTGCCATTCCATTATTAGTATGGATGTTTTACCGTATTCGCGACCATTATGAAAAGTTAGGAGAACAATTAAAGCTGGACGAGCAGGAATGGGCGCGGCGCGAAAAAATGTTAAAGCCGAAAGTGATTATTCCGATTTCCGGGGTAAGTAAATTAGTCGCGCAATCGGTGCAGTATGCACGTAGTATTTCTAACGATATTACGGCAATCTCTGTAATTTTCTATGAGGAGGAGGAACAAAAATTAAGAGCAAAATGGGAAAAATTTTATCCCGATATTCCATTACAGGTGATTTATTCTCCTTATCGCACCATTCTTTCGCCGATATTAGACTATATTAACGAGGTGGAAAAACAAGCCAACGGTTCACCGATTACGATCTTAATGCCGCAATTCATCGTAAAAAAATGGTGGCATGCGCTCTTGCATAATCAAACGGCGATTATTTTGCGCTTTTTCTTGATTATGAAAAAGGATATTGTTATTGCGACGTTACCGTATCATTTAAGGGAATAATGTGTCGATGGAAGCAGAAATATTTCCCCGGAAATCGACATATGTCGAATAAGCAAAAGAAGTTCCCTCTGCGTGCATCATGCATATAGTAACGTAGGGGGAACGGATAATGTGGAAATATATATCGATGATCATGTTGGCCTTTGCCGTTAGTATGGACAGTTTAAGCATTGGAGTGACATACGGAATTAGGAAAATTCAATTTCCGCTTTGCTCCAAGCTGGTTATCGCATGTATGTCCAGCGCGATGTTATTGCTATCCATGTATGTCGGCAGCGTTCTTTTGTTGTTTTTGCCGGTTCAGGTGGAACGATGGTTGGCTTCCGCTATATTAATTGCTCTTGGCATTTGGGCGATTTATAATGTAGTTAAAAAAGAAGAGGATAAGTATGAAATGTCTGAACCGTTGGCGGCAGCCCCGCCTCGCATGAAAGTATGGAGGTTTCAATCGGAGCGGTTTGGCATCGTCGTTCAAGTGCTAAAACGCCCGACGTTAGGGGATTTGGACCGCTCTGGAAGCATCGGTATGAAAGAAGCGATGTTGATTGGTTTCGCGCTGTCGATGGATGCGTTTGGCGCGGGAATCAGCGCTTCCTTTTTGGGGTATTCGCCATTGATTCTTGCTTTGCTTGTATGCATATTAAATATCGTTTTTATCGGTTTAGGGTTAAAAGCGGGAAATCTGCTCTCCAAGACAAAGGCAATGAAGAAGGCGACGGTCATCCCTGGAACGATTTTAATCTGCCTCGGAATTACGAAAATATTTTTGTAGATGATCCTAAAGGCGACGGCCTTTAGGATTCATTATGTTGAATCTTTTCGGCTGTTATATTCGTAACTATTCGTAGAAACAATATTTCCGCAGGGAGAGATGAACAAATGTGGAAAAAGCTTTTGTCTAAGCTTGGAGTAGGAGCTGCGAAAGTAGACCTTGTGCTGCATCGTCCTCATGTACGTCTGGGAGAAACATTGGAAGGAGAATTTTTGATTGAAGGAGGGACGGTGGAACAACAAATTCGCAAGCTGGAAGTGGAATTGCAGCTCACCGTTCAAGCTGATGGAAAAGCATACCGTCGAACAGCTGCCGTCATTCCGGTTTCTTCTTCATTTACGATTCAGCCGGGAGAAAGAAAGGTATTACCGTTTTCGTATGTGCTTCCGTTGCATTTACCGATTACTCGTCCTCACGTGCGATACACATTTGTAACACGTTTAGATATTGCGGACGGAGTCGATGCTTTTGACCAAGACGCTATCGATATTCTTCCTCCGCTGTCGCTGGAGAAACTGTTTCATGCGTTGGGAAATATTGGATTCCGTGAAAAACCTTCTTCCGGGAAAATCACTGCATATGGCCAAGAATTTGCGTTTTTCCCGACAAAAGAGTGGATGGGAATTATTGAAGAAGTAGAATTTGCAGTGCGGATGGAAGAAAATGGAGTACTATTATATCTGGAAGTGGATGTACGGAGTGGTTTTGGTGGTTTCCATGAAACTGAACTGAAACGGGAAATATTCTTAAGTAATGAGGAAATAGATGATGTGGGAGAAATGGCAGGAAAATTGCGCGCGATTATAGAAGAAATGGTCCAACAGCCTCATTCTTACGTTGGTACATCGTATGTTTCATATTCCTCTTATCCTCCGCAGCACGTATCCCATCATCATGGCGGACATGGCATGATGGGAGCAATCGGAGGATTTGCGGCAGGAATGCTTGCAGGCATGGCGGCGGAAGAATTGCTCGAGGATGTCGTTGAGGACGCATTGGATCATGACATAGGAGATGTGATGGACGATATAGGCGATTGGTTCGACGGCGGGGATGACGATATTTTATAAAAGGGACTGACGCAAAAGGTTGTTTGCTCACAAATGAAATACCATATATATAGATGTATATACGGTAGCACAGAAGGGTGTCCTCCTCAAATTTGGGACACCCTCTTTTTTTTACCTTATAAAACATTTACTTACTTTAAGTTGCAATTTCTACTAACTGATGCAGAGGTATAAATAGAAAGAAAGTTTTTTATTTTTTGCGGATGCGGTTTTCCACCTTTTTGATAGAATAAAAACATAGAAAAAAAGGAGTGAGATAGAATGAAACGAGAAAGAAACGCCCCATGCTCTTGTGGAAGCGGGAAAAAATATAAAGATTGCTGTGGAAAAGGCAACGTTGTTTCGCTTCAGGCGGTGATGGACGAACAATTAACAGAATGCATGCATGATCTATTATGGTATGCGACCGGGGAATACGCAGATGAGTTGTTGAAAGCAGTCGGAGACACAAAACAGTGGGAGCGACATGGGGAAATCGGTGAGGCGATTAACTTTTTTATGATGAATTGGGCGATTTTTTGCATTCCGGTGACGCCGAAAGGGGAAACGATTGTGGAACGATATGTGAGGAGAAGAAGTTCATTGTGGCGTCCTTCCATTCGTTCCATTCTTTCGTCGTGGGTTGGTGCGGTTCCGTCTTTTGATATAGTGGTAGAGATTCAAGAAGAGCGGAAATTCATCATTCAAGATGTGTTGACATCGGAAAAGCGAGCCGTGCGCATTTTTGACAGTGAACCGTCGCCGCATGTGAAAAAAGGAGATTTACTGATGGGAATTATTGTGCCGGCAGGAGAAACATACACGTATTTTACGACGTTTTTTTCGTTTCCTAATATGAGTGCCCGTGAAATTGCCCATTCGCTAAGAGAAATGTGGAAAGAGCATAGGATGATGAATGCGCGGGAGTTTTTGCGGATGTCCTTCCCGAGCGTATGGATGGCGGTAGTTCAGTCGATCATGTTGTTCGTGGAGGATTCGTTCGAATGGGAACACCCAAATTACGCGGAAGTCGCCCAAGAATTGGAAAAGAAAATGCCATACGGCGCGGAATTGGATATCGCGAAAATGATTTGGCGGGAATATTGTGACACGTATCAGCCCGTTATTCGCAGCGTTCCTTTGCACGCAGCTGCTTTGCATTATATCGTTTGCCGGGTTTTACGCGGGGAGGCGGTGACGCAAACGAATTTGGCGCGTCTTTACGGTGTTTCGGCAAGCAGCATTTCCAAAAAAGTGAACGATATGATGGATCATATCACGTATCGTTTCCTATCGGAAATGGAAAATGAGGAATATTTTTCTGAAGAATGGGACGATGAGTTCGCTGATTTCGACGAGGAATGGCATGAAGCGTTTTGGGATGAAGAAGAGATGGATCCCATGAGAGAACTTGTAGAGTCGATGTTCGATAAACTTGTAAAAACCGGGTATATATTCGGAAAAGAGCGAAATCAACAGGAGTTAGATCATCTCGTCAATGAAGTGGTGCGTGAGTTTTTTGAAGTCGAGGAAAACAAAACATACGATCATCAAGAAATTCGCGCCATCGCCAAAAAGATTATCGCTGATTTGCTGGATTGAATAATATGCTGATTGCTGCGCTGGCAGCGAAGGACTTTTGCGGCCTTGAAAAGGGAGGGACAAGCGATTCGCATACGGTTAGGAATATTAGGGGCAGACGACTCGTTAGCCATTATTCAAAATATTGCGAATGGATATAAAGAACTGCATTGCATACCTGTTGTATATTGGGACGAAGAAGAAATCATCGATTTAATTCATCCATATATGCATCAAGTGGATATGTGGCTTTTTTCAGGACAAGTTCCTTATTCCATTGTAAAAGAATGGGGAGAAATCGATTGCCCAATGTTTTATGTTCCGCACACGGGGGCAAGTTTGTACCGGACGCTGTTGCATATTTATTATGAGCGGCAAATTCCTATCCAGCAATTAAGCTTTGATACGTACCATCCGTCGGAAATCGAGCGGCTGCTGGATGAGGTGGGGATTTGCGAACAAGTTCCGCATGTGAAACATTATCAGGGCGGGATTTCCGCGGCAGCGCTGGCACAGTATCATTATGAGTTATGGAAGCAAGGGTTAACGAAAGCAGCGGTGACATGTTTGCGGACGGCACATCTTGAATTAGAGAAGCTCGGCGTGCCGGTGTATCGGGTGCTGCCTGCCCGTTCGGCAGTAGAGTCGATTGTGCAAATGATTATTCGCACGGGTGAAATGCTGCGCTTTCAAGACGCACAAATTGCCGTTCAGATGATTGAAGTGGATTCGCTATTTGCGATATCCAATGAAACGTTTTCGACAGATGAAATATACAAAATGGAAATGAAGGTAACGGAAAAGTTGTTGAAATACGCAAAAAAAATACAAGGGTCATTGAAAATCGCTGGTCCCGGCCGGTATGTCATTTTTGCGACAAGAGGAGCATTAAAGGATATTACCGATCATTACAAAATAATTCCGACGATCAAAGAATTGGAAGAGATGGATCGCGAAATTGTCGCATGCGGAATTGGAGTGGGAAGAACGGCTTATGAGGCCGAAATCTATGCTGGAAAAGCGTTTCTTCATGCGAAGAAATACGGAAGAGGCACGTGGATGGTCGTATTTGATGATGATACGATTGTCGGACCGCTGGGCCGTTCGGAACAAATATGTTATTCGTTTGATTGTGCGGAATTGCAAGCGATCAGCCAAAAAACGAATTTGAGCGTCGCGACTTTAAGCAAAATAAGCGCCATATTGCGAAAGCTTGGGAAAAACGAGATTAATGCTTATGAATTAGCAACGTATATGCAAATTTTGCCGAGAAGCGCAAGGCGAATCCTTCACGAATTAGAGATAAAAGGATTAGCAGAAGTGGTTGGTGAAACGAATCCATATCCACGAGGCCGCCCAAGAAAGGTATATCGTATTTTTTTAGGATGAAGATAGCGGACAAGCACAATTGTCCGTTATATTTTTTGTATTTTTTTTATAAATATAATTGTTTAAAAATTTAAATAATTGTATTATAATTAAGGTCATAACCGAAATTCATCCGTAAATCATATGAGGAAGGGAGGAGCGAAATGATTAATGAAGATCGGCTTTGGAATCGCTTGTTGGAATTAGGAAACATCGGGAAGCAGCCTTCCGGAGGGATTACCCGCTTATCGTTTACAAAGGAAGAGCGCGCGGCAAAGGAGAAAGTCGCTTCTTACATGAAAGAAGCAGGGCTTGCTGTATATGAAGATGCTGTAGGCAATTTAATTGGACGCAAAGAAGGAAAAGAAAAAGATGCGCCTGTCGTGCTCGTTGGGTCGCACATTGACTCGGTTTATAACGGGGGAATGTTTGACGGTCCGCTCGGGGTACTTGCCGCTGTAGAAGTATTGCAGACGATGAACGAACATGGAGTGAAAACGAAGCACCCGATTGAAGTCGTTGCCTTTACCGATGAAGAAGGGGCTCGTTTTAGTTACGGAATGATCGGCAGCCGCGGGATGGCGGGAACGTTGTCGGAGGAAGAACTTGCTCATCGGGACAAACATGGAATTTCGCTTGCCGCTGCGATGAAAGAAGCAGGGCTTAACCCTGGCGAAGTCGCCAAGGCGGCGCGGCGCAAAGGATCGGCGAAAGCATATGTCGAATTGCATATCGAACAAGGGCGCGTGCTGGAACAAGCGAATCTTCCCGTCGGAATTGTCACAGGGATCGCCGGGCTTGTATGGGCGAAATTTACGATCGAAGGAAAAGCGGAACATGCTGGGGCGACGCCAATGCCAATTCGCCGCGATCCGCTTGTTGCCGCGGCGCAGATTATCCAAGTGATCGAGCAAGAGGCGAGAAAAACGGGAACAACCGTTGGCACTGTTGGACAAATGCAGGTGTTCCCAGGAGGAATTAACGTCATTCCGGAGCGGGTCGAATTTTCCTTAGATTTGCGGGATTTGGACGCGGCCGTGCGCGATAGCGTATTCCTGTCAATTATCGAACGAGCGCAACAAATTGGCAACGAGCGAAACGTGAGCGTCGCTGTCGAGCTGCTGCAAAAGATGCCTCCAGTATTATGTTCCGAACTTGTACAAAACGCAGCGAAAGAGGCATGCCGCCAGCTTGGTTTTGATGTTTTCACCCTTCCGAGCGGCGCTTCTCATGACGGAGTGCAACTTGCCGGGCTTTGTCCGATTGGGATGATTTTTGTTCGCTCGAAAGACGGAGTCAGCCATAGCCCGGAGGAATGGAGTTCAAAGGAAGACTGCGCGGCCGGAGCGAATGTTTTGTATCATACGGTGTTGCATTTGGCGACGAAAGAATAAACGAAAAAAGGGGGAAGAACGCATGACCAATGAAGAAATCAAACGGCTTGTCGATGAAGTGAAAGAGGAAGTGATTGCTTGGCGCCGCCATTTGCATGCGAATCCAGAATTGTCCTTTCAGGAAGAAAAAACGGCGCAGTTTGTTTATGAGACGTTGCAATCGTTTGGAAATCTGGAACTTTCACGGCCAACCAAAACAAGCGTGATGGCGCGGCTGATCGGACATCAGCCGGGGAGAGTGGTGGCGATTCGCGCCGATATGGACGCGCTTCCGATTCAAGAGGAAAATACGTTTGAGTTTGCCTCGAAAAATCCCGGAGTGATGCATGCGTGCGGGCATGACGGACATACGGCGATGCTTTTAGGAACGGCGAAAATTCTTTCCCAGCTACGCGATCAAATCAAAGGGGAAATCCGTTTTCTTTTCCAACACGCCGAAGAATTGCATCCAGGCGGCGCGGAAGAAATGGTACAGGCCGGCGTGATGGATGGCGTTGATGTCGTGATCGGCACTCATCTTTGGTCACCGTTGGAAGCTGGCAAGATTGGGATTGTTTACGGTCCGATGATGGCGGCGCCAGACCGCTTTTTCATCCGCATCCATGGCAAAGGCGGACACGCGGCGATGCCGCATCAAACGATTGATGCGATTGCGATCGGCGCCCAAGTGGTAACCAATTTGCAGTATATCGTTTCGCGCAATGTCGATCCGCTCGAGCCGTTGGTCGTGTCGGTAACGCAATTTGTCGCAGGAACGACGCATAACGTCATTCCGGGAAGCGTCGAAATTCAAGGAACGGTGCGCAGTTTCGATGAAACACTAAGGAAAAGCGTGCCGAAATTAATGGAACGGATTATTAAAGGCATTACCGAAGCGCATGGCGCGACATACGAATTTGAATTTGAATACGGCTACCGTCCGGTCATTAACAACGACGAGGTTACCCGCGTGATTGAGGAAACGGTGCGCGAAGTGCTTGGCGAAGAAGCGGTTGACCGCATAAAACCGAATATGGGCGGCGAAGATTTTTCCGCATTCCAGCAAAAAGCGCCGGGAAGCTTCTTCTATGTCGGCGCGGGAAACAAAGAAAAAGGCATCGTCTATCCGCATCACCATCCACGCTTTACGATCGATGAAGATGCATTGGAAATCGGCGTGCGCCTGTTTGTCCATGCGGCATTTAAATTATTGGCGGGAGCGTCATAAAAGCTTCCGCTCCCTATTTTATTCCATGGGGGAGGAAATAACGATGAAAGGAATTCGCTGGCTGATGGTTATTCCGTTTTTTGGCATACTTGGCGGCATCCCGTTTGCCAATAAAGTAACTCCATATGTGCTTGGCATGCCGTTTATTCTCTTTTGGCTTGTTGCTTGGGTGATCATTACTTCGATCATCATGGCGGTTGTCTACCGCTTTGATCCGGAAGTGCGGGAGGAGGAGCGTACATGAATGCGGCGCTAGTGATTATTTTCGCTTTCCTTTTGCTTTCCCTCTACTTAGGGGTGCAAGCGCGTAAAGGCAAAGATATGAATTTGGAACAGTGGACAGTCGGCGGCCGCGGGTTTGGCACCATCTTTGTCTTTCTCCTCATGGCCGGCGAAATTTATACGACATTTACCTTTTTGGGCGGAAGCGGCTGGGCCTACGGCAAAGGCGGACCGACGTTTTACATTATCGCGTACGGCTGCTTGGCGTATGTGCTGTCGTATTGGATGCTTCCGAAAGTATGGAAATATGCGAAGGAACATGAGCTGATGTCCCAGTCCGACTTTTTCGTCAGCAAGTACAACAGCCCGCTGTTAGGGGTGCTTGTTTCTTTAGTTGGCGTAGTCGCGCTGATTCCGTATCTGGTGCTGCAGCTAAAGGGGTTAGGCATTATCGTTTCCCAAGCTTCCTATGGCACGATTTCGTCGACGGCGGCGATTTGGATCGGCGTTCTTGCCGTTACAGTGTATGTGACGATTTCGGGCATTCATGGCTCGGCGTGGACAGCGGTAGTGAAAGATATCATGATTCTTGTTGTCGCGATCTTTTTAGGACTTTATCTTCCATTCCATTATTACGGCGGGATTCAGCCGATGTTTGAAGCGATTGAACAAGCAAAACCAGGCTTTCTCGCTTTGCCGGGCAAAGGCATGAGCGTGTCTTGGTTTATTTCGACCGTACTGTTGACGGTGCTTGGCTTTTACATGTGGCCGCATACGTTCGGTTCGATTTATTCGGCGAAAAACGCCAATGTTTTTCGGAAAAATGCGATAATTTTGCCTATTTATCAATTGGTGCTGCTGTTTGTCTTTTTTGTCGGCTTTGCGGCGATCTTGCAAATTCCGCATTTGGAAGGTTCCGATGCCGACTTGGCGTTATTGCGCTTGTCCATTCAGACGTTTGACCCTTGGGTCGTCGGGCTAATCGGCGCAGCCGGGTTGTTGACGGCGATGGTCCCAGGTTCGATGATTTTAATGACGGCGTCGACGCTGCTTGCGAAAAACGTCTATAAAGTGTTTTCTTCTTCCGCTACCGACGAGCAGGTTGCGAAACTCGCAAAATATCTCGTTCCTGTCATTGCCTTCATTTCGTTATATTTTACGTTCCGCGGCGGAAACACGATCGTTGCCTTGCTTCTGATGGGGTATAGCCTTGTGACGCAGCTGTTCCCGTCGTTTGTGCTCAGCTTGATGAAAAACAACTTTGTAACGAAACAGGGAGCGTTTGCCGGAATTATCGCTGGGGTTGCGACGGTGGCTTATATTACATTATCCGGCAGCAGCATCGGCACGTTGTTCCCTTCCTTGCCGCAGGCCGTGCAAGATCTGAATGTCGGAATTATTGCATTGATTGTGAATATCGTTGTCACGGTGGTGGTGAGCTGGATTCCAACCCGTTCTGCCAGCTTCGATACGGAAAAGAGCGCGATGTAGGGAGAACGAGCTGCAGTATGTTTTCATCATACGATGGTTGTTCGGGCTGGACATTGTATTATGTAGCAGGAAGCCGATAGGGATAATGAGAAAAAGAAAAGGAGACACATGCGGGTCAAAGCATCATGTCTCCTTTTTGAGTTTTTTCTTATTTTTGGATATATCTTCTTGCGCCGGCGAACTCTTCGCCATAGCCTGGGGCGCGGTAATCATCAATGCGTACGGTTGTGCTCGAGTTTGGCGAGTGAATCATTTTGCCGTTGCCGATATACATGCCGACGTGGTGGACGCGTCCTGTTCCGTTATTGTACGCAAAGAAAAGAAGATCGCCAGGTTGCAGTTCGCTTTCCGGGACAGGTGTACCGAATTGGGCCTGTACGGACGAATCGCGGGGAATGGTGATGCCGTGCGCTTTATAAATCGTATGGGTAAAACCGGAGCAGTCAAACCCAAATCCGGATGTTCCTGCCCATAAATAAGGCAAGCCTAAAAACTGTTTTGCGGTATTTACTAAGTCTTCTCCAGTTGGTGCCGGAATGTCTGCTTCCGTCCGGAAAATTTGGACATCCTCTTTTTTCAGCCATTTGGCACCATCACTCGGTGTCATCACTTTGACTGCATTTTTTGTTGAGTGAACCACAGGAAGGCGAGTGTTAAAGCTGATTTCCATAAATTTATGGTTTCCTTTTGGATCTTTGTAAAGCCATGCAGTTGGTGAAGTGACTTGGGCAAATGGTTTCGCTTGAAATTGTGCAAATACCTTTCCTTTTGTCAGTTGGCGGATTGGCATCCAGCCGGGATATCCAAGCGGATGGCGCGGAGTCGGCTGGCCATGTACGACAACTTTAGCCCAATCTCCCCGTTTTTCTAGTATCGTGACTTTCATGCCGTATAACGCTTGCGTTTCGAGATTTCCTACTAACCAAAGTTTTTCTTCGTATGTCATGCTTTTTGTCCATTTCCACATATCAACCGGGTTGGATAGTGATGGGTTGTCAATGTCTCTTGCAATGTTCGGCTCTGTCCAAAGTGTTGCGACAGAGACGTCAACATAAGCCGCTTCATCATTGTCCGTTTTGGCATTTGCTGGTGAAAGAAAGCCAAAAACCATGCAAAAGCAAAGGAATGCAGTAAGGTACCATTTCCATTTTTTCATTGCTAATCTCCTTTCTTATGGTCAATGATTGGGCATAGAAGGGACATAACCAATACCTGGTAAATCAGGAACGTTAATCTTACTTCCTTGAAAGAAAGAACGGCTGCTGTCATCGTTTATCCATAGAGGGGCATCTAAATCGACTTTTGTAATGTTCGGATGGGCCATTGCTAAATGGGCTGCTGCCAATACAGAAAGAGTTGGCTCCATCATGCTTCCGATCATGCATTCGATACCAGCCGCTTCCGCTAGACTAGCAATCTTGTAAGCTTCCCGTAGTCCGCCCGTTTTCATCAGCTTAATATTGATTAAATCAACAGCGTGATGACGGATCAGCTCTAGTGCATCTCGCGCCGAGAATACACTTTCGTCCGCCATAATCGGTACGTTGACTCGTTCACGGATAAACTGGAGGCCTTTTATGTCATGTTTAGAAACAGGCTGTTCAATAAATTCAATCGGAAGATGAAGTTGTTCTAGCGATTGGATGATCTTCACCGCATCTTTCGCTGTCCATCCTTGATTGGCATCAATGCGAAGCGAAATGTTTGGACCTACTTCATCATAAATTCGTTCAATTCGTTCGATATCTTTTTCGGCTTCTTTTCCTACTTTAATTTTTAAAATCGAAAAACCTTCCTCTGTGACTTTTTTTGCGTCATTGACCATTTCTTCTATATTATTTACGCTAATGGTCATATCGTTGACATGATGGTTCATCTTTCCTCCGAATAATTGATAAAGCGGAATGTTTAGCAGTTTGCAAAGCGCATCGTACATAGCCATTTCTAATGCCGCTTTTGCGCTTGTATTCCCAATGCAGCTTGTTTGGATATCTTTATCGTTTTTATTGATTTCTTCAATTTCTCTACCGATGATTTTGGGGATGAGAACATTTTCTAAAATACCTATGATTCCTTGTTTTGTTTCTCCTGTGATGGCTTCGGTCGGGACGGCGGCCCCATAGCCTTCCATTCCGTTATCCAGCGTGATTTTTACGACGATGCTTTCTATTTGTGTAGCTGTCCGCAATGCCGTTTTGAAAGGTTTTATCAATGGGGTAGATTGTACGGCGATCGTTGCGTCTTTTATTTTCATAAATAAACATCCTTCCCGTTACAGTGATGATAAAATACGAGCGGTGAGCAGCCCGTAATAGGTTCCAAGGAGATTGCCTAGCAAAGCTGTCAATATGCCGACAGGAATAAGCGACTGATGATATGCGCCCGCAAGAATTGGAGTCGAAGCTACTCCGCCGATATTTGCCAAAGAGGTTACCCCCATTGTAAATAAATCAAGTTTGCATACTTTTGCGATAATTAGCATTAATAATGCGTGAATCAAAAGGATAAGGAACCCAGAGATGATATAAATTGGAGCTTGGAACAATTGAGAAAAGTCTGCTTTCGATGCGATTAACGCGATGATCACATAAAGCATGACTTTCGATACGTCGTTGGCGCCAGGAATTTTCGCTGCCTTTGTCATCGCCAGTAATAAACCGATAACGGATGCGAATACAATCGTCCACGTTGTTCCGTTAAATACGGCTCCCAACTCGGGCAAAGCATTTCCGATTTCCGTGCAAATCGTCGATAAAAGAATGCTGAATCCAAGCAAGACGATTAATTCGGTAAACCCCATTTTTCCTTGATGATTTTCGGTTGTTGTTGCCACTTCATCTGCAGCAACCGGGACTTCTATTGCTTTTGCTTTTGTCCAGTGATTGAATCGGCTGGCAAACGGCACAAGCCAAAACATAAACATAACCCAAATAGAATAGTTGACGGTGTCCATGATTAAAGCGTAGCCGAAAATGTTTTCCGGAACATCTAAAATTTTTTGTAGAATGACCATATTTGCCGATCCGCCTGTCCAGCTGGAGCTGAGCGCAGCAAAAGCCTTCCACGTATCTTTCGCATAGAATTCTTTAAGTAACAGATACGTGACGGTAAACCCGATAATAATCGTGAAAGATGCTGCAAAAAAAGTGAGAAGAATTTTTGGCCCCATTTTGATGATCTTTCGCAAATCGCAATGCAGAAGCATAAGAATGAGCATGGCAGGAAGCAGTACGTTTCTAACGGTATTGTACGTATTGTCGATCGAATTCGTTTTCCCGAAAACTCCAAATGTTTGCATCAGTGCGCCTCCGACATAAATAAAAATAATGCCAGGGACGACTTTAAAAAGTTTGGATTTGGACTTTTGTTCTGCAAAAGCAATGAGTGCGACGTAAGCAAGCAAAATACTTAAATAAACAACACCGTCTTGAATCATTGTTTCTCCTCCCTATTTGAGATATAAAAATATAAAAACCCAGCAAATAGAGAGAAACAATCGCTCTATTCGCTGGGTTTCATCTGCGTGATGATGGTACAGATGAAGCAGCCGATGAAACGATATTTTGATATTTTAAGCTGGCGTTTTTAAAAGCGACGATTAACGCTTTTTGCGAAGAGCCGAAGTAACGAGTTTGAATTTCTTTGGTTACTGCGTCAATATCCAATATCGACCGGCCGACAAGTAAACTTTTGACAAACGACTTCGTCAGTTCAATCGTCGCTGAACAGTCTGCATCAACGATCATACTGTTTTCTTTATTGACCACTAATCCGATGAAAAATGCTTTATATTGCTGGGTAATAGGATTGTTTGAAGGCGCTTTCGCGTCTCCGATGATATATACAGTATTATTCTCAAACATGCTAATCCTCCAACCGAATACAGCTATTGCGAGGGGCATTTATGATGGACTCATAAATGTTGCTCGCAATATGTATGTTCTCTTATTTATTATACTGAATAGTAAGAAAATAGTCAATAATTACAACTTTTATAGAAAATAGTTCTGGTATAGGGATAACATTCATTATGGTGCAGAAAATAAAATCGGATTTTTACACAATTTCAAGGATGCAAAAATAACATCAGAAAGTTAAAATCATTTTTATTTATCTACTTGTGAATTTTCGGGCATTTTAGTATACTATATGTAACCGGTTACATGTAAAAATGGGGACGAACGATGATGGCGACGATTAGAGATGTGGCAAAGTTGGCAGGTGTATCTGTAGCGACTGTTTCTCGCGTGTTAAATCAAAATGGTTATGTGAATGAAGAAACAGAAAAACGTGTGAGACAGGCGATGAAAGAGTTAAATTATAAGCCGAGTGAAGTGGCGCGAGCATTGTTTAAAAAAACATCGAAGACAATTGGGTTAATCGTGCCGGATATAACGAACCCGTTTTTTCCAGAGCTTGTTCGCGCAGTGGAAGATGTGATGAATATTTATGATTATACTGTCATTTTATGCAATTCTGACGAGAAAACAGAAAAAGAGAAAAAATACATAGAAGTGCTCAAGCAAAAATATGTGGATGGCATTATCTTAACGACCAATCAATTGGAGTTGGAGGAAGTATCGGAATGGAATATTCCAATGGTAGTTCTAGACCGACCGCTAAGCCATAACTATCCCTCGGTCATTGCTGATAATTATGGCGGGGCTCGATTGGCAACTAAACATTTATATGACATTGGCTGCCGCAAAATTGCCCATATCCAGGGGCCTTCTCATGTTGTGAACGCGATGGAGCGTTTTTATGGTTATCGTGATGAAATGATGGAACTGGGTCTTTGGGATGAGAGGCTTGTTATACTCGGAAACTATCAGTTGAAGAAGGCGAAAGAAGCGGTAATCGAAGCGTTGAATAAATATGACATTGATGGCATTTTTGCTGGAAATGATGCAATGGCAGTGGGGGCGTTAAAAGCGGTTCAACAGATGGGGTTCCGTGTTCCGAAAGATATAGCCATTATAGGATACGACGGTATTCCTCTAACGGAAATGACGACGCCAGAGTTATCGACGATTTCTCAGCCGATTTATGATATGGGGGCAATTGCGGCGAGGATTTTAATAAAACAGATAGAGGGAAAACCGCTGGAAAAACTTCATTATGTGCTTCCTGTTGAACTAGTGGTACGACAATCGACGCGTAGGGGGGAATGAAAATGACGAAACCGGTGATTACTGTAGTTGGAAGCATCAACATGGATCTTGTGACGATCGCTTCTCGTTTTCCATCGCAAGGAGAAACAATTTTAGGAGAGGAGTTTCATCTCATTCCTGGCGGAAAAGGCGCGAATCAAGCGGTGGCTGCCGCGCGGCTTGGCGCGGAGGTGCATATGATTGGGGCCGTCGGAACGGATCCATTTGGAAACGAGCTTCTTCGCTCATTGGAGCGGGAAGGTGTTCATATCGATAATGTGAAACCGGTTACACATAAAGGTACTGGCATTGCTTCGATTACGATTTCGGAACAAGATAACCGGATTATCGTTGTGCCTGGAGCGAATCATGCGCTTCGCCCAGAAGACATTGACCGGTGCGAAGAGATCATTGCCAAGAGCGATGTATGTGTACTGCAACTGGAAATTCCGCTTTCCGTTGTAGAAAGAGCCGTCTTTTTAGCGAAAAAACATCATGTGCGTGTCATTTTAAATCCAGCGCCAGCGCAGCCGTTGCCACAAAAACTCATCGAGCAGGCCGATTTTCTTACACCAAATGAACATGAGCGGGAGATTATTTTTGAGCAAGTTGATGCGAACGCGTTTGCCGATAAAGTGATTGTCACAGAGGGAGCACGCGGCGTAACGATTCGGAAAGGTGGAAAACAGGTGCTCATACCAGGCTTTTGCGTTCCGGTCGTGGACACGACGGGAGCAGGAGATACATTCAACGGTGCGCTGGCGGTCGCGTTAAGCAAAGGAATGAGTTTGGAAGATGCATGTCGCTTTGCCAACGCTGCGGCGGCGCTATCGGTGACAAAACTAGGCGCGCAAGGCGGAATGCCGACGGAAGAGGAAGTAAAGAAATTTTTGCAGGAAAAGGCAGGGTGTTCATCATGAAAAAACGGGGTATTCTCAATAAAGACTTAAGTATGCTATTGGCTTCTCTCGGTCATACCGATACGATTGTCATCGCAGACTGCGGTCTGCCGATTCCGAATGGGACAGATCGTATTGATTTATCGCTAGTGAAGGGATTTCCGCCGTTTTTATCCGTGCTGGATGCGGTTTTAGAAGAATTAGAAGTGGAAGCGCTAACATTAGCGGAAGAAATCAAAAAGGAAAATCCCATTATGTATGAAAACATCCGGCAAAGATTGAGCGATGTACCGATGCAATTTGTTCCACACGAACAGCTTAAAGAGATGACAAAATCCGCAAAAGCAGTCATTCGTACAGGGGAAGCGACGCCTTACGCTAATATTATTCTCCGCTCTGGCGTGAACTTTTCATAGCGTTCGTTTGAAAAAAGGAGGGAGAGCGATGACGAAACCGTTTGTTGAGATGCGGGGCATTAAAAAAGCGTTCCACCAGCATGTTGTCTTAAACGATGTCGATTTTGAAGTGCGCGCCGGTGAAGTGCACGCGCTCATGGGAGAAAACGGCGCCGGAAAATCGACGTTAATGAAAGTATTAACTGGCATTTATGAGCGCGATGCTGGGACGGTCTTGGTGGATGGCCGCGAAGTGCATTATCGTCATCCGAAGGAAGCGGAACGTGATGGGATTTCGGTCATTCATCAGGAGCTTACTATCATTCCTACGTTGTCGGTCGCAGAAAACATTTTCCTTGGACGGGAGAGTACAATTGGTCGAACAGGTATTATTCGATATCAAGAAATGGAGAAGCAGGCAGAAGTCTATTTGAAGAAACTGGGGATCCACATTGACCCTAGTGAATTGGCAGGCAATTTGTCGGTAGGAAAACAGCAAATTGTCGAGATTGCAAGGGCGCTTTCCACCAATGCCAAATGTTTAATTATGGATGAGCCAACTGCCGCTTTGACGGAGAGGGAAATTCAAACGTTGTTCGAAGTCATCCGCACCTTAAAGCAGCAAGGGGTTGCGATCGTTTATATTTCACATCGCATGGAGGAAATTTTCACGATTTGCGATCGCATTTCTGTGCTCCGGGACGGACAGTTTATTGGCACAAAGCGCATCGCCGAGACAAACTTTGATGAGATTGTCCACATGATGGTCGGCCGGCAAATTGGAGAGCGCTTTCCAAAACGAATGCGGACCATTGGCGAAGAACGGATGCGGGTGGAAGGCTTGACACAGGAAGGGGTTTTTGAAAATGTTTCGTTTTCGGTGCGCGCCGGTGAAATTCTCGGTGTGGCTGGATTGATGGGATCAGGACGCACCGAAATCATGGAGGCGGTTTTTGGAGCGAGAAAGGCGGACGCGGGAACGATTTATATTGATGGTCAGCCGGTGTCTATTCCATCGCCGCGACATGCGATTGAGCACGGCATCGCAATGATTACAGAAGACCGCAAACAAAAAGGGCTTGTTTTAAATATGAGTGTGCGGGAGAATTTAACGTTGCCAAAATCAGAACAATTGGCGACAGTCGGTGTCATTCAAACGGCGAAAGAGAAGGAGTTAGTTTCGTCGTTAATTAAGAAACTAAACATTAAAACGGCGTCTCCGGAATTAGAGGTAAAAGCGTTAAGCGGAGGGAACCAGCAAAAAGTCGTATTCGGAAAATGGCTGGCGATGGAGCCGCGCATCCTTATTTTAGATGAACCAACACGCGGGGTTGATGTTGGCGCCAAAAAAGAAATTTATGAAATTATGAATGAACTGACGGCACAAGGGGTTGCGATTATTATGGTATCGTCCGAGCTCCCGGAAGTGCTTGGGATGAGTGACCGCATTATGGTCGTTCATGAAGGGAAGGTCCGCGCTATTTTGGAGAATGAAGGAATCGATCAAGAAACGATTATGCGTGCGGCGACAGGAGGAAAAGCATAATGGAAAACAAATGGAATTTTGATGTAAAAAAGCTTGGCCCGCTTATTGGTTTCTTCTTGTTATGTATTGTGCTGTCGATATTGAGTGACAGTTTCCTAACGGTCAATAACTGGATGAACGTTTTGCGTCAAGTGTCGATTAACGCGTTAATCGCGTTTGGCATGACATTCGTCATTTTAACGGGAGGCATTGATTTATCGGTCGGTTCCGTGTTAGCGCTCTCAAGTGCGATTACTGCGGGAATAATGGCAAGCGGGACGAATGGCTTTACTGCCATCATCATCGGATTGCTTGCCGGCTTTCTCATGGGTGCATTAAACGGTGTGGTGATTACGAAAGGACGCGTTGCTCCGTTTATTGCCACTCTAGCAACGATGACAATGTTTCGCGGATTAACCCTTGTTTATACAGATGGGCGCCCTATCACTGGTTTTGCCTCAGACGATATTTTGTTTCAAATGATGGGACGCGGGTATTTTCTCGGCATCCCTGTTCCGGTTGTATTTATGATTGTCGTGTATGTGGCACTATATTTTGTGTTAAAGAAAACGACGTTTGGCCGCCATACGTATGCGATTGGCGGAAATGAAGAAGCGAGCCGTTTATCCGGGATTCGCGTCGATCGACTGAAAATTTGGATTTATTCCTTAACTGGAGGATTGTCGGCATTAGCAGGAATTATTTTAACCTCCCGCTTAAACTCGGCACAGCCAACAGCGGGGACAGCGTATGAATTAGATGCGATTGCCGCTGTTGTTCTTGGAGGAACCAGTTTATCTGGCGGCCGCGGCTGGATTTTTGGAACATTAGTTGGCGCCCTTATTATCGGTGTGTTGAATAATGGATTAAATTTATTAAATGTGTCCTCATTTTATCAACAGGTTATCAAAGGGTTAGTCATTCTTCTTGCGGTTCTTCTGGATCGCCGCAAAGAAGTTTGATAAATAAAAAACATATAAGAAAGGGGACAAAGCAATGAAAAAGAAGTGGGCAGGCATGTGGTTGGCATTTTTGCTGGTCTTAGGAATGTTGGCGGGTTGTTCGCTAGATAATGGAGCAACTGGAAGCAAAAAAGGAGATGCAAAAAAGGATAAAGATATAAAAATTGGACTTTCTATTTCTACATTAAATAACCCATTCTTTGTCACATTAAAAGAAGGAGCTGAAAAAGCAGCAAAAGAAAAAGGGATAGATTTAATCGTTGTCGATGCGCAAAACGATTCTGCAAAGCAGATTAATGATATTGAAGATTTGATTCAGCAAGATGTTGATTTGATTTTAGTGAATCCAACTGACTCCAGTGCGGTGACATCGGCAATTGAGTCGGCTAATAGCGCGAATATTCCTGTGATCACGGTTGACCGTAGCGCAGATGGAGGAAACGTAGCCACTCACATCGCTTCGGATAACGTTGCAGGCGGAAAAATGGCAGGAGAATTCCTCCTTGAACAATTAAAAAATGGCGGCAATATTGTAGAGCTTGAGGGAATTCCAGGTTCATCAGCAGCCCGGGAACGCGGTGAAGGATTTCATCAGGTTATCGATAAAGCATCCAATGTGAAAGTCGTAGCGAAGCAAGCAGCGGATTTTGACCGTGCTAAAGGGTTATCGGTCATGGAAAATATTTTGCAAAGCCATAAGGATATTCAAGCTGTATTTGCCCATAATGATGAAATGGCGTTAGGTGCATTAGAAGCTTTAGAGGCACGCGGTATGAAAGATGTGCTCGTCGTTGGCTTTGACGCAACGGAAGACGCAGTGAAGGCGGTAAAAGAAGGAAAAATGGCGGCAACCGTTGCGCAAAAGCCTGAGCTTATTGGAGAGAATGCAGTCAAAACAGCGTTGAAAGTATTAAATGGAGAAAAAGTAGATAAGTTCATTCCTATTCCATTAGAGTTAGTAACAGAAAATCAATAACCGTGGATTTACCTTCTGTCCATATACGGGCAGAAGGTATTTTTTATTTGTTGATACTACTTCATAAAGATATTAAGGTAAATAATAGGTGATGCATAATGAAAGGAAAAATCCAACGCTGGGGGTTCGTCGTTTTATGGTGTATCGTCATTTATTGCTTTAGTGAATTTTCGTTGTTTACCGGTGAAAATACAAAGCGCATATTAGAAGCAGTGCTGACGTATGTGCCGTTTGGCCATGGTGGGGACGGCACGTCGTCTCCATTGAATTTTATCGTTCGGAAGTTGGCGCATTTGATAGAGTTTGGCATTTTAGCCGTGCTTGTCTGGCGGGCGCTGTCGCCAAAGCGGGCGGCATATGTCGGCGCCTGGCTGTTTGCGACAGTGTATGCGATGACGGACGAATGGCATCAGTCGTTTGAACCGGGGCGCACTGCTACGCCGAAAGATGTGGCGATCGATTCGTGCGGAGCACTCTTGGCCTTAATTGGTGTTTTTCTCTATATGCGTTGGAAGAAAAAGAAGCATGATCCGGCGAAACGGGACGTATCATAATAGAAAACAAATTGCCGGCTCTCCCGAGTATGCTTTTGGACCGAAAAGAAAAGCGAGAATAACGAGTTTCCGTGAAAAGGAAAAGCCGCTCATGGTTTCTTTTATTGCTGGCATGTTTGTCTGATCGCTTGTCATGTTTGTGATCACAAGCATGACGTTTGCCGCCAAACAGGCGGATGCGCGGAGCGCCGAGTGGCAGAAGCAATGAGAAAGCTTCCTGCGAGCATGCAGGAAGCTGTTTTTTTATTGGTCTGCAGGAAATACGATGCCCGTTTGTTTGCGGGCTTCTTCCATCAAAGCGATCGTCAGCAACGAATGCTCATGCGAATTGACTTCGGATTCGCGTTTTCCAGTTTTGATCAGCTCGATAAATTCCTTCGTTTCATAATACATCGGATGCTTCTCTTGCGGAACGGTAACGTCTTCTACACGCCCATCGCGGTAGCGGATTTCCACTTTCGTCGGCGTATGGATCGCGTCGATGAGAATGCTTCCGTCTTCTCCTTGAATTTCCGCAGGCAGATAAGAGTTCGTAATTTTCGAGTACATGACAATAGCATCCATATCCTCATAAGTAAAGATAATCGCCCCTTCACCGTCAACTCCCGATTCGAGCTTCAGGCTGCTGGCCTGCAAGCGGTTTGGTTTTCCAAACAAGACGACCATCGGATAAATGCAATAGACGCCGATATCCATTAACGCGCCGTTGGAAAAGGCAGGATTGAACGCGTTTAAAATTGTTCCTTGTTTATATGCGTCATAGCGCGACGAATACTGGCAGTAGCTCGCAAAATAGCGGCGGATTTTGCCAATTTTATGTAAGTGCTTGCGGATCGCCTGAAAGTTCGGGAGCAGCGTCGTTTTCATCGCTTCCATCAAAACGACGCCATTTCGGCGCGCCGCATCGATCATCGCTTTGACTTCTTTTGTGTTCGACGCCATCGGCTTTTCACATAGGACATGTTTGCCGTGGTCCATAAGCAAAATCGCCTGCTCGGCGTGCAGCGAATTCGGGCTTGCGATATAGACGGCATCGATGTCTTTGCTTTTCGCCAGTTCCTCTAGATCGGTAAACGTGCGCGCTGCTCCTGTTTTTTGCGCAAATTCCCGCGCTTTCTCCTCTGTCCGCGAATATACCGCGGCGAGGGTGAACTCTTCTATTTGTTTTGCGGCTTCTATAAATGATTCTGTAATCCAGTTCGTGCCGATCGTAGCAAAACGAACCATGCTTGTCCCTCCTTTGTTTTGGTAACTACCCTATTTTACCGCTCATACAGCTCAATCGGCAATTCATCCGGATCGCGGAAAAACGTAAACCGCTTCCCTGTAATCAGGTCGACGCGGATTGGCCCCGTCTCAATGCCGTGCGTATGCAAATAGGCGATGGCTTCCTCGATATTTTCGACTTCCAAAGCGAGATGGCGCAGACCGCATGCTTCCGGACAGCTTGCCGCTTCGGCGGGTGTTCAAAGGAAAACAGCTCGATTTGCGTATGTTCGACGACTTGCAAATCCAATTTGTACGAGCGGCGTTCCTCCCGATACTGTTCGTGAATGACGCGGAATCCGAGAATGTTCGTGTAAAAATGTTTCGACCGTTCATAGTCGGAACAAATAATGGCGATATGGTGAACGCGAGTGAAGTGCGTCGTTCTCCTCCTTTTTCGGTTTGTCTTGCGGCTTTTACTAACTCATCTTGGCCTGATTTGCTATCACTTGGAGCTTTAGTACCCGATTTTTCTAAGTATATTTTCGGACCCACACATGTTGCATCTGCTTGTGATGCGGAAAAAATGCTAATCCTGCCGCCGCTACAAAAGCGGCTAGAGCTACTGTTAATAAGGTGTTAATCACTAAACCTCCTTGCTTAATTTGGAAATAAAAAACTCTCCAAAAGAAAGGCACGAAAAACGCGCTCATAGCGAGTTTGCACTTTTTTAGGAAGTCCCGTTTTCTCAATGGTTAATGTATTACAATGTCTCATAATTATATATTTTAAAGTTGTTGTATTTAGGAAAATCCCTTTTTGCGAATACCATGAAGGAAGATGATTGTTAAATTCCGTCCCTTTTTTCATATTTGCCCATTCGAACGGTATACGATGGCGTTGGACTAGTACCTGTGAAGTAAACACGTAGAAAAGAGTGATCCTTATGAGGCGCGGGTTCGGTATTCAACCGGGCTCGTGCCATATTTGTTTGTATCCTTTTTTTCATTATATAGTGGATGTAGTCCATAACGGCTTGCCGAACCTCTTCAACGGTCTGTGGCGAACAGAAACATGGCATTTTACATGTGAGATGTCCGAAGCAGTTCTCGATACACGCATTGTCCCAGCAGTTGCCTCTGCGAGATATGGATTGCGTAAGTCCCATATTGGTTACCGGTCTGATATAAGCAGGATTTGTAAAATGGAGGCATTGGTTGCTATGGAGGATGGCTCCTTTCATAAACCCTCTTTCTTTTTCCACTTGTAAAAGCTTGAAAGTAAGTGAAACATCTGTAACTCGGAAAAGTTTTGTTATCCCAGCCTCTAAAAATTAGGTACAATAGTATTAGACAAATGGTTCGAATTCGCACAGGAGGTCACCTATGCGTTGTACATGGTGGAAGTGGATCCTATATGCCGGCAGCATCGCGGCGTTTGTTGCAAGCGCTTCCTTTACGGTCTATTGCGCGTGGAAAGTGTATGCCTATCATCAGCCAGGTGAAGGGAAAACAGAGAAAGCGGAAGAGAATGCGTACCATTTTGTCCTCGTTCCCGAGGAACTGGATAACGATTATTGGCGGCTCGTGGAACAAGGAGCGAAAGCGGCCGCAAAGGAATTGGGGGTAAGCCTTGAATATGTCGGACCGCGGCAGGCCAACATTGATGAACATATTCATATTCTTGAAAAAGCGGCCGCTTCCAAAGTAGATGGAATTATGACACAAGGGCTGACAGAAAAAGAGTTTACTCCGGTCATCAATCACATCGTGGAAAAAAATATTCCGGTAGTGACGATCGACACCGATG
Organism: Parageobacillus sp. KH3-4; assembly: GCF_022846435.1. Classification (NCBI taxonomy): domain Bacteria; kingdom Bacillati; phylum Bacillota; class Bacilli; order Caryophanales; family Anoxybacillaceae; genus Parageobacillus; species Parageobacillus sp. KH3-4. Next base: position 266,109 of record NZ_AP025627.1, read on the forward strand.
CCCCAACAAGCAAACGCACGGCCTATATAGGGACCGATAACTATTATGCCGGCTTTATTGCCGGACGGGCGTTAGCCGAAGATATGCACGGAAAGGCGAATGTGGCGATTATTACCGGCAGCCTTACCGCCTCCCACCAACAGCTGCGTGTGCAAGGTTTTAAAGATGCGGTGAAGAAAGAAAAGAGAATTCGCATCGTCGCCATTGAAGAGTCGCATATAACGCGCGTGCAGGCAGCGGAAAAAGCGTACAACATTTTAAAAAAGCATCCGGAAGTCAATGCGTTTTATGGGACAAGCGCGCTTGATGCTATTGGCATCGCCAAGGTCGTCGAGCAGTTTCACCGTGAAAAAGGAACGTATATTATCGGATTTGATACACTGCCGGAGACAATTCGCTATTTGCAAAAAGGAACGATTCATGCGACCGTGGTGCAGGAGCCGTATGAAATGGGGTATCGCGCGGTGAAAATGATGGTCGATATTATGAAAGGAAACGGTGTTCCATCAGTAACGAATACGGAAACGAAAGTGATTCGCAAACAAGATTTGCCGTTGCGCCCTTCCCGCAACTACGAGGTGAAACATGATTAAAATCCGTACGAAAGTATTGCTCTATTTTAGCATTTTCATTGTGCTGCTAAACGGCACGGTCTTCTTTTTCTACCAAAGCAGCGAGGATATTGTGACTGACTATGACTACAGCATGCGCCGGCTGCTTTTGTTTAATGAAATTTCGCAGCGGACAAACCGGCTGGTAGAACAGTTGAACGCTTATTTGACGGAAAAAGATGAACGCTATTTTCGGGAGTATGAGCGCCAATACCGGTGGCTGCAGCAACACCGCCAACAGGTAGGCGAAACACTTTCCAACCGGAATAATCGGCTTTTAGTCCAAAACTATGAACATATGATTGAAAGCTTGCTAGAGGAAGGAGCGCTGACGGTTTACCACTTTCAGGCAGGCAATATTAGCTTGTATTCTTCCCATCTTCATGAAGCAATGAAGATCGCTTCGTTTATTCAAGAGGCGACCCTTTCCCTCATTGACGAGGAGTTAACGACCTACCAACATTTTTATAATGAAGTGGAAACGCGGAATCGTTATTTTCGCCACATGGGGATCGGATTGTTTATGACGACGTTTTTGCTTGGCATCCTTTTGGCAATATGGTTTTCCGGAGGCATTACAAAACCGATCTCGCGCCTTTCGCATGCCGCACGGGAAATTGCCAGCGGGAAGTTGGATGGACCTGATGTTATCAGCACAACCAATGATGAATTGAAGCTGCTGACCGATACGTTTAATGATATGCGCCGCAACCTGAAGCGGCTGATCGAGGAAATGAAACAAAAATCAGAGCTGGACCGGCTTGTCAAAGAGCTGGAGCTGAAAAGTTTGCAAAGTCAAATTAACCCGCACTTTTTGTTTAACACGTTAAACGTTGTTTCGAAAATGGCGTATTTAGAAGAGGCAAACCAAACGTCGCGGCTTATTGAGGCAATTGCTGCTATTTTACGATATAATTTGGGAGATTTACAGCGTACGGTAACGTTGGCAGATGAAGTTCATATTGCGAGGGAATATTTTTTTATTCAGCAGACCCGCTTTTTTGACCGCATTAAATTTTCGATGGATGTAGAGGAGTCATGTTTATCGCTGCCGATTCCGCCGTTAACGTTGCAGCCGCTCATTGAAAACGCGTTTATTCATGGTATTGAATCGTATGAAAAAGGAGCGGAGATTTCATTAAAAGTAGAAAAAAGAAAAGAGTGCGTCATCATCGAAGTGAGTGACAATGGAGTCGGGATGAGTGAAGAAACGAAAGAAAAATTAATGGCTTTTATAAGAGGAGAAGAAGACGTCTCCGTTGCGCATGAAAAAAAGCGCGGACACTCCACCAGCATTGGTATACGAAACGTCATTCGCCGGCTTCAGCTTTTTTATGGAATGCAAGATGTGATGGAGATTGAGTCCACAGTGGGAGAAGGAACAACGATTCGTCTGCTTTTACCAATGACAAAAGGGGGTGGAAATGATGAAAATTGCCATTGTTGATGATGAAGCGCTGGAGCGGAAAGCGCTGCAAAAAATGATTCGCGACTATCTCCCGAATATGGAAGTAGTTGCGGAAGCTGCCAATGGCCGTGAGGCAGTGGAAATTGCCAACAAATGCAAGCCGGATGTTATGCTAATCGATATTAAGATGCCTGGAATCGATGGGCTGGAAGCGATTGAGCTTATTCGCCGAAAGCACCCGGACATGAAGTTTATTATCGTATCCGCGTTTGATACGTTTGACTATGCAAAACAAGCAATGAGACAGGGAGTAAAGGAATATTTATTAAAACCGAGCCGAAAGGAAGAAGTGATTAGTGCATTGCGGCGGGTGTATGACGAATTAATGGAGGTGCGGAAGAAAGAAGAAGAAAATAAAGAATTGCAACAACGAGTGCACCAATTGCAAAAGTTTGTAGAAAAAGAGTGGCTGTCGGTGCTGATGCTGGAAGAAGTTTCTTCAGAGGAATGGAAACAATGGGAGGCGATGCTTCCCTTTTCCATTGAGTCAGGAATGTTTATCGTGATTCAATTTCCTAGCGGCGGAAAAAAAGAGGTTTGGAAACAGTGGGTAGAACAGGCGCTTTTGGAAAAGGTAACGACCCGTTATGTAATAGGAAAAATCATAGATGGGCAAATGCCGATTTTGTTTTGTACCGATATTCCCAATCAAACATGGAAGCCGATGATACAATCGCTTGCATATGACCTTGTTCAGCAGTTTGAAAAGCAATATGAAGAAACGCTTTATATCGGCCTTGGTTCCCCGTCATCCCAGCTAGAGGGCTTGCGCCATTCCTACTATGAAGCGCTTGCTGCAGTACAATATTATGCATCGCAAAAAAAGGCAAAGAGCGGTTTTCTGCCGAAGAGAGCGGCGTTTGCATCGGCGGCGATCGATCAAACGGAAAGAGAAAAACGATTGTTTGATCTTGTGCGCCAAGGTGATTTCGAGCAAGCGTTAACCCAATGTCTATCTTATATCGAAGAGATGGCCGTTCATCATCCGTTTCATGTAGTGAAACAGAAGATGGAGGAAACATTTATTTTGCTCGGGCGCATGTTAACCGATTTCGGTATTTCGTATGAGCGGGCAACCACGTTTCATTCGTGCGGTTCTTTGGAGGAATTGAAAAGAATAGCAACAGAGCAGCTTCGGCATATGGTACATCATATACAAGCATGGCGGCATCAGCAGGCAAATGGGAAATTAGGAAAAGCAAAAGATTATATTGACAAACATTATCATCATCCGCTTACCCTTGAGGAAGTAGCGGAATATGTTGGCATCAGTCCGCATTACTTTAGTAAACTATTTAAAGATCGGTTTGGAATGACGTTTATTGATTACGTGACCGAAGTGCGGATGGCCCATGCGAAAAGGGAAATGTGTGATCCAAATAAAAGTTTAAAAGAAATTTGCTTTCTTGTCGGCTACAATGATCCAAACTATTTTAGTCGCGTTTTTAAAAAACATACCGGGATATCTCCTACCGAGTATCGGAAAAAGCTCCGTTTCACCACATGATGGTGATCAGGAGCTTTTTATATGTGCAAAAAAGTGAAGACGATCGCAAAAAAGTGCAGAGATTTGTTGGCTGAAACGATGAAAAAACATGTTACATTCATTTTGAAAAGGTTTTCAAAAATATAAAACAAAGGGGGAGGATGGCGTGAAGAAAAAACGATTATGGCTGTCTTTAGCGTTACTGTTTGGTTTAACGTTATCCGGCTGCAATTCCGATTCTGCATCCAACAATAACAATAAAGAGGACCAGGGCGGAAGCAAAGGGCATGAGAAGCTAGAAATATTTAGCTGGTGGACGGGTGCCGGAGAAGAAGATGGATTAAAAGCGCTGCTCAAGCTGTTCCAAGAAAAATATCCAGATATACCAGTAGAAAACGCAGCCGTTGCAGGCGGTGCCGGAACGAACGCAAAAGCAGTGTTAGCAAGCCGCATGCAAGGAAACGATCCTCCTGCGACATTCCAAGTGCACGGCGGCGCGGAGCTGAATGAAGGATGGGTCGCCGCCGGCAAAATGGAGCCGCTTAACGATTTGTACGAAAAAGAAGGCTGGATGGATAAGTTTCCGAAATCATTGATCGACATGGTCAGCAAAGACGGGAAAATTTATTCCGTTCCTGTCAACATTCACCGCGGCAACGTGCTTTGGTATAACAAAAAAATCTTTGCCGAAAACGGCCTCGAGCCGCCAAAAACGTTTGATGAGTTTTTCCAAGCTGCCGAAAAGCTGAAGGCGAAAGGCATTACACCGCTTGCGTTGGGGGATAAGGAGCCGTGGGCGGCAACGCATGTTTTTGAAACCGTTTTATTGGGCAAGCTCGGTACAGAAGATTACAAAAAGCTTTGGACAGGGGAATTGTCGTTTGACGATCCGAAAGTGAAAGAAGCAATAAACACATTTAAGAAAATGTTGAATTATGTAAACGAAGACCACAGCTCCCGCAACTGGCAAGATGCCGCTCAATTGGTCGGCAAGGGCGAAGCGGCGATGAACATTATGGGAGATTGGGTCAAAGGCTATTTTGTCAATGATTTGAAATTAAAAGTGAATGAAGATTTCGGCTATGTGCCGACGCCAAATACAGAAGGCAAATTCATGGTCATCACCGATACGTTTGGTTTGCCAAAAGGCGTGAAAAATCCAGAAGATGTAAAGAAATTTTTATCGGTGCTTGGTTCTGTGGAGGGGCAAGATGCCTTTAACCCTCTGAAAGGCTCGATCCCAGCGCGGATTGATGCGGATCTGTCCAAATATGACGAATATGGAAAACAAACGATTCAAGATTTCAAAACGGCAGAACTTGCGCCAAGCTTAGCGCATGGATCCGCGGCGCCGGAAGGTTTTGTGACAAAAGTCAACCAAGCGGTCAATATTTTCGTGACACAAAAAGATGCGAAAACGTTTATTGATACACTTGTATCGGCTTCGGCAGAATTGAAGAAATAAGAAAGAAAAGGGGGACGGGAACCATTCTCTTCCCCTTTTCGTGTTACGACAGGAGGGATGGAAGGATGGAAACAGCAAAGGCAGTATCGGAAAGCAATGTGACAGTCGTGCCAGAGACGCGAAAAAAGCGGAAATGGACGGTAGACCATTGGCTTGCGGTCGCGTTTTTATCGCCGTCGATTGTGCTCATTTTGATTTTCGTGTATGGGTTTATCGGCTGGACGGGATATGTTTCCCTCAGCAATTGGAATTCCCTTGTACCGGATTTGTCGTTTGCAGGATTGAAAAACTATATCTATTTGTTTCACGATTTCCGCTTCCAAGCCGATTTGCGGAATACGCTTGTCTTTACAGTCTTGTTTATCGCTGTGGTGATTGTGCTTGGCCAGTTGTTGGCGATTTTGTTGGATCAAAAGCTACGCGGTGAATCGATTTTCCGCAATATTTTCTTTTTCCCGATGGCGTTATCGTTTGTGGTGACCGGAGTAGTCTGGCAATGGCTATTAAACCCGTCAACAGGGGTCAACTTGTTTTTAAAAAGATTTGGATTGGACTCAAAGTGGTATACAGATACAACGGTTTTAGGAGGTTTTCATTTAGGGAAAGTGGAATTTGGCGTACCGGTAGCGATGATTGCAGTAGTGATTGCCGCCGTATGGCAAATGACAGGATTTGCGGTTGCCATGTATTTGGCAGGATTAAGAGCGATTCCGGAAGAGGTGAGGGAAGCGGCGCGAATGGATGGCGCCACGGAGTTTCAAATTTATCGTAAAATTATTATTCCGATGTTACGGCCGATTACAGTCAGTGTCATTATCATTATGGCCCACATTTCACTGAAAATTTTTGACCTGATTTACGCGATGACCGGCCCTGGGGCGAACTTTGTCACCGATGTGCCGGGGGTATATATGTTTGAGACGACGTTCCGCGGCAACTATTATGCAAACGGAGCGGCGATCGCGATGATCATGCTGCTTTCTGTCGCCATTTTTATTGTTCCATACTTGGTTTCCAGCCGGAAGGGGGGATCGTGATGAGACAACGGGCATGGTCGAGGTTGTTTTTATATGTCATTTGTATTTTCATGAGCCTGTTTTTCTTAATGCCGGTCTATGTGATGCTGGTGACAAGCGTCAAACCTTTGGACGAAGTGACGCTCGCCGATATGTGGAAGCTTCCGTCCGCCTTTGACTGGAGCAGTTATCAAACTGCGTTTACGAAATTGGCGCCGAATTTTTGGAATTCCGTTTATTTAGTCGTTCCGGCGACATTATTGTCGGCGATATTAGGGGCATTAAACGGCTATGTATTGTCAAAATGGAAATTCAAAGGAGCGGATACACTGTTTACGCTTATTTTGTTCGGCATGTTTATCCCGTACCAAAGCATTTTGATTCCGCTGATTCAGTTTTTGCGGGAAATTGGCTTGTATAATACGATTCCGGGGCTCATTTTTGTGCATGTTGTGTACGGGATTCCCATTACGACGTTGATGTTCAGAAATTTTTACGCGGCGATCCCGGATGAAATGATTGAATCGGCAAAAATCGATGGGGCCGGGTTTTTACGGATTTTCCGCTACATTATGCTTCCATTGTCGATTACCGGATTTGTCGTCGTAGCAATTTGGCAGTTTACAAATATATGGAATGAATTTTTATTCGCTGTCACGATCACCACCTCTTCCCAGCAGCCGATTATGGTCGCGCTGCAAAATTTATCGGGCAGCCAAATTGTGCAATGGAACGTGCAAATGGCGGGAGCGCTGCTTGCTGCGTTGCCGACCTTGCTTATATACATTTTTCTAGGTAAATACTTTGTTCGCGGTTTATTGGCCGGTTCGGTGAAGGGATAATGGTGCATGCCAGCAAAGGCATAAGTAAAATGGTTGTAGGAGAAAATCCTTTCCCTTTTTAATAGCTGACGGGGCTATGCTGCAATCGGTTTGTCGTCAACCTCCAATCGTGCAAAAATCCTGGGGGATCGACGACAATTTCTTTTTTCCCTTTATCCTTACAGCCATCATCGATCCGCTCTATTGACGGAATTTTCAAAATGGCTTATACTGGACTTAACCTGCCCTAAACAATATTGATTTATCAATATTTTTTGGGGTTTGTATCTTACCTATAAGGAATTGAAACTTCCATTGGCAAAAACATCATTCAGGGGTTAGCACGGTTTGTATCTTACCTATAAGGAATTGAAACTTGGATCGTACTTTTCATGGTGTCCACTTCGTTTTGTGTTTGTATCTTACCTATAAGGAATTGAAACAACCATCGCCCCACTTGTCGGTTGAGTTTCCGTGCTTGTTTGTATCTTACCTATAAGGAATTGAAACTTTTTTGGATGATCATTGCTACATCCTGATAGCCCTGTTTGTATCTTACCTATAAGGAATTGAAACCATGCTGCGGGCTTTCAAAAGAAGAGAAATGTCTGCACGTTTGTATCTTACCTATAAGGAATTGAAACCGTTTAGGATAGCCTTTTCTTTTTCCTTCAGCTCACCGTTTGTATCTTACCTATAAGGAATTGAAACATTTTCTTAAATTGCTGATGCAATTCTGTACCTTTATAAGTTTGTATCTTACCTATAAGGAACTGAAACTATTTGACGTGAAACGTTCTGATCGGGCCATTCGCCCTGCAAGAAATTGAAACAAACTTTGTTCGTCCGCTCTTTTCTGCCACTATTGGAATGGGTTTACGTGCCTATGGAAAAAACGGAGCAGCAAAAAAACAAACCGCTGATTTTCAGCGGTCAGTTTGTTGATAAAGGTATCCTAGTCAAGATTTTGCTGCTTTTATTGAGATCGATCTAAATATTTACAATTATTTTTTCTTCAATAATAGGTAAATGTGAAACAAAATGTAAACAGGGGACAAGAGAGTCCCCTATGATTCAGCAAGATCCGAAAAAATTCCGCTTTCTTCACTAAGAGGCTGCGGTATGCATTTCTCTATTCTCCGGTAATCTTAACATCGCCAGTGCCTCTCTGCCCCTCGCTGTTTGAAGGCTTGACGCGGTATAGCTTTCTTTACACAATAAATGATTTACTGCGATAAGCACTGCCCGGATGATCTTCTGGTAATAAACTACTGCCATGATTAAATAGCTTTTCTCGTAACGTTCCTTGTTTGTATTCCGTCTTGTACAAACCTCTTTTTTGGAGTATCGGAATGACCAATTCAATAAAATCCTCTAGGCTAGAAGGGGTAACCAGATGATTAAGATTAAATCCATCCACACCTGACGCTTCAAATCGATATTGAATGGCATCTGCCACTTCTTCTGGATTTCCGACAATGATAGACTCTCGGTCTAATTGTTCAAGCTTTCTAAGCGCTTCGCCTATCGAAAGCCTTTTAGAGGCATCTTTCGTAAGAGAAGCCGCTTTATAATGACCGTGCTCTGTATTTTTAAATTCAAACGGGGCATTTAAATCTTTGTTTTCATATTCTGCCAGATCATAGCCGCTTGCTCCGCTAAATTGAGCTTTGGAAGCGTCTGGGCTCCATAAATGATTTAATTTTGCAAATTTTTGTTCTGCTTCTTCCGTTGTCTTTCCAACAATAACCGTTAAAAAAGCAAATACTTTTATATTATCCGGATTACGTCCGTACTTTTCAGCGCGTCTTTTTATGTCATTTGTATAGTATTTAATTCGTTCTGGCGTAGGCCCTCCAACGAAAACACACTCAGCATGCTTAGCTGCAAATTCCCTGCCTCTTTCTGAAGTGCCTGCTTGATAGATTACTGGTGTACGTTGCGGGGATGGTTCGCAAAGATGCGGGCCTTCGACGGAGAAAAATTTTCCGACATGATTGATTTCATGTACTTTGTCTGGATTAATTAATATACCGTTCTGTTTATCTTCCATGAATGCATCATCTTCCCAGCTGCCTTCCCAAAGTTTATATGCGACTTCCAGAAATTCGTCTGCTATATTGTAACGCTGATCATGTTTGATCATTTCTTGAAGCCCGAAGTTCCGTGCGGCATTTGGTAAATAAGAAGTGACGACATTCCAGGCAATTCGCCCCTTTGTCAAATGGTCAAGGGTGGAAAAACGTCTTGCAGTACTAAAGGGATGTTCATAAGTAGTACTAACTGTTAAAGCAAAAGATAAATGTTTCGTAACACTCGCCATAATAGGAATAATCAATGCTGCATCATTAACCGGGAACTGAAGACCATCACGTATCGAAGGAGCTTTGCTTTGGCGATATGTATCATATACCCCCAGTACGTCCGCGAAAAAAACGGCATCAAACTTGCCATGTTCCAAAAGTTTTGCCATCTTAATCCAATAATCAATATCTTTATATCCTCTTTGTCTTTTGCTTTCAGGATGTTTCCATAATCCATGTGAATTATGCATAGCACTCGCCATTTCAAACGCATTTAAAATAATTTGTTTTGCCACACTCTCGTCCTCCTTTTATTTTTCAAAAATCATGCGGAAAAGGGACTATTTTTACCGTTCGTGAATCGCTCGTTGAATCCGTGATGCAGGCGTTGTTTCTTGAACCATCGTAATCATTGGGCGCAATCAAGACTTAGAAAAGGAGGGAATGCGACGGATGATCCACTATTGAATTTTGTAAAGAAGCTTTGTTTCATCACTAATGGAATTTATGTCCGTTTAGTACTTAGAATGATTTTGCAAACGCAGACAGCCGTCAGCGTTCCCTCCCATTCTTTCATCATCGTGATCAATACAATGTAAGTGCAAAAACGGATACAAGTACGTTTTTTATTTAAACCAATCAGGCCATACATAACCTTGATATTCTTCCTCTTCTTTAATTAACTTTCTAAATTCCTTTGATTGATAAGCTTCCACGATATCTTTTACAAACTTGGCATTTTTATCTTTCTTTCGTACTGTCACCCCATTTAAATAGTAGGAAGGTGTTTTTTCTAATGCGACTGCATCTTTCAATTTTAATCCGGATGAGATAGCAAAATTTCCATTGATCAAAGAGTAATCGACATCCCCAAGAGATCGTGGCAGCTGTGCTGGTTCCAAAGGTTTTAGAACAATTTTTTTATGATATTTTTCAATATCCTTTTCTGATACTTTTGTCGGATCGGTTCCTTTTTTGAGTTGGATCAATCCAAGTTGTTCAAGCATCGCAAGAGCCCGCGCCTGATTTACCGGTTCATTAGGCAAAGCGATTGTCGTTCCATCTTTGATCTCGTCTAATGATTGATGTTTTTTGGAGTATATTCCAATAGGAGCAGTAGGAATTTTAATGACTTCATAAAGCTCCATATGCCGGGTTTTTGCAAAATTCTTCATATAAACTTCATTTTGAAATATATTTGCGTCTATGGAACCTTGGTCTAAGGAGATATTAGGTTGGACATAATCGTTGAATTCAACTACTTCCACTTTATATCCTTTTTTCTCGAGATAAGGCTTTATTGCTTCCTTTATTTGATCGCTATATGGTCCAGCTGTCGCTCCAAGTTTAATGGTCTTCGTTGCGGAGCTGTTTGTGTTTTGAGTCAAGCTTGAGCATCCTGACAATACAAGAAATACTAGCACAATGAACGAAAATATCATTTTATGTGCTTTCATTGACCAATCCTTCACCTCAGTCGTTTTTTTATATTCCGGACTCTTTCATCGTTTATCGACCAAGCGGGCGATGCGGTCGCCGATAAACTGAATGATTTGGACAAGACAAATTAAAATAACGATCGTTGTCATCATAACGGTGTTGTCATAGCGGTAATATCCGAAGCGAATCGCCAAATCGCCGATGCCGCCGCCGCCGACAATTCCGGCCATAGCCGAATATCCCACTAAACTGATTGTTGTAATCGTAATTCCGTGCACAATGCCGGGACGCGTTTCAGGGAGAAGCACATCTTTGATAATCATCCACGGTGTCGCTCCGACGGCAACCGCTGCTTCGATCACTCCTTTTTCGATTTCCCGCAACGATGTTTCTACAATTCTTGCAAAAAACGGAACGGCAGCGACCGATAAAGATACAGAAGCAGCGGTGGGGCCAATCGTTGTTCCAGTAATCAGTTTCGTGAGCGGCAACAGCCCGACGAGCAAGATGATAAATGGTATCGAGCGTATCATATTGACAATAAAACCAAGGATGGATTTGACTGCTGTGTTCTCCAAAAACAGGCCGCGGTCGGTGACGAATAGAAGAATTCCTAATGGAAGGCCGGCAACAATCGCGACAAAAAGGGAGATCGCCACCATATAAATCGTCTCTAAAAACGCTTTGTTCAGTTCCGGAATTAAGCGGATCAGCGCATCAAGCAGCATGGGCAATCACTTCCAGCGCGTTCGTTCGTTGCGAAATGTAGTCAATGGCCCGCTGAATTTCTTCCGGTTCGCCGATCAGTTCCATGACAAAAATGCCAAGCGGTATTTCTTGAATGTACTCAATTTTTCCATGCAAAATATTTCCTTTCACTTTAAAGGCTTGCAACATATCGGAAATGACCGCTTCCTCGGCGATCTCTCCTTTGAAGTGAATTTTCACCATCGTTCCCGTCCGCTTCCGCAGCAGATGATCCGGGATTTCAAAGCGCAAAACACTGTTGATGAAAGATTTCGTTAATTCTTCTTGCGGATTGGTGAAAATATCATATACGGTTCCCAATTCGATGATTTTCCCGTTTTGCATGACGGCGACGCGGTCGCATATATCTTTGACCACTTCCATTTCATGGGTAATCAGCACGATCGTAATGCCAAGTTCACGGTTGATTTTTTTCAATAGCGCCAAAATCGATTTTGTTGTACTTGGGTCAAGCGCCGATGTTGCTTCGTCGCATAAAAGGACAGTCGGATCGTTAGCAAGCGCCCGGGCAATGCCAACCCGCTGCTTTTGCCCGCCGCTGAGCTGGGAAGGGTATACGTCCCGTTTATCAGAAAGCCCGACCATTTCCAGAAGTTCATGGACTCGCTTTTTGATTTCGTCTTTTGGCTTTTTGGCCGCTTTTAAGGCAAAGGCGACATTCTCAAACACCGTTTTGGAGCTGACGAGGTAAAAATGCTGAAAAATCATGCCGATTTTTAAGCGGGCTTGCCGCAGCTGTTTGTCGTCCAACGCCGTTAAATCGACACCATCAATGACGACTTGGCCGGATGTCGGACGTTCCAGAAGATTTAGGCAGCGCAACAATGTGCTTTTGCCGGCACCGCTATAGCCGATGATGCCGAAGATTTCCCCGTCTTGAATGGTTAACGATACGTTGTCGACGCCGACCACTTGCTTTTTTTTCGTGGAGTAGATTTTTGTTACATTTTTTATTTCGATCATCACTTCTTCCCTCCCGGTTTGCAGAGTTTTGGCCATTCTTAAGAACTTATGGAAGAGAAACTTTGTGGAGCACATGGGTTTAATGAAAACTTTGTAATGCTTGTGCTGCTAGTAACGAAATAACGGCATCATCCATTGGCGGATTATGGATTCCAGCTCTGACATCTCTATAATATCGTTGCAGAGGATTAGATTTTTGCAGGCTTCTAGCCCCTACGATTCTCATCGCTAAATCAACGACTTTATTGGCGCTGTTTACGGCAATATGCTTGGCTGCCGCCAATTCTCCGCTCATTTCCATGCGCTTTTCTGGGTGCGTATCCCACCGATGTGCGACGAAATAAAGAGTATGTCTTGCTTTTAATAGCTCTAAATCCATCTCGCCAATTTTTCTTTGCACCTCTGGAACATCTTTGATTGGGCTAGGCAGGCTATTCGGTTGATATTCAGAAGCAAAGGAAATGGCATAATTTCTTGCGGCAATCGCAATCCCAAGAAAGCAGGCCGGAACATGAAGCAACCATGCCCTCCCCATATTGCCTTTCGGCGATTCTAATTGATCCAATTCCACCAGCGCATCTTCTGGCAACTCCACTTGATCCAGCACCAGATCATCACTCCGCGTGCCTCGCATTCCAATCATATCCCAATTTTCTTCGACTTTAACCCCATGAAGGCGATGGTCAACTAAAAAAGAGCCAACTTTCCCTGATTCTTGAATGGTGGCTGTAACTAATGAATAATCAAGAGCTATTGCCATAGACGCAAAGGATTTTCTTCCCGTAATCACCCATTTGCCGTTTCTTTTGATCGCTACCGTTTCAGGCTTTCCGCCTCTTGTAGGACTTCCTGTTCCATTCTCTGTTGCCAGGCGATTAATGAGCACTTTATTTTGTACAATTTCATGACAAAGCCACTTAAATTTTTCGCTATCCCATGTTTGTCTTTCCCTTAGATCATAAATGACCCCAAGATGCCAACCGATGCACAAAGCGGTGGAAGCATCTCCCTGGCTTAACCGCTCTTGCATAAGAAGAAATTCATAAAGTGAAATTTCTTCTCCACCATATTGCTTAGGGACAGTAAGTGATTGGTAATTATAGTCTTTTAATTTTTGGAAATTTTCGAATGGAAACCTTCCTTCTTGGTCTATAGTGTCGGCTGTTTCATGAAATTGTTCAGCAAGCTCTGATGCCAGATGCAAAAGAAATTCTTGGCGTTCATTTTGTACAAACTTTCTTGATAACTCATCAGATAAATAAGAACGGTGGGTTTTTTCCCTTGCAATGCCCAAAATTGTTTCTCCTTTCTTGTATTTTTGATGGGAGACAAAAGAGTCAACATTCCTGAGTAATGCATTTCTTTCGCATGTTGCCTGGTTGAAAAGGGCGGAAGAAAAGCTGTTTCACCACAATTGCAGTAATTATTTATAAAAAATTAAAATATATAAATAAATTCCGAAAAATTCGCCTCTTATTAGTTAAATAAAGGATTAACGTAAACTTGATGTGATTCTGTCGATCGGTAATCAGTTTTTTCGATTGATTAAATCAATGAATTCTGCAACTGCTTCATCCAATCTATGGAGCAGATCTTCTGATAGGCTATAACCTTCTTGTTCATTTCGGGTTATCCAAGTATCAACCGCATACACTCCTCCAAGAATGTATCTGCCTCCTAATGCGGACAGCACAGGTTTCAATGCATAGTCAATTGACAAAAGGTGAGCAATTGTGCCTCCGATAAACAGCGGAAGAATGATTTTCCCCAACAAACCTTTTTGTGGAAGCAAATCAAGGTATGTCTTCAATACTCCTGTATACGCCGCTTTATACACTGGACTCGCGACGATGATGCCGTCTGCTTCTTCCACTTTTTTGTTAGCGCGCAGAATGGCTTCACTATCGAATTTTGCTTTAATTAAATCTTCCGAGGGCAATTCCGCGACTTGGATGTGTTCGATTTCAATGCCCGCTTGTAATAGCCGTTGTTCTACGTATTGAATCATTCCGTTAAGTCTGGATGTCAAAGAAGGATTTCCGTTGATAATGACTACTTTGCTCATATCATTTGCTCCTTTCTACTAGTTGATCTCACAAATCAAAACAAATAAATCATATTGGATTAGTATGTTTTATGTTCGTAATCATATCACCATATCTATTTACTGTCAATATCGGTGTAGAAATGAATGTTTTTTGCTGCCTCTGCCACACATCGATGAGGTGAAGCCTCCTTAAGATGGCTTCGCATGGCTGTAGAATGCGGCTTCTTTGAGTGAACCGGGCGCGGAGGCTCCAGCCGGACTGCCACAGGCAGGGAGATGGCCAGCCGAGAAGACAGGAGCAGGCTTGATGAAAGGTCTAATGGATGGATTTAGCGGCTTAAAGGATAGAGCATTTAAGATGAATCCAAGTAGACATGGGGAAAAAGCGGAAGAATTTTGTCCAAGATCATAAATTTATTTAATGCAATTTCATGGAAAATAAATCAGAAAAAACAAGGGGAGCCTTCTTTTCCGGTAAAACCGACCATTGACATCATTATTGAAAAAAGAGTTCCCGGTTATGTGGATAAATTTTTAGAATATCTACATCTAACTTTGCAAGGCATTATGATACAATGAAAGCGGAAATCATAGAGAAGAAAGCGGGGAGAAGTGCGTGTATCTTGGAGCGATTGAAGCGGGCGGAACGAAATTTGTATGCGCTGTCGGGGATCGCAATGGAAAGATAAAAGAGAGAGTGACGTTTCCAACGACGGAACCGGAAGAAACGATGCGCCATGTCGTCGAGTTTTTCCGCCGATATGAATTAGAGGCGATCGGCATCGGTTCATTCGGCCCGGTTGATTTGCGCCCTGACAGCGCGACGTATGGCTATATTACGAGCACGCCAAAACAAAAATGGATGAATTTCAACTTTGTCGGAGAAATGAAACGGCACTTTTCCGTGCCGATTGGCTTTGATACCGATGTCAATGCAGCTGCGCTCGGGGAACGGCGCTGGGGTGCCGCGAAAGGGCTGCAAAGCTGCATTTATATTACGGTTGGAACAGGAATCGGCGTCGGGGCGATTGTTGAAGGCAGCTTGCTCCATGGCCTGATGCATCCGGAGATGGGGCATATTCTCGTCCGCCGCCATCCTGAAGATGAATTTGCCGGCGTCTGTCCATATCATGGAGATTGCTTGGAAGGAATGGCGTCTGGACCAGCGATTGAAAAGCGTTGGGGGAAAAAAGGTGCGGAGCTGGCCGATCGCACAGAAGTATGGGAATTAGAAGCGTTTTACTTAGCACAGGCAATTGCCAACTACATTTTAATTTTATCGCCGGAGAAAGTGATTATCGGCGGCGGCGTCATGAAGCAAGAGCAGTTGTTGCCGATCATTCGCCATAATGTTAAGGAATTTCTTAACGGTTATATACAACAAGAGGCGATTTTACAGAAAATTGATGAGTATATCGTTCTGCCTGGATTAGGGGATAACGCTGGAATTTGCGGTGCGCTTGCATTAGCGAAACAAGCGCTTAACGAGTAATCGGAAACGAAATACGACCGTTCGTTGCGGAAAAGAATGCAACGAAAACGGTCGTTTTTTATTATAATCAGGCGAAAAACCATTCTTCTGATGGCACCGCATCCATTGCGGAACAGCTTGTTAATGGCAGTTAAGGATAATTGACACAGGATAGGTGTTAGTAGCAGATTGTTTGTTTTATCCAACGCTAGAACATATAAAAGCATAAAATCACGCCATCATATATTGACAAATATTATTTTTTATGATATTATATAAATTTTATTAATTTAAATTTTGGTTAGAGATGTGGTAAATAATATATGTAATGTTTAGCATTAAAACTAATTTTATTCATTGAGGGAGAGGATTCAATGAAGATTTCGAATGGAGTAGCAATGCTTGAATTAAAAGTTCAAGGTTTTGTTTTAAATCCTACGCTGATTTGGGATGATGAAACTGCTGTTTTAATTGATGCCGGTATGCCTGGGCAATTAGAACAAATACGTGCCGCCATGAGTGAGGTCGGCGTCTCCTTTGATAAATTGAAAGCAGTCATTCTGACGCATCAGGATTTGGATCACATAGGGGGTCTTCCTGAAATACGAAAAGTATCCACTAACCGCATTGAAGTGTACGCACACGAGCTTGACAAACCATATATTGAAGGGGCTTTGCCTCTTATCAAAACAGACCCCAACCGCATGAGTAAAGAAGAATGGGCGTCTCTTCCAGAGGAAGTGCGGATTTTATATCAGAATCCTCCGAAAGTGAAAGTTGACAAGACTGTGGATGACGGTCAAGAGCTTCCTTATTGCGGGGGGATTCGTGTTATTTTTACGCCTGGGCATACTCCGGGGCATATTAGTCTGTATTTAAAACAAAGTAAAATCCTCGTTGCTGGGGATGCAATGATATGTTTAGACGGCTCTTTGCACGGACCGGTTCAGAAAACAACGCTAGATATGAATACAGCGCTTCGTTCTTTGGAAAAATTTTTGGACTTGGATATCGAATCTGTGATTTGTTATCACGGAGGTATTTGTAATGGCAACGTGAAAAACCAGCTCCAGCACCTTGTAAGGAAAGAACGCAACACAGCGGAAAAGAAATGAAAGTGGATACATTCAAAAAATAGCAGTTTTATAGGCAGCTAAAAAACGCTTTCTATTAAGCCATTAGAAATCGCGGCTTCATAAATAAGCGGCTTTGGTTTGTGGAGCCATCATCCGCGGTGAAGCCTGCCTCATCGTCTAAAGGATCGGCAGGAAAGGAAGTGGCGAAGAAGAGGGGTAAAAAAGCAAATGGACAATTTTTTATTATTTCATGACTATTAAGTCAATAAAAATTTGACTATATAGTCATTTTTGTGAACAAAATTGTTGATAAAAAATAAAAAGATGCTTATAATGATGTTCATGGTGGAAATGACCATCAGGTCAAATTTGCGGCATATGAATCGAGGTGCTTTTCAATGGACAAACGCAACAAACAAATTCGCTTTGAACATGTAGTGGAAGCGATGCGAAAACATGGGGTACACGTTGAACTCGTCAAGCCGCGTGCGCAGTTGTCTGTATATAAGCATACGCCACAAAACGAGTGCCCTTCTGTTCATGAAATTTCCTCTATCTAGGAGATGAAAAAGGGATGGCCGATGAACGCAAAGTCCAGTTTATTGAAACAGCTATGAAATTATTTGCGGAAAAAGGGTATTACTCTACATCGATTCAAGATATTGTCGATGCATGGGGAATTTCGAAAGGAGCGTTTTATCATCACTTTTCGTCAAAAGAAGACTTAATGCTCGCCATCATTCAGCACCATTTTGAAAAAATGCTGGCAAGCATCACCGCCATTCCGCAGGATAGCGGTTCGGAAAAAGAGCGGTTTATTCAGCAAATTGCTGCGCATTTTGCGAATATGCATGAGCATAAAGACTTTTTGCAGATGATGATCACTGAACAGCTGCCAAAAATTAGCCGCGATATTCATCTTTATTTATTGAAGCAGCAAACTTACATTTTTTCGTGGTATTGCGCTCGCCTCATCGAAGTATACGGAACAGAGATAGAGCGGTACGTGTTTGATGTGGCGACGATGTTAAACGGTATGATTCGCCAATATATGTTTTGTTTCTTTTTGCAGGCAAATAAGCTGCATGCCGAAGAATTGGCGCGTTTTCTCGTGCGGCGTTTGGATGCGATCGTTGCGAGTTTTTCCCATGATGAAGCGCCGATTTTAAACAAAGAAATATTAAAGCCGTTGATCGAAATGGAAGAAAAAGAGTGGCGTGTATTGCAAGAAAAGATTAGCGCCCACATTGCCCATATGCAAAAAAAGATTTTATCACTTTCGCTCGATAAAAAGATACAGCACGAGATTTATGCCGCGCTTGATGCGTTAGAAGCAGAGTTAATGAATGAAGAGTCGGCACCTAGGGAATATGTCGTACAAGGGATTTTATTATATATCGAAAAACAGCATATTCCGTCGCTAGCCGATGATTTAGCGTCGTTGACAGAAGTCGTTCAACAATATATGACAACGAATAGATGGGAGAGAAGAAAATGGAAAAAGGAAATGAATTAGCAATGCAATCGAGCACCATTCGACATCGGAATATATTAATTACAGGTCTTATCATTGCCATGCTTTTTGGGGCATTGGACGGAACGATCGTCGGGACGGCGATGCCGCGCATTGTCGGGGAGCTTGGCGGGTTGAGCTTGATGACGTGGCTGACGACCGCTTATATGCTCACTTCGACGACGGTCGTGCCGATTGCCGGCAAGCTTGCGGATTTATTAGGTAGACGGGTCATTTATGTGACAGGACTCGTCATTTTTATGATTGGCTCCGTGCTTTGCGGCATGGCTGATAATATGACGGAACTCATCATTTACCGCGGGTTGCAAGGAGTCGGCGGGGGAATTATGATGCCGATGGCAATGATCGTCATCGGGGATGTGTTTACCGGAAAAGAACGTGCGAAATGGCAAGGGGTGTTCGGTGCGTTATACGGCCTTGCCTCCGTAATAGGTCCGCAAATCGGCGGCTTTATCGTCGACCATTTGAATTGGCGCTGGGTATTTTATATTAATCTTCCTGTCGGGATTTTGGCAACGATTTTTATTGCGATGGGATTGAGCAAATATAAAGCCGAAGGGCCAGTGAAATTTGATCTTGCCGGGATGTTTACGATGGTTGTCGGCGTTGTTAGCCTGCTTTTAGCGTTAACGTTTGGCGGAGATAAGTACGAATGGACATCATGGCAAATCCTGACGCTGTTTGCGGCGGCCCTTGTCTTTTTAACGCTGTTTGTATTCGCAGAGATGAAAGCAGAAGAACCGATTTTGCCGATGCATTTATTTCGACACCGCACGTTTATCGTGCTAAATGGAATTGGCTTTTTAATGAGTGTCGGCATGTTTGGAGCGATTATGTTCGTTCCGTTTTTTATGCAAGGAGTTGTCGGAGTGAGCGCAACCCAGTCCGGCACGATTATGACGCCGATGATGATTACAATGATTATCGGAAGCATCATTGGCGGCCGAACTGTTTATAAAATTGGCGTAAAATCACAGATATTCATTGGCATGGTCATTATGGCAGCGGGGTTCAGTTTATTAAGCACGATGGACGTGGATACATCGAAATGGACGGCCACGTTGTATATGATCATTTTAGGGCTTGGAATGGGGTTAGTGATGCCGATTTTAACGCTTGCTTTGCAAGAGAGTTTTCCAAAGTCTGAGCTTGGCGTCGTCACTTCCTCAAGCCAATTTTTCCGCTCGATCGGCGGAACGTTTGGTATGACGGTGTTGGGAGCGATTATGAACCATCGCTCGAGCCAGCTGCTTGACGATCGGCTCATGCCAATGCTTCAGTCGCTTCCTGCGCAGGCAAAAGGCATGGTGGATCGATTTGCCCATATGATTCATGATGATCCGCAAGGGCTTTATTCGATTTTGTTTAGCCCGGAAGCGCTAGAGAAAATACCGCCGCAAATGCGGGAAACATTTGTGCCGATTTTAAAACAGTCGCTCGTCGATTCGCTTCATTCCGTATTTTTGTTTGGGCTTATTTTTGTCATCGGCGGAACGGCGCTTGTATTTGGGTTGAAAAAAATCAAGCTATCCGACAAACAACGGACATTACAAGAAATGGGCAAAAACGAAGAACTGCCGCAGAACTGAGCCTCCGCGGCAGTTTTTTTCGTAAATGAGGCTGTCAGCGGGGCTGAGGAGGCTGTGTTTCAAAAGAAGGACAAAATGCGGCTTGCGATTTGTTGGAGCGTTTTTTTATTTATTCAACAGAACAAACTGTCATGTTTTAAACGGAACGGAAACAATCAGCTAGTCAAACACTTTAGAGCGGGTGAGAAAGCGGACGCCTTCTGGACCTTCTAAGGAAAACATGCCGCCGCGCCCGGGAACGACGTCAATAATAAGCTGCGTATGTTTCCAATATTCGTATTGCGCTTTGGAAATGTAAAACGGGCAGCCGCCGATTTCTCCAAGCAGCACGTCGGAATCGCCGATGATTAGATCGCCTTGCGGGTAGCACATCGGTGAGCTGCCATCACAGCACCCGCCCGATTGATGAAACATGAGCGGCCCGTATTTTGCCTTTAGCTTTTCAATCAGCTCCAAAGCGGCTTCAGTCGCGATCACTTTTGGCTGGTCACTCATCGTAAATCCCTCCTAAAAATGGATGAGCAGGAAAGGCAGCGTGAAACACACGCTGCCTGAAAAATATTAGAAGAGCCCGAGTTTTTTCGGCGAATAGCTGACGAGCAAGTTTTTCGTTTGTTGATAATGTTCAAGCATCATTTTATGCGTTTCACGGCCGAATCCGGATAATTTATAGCCTCCGAATGCCGCGTGCGCAGGATACACGTGGTAGCAGTTTGTCCAGACGCGTCCTGCCTGGATGCCGCGCCCGACGCGATAAGCGGTATTAATGTCGCGCGTCCAGACGCCGGCGCCTAAGCCGTACAATGTTTCGTTGGCGATTTCCAACGCTTCGTCGAAGTCTTTAAAGGTTGTGACGGAGACGACCGGTCCGAAAATTTCTTCTTGGAAAATGCGCATTTTATTATGACCTTTGAACACCGTCGGTTTCACGTAGTAGCCATCTCTTAAGTCGCCTTCTAAGTAGTTGCGTTCTCCGCCGATAAGCAATTCGGCGCCTTCTTGTTTGCCGATATCAATGTACGATAATATTTTTTCCAATTGTTCCGAAGATGCTTGCGCGCCAATCATTGTTTCCGTATCGAGCGGATTACCTTGTTTAATTTGTTTTACACGCTCTAACGCGCGCTCCATAAATTTATCGTAAATCGATTCTTGGATGAGGGCGCGGGAAGGGCACGTACACACTTCGCCTTGGTTTAACGCGAACAGCGTAAAGCCTTCGAGCGCTTTATCGAAAAATTCATCGTCTTTTGCCGCTACGTCTTCGAAGAAAATGTTTGGCGATTTTCCGCCAAGCTCTAATGTTACTGGAATAATGTTTTGCGATGCGTATTGCATAATTAAGCGTCCTGTTGTCGTTTCGCCGGTGAAAGCAATTTTAGCGATGCGGTTGCTTGAAGCGAGTGGTTTTCCGGCTTCCAAGCCGAATCCGTTGACGATGTTGACGACACCTGGAGGAAGCAAATCTTCAATGAGTTCCATAAGCACGAGGATCGAAGTTGGTGTTTGTTCTGCAGGTTTTAGGACAACGCAGTTTCCCGCGGCCAATGCCGGCGCGAGCTTCCAAGCCGCCATTAAAAGCGGGAAGTTCCATGGGATGATTTGTCCGACAACCCCAAGCGGTTCCTTAAAATGATAGGCGACTGTATCATGGTCGATTTCCGCTAATGTGCCTTCTTCCGCGCGGATGCAGCCGGCGAAATAGCGGAAATGATCGATGGCAAGCGGAATGTCCGCATTCAACGTTTCGCGAATCGGCTTGCCGTTTTCCCAAGTTTCCGCGACGGCAAGCATTTCCAAGTTTTCTTCCATGCGGTCGGCGATTTTGTTGAGGATGCGCGCGCGTTCGGCAGGAGAAGTGCGCCCCCACGCGTCTTTCGCGGCATGGGCAGCGTCTAATGCTAACTCGATGTCCGCTGCTTTGGAACGCGGTACTTCACAATAAGGTTTCCCAGTGACCGGAGAAATGTTTTCAAAATACTCGCCATCGACCGGCGGGACCCATTTGCCGCCAATGAAGTTTTCATAGCGTTTTTTGAAAGTGATGAGCGAACCAGGCTGCCCAGGTTGAGCGTAAATCATCCAAATTCCCCCTTTGTGTTTTTGTACACGCTTACAAAAAAGTACATATGCATAAATAGAGCGAAAAATTCCTCCCGATTATTAAATTATCATTATATGGGAATTTTGTCAAAGAAAATTTTTAATTATTTAAAAATATAAAATATATAAAAATAAAAATAATGATGAATCTAGTAATGCAGCTCAAGCCCTTCTAGCCACCGGCTCGCATATACGCTGCTTAAATGATGGAACGCTTCGAGCACATCGCTTGGATTCGCGGCAAAAAATTGCTTCGCGGCGTTTTGATTGTCTTCATGAATGAATTGAAATAGAAAATCTGTTTTCATGCGATTGACGATCAAAAGCGCACAATAAGAACGTTCAAGCTGCTTTTTGCGTTCTGTTTCATCGTGAATTTGTTCGAAATGCGCTTTATAACGGGAAACGAGTTCGGGTATATGTTCGCGAATTCGCGCTTGCGCTTCGTTCATCATTTCCTCGACCGCTGCTGGAGAAAGAAAGGACCGTTCTTGCAGCATTGTTCCAAACACTTGTTGCAAGGCGTACGATGATTCTGTCGCGAACGCCACGTTCGCAATCAATCCGTGCATATATTCATCCACGTCGGCTGCTTCGATTCGTAATTTCATAATCGTTTCAAGCACGTCCGAGTGAATTTTTTCTTTCGTCCAATGAGCGGTTAATTCATGAAAAAGCACGGACAATGCGCGGGCAACTTCTTCTTTTGTCATTTGCATCATCGACAGTTCCTTTCTTGACGTTGTTGTAATTTAAGAATGCCACGTCTGTTTATGATCCGTCAATGCTCGTTCCTGTTTTCGAGTTGTACAATCGCGTTTCTTTCAGTAAGATGGAACTAATAGAAAGGGGAAGGAGAGAAACGATGAAGCCGCTGCGGTTGCGAGGCCATCATTTATTATGTGTTCATGGATTTCGCGGGATGGGATACAGCCCGTCGTTTGTCGAAAAAATGTGGGAAGTAGTGGCGAAAATTCGCGATGAAGAGCAAGATTTTCCGATTCAAGTCGTTGCCGCGCTCGACGATGCGTGCATGGCGTGTCCGCATCACGGGGAAACGGCATGCCAAGCGGCCCCGGATTCGAACGAACATGTTCTTTCGATGGATCAAAAAGTGATCCGTCATTTAGGAATTGAAGAAGGCGGAGTTTATTTAAAGTCGGAATTGGTGCGGCGGACAGCGCAAAGGGTGCGCCCGGATGATTTGGACTACTTATGCGCCAACTGTTCGTGGCTTCCGTACGGCGTATGCAAGGAAGGGATTGCGAATGTGCAAAACGGCAACGTCGCGCAAAAAAGTGAAGGATGATGGACGGCGTTGGCAGGAAGGAGGTTTGCGCAATTGGCGCTGTAGCGCGGTCAAGTTCTGATTATTGTGTAAAGGTTTGTGCTCGGTCCAGCGAATTTAGGTTTTAGGAAAATCAAATATCTTTTTACATAAATTCCTATAATTTCATCCCATAGTGATTATTATTGTCAGAATTCAGCAAAAATAATGGCTCCATCTATGAAAAAGTGTGGTATGATAAACAAATATAAGAGATTTTTCAGACAGAAAGGGTTATGGAACATGAAAGTAGCAAAATTTGGCGGAAGCTCGGTCGCAAGCGCCACGCAGTTTCGAAAAGTGGCTGATATTGTCGGCTCTGACGTGGAGCGCCGCATTATTGTCGTGTCAGCGCCCGGGAAGCGATTTAAAGATGACATAAAAATAACCGATATTCTTATTCAATTGGCGCAAGCCGTCATGGATGGGAAAGCGTGCGACGAAATCGTTCAAGCGGTAGTAAAGAGATATGCGGAAATCGCCAAGGAACTCGAATTGCCGGCAGACGAGTTCTTGGCAGAATTGGAAAACGATTTGCGCTGGAAAATGAGCGAATATCGAGACAATCCTAGCCGTTTGATGGACGCGATCAAAGCGAGCGGGGAAGATCATAATGCTAGATTGATGGCGCTCTATTTACAGGAGATAGGGCTGGAAGCAAGCTACGTCAACCCGCGGGAAGCGGGAATTGTCGTTACGGATGAACCGGGAAATGCGCAAATTTTGCCGGAATCGTATGAAAAGCTGTTTCATTTGCGAAAACGGCGCGGCGTGTTAGTGATTCCAGGATTTTTTGGCTACTCGCCAGAAGGGAATATTGTCACATTCCCGCGCGGCGGTTCGGATATTACTGGATCGATTGTGGCAGCTGGGGTGAAAGCGGACGTATATGAAAACTTTACGGACGTTGATTCGATTTATTGCGTCAATCCTTCCATTGTCGAAAATCCGCGCCAGTTAAAAGAAATTACATATCGGGAAATGCGCGAGCTTTCTTATTCAGGGTTTTCCGTGTTTCATGACGAAGCGCTGGAACCAGTTTATAAATCGGGCATTCCCGTTTGTGTGAAAAACACGAATAACCCCGCCGCTCCGGGCACTTGGATTGTCGCAAAACGCAACCATCTCGACGAGCCGATTGCCGGCATCGCCAGCGATACGGGATTTTGCAGCATTAACATCAGCAAATATTTAATGAACAGGGAAATCGGATTTGGACGTAAACTGCTGCAAATTTTAGAGGATGAAGGAATTTCGTATGAACATACTCCGTCCGGAATTGACAACATGTCCGTTATTTTACGGGCAAATCAGCTAGAAGGAGGAAAAGAGCAGCGCATTTTAGACCGCATTCAAACGGAGCTGAAAGTCGACGAAGTTCATATTGAGCGCGGGCTTGCGCTCATCATGGTCGTTGGCGAAGGGATGGAGCGCACTGTCGGGATGGCGGCAAAGGCGACTACGGCGCTTGCGAAGGCAAACATTAACCTCGAAATGATCAACCAAGGTTCATCGGAAGTAAGCATGATGTTCGGCGTAAAAGAAGAAGTCGTAGTCGATGCGGTGCGCGCGCTCTACCAAGCGTATTTTCAAGAGGCAGTCGTAGGAAACGAAGTTTAAGCAATACAATACATAAAGAGGCGGAACGAACAGCGGTTTATCGCTTTCGTGTCCGCCTCTTTTTATATGTTTTTTCAGGAAAAGTTCAATTGTTTGTATAAAATGTTGCTCTCTGTCCGGCGAACCGGAGACAGCGGGAAACAACATCGTTTTTCCCGTTTTTTACACAATTTCCAAGACTTCATCTATTTCATACATAAGACATAAACGTTCGGAAAATACTACCAATGTATATAATTTTAGGAGGGAGAAAACGGCATGAACCGATTTTGCTTCGCCATCATCGCATGTTTCTTTTTTGCCATCGTCCACGGCGTCGCGCCCGCATTTGCGCAAATCGAAAAGCGGGAGCTCGAGCAATACATCAGCAGCATCGGCTGGACCATGAATGATTTACTAAACTATTTGGACGATTATCATATGACGATCGCGGATTTTCAGACGATGGACGAACTAAAGCAATGGCTCGGCACACCGATTGCAGAAGAAAATTTCCAGCAGTTACTCAAGCGCTATCAATTGACACAAGAAGAATTGGAAGCGCTGCTTGGCCAGTTTGGCGAAACGGTGCAAGATTATACGTTCATTGAGGACTTGAATGCGGCTGTCGCCTTTTATTTGCGCCATAACGAGCAGATGCAGCAAATTAACGATATGCTTGGAGCGATTGGCTTTACGGAAAAGGAAGCGAATCGTTTATTTGAGCATGTCGCCTCGCTTCATCGCCAAAATTTGCCGCAGCAGCTGAAAGCGTTGGACGCGCGCATGGAACCGTTTCTGCAAGTGGCAGACGCGGCGCTACTAACGAAACAGCAACGGCGGCAATTGTTTTCCATTTGGGAAGATGCGCTGTCTGCGCTGCAAATAAAACCGAGATTTTATTTGCAGGAAAACGGAAAAAAACAGGAAGTATCTTATCACCGGCTTTTGTCGCTAAATACGCTCGGCGGACGCGATTTATTGATTGAGCTGTACAATCAAAAAGGAGAATTGCTTGCTGATGTGCAGTTATCGGAGGAGATACTGACTTCGGGATATGTGTTTCGGGCTGGCGAAAAATTTATCGACGCCAGCATGCTAGCAAGCGAAATGGAAGAAACAATGCGCGGCGATAAAATGCCGGATACCGCTTCTCCGTACCTTGCCAATATGTTGCTTGGCCTTCTGCTTGCTTTGTTCGGTGCTTACGCGTTTTGGCGGATAAAAAGCAAAGCGGCGGAGTGAGAAACATGGGAGGGAGCTGGGAAACATACAAAACGTGGGGCGCCGTTTTTTGCATGGTGGCAGGGTTGATGGCGGCGGTTTGGAACGGATATTCATATTGGCTTGGGTACGATGCCGTAAAACCGTGGAAAGAAGAAAGAAAAACGCCGATTGCTCCGCGAACGGCTGATTTGCAAACGGCGAACATCGTCGCGAAGCCAAAGATTGGCGAACAAATCGGAACGTTATTGATTCCAAAACTCGGCATTTCCATACCAATTTATCATGGCACGGAAAAGGGACAATTGCGGAAAGGAATCGGCCACTACCCGAAAAGCGCTTTGCCCGGGGAACCAAACAACATGGTGCTGTCCGGTCATCGCGATACCGTATTTTGGCAATTGGGGGAAATCGGCGTTGGCGACAAATTGATCGTGGAAACAGCGATAAAGCAGTTTGTTTATCGCGTGAAAAAAGTGCGCATCGTCGATGAAAACG
Organism: Parageobacillus sp. KH3-4; assembly: GCF_022846435.1. NCBI lineage: Bacteria > Bacillati > Bacillota > Bacilli > Caryophanales > Anoxybacillaceae > Parageobacillus > Parageobacillus sp. KH3-4. Next base: position 292,918 of record NZ_AP025627.1, read on the forward strand.
ATCGCACTGTTCTCGTGGAAAAACCGCGTCCGACATTAACGGTGACGACATGTTATCCGTTTCGCTTTATTGGCAAAGCGAAGCAGCGCTATGTTCTTGTTGCACAGCTTGTTTCCACCATAAAGAAAACGGGCTAGACGCGTCGTTCTAGCCCTTTATAGTGGAATTCGCGTTTTTTTCTTCATTATTTTTGAAGCCGCGGCGCTCGTTCAATTGCTGTTTAAATTCCTTCAATAACGCTTCTCCTTGCAGCCCTTTTTCGACAAGGTTCGCGAGCACCACTTCTGCTAAGTCCGTTTTGCTTCGAATTAACAAGCCATCCATCAGCACGCTAATATGGTCGTTCATTCTTGTGATGGAACGAACGGTCGCGATCATGTTGGCGGGATCGTTGCTTCGGTTGGTAATCGTTACTTGAAGACGGAATTCATCGTTTCTTTTTTGCAGCTCGGAAAAGATCGGTTCGTATTGTTTATCTAAATACGTCTCGATCAGCCAGTGGTTTTGTCCGTCTTCCTTATTAATAATAAGTCCGTCAATGAATGGAATTTCTTGCCGATGCAAATCGTCGTGAACGACGGAGAGCCCCACAAGCTTGAAGGTTTTCATTCCATCACCTCGTCAACATTGTCTTACGAAAATTATATCACATTCTAATAACCGAGGGGAAATGTATAACGTGTCCGTTATCGAAATAAGGAAATTGCATACTGTATTGATGTTGTAAACTGTCGTCTTATTTTTATGGGAATATATAAAAATTGAATTTTGCTGTCGATTTTACGCCGTTGATGCCGTATGTTGGCGATATTGTTTGGAAAGAACGGCATGCAAAAATTAAAAAATGGCGATTTTACGAGGGAAATGGAAGTCCATTATGATGAAGATGCACTGAAACGGAAGGGAGGGATGTGTCGAAACATGATCAACCAAGTCGTGCTCGTCGGCCGGCTGACAAAAGATCCAGAACTTCGATATACCGCCGATGGAGCCGCGGTCGCTAACGTCACATTAGCGGTGACAAGAAATTTTCGCAATGCGGAAGGGGGAATTGACACCGATTTCGTTCAATGCACACTCTGGCGAAAAGTGGCGGAGAACACGGCGAATTATTGCCGGAAAGGTTCGATTATTGGCGTCATGGGGCGAATTCAAACGAGAAGCTATGAAAAGAAAGACGGACAGCGGGTGTTTGTGACGGAAGTGGTAGCCGAATCCGTGCGATTTATGGGCGGCAAAACGCACGAATGGATCGAACATTCATAGTTTTCCTCTATGCTTCCCCATTTTTCCTTTCCAACATTTTCCCCAAGAGAAAGAGAGCGTGTTCCCTCGCAACATCCCCCAACGATTGCGCTAGCAAGAAACGTTAGCGCTTTTTTTCTGCGAACATGGCGATGTTCTTGCGCGAATTGGCATAGTTGCGCGAAACGAAAAAGTCGTGAATCGGGACGCTTCATTATTTCATTGCATCGGAAAATTCATTCACCAGCGTAACAATGATCGCTTCCAAATGTTTCCGCTTTTTCGCCGGCAGTTGTGTCAGCGAATAAATCGTTTTTTCCATATTCGGATTTTGTTTGAAGTAGTCAATGATGTCGAGCATTTTCTCATCAATGTGATCCGTTTGATACAAAAGGTTCATTTCCCGCAGAAGCTCTTTTTTCGTCGTATGCTTCCCGATTAAGAAATCGATGCTCACTTCGTAGAGGTTGCTCAATTTTTCCAGCGATTGTACGTCCGGGAGCAATTCTCCGTTTTCCCATTTGCTGATTTGCGAGCGCGATATATTGAGATGCTGCGCTAGCTGTTCTTGCGTCCAGTTATGCTGCTTGCGCAAATATTTTAGTTTTTCTCCTAATTTCATCATTTTCTTCACCACAGCTCCAATAAATCGATCAATAACTTAAAGATAGAAGAGCGTGGAGAAGACTTGTGTTCTATTTATGAACATTTTTTCTTTTGTTCGAAAAAGGATCAAAACTTTCTCTTTTGTCAATGTTCGACTCCTTTTATATCATGCTACAATAAGCAAAAAATGGATAAATATTTACTATAATTAGGAAAAAAGAGGGATGCTGGTGAATATTTATCTCGCGGATTTAATTGTGAGTGAGCGGAAAGGGTTAAAGCGAAATAAGGGGACATATAGGATATTTGTAAAAGAAACGCGAAATCCGTTTTCAATTAGATTGAAAACGATTGCACCGACGAATTTCACCGATTCATTGCGGTTTTTAAAAAGCGAGGAGAAACATAGTCGTTCCTTAGGAGAAGAGATATGGTTCCGGACGGTTACGTGCGACGGCGATGCTCAGCTATATTTTGTATTTAAATCTATCAATCAATTATATATGTTTATCGTGAAGCTCGACTTGCAAAAGCGAAAATTTGAAATTTCCCTCTATGAATGGAACCAGCTTCAACAAAAATATCTCCGCCTTCGTACAAACGAGCTGCTGACAATAGAAAAACAGCTTATTTACTATATTTTGCAGTCGTTTTATATTTTTGAAAACAAGCGGATCTCGTACTTGTTTATGTGTCCAGCAAGAAGAAATTACAAGCTGTAATCGCTGCGTCATTTCCTCGAGTGTGTTCCCCCTTTTTTCTTTTCCTATTGCGATTTTCTCTCTGTTTTTGGGTGTTTCGATCGAGCGGGGCGCGCCGCCCATGACGTATCGGCAGGCAAGACTTGCCGAATGCGTCACAATATGTCATGCGGCGCGCCGGAACTGATTCGCCCGGGATTTGATCACAACGGGATGAAGCCCCGGATTTTGTGTAAAAAGCAAACGGCATGATCCAAGTTGATTGGATTGAGGTATTGCACATCATAATGCAGAGGTGATCCGCAGCGAACGTTGCTGATTTTTTTAGGACTATATATAACAAAAAAACGTTGCTGATTTTTTTAGGACTATATATAACAAAAAATAATACAAAATACTCTTTTTGCGGGAAAGCAAGTTTCAGTATACTAAAAGAAAGGTATATATCGCTGTTACGCACCTTTCCGCATGTCGAAAAAACGGAATCTGTCTCATGTTGGACCCGAACAGTTTTGTCATGGATTTCTTTTTTCGACATTGTTGCGAGTGCCGGTCCGGCCGATGGGAGAGAAGCGAAAAGGTGCGGAGTCGGATAGGCGGGGAAAACAAAAAAGTTTAGTAGAAAACTTGGGTCTTTGCCATTTTTTGTGGTTTTTCGTTTGCCTCATCCCTTAGCTGGAGACATTTATCCATTAACGGCAAATATGGTGATGCATCAAACGTTTACAATGGTTGTGCAAAAGGTGAAAGTAGAGAAGGGAGAGGGAGATACTTGTGAATTTGAAGCCAAGACATATCGTGTTAACGTCCGCTTTCGCTTCTGCGCTGTTTCTTATGCCAGATGATGGAAAAGCGGCGGAGTGGAAAGTGGGGATGAGTTCTCCGCAAGTGAAAGAACTGCAGCAGCTGTTAAAAGAAAAAGGATTTTTTACATATCCGACTGCCACAGGATATTTCGGAACGATAACCGAGCAGGCGGTCAAAGCGTTTCAAGCGTCCGTCCGCTTGCCTGTCACGGGCGTCGTGGATGACGTTACATACGCTAAGTTAAAAGAAGCTGCCGTTTATAGTACTGCGGAAATGAAAATCGGTTCGCGCGGAAACAATGTGAAAGTGTTGCAGCAAAACTTAAAACAGCTCGGCTATTTCAAATATCCGGAGATTACTGGCTATTATGGGACCATTACGCGGGACGCGGTCAAGCGGTTCCAGCAAAATCACGGCCTTCCCGCGACGGGAATCGCCGACGCCCGCACTGTGCAGTCTATCCAAAACGAGGTGAATCGGCGCCCTGCCAGAATCGCTCAAGCGACTGTATTGACAATCGGTTCGAAAGGGACGGAAGTAAGCAAATTACAGCAAAATTTAAAACAGCTCGGCTATTTTACTTATCCGAAAATAACAGGATATTATGGCACGGTTACAGCGGATGCCGTCCGTCAATTTCAAAAGCGGTATCGTCTCCCGGTTACTGGCAAGGCTGACGGCGAGACACTGGCGAAAATCAACGAGGCGATCTCCGATTCCAAGCCGGAGCCGTCTGCGCCAAAAGCGGCTATCCGTTTAACGATCGGATCAACGGGTTCGGAAGTGAAAAAAGTGCAAACGAAGCTAAAACAGCTCGGCTATTTTACGCATCCGGAAATTACAGGATATTATGGGTCCATTACGGCGGAAGCGGTGAAACAATTCCAGAAGAGCGCCGGCATTAAAGCGACCGGCGTTGTCGACGCGGAGACGTATGAGCGCTTGATGGGACAGGCACCGCAGCGGAAGCTGAACGCCATTGCGCTTGTCGCGGATGCCGCAGAACTTCTCGGCAAGCCGTATGTTTGGGGCGGGGAAACGCCGCAAGTAGGTTTTGATTGCAGCGGATTTATTGTTTATTTGTTTAAAAAGCAGGGCATTTCTTTGCCGCGCACGGTAGCGACGATTTGGAACGTCGGCACACCGGTTTCCGCCCCTTCGGTTGGCGATATCGTCTTTTTTGCAACGAGTGGGTCCGGCCCGTCCCATGCCGGCATATATATCGGTAATCAGCAATTTATTCATAGCGGCTCTTCCACTGGCGTAACGATCAGCAGTTTGAATAATTCTTATTGGAAAGCACGCTATTTGGGAGCAAAACGATATTAAATTCGGACGCTTTGCTTAAAAAAATGGATGATGAACAAAATGCGGGGATGGCTCGGGAACTTCCGAAGCTGTCCCTTTGCTTTAGGGAGCTATTCATCGCTATCGACGCCATTGATGGGCGGTCTTTCAACTTCCCTGCATGTCAAATCAGCATCGTTTTTGTGGCGCAGCCCCGCGGATTCTTTTTTGCACGGATCCCTGCCATCTGGCAAACAAAGAGCTGGAAGTTTTTGCGTTTGCTGAGAACGCGCATGTTGGCGGTTGAGGAAATGGAAAGGTTATGATAATGTAAGGAAGGAAGTTTGTGTAAGGACTAACATTTTGTCATTGTAGGTGAAAGTATGGCTGATAAAATCAAAGTAATGACGATTTTTGGCACAAGACCCGAAGCCATTAAAATGGCACCGCTTGTATTGGAGCTAAAAAAACATTCGGAGCTGATCGAACCGATTGTCACTGTCACGGCGCAGCATCGGCAAATGCTGGATCAAGTGCTGGAAATTTTCGATATAAAGCCGGATTATGACTTAAATATTATGAAAGACCGCCAAACGTTGACAGAAATTACCGTCCGTGCTTTAGAAGGGCTCGACGACGTGATGAAAAAGGTAAAGCCGGATTTGGTGCTGGTGCACGGGGACACAACGACAACGTTTGTCGCCAGCCTGGCTGCGTTTTACAATCAGATTGCTGTCGGGCACGTCGAAGCCGGATTGCGCACGTGGAACAAATATTCACCGTTTCCAGAAGAAATGAACCGCCAGCTTACCGGCGTGATTGCCGACCTTCATTTCGCGCCGACGAAAAAAGCGTATGAAAACTTAATCAATGAAAATAAAAAGCCCGACTCGATTTTTATTACGGGAAACACGGCGATCGACGCGTTAAAAACAACCGTGACAGACAGCTATAAGCATGATATTTTAGAGAAAATCGGCGACGATCGCATGATTTTATTAACCGCCCATCGTCGGGAAAATCTTGGCGAATCGATGCGCAACATGTTCCGCGCGATCAAGCGCATTGTCCAAGAGCACGAAGATGTGCAAGTTGTTTATCCTGTTCATTTAAATCCGGCGGTACGCGAAGTAGCCGATGAAATTCTTGGCAACGATCCGCGCATTCATTTAATCGAACCTTTAGGCGTGTTTGACTTTCATAATCTCGCTGCGAGGGCGTTCCTTATTTTGACCGATTCCGGTGGCGTGCAGGAAGAAGCGCCTTCATTGGGCGTGCCGGTGTTGGTGCTGCGCGACACGACGGAACGGCCGGAAGGAATCGAAGCGGGGACGCTGAAATTAGCGGGAACGAATGAGGAAACGATATACAGCATGGCCCGTGAGCTATTGAATAACCGCAGCGAATATGAAAAAATGGCGAAAGCCTCGAACCCATACGGAGACGGTCAGGCTTCCAAGCGCATTGTGCAGGCGATTCTTTATTATTTTGGCAAGGCAACAAATCCGCCTGAACCATTTTCCATCTAGATGATGGAATCTTCCATGTCCTTTGCAAATGAAGAAACATGCAGGAGTTTTCTCATAATAGTAGCGGTTATGAAAAAGGAAATAATTTCTTCCTGATTTTTATTTATATGATAAAAAGGTTGATCCCAAAAGAAAACAACGGAGGTTTTTTAGTTAATGTTGAAAAATCTTCCTCGTTCCGTAAAAATTGGAATAACCCGTTCCATTACTCGTACATTTGAAGCATATATGCGGGACATTGAATGGAATGAACAACGATTTGATCCGCAAGTATTTATGCAACGGTGGCGCAATTATATTGTGCGCCATTCCAGCTGGTTCCATTCTCTTGACGACCGCTTAAAAACAAATCCATTGTTTCATCAGGAATTGGCTGATAAAATTAATTCCGTCATTGATAAAGTGCTGTCGGAAGCGCCGACGGAGGAGCAGCTTGCCAAAATTAGGAGATTGGCAAAACTGCATGGCGAAAAAGACATTCACGTTTCCTGCAAGGCGGAAGCAGATTATCAGATTGAACGTCTCGAGCGTCTTGGGAATATGGACAAAACAGAAAATGAATGACATGCCATATCAAGGTATTTTGGCATGTTTTTTATTTTCGCTAGCGGTTTGCGGTTATGCAGAGATAGGAGAGGAAAGCCTCGTTTCTCGAACAGGGACGTCGGTCCTTTGGCGGAATTTAAATATTATGGAAAAAGTGTACATTCGAATTTTGTTTCATTATATATTGAAATTCCGTTACAATAAATACAAACTATATGATATGTATGCATTTTTTGCTATAATAAAATTCGGGTGCAAAAAAGGTACTTTGCGTAAAAAAGGAGAGACATCTTTCATATGAGTAAAAAAATTTGCGTCATTGGATTAGGATATATTGGATTACCGACGTCAGTAATGTTTGCTAATCACGGCATCCAAGTACATGGCGTCGATATTAACGAAAAAACAGTGAAGATGATTCAGCAAAAACAGTTGCACATCGAAGAACCAGGATTACAGGAGCGACTTAACAAGGCGATTGATAGCGGAAAATTTACCGTTTCCACTAAACCGGAGGAAGCGGATGTATTTATTATTGCCGTCCCGTCTCCAATTAACAAGGATAAAACAGCAAATTTAGATTATGTGCGCGCTGCGACAAAATCGATTGTCCCTTATGTTCGAAAAGGAAATTTAGTTGTGCTCGAGTCAACGGTGCCCCCGCGCACGGTGGAAGACGTCATGCTTCCTATTTTACGGGAAGCTAATTTAGAGATTGGGACGGAATTATTTGTGTCTCATTCTCCAGAGCGTGTGATTCCAGGAAGAATTTTTGAAGAATTGGTCAACAATGACCGCATTGTCGGCGGAATTAACGAGGAATCCGGACGCTTGACGGCGGAATTATATAAAACGTTTGTCAAAGGAACGATTCACATCACCGACGCGACAACCGCAGAAATGGTGAAAGTAATCGAAAATACGTATCGCGATGTCAATATCGCATTTGCCAATGAATTGGCAAAAATAAGCGAGAAAATCGGCGTCAATGTATGGGAAGCGATTCGTCTTGCTAATTTCCATCCGCGCGTAAACATCCATTTGCCTGGACCAGGGGTTGGAGGCCATTGCATTGCAGTAGATCCTTGGTTTTTGGTGGAATTACAACCAGAATTAGCGAAAATAGTAAGCCTTGCGCGCCATACAAACGACAGCATGCCGGAATATACAGCGCTAAAAATTAAACAAATTCTTGAAAATGAAAATATTCATCATGGCCGCGTTGCCGTATTTGGCCTAGCGTTCAAAGGAAACGTTGACGATATGCGGGAAAGTCCGTCACTGGAAGTCATTCATCATTTAGAAAAGCTTGGGCTTGATTATACTGCTTACGATCCACATATCAAGGAAAATAAATTGGCGTGCCAGACGCAACAAATTGAAGAGGCTGTTGCCCACGCCGATATTATCGTCATTTTAACCGATCATAATGAATTTAAAACGCTGCATCCAGAAAAAATCGCTCCTCTTGTACGAACGAAAATTATTTTGGATACAAAAAACTGCATCGACCGGAGCGAATGGAAGAAGCATGGATTTCACGTATTGGTGCTTGGGGATGGAAAAAAACAATCTAGATGATAGCTGCAGATTAGGTGTGATAGGATGAAAGAAACGTTTTTAGGTGTCCATGTTTGTACATACACGTACGAACAGCTTGTGACAAAGTTAATGGAAGACATTGATCATAACCGTAAATCGTTTATCGTTGCGATTAATCCCGAAAAAATCATGAAAGCCCAGCAGGATGACCGATTGCGGGAATTGCTGAATCAGGCGACATATCCTATTCCGGATGGGATAGGGGTGATTTTGGCTTCCATCTTAAAAGGAGGCCGCATTCGGTCGCGAGTAACGGGAATCGATATGATGCTCCGCTTATGCAAAGAAGCGGCTGCACGCGGGAAAAAAATTTTCCTTTATGGTGCAAAGCCCGGGATAGCCGATGAGGCAAAGCGGAGATTGGAAAAAATGTTTCCGGGAATTCAAATTGTCGGAACCATGCACGGATATGAGAAAGATGAACAAGTTGTCCAAGAGGCTATCAATCAATCGGGGGCGGACATTTTATTTGTTGCGTTAGGAAGTCCTGCCCAAGAATACTGGATCGCTAACCATATGCATTCGCTGTCCCCAAAAGTATATCAAGGAGTTGGCGGGTCTTTTGATGTGATTTCTGGAAGGATAAAAAGAGCTCCCCTTCTTGTTCAAAAGCTAGGGTTAGAATGGCTATACCGCTTGCTGAAAGAGCCATGGCGCTGGAAGCGGCAGCTTGCGCTTCCGAAATTTCTGATTAAAGTGATTAGAGAATAGAAGGGATAGTATGTCAAAATTACGCATTGCGAGCATCCTGTTTTTGCTATCCACCTTTTTCTTGAAATTCTCGAGCATGTTTCGCGATATAATCATCGCCAATTTGTTCGGTAACTCTTATGTCACCGATGCTTATATCGCGGCGATGACCATCCCCAATGCGCTTATTTTGTTTATGTTGACGGGGATGAAAGATGCCTTTTTGCCTAGCTATTATAAGTACGCCAAGCTAGGAAAAGGCTTTTCTCATTTAACGAACATCGTAAAGGGAACATTTTGGATTTCGTTTGTCATCGCGGTCGCCGGGGCGCTTCTTTCTCCGCTTGTCATTCCAAAACTATATCCAGATTTTAATAGTCATGGAACGCAAATTGCTATATGGACGGCGGTCATTTACTTTCTGTCTGTGGCTATTGTCGGCGTCAATGCGGTTTACGAAGGATATTTTGACGCCCAAAAGATGTTTTCGTTTTCGACATTTTCCCAGACGATTGTTGTGCTGTGCACGATTGGCGGCGCGCTGTTTCTTCATCGCCCAATGGGGATTTATTCCGTGCCGTTTGGCTATTTTGTCGGAACTATCTTTTCTTTCTTAATCAAGCTGTTTTATTTAGGGCCGCGCCAGTTTATTGACTGGAAGCAGCCGGTGGATCGAAAAGAAGTTCTCTCGTTTTACCGCGTATTTTTGCCAATCGGGCTAACGATCGCCGTCGGCCAAGTAAACTTGTTTGTGAACACATTGTTTGCCGCAAGGCTTGGCGAAGGTGCTGTATCTACTCTAAACTATGCATTTCGCCTCGTAAGTATTCCGCAGGCGATTTTTGGAGTAACCATCGCTACAATTGTGTTTCCGTTGTTGGCAGAGGCAAGAACGAAAAACGACATGGCTCTGTTTAGAGTCGGCATCGAAAAGGGACTTACGTACATGTTTTTATTTTTGGCGCCGACGGTTGCCGGAATGCTTGTGCTGATGAAAGAGTGCGTTCAGATTGTATACGAGCGGGGGGCGTTTACGGCGAGTGCGACCGCCCAAACAAGCGAATACTCATTTTTGTATATCGGTTCCGTTCTTTTTTACAGCATTCAAGCTGTCATTGCGAAAGGATTTTATACGCTGGAAAAAGGGCATTATATGCTGAGAGCCGGAATTGTTTCGATTATTGCTAACATTATTTTTAATGCGATTTTTTCCAGCACAATAGGAGCGGCGGGTTTGGCTTTATCCGCGTCTTTTGTCGGCTTGGTGTATTCGCTGATTACGTTTACGACGCTCTATAAAATCACAGGTGGATTTCGCCTTTCGGTGGTTGGAAAGGAATACGGAAAAATTACCATTAGTACGCTCGCAATGGTAGCTGTGTTGCTTTTTATGAAATACGAATTGCATGCCGATCGGCTCGCCATCATACCGTACTTAACGGTCATGATTATATCGGGGGCGGCGGTATACTTTGTAGCATTATGGGTGTTTAAGGTACAATCCGTTAAAGAAATTTTAACGAAAAAGAGGAGGAAAGAAGTTTCTTAGAAGGAAACTGAAAAGCTATGAAACGACTAGGGATGCTGCGAAAGTGGAATAACGAGATTGATTCATTTTCACCATATTTTTTCTTTCCTTTTATTTTAATTCTTTACTTTTTTGTCAGTTTGTTTGATTTTGGAAAAATAGAATATTTTGAAGCTGATCGGAATATTTTATGGGCCATTTTAGCCGGGCTTCTTTCCTATTTGGCAGCTGTTTATATTGTCCAAAAGAAAAATTGGATGTTTCCTTCTATGGGGCTGGCCTTTTTAAAAGGAAAAACGAAATATTTTTTGTATGCTCTTGGCATTATCGGATTGGCTAGTTACGTTATTATGCTTGCGACAGGACAAATTGGGATTGCGGATGAATCGGTGCGCAGGCACTTAGATCCGAAGTTGAATTTTTTAAGTTCGTTTTTATGGTTTTCTGTTCTGTTTCTTATTTGTGACCGTGCTGTTCGCGAACATCCGCTCACAAAGAAGCAGATGCGCACGTATTTTTCAGTGTTGGTCGTCGTTTTGCTGCTTTTAGTGTTAATGGGATATCGGACACCGATTGTCATTATGTGCTTTACATGTTTGATTGTTTTCCATTATACGATTCGGCGCATTAAGCTGTCATGGCTGCTGGCGTTTTTATTCGTCATTGGTTTGTCGCTTTCGTTATTCGGGTTTTTCCGCGTCATTACAGAGGACCAGACGAAAGAATTTAACAGCCATGAAGGGCCGAATGTGGAGTTAAGTGAAGAGCAAGTAGATAGAGATGCGGCGCTCCTCCGCAAAATTAATGAAACACCGAAATGGGTTCGCGGTTTAACGGAAGTAAGCGTAACAGGCCGGATTGTGCTAAGCAAATTAATGGAATATACCGATAAACATGGATATTTGTATGGAAAGCTTCATGAAGGGATATTTTCGACGATTTTGCCGGGCGAGCAGCTATCGCCGCGCATGTTGATTACGGAAATGGTAAATTCGCTTACCGTAGATAAAGGGAAATATGTGACGCGCCCGGGAAGAACCACCACGCCGACATTGCTTGGACAATTTTATGTCGAGGCAGGCTATTGGGCGATTATCATTGGCTTTGCCCTGTACGGCGTGATTTTGTCGATGTTGTATAATCAGATGAAGCAATCGGGATTCGCTTCGTTTCAAACGATTGCGTACGCGTTTATCACGACGATTTTTATGATTTCCATCCATACTGGTTTGCTAGATTTATTGTTTTTGTTGATGATTGGCTATGCTATTGCCTCCAGCGCAATTGAAAGAACGAGGGCAAACGGCTAAAAAAGTCGTTGTTATATAAAGATGTCAATGGTAAAATATACTTGTACGACAGATATTATTTCCTTCTGTAGCAATATAAAGAAAAGACCTCGGTTGGTAGCCACTGGGAAACCGTCTATCTTTAGATAGGCGGTTTTTTTCATAAAAAATGAGGGTGTCCCAAAAGTGATGGGACACCCTTTTGTGCCAATCATATATACGCACGAACAATAAGAGAAAACCTATATATGGTATTCTGTTTATGGTTGAAACAACCTTTTAGGCCAGCCTCATTTTCTTTACGATTGTGGAGAAGAAGACGGCAGCGATACTTTCCATGAACGAAGGTCAGGATTTTCCTTCGTGACTAGCGATTTTGGGAAAATAAACGTCCACGGCTTGCTTGTATTTGCTTTCACTTCAAAGTTATCAAGGGCAAACGCGCCGCTGGCGACGACATCTCCGCTTGCATCATGCACTTGCAACGCTAACTGTTGGATATGAATGTTTTTGTCGCTTCCATTGCGAATGAGCAACGTGACATGAAGATCGCCTTGTTCTGTCTGCCGCGCTTGCAGCCCCATAAAATTGACTTCTCCCGGTTTAGGCGGCTGCAGCGATTGGACGAGCGCTTGCAATTTTTGTCTGTCCTCCGCTGCCAAACTTTTCTCCCAGCTTTCTTCTAAATCAAGGGAGTGGCGCTTTTGTTTTGGCAATTCAAAGGCGAGCTTCCAATCAACAAGCGGTATCTCGGAAGTTCTGAGTGTTTCCTGTTCAAATAAAAATTTCCACGGGCGGCTGCTGCGCGGAGGGACTTCTCCAAGTTCCGACAAATCGAACACTTTACGGGCGAGCACTTCATTGTTTGGACCGAGCAACAAAAGCGGAGTTGGGCTGAATGCAACCGGGCGGGACAAGCTGTTTCGGACGAAAGCCGTAACGACATATCCTTGCGGCACTTGTTTTAAATCAATGCCGGATAAAGAAATTTGGTTTTTTTTCAGCGGCCGCTGCTGATTATGCAAAAATTGATAATAGTAGCGCTCTTCGACGCTTACGTTCCACGATGGATGGAACGACAGCTCTGTTTTGACTTCTTCTTCGCCCGAATCTGTATCGCTGCTTCCTAACAGTTCGCTTGCTTCCACGACGCTGTCACGTTCGTCTTTTTGCTGTTTTTGTTTTTTAAAAAATGGCAACATGTGATTCCCTCCATATATTAGGACATTTTTCCAACACTTTAGCTGGCGGCGATTTTTGGAGTGACCGCCTGCGCGAGACGGCGGCAAATATCTGCTTCGATTTGACGGTACATATATACGAAAAGCTCGAATCCTTCGCGCTGGTATTGGCGAATCGGGTCTTCTTGGCTGTAGTAGCGCAAACCGATGCCTTCTTTTAAACGTTCCATCGCATCAAGATGGTTCAGCCAATGGTGATCGACAATCGAAAGCAAGGAAGGCCTGATTTCCGGCAGCCCTTGTTCGGCGTCATTCATTGCCTCTAAATAATGGATATATTGTTCCAACGAGTGCTGGACGCTGTTTTTTACATCTTCTATATCGTTGATTGTTTCCGGAAGCTGAACAGCAGGAAATGGAATGATTTCATGAAGCCGTTCGGAAAGCTTTTCTAAATTCCATTCTTCTGGAAGCATCCCCACTGGGCAATGTTGCTCAATTTCATATGGAACGTATTCACGGAGCATATCGACCATCAGCGGAATCAGACGATCGTTTTCGAGAATGCGGTTGCGCAATTGGTAAACCGCTGTCCGCTGGTCGTTCAACACGTCGTCAAGCTTTAAGTTGTATTCGCGAATCGAGAAGTTGTTGCCTTCGCAAATGCGCTGAACGCGATCGACAAACTCATGAATATCTTTATTTAAAATTTCTCCGTTTTCGTCCGTTTTTGCTTTTTTGATCCATTTTTCCGTTTCTTCTTTGGCAAAACGGCGGAACATGTCATCTTCCAAGGAAATAAAAAACTGGGAACGTCCCGGATCACCTTGGCGGCCGGCCCGCCCTTTTAGCTGATTGTCAATGCGCCGCGATTCGTGGCGCTCCGTACCGAGCACAAACAGCCCGCCAAGTTCGGCCACCCCTTCGCCAAGCATGATGTCCGTCCCGCGGCCGGCCATGTTTGTCGCGATGGTGATTTGCCCTTTTTGTCCGGCCAACGAGATGAGCTGCGCTTCTTGTTCGATGGTTTTCGCGTTTAATAGGCGAAACGGCAGATTTTCCGCTTCTAAATATTTGGCGACTTTTTCTGACTGCAAAATGGACGTTGTTCCGATTAAAACCGGCTGTCCTGTCTCATGCACACGTTTTACTTCTTTCGCGACCGCCTTGTATTTCTGATCGATCGTTAAAAAGACGCGGTCCGGCTCATCGATGCGGATGACCGGCTTGTTCGTTGGAACTTGCACGACATCCATGCCGTAGAGAGTTTGAAATTCCTTTTCTTCCGTTTTGGCGGTTCCTGTCATGCCCGATAAAATCGGGTAAAGCCGGAAGTAGTTTTGAATCGTAATCGATGCTTGCGTTTTGTTTTCTTCGGTTAGTTCGAGCCCTTCTTTTGCCTCAATCGCCTGATGGAGGCCGTTGCTTAAGCTCCGCCCTTCCATCGGTCTTCCGGTGAACATATCGATTAATACAATTTTTCCGTCCCTGACGATATAATCGACGTCGCGCTGAAATAACACATGGGCGCGCAATGCTTGAATGATATAATGATATAAAGTTTGATGCTCTAAATCGTACAAGTTGTCGATGCCAAAGCCGCGCTCGATCTTGGCGATTCCTTCTTCCGTCAAGTTCGTTGCCTTTGTTTCTTCATCATAATAGTAGTCGACATCGCGTTGAAATGTTTTGACGATGCGGGCGCATAAATAGCTGAGTTCGGAGCTGACTCCTGTTTTGCCGGCGATAATGAGCGGGGTTTTTGCTTCGTCAATGAGGACGCTGTCGATCTCGTCAATAATCGCGTAGTGAAACGGCCGCTGTACGCGCTGGGATACGTCGTAAACCATGTTGTCGCGCAAATAATCAAAGCCGAATTCGCTGCCGATTCCGTACGTGATGTCCGCTTGATATGCCGCTTTTTTCTCTTCCGTTTCCATCATCGGAAGGTTCAGCCCGACCGTCAGCCCTAAAAATTCATGAATTTGTCCAATCAATTCGCGGTCCCGTCTGGCTAAATATTCGTTGACGGTAATGACATGCACTCCTTTTCCTTCCAAAGCGCGCAAATAGCTCGGCAATGACGCGACGAGCGTTTTTCCTTCTCCTGTCGCCATTTCGGCAACGTTTCCTTCCGCCAGCACAAGCCCGCCGATTAGCTGGACGTCGAAATGGCGCATGCCGAGCACCCGTTTCGATGCTTCGCGCACCACTGCAAACGCTTCAGCTTGAATATCGAATATCGTTTTTCCGTTGGCAAGTTCATTTTTAAAATAAGCTGTTTTTTCCCGCAACTCTTGATCGGACAGTTTCGCAAACTTTGGCTCCAGTGCGTTAATATGATCAACGATTTTGTAGTAGCGCTTCAACCGTCTCTCATCGTTATGGAATAGCTTTTTTACATAAGACAACATTCTGCTAGTCTCCTCCACAAATGTCGAATCATCACTTAATCTAGTATATCATTGTTTGTTTTGCGTTTCACTATATTGGAAAACGTTCTTAAAAATCGCCGAAATTCATCATCTTTTTCAACGGTCCGCTTGTCTGTGCCAAGTGCGAATCGCCTTTCCTGGCTCCGACAAATCGAAAGGAAGATGAGAGAAGCCTAAGCATATCAAGAGAAAGAAAAGCTTATGAGTATTTGGCTGATTATATCGAGCAGTGGAGTCAAAGGAAGGAAAAATTTATCAAACTATGAAACTTTTTTTATTTTTACTCGTCATAATAGATTGAATGATTTAAAAATAGGAGGAAGGTCAATGAAAAACTGGAAAAAAACCGCCGTTTCACTTGGGCTTGCTTCTATGCTTGTCCTGCCTAGTTTTGCCCAAGCGTCCACAATGCCGCCATTGGAGCAGTGGAAGAAGCAGCATGACCAGCAACATGCCGCAAAGGCCCGTCTCGCTTATAAACAGCTGAAAGAGGCGCAAGGCCAAATCAGCGAAGATATGCTGATCGTAAAGTACAAAGAGAAAATTCCTGCCAGCGTCCACCGCAGCCTCGGCGCAACGGTGAAAAAATCGTTTCCGCAGTTAGGCTATGATGTCGTAACAGTGCAAAAAGGAAAAACGATGCAAGAAGTCATGCGCGCCTATGCTAAGCTGAAAGCCGTTAAGAGCGTCACGCCTAGTTTTACATATAAAAAGCTTGGCACGAATGATCCGAAAAACAATAAAATGTACCCGCTTTCGTTATTGCAGATCGACAAAGCGTTGCAGCTTGCCGGCAAACATAGCGTAACGGTGGCGGTCATTGATACCGGTCTGGATATGAAGCATCCTGACTTAAAAGCACAGCTGCTTCCATCGTATAACGCAGCCAATCCGGCAAGCCCGGGAGTCAAAGATATTCACGGAACGCATGTTGCCGGGATTATCGGGGCGACCGCCAACAACGGCATTGGCGCACATGGCATCAATCCAAATGTGAAAATTTTGCCGATTGACGTCTTTAACGGCAGCTTGGGAGCGAGCGACTATGTTATTGCGCAAGGGATTTTATACGCCATTGAAAAAGGTGCAAAAGTCATTAATATGAGCCTGGGCGGCTATTTCAGCTCCCCGATTTTGGAAGATGCCGTGAAAAAAGCGATTGACGCCGGCATAACGGTCGTTGCGGCAGCGGGCAACGAATCAACCGATATGTATTCCATTCCGGCATCGTATGAAGGTGTCATTAGTGTCGGAGCTACTGACAGCGAAAACCATTTAGCGAACTTTTCCAACTACGGTCCATCCGTGGATATTGTCGCGCCGGGTGTCGATGTCTACAGCACCGTTTATGATCCGACAAAAGGAGCGTCCTTTGCGGAATTAAGCGGAACATCGATGGCTGCTCCGGTTGTTGCGGGCGTGGCATCGCTCATTTTATCAAAATATCCGAACTTAAAGCCATACGAAGTGGAAGCCATTTTAGAAAAAACGGCGACCGATCTTGGTGAAAAGGGCTATGATTTAAAATACGCGAACGGCCTTGTCAATCCGGTTGCCGCGTTAAACTTTGACATAAAGAAATTGCCGAAAAAAGAAACATGGACTGATGAAACGATTCTCGCCAAAGCCGCTCCGCTGCAGTTAACGGAAGAGGCGGCAACGAAAACAGGAAGCTTCACAGCGCCGGAACAAATCGACTGGATGAAGGTGGACATAAAAGCTGGGGAAAGCGTCCAAGCCGTGCTGGAAGGGGCGAAAGATTACGATTACAAGCTGATATTGCGCTTCTACCCTAAAGGCAAAAAACAATCCGAAAAGCCGATCAATGTCAATGACACGCGCGCTGGAGAAATAGAAGGAAAATTGTTTACAGCAAAAGAAGACGGCACGCTTGTCATCGGCGTCACTGATGCGAACGGCAGCTATAGCACGCAAGGAAAATCGAAGTACACATTAACGCTGCAAAAACTGACAACGTTGGCGGCGGACAATTCCACCGAAGACAATCCAATTGCCATTGAACAGCTTCCATTTGACAGCGACCAGTCAGAATTTGCGCCGTTTACTTTTGTTCCGGAAAAAGAGGGAGAAGCGGATTACGATTACTTCACTTTTAAAGTGGAAAAACCGACGACAGTGAAATTAAACCTTTCGCCGGTTCCGGGCATTGATTCGACAATCAACGTTTACTTCGCGGAAGATTTTTATCATCCATCTGCCGATGACGATGGCCCGTATCCGATTGCGACGGCCAATAATAACGGCAGCGGAAAAGGCGAGACAGTCACGTTGGAAGCACAGCCGGAAATGGAATATGTCATTGAAGTAGCAAGCGAACCGCCGTTGGATTCTTGGAACTACAGTTCGTACTCAACAGTTTCCAGCGCGATAGAAGGCACGCCAGCGTCGGCCATTCCGTACCGCTTAACGGTTGAGCCGGTCACCATGCCGCCGGATGAAGATGGATATCCGATGATGGATGATACGGAAGAGCCGGTGCCACCATCGGAAGAGATGCTTCCGCCTGAAGGAACGCAGCTAAACAAAAAAGCGAAAGAAAAGCAGGATATTATAATAGAAGATGACGATTCACTGTATTCTTTCGACAAAGAAGAAGTACAGCAAATAAAAGAAAAGGCGCTTCCTTATAACCTTGGCGATAAGCAGTCAGCGTATATTCAATTTGGGGAAGACCGCGATGTTTACAAGCTGTCTTCTGTCGCTGACACAGCGTTTTACCGCTTTACATTTGATCTGCCTGATGATATGATGCCAGAAGCGATAGTGTATGAATACGACCCGAAACAAGACGACTTATATCCCGTTAGCGAATATAACGGCTATGACTACTTTACAGGCCAAAAGACAAACATATTCACGCTAGCGTTAGAAAAAGGAAAACAATATTATTTATTGGTTGCCAATGGCAGCTACCAACCGTCTGCTGATCCATATACATTTACATCGGGAAAATTAATGAACGCGCCGAAAGACGCGAATGAAAACAATAATGAGCCAATTCTCGCGACGGTTGTTCAGCCGAACAAGACGGTGACAGGCAATTTCGCGTTGACCAATGATGTGGACATATACTATTACAAGCACCGCGCCAACGATGACATATTCACATTCTTTGCGCGCCCGGATAAATTGGCAAACAAAGCAAGCTTGCCAACCGACTTGCAAGGCACGTTAATTCCGTTTGTAGAAGTGGTGGAAGATACGGACGGAAACATGTCCATTGACGATGAAGAAGCAGGGAAAATGGTTGAATTTGCACCGACCGGATTCAATCCGATGTACGATGTGAACGGTTCGTTTAAAGCGAAGAAAAACACAGGCTATTTCTTTATAGTAAGCAACTTTATGTACGATGGATTAACGCTTCAATCGTACCGCTTCGGCATTGAAACGCTGCCGAAAAAAGATGAAGATGCGGGATCCGTTGTGAAAAACAACGTGCCATCTAAACCGCTCAGTTTGAAACAGTCGGGAAATACGTACAAAGCAACCGGCTATTTGAACGCGTCCGTCGATTACGGCGATAAAGATTATTACGCGTTTACCGCGGCAAAAGACGGCAAATTTACCGTCCAGCTTGCCGGCGGCATTACGATGGACGGCGTCATCACTATTTATAATGGAAAAGGCGAGCTTGTGCAAACATTCGACTATTACGGCGAGGGCGACAGCGAAATCGCTACCGTTACTTTGAAAAAAGGAAAATATTACATTGCCGTGGAAGATAGTTTTGCCCGCCCAAGCGCACAACCATATACGCTTTCCATTTCACTAGTCAAATAATAATGAAGAAAAAAGATGCTTCCAAACGCATTTGGAGCATCTTTTTTCTACTTCGGTTTTCATTCCATCCTGTTTTCGAATCTATGTTACTATGAAAATAGCAAATCACAAAGGAGACGAGGCATATGCGCAAATATTCTTTCCTTCTTTTCTTTGTCATGGCGTTCATCTTTGGCGGAAAAGCCGTTGATGCCCATGTCATTGACCTCACCAATAAAGCCCAAGTGCAAAGCAGCTACGAAGACTTTTATCCGCTTATTGCTCGCTATAAAGGTACAAGCGGGGTGACCATTGAAAGTTACAGCCCGAAATGGCGCACGACAGCGCAATTAAAAGCGCTTGAGGCGGAGCTTTTGGCGAACAAACATGGCCCAGAGCTTTCTCTTCTTGGGAAAATCATGATTTTTCCTGATTATCCGGCCGGAGAAAATGTGCTCGGGCAATACTTTGCCGAATACCAAATCGGAAAGACGCTGTCGCTATTGCCTAACCGGGTTATCCACTTATATGGCGGAAACGATTTTACGACCGTTGCGCAAATGGCGACAACGCTTGCTCATGAATACGGACATCATTTTACCTATTATTATTTAATCAACAAAGAGCAGCTGAAGCCGGCTGATTGGCTTCGCTCCAAATATGCTGCGGCGCGCGAACTGTTTCGCTATCCGTCCGTACACGCTGACGGAAGCGGCGCCTACGAATGGTCATTGCCGGAAATATTGGCGGAAGACTATGTGCAGCTGTTTGGCTCGCCGCTTGCGGTAAAAGGACATATGCAAATGAATGTCCACATTCCGACGCCGTTTGAGCTTTCCAGCCTGCAAGAATATTGGAAGCAGCGGCTTGGAAACAACTATGCCGTCCAATCCCCGCTGCCGCTTCGCTTAACAGGCTATATGCCGGATTCCATAAATGCGTCATACTATCATTTGCGGCTTTATTTATACAGCCCGAAAGCGCCGGCATATATTAATGCGCAAGACGGCGACGGACGGTACGCTTCCGTTTACGTTGGCACGCGATCCGCGGGCGTATCGGAAAGCTGGTACCATCCATCTGCGCTTCCTGATGATGTTTCATGGCTTTTTCAAAAAGATTTGAACGACCGTGTATTATTCCGCGCTGTTCTGCCAATGTCAAAGGGATTTAACCGCGGCTCGGAAACACTGGCGGTCAATTACCGCAACATTGCCGCAAGCGTCAGCTCCCGCCCGCTGTTTCCGGACGTAGAAGATGAAGAGACGAAGCAAGCCGTGAAACTATTGTACGACCGCGGAATCATCACGGGCTATTCGGACGGCACGTTTCGCCCAAGTGAAAAGCTGTTGCGCCGCCACGCCGCCAGCATGCTTGTCCGCGCGTTCGGCTTGACATTGCCAGAAGGATATAAAATGAAGGCAACGGATATGAAAGAAGGAGATGTTGGATACAAAGAAATGGAAATTGCGGAAGCCCATGGGCTGCTTGGAAAAGGGGGAAAGCTCCGTCCGAATGAGTATATGACAAGAGCACAGATGGCGGTGGTACTTGTCCGCGCTTGCTCCGATATATACAAACGGCCGGAGGTGTTGCGTTCGTTCCGGGATGTCCCGCCATCGTTTTGGGCGTACAACGAAATCCAGACGCTCGCCTATAATGGCATTACCATCGCCGATCCGTTCCGTCCAAACGAAATGATTACAAGAGGGCAGTTTTCTTTATTTTTAAAACGAACGCTTGAAAAGAAATAGCCGCAAGGAGACATCCCTTGCGGCTTTTTGCGCTACTGGCGCATAGCGCGGTACAAAAATGCGGCGAATTGCGCGCGTGTGACAGGCTCATTCGGGCCAAACGAGCCATCCGTGCGCCCCGTGGCGATTCCAGACGCCGCCAATGCTTGAATGTCGCGATACGCCCAAAAGCTTGGCGGCACATCGGTAAATGATTTCGCCGCAGCTGGCGGCTGTAAGCGAAATGCCCTCGTCAGCACCGCTGCCAGCTGCGCGCGCGTCAACGTATCTTCCGGATGAAACTTTCCATTGCTTCCGTTCATGATTCCTTTTTTTTGTACCGCCCGAATCGCTCCAAGCGCCCAGTAGTCATTTGGCACATCATTAAACGTTCTCGAGCGGTCGGACAGATTCAAATCCAAATACTCTGCCAAATACGCGGCGACTTCCGCGCGCGTAATCGGTTCATTTGGTTTAAAGTAGCTGTCTTCATAGCCGATAACGAGCTCTTGTTCCGACAGGGCACGAACTTCATCGAACGCCCAGTGGGAAGAAGCGACATCTTGAAATCGCCCCGGCGCCAAGCGGTATGCTAACACTCGTTTTGCCCCGATATATTTTTTGCTCCAGTAATACGGATCATTAAGCGAGGAAATGGTCACGCCTTTTGAAGAAGAAGAATGAATAAATTGATTGTTTCCTATGTATATTCCCGCATGGGAAGCTCCTTTTCCGCTTGTGTTGAAAAAGACGAGGTCACCGACGCGCAAATCGCTTTTGTCGACACGTTTCCCCATCCGATACATATCGGCCGTCGTCCTTGGCATATCAATGCCGATCGACTGGTAGACATGCCGGATAAATCCCGAGCAGTCGAATCCTTTTGCTGTCGTGCCGCCCCATTGGTACGGGACTCCGATATACTGCTTTGCTGCCGGAACGATTTGGTCGTAGTTCACGCTCGCTTCTGCTTGCTCGGCGCGAGCGCCCACTACGAAAACGCTCCCGCCGAGCAACAGAGCCAGAGCCAATTGCCTCCGCATTTTCCCATCTCCTTTACTCCGGCGAAATTGTACGAATTTTGTCACTATTGCTAGTTTATCATAATCATTTTTTGGGGACGTTACAGTTTCTTCTCGGAAACATTACAATTTTGTAACAAATTTTTAGTCATACCGCCTATTAATATCGCATATAGTAATTTTGTTAAAACAAACACGATTTTCAAAAAACTCTTGCATGATATGTTATTTTTAGTAGAATATTAGCTAGAAAGAGAATTTTGCGTCTGTTTCATAGAAATAAATCTGCAGGAATACATTGACAAGCTGCCTATAAAAAACTATACTAGTAATTGTTTAGTAGCTAAATTTAAGAGGGTTATGGGGAAAGTGTACATACAGCGAATCTCTTAAATTTAGTTTCTTATAAATTCATCAGTTATCACCATAAAAAGGGGAGGAAATAATACAGATGGCTTACCAACCAAAGTCTTACCGCAAATTTTTGGCTGGTTCCGTATCTGCTGCATTAGTTGCGACAGCGGTAGGTCCGGTAGTAGCCAGCGCTGCGTCGTTCAGCGATGTGAATCCGAGCGATCCGCACGCAGAGAACATCAGCGCTTTAGTGGAATTAGGCTACATTAAAGGATTTACAGATGGCACGTTCAAACCATACGAAAGCATCACTCGCGGCCAAGTAGCGAAAATTTTCGCCCGCATTTTAAAAGACCAAGGTTTCCAAGTGCCAGAAGACAAAAAAGCGTTCGACGATGTGCCAGTTGACGCAAAAGACCAAGAGCTTGTCGAAGCAGCGGCAATCGTGAAAGCTGCTGGCGTTATGACTGGTACTGACGGCAAATTAAATCCTGGCCAACCGATTACTCGCCAACAAATGGCGAAAGTGCTTGTAGAAGCGTTTGATTTAACACGCCCAGCAGACTTCAAATCCCAACTTGGCGATTTGGATAAAGCAGATCCGTCATTCCGTGACTACATTCAAACATTAGAAGCAAACGGAATAACAAAAACTGCAGACAACAATTACAGACCAACAGATACTGTTACTCGCGCAGCATTCTCTTCATTTGTAAAACGCGCGTTGGATGCGCAAGAAGCAGCTAAAGCTCCGAAAGTTGAAAGTGTAAGTGCGATTAACGGTACTACATTACAAATTAAATTTAACAAAGCAGTTAATGCTTCTAGTCTTTATGACGCTTCAACAAATGTAATTGATAGTAATGCTTTAAAAATCACTCCTACTAGTTCAGCTGCTAATGTTTCAGCTAATAACTTACTAGGTTCATTAAGTGCAGATGGAAAAGTACTTACAGTAACTGTAAAGGGTGGTTCCGAATATTTTGATGGGACATATGCAGTAGAATTGATGAAAGATAAAGTTGCGCTTAAGGACAACGCATCAGTATATGTAAATGAATATAAAGGCCTAGTTACTGTAAGCGATAAAGAAGGACCTACAATTACTGGAGTAAGCTATGATGCTTCTGATGCTATCGTAACTTTCTCTGAAGCTTTAAAATCTGAAGGAACTGTATCATTAAACGGTGTCCAATTAACTCCTGGTACTGATTATGATTTTACTGTTGGAGAAAAAGAACTTAGAATTAAGAATCTAGAGGCAGGAAAATCTTATACTTTAGCAGTTGTAGGTGCTAAGGACGTAGCTGGTAACTTCTCAACACCAAATACACTAACTTATACTTTAAATGTGCCAACTGACAATGTTAAGCCAACGGTTGCAGTTTCTGTAAACGGAACAAAAGCTACTTTTAAATTCTCTGAAAACTTAAAGTTAGTAGATGCAGATGGTGATAGTACTGCTGCTGAATATGCAAAAATCACTTTAGGTAATGGTTCAGTAAAATACTTAACAGCTACAGAACAAGATTCTACTGACAAAACAAAATTTGTTCTTGACCTTGACGGAGAACTTACTGGAGATTTCTTAAATACAACTATTAAAGTTGAAGGATTCCAAGATAAAGCAGGTAATACAGGCGATGCTTACACTACTTCAGTAACATTACAAAAAGATAAAACAGCGCCTAAATTTGTATCTGCAATGACTAAAGATGACAAGCTAATTGTAAAATATGATGAAGATGTGGCAAATGTATCTTTAACTGCTACTGACTTATCTATTAAATTTGTTGATACTGAAGGAGTTTTAACACCTGCTGCTAGCCCTACTACTATCGGTACTGTAGCTGACAATTACGATGCTAATGGAAACGGTGTAATTGACGGAGACGAAGAAAACTATATCGTAATTCCTTTAACAGGTTCTCAATTTGTTTCAGGCGGTAAGTTAAAAGCAGGTACTTATACTGTAACTATCGCTCCTGGTAAAGTAGCTGACACTGCAGCTAATGCTACTACTACTGCAACTACGTTTACTGTATCAGTTGCACCTGATACATCTACAAGTGCAATTGTAGAACTTTTATCAGCAACCCAACAAGCAACTCCAGGTCAAATTCTTGTCACATTTAACAATAACATGGGACCTTCAGCATTAGTTGCTGCAAACTACAAATTGGGTGGAGTAACTCTACCAAATAATGCAACTCTTACATTCTTAAATGATAAGAAGAATGTTTTAATTACACTGCCAGAAGGTTATATAACTGCAAATGGAGATAGAGTTTTAGAAGTAGCTAACTTAAAAGATGTTGATGGCAACACACTTAAAGAGGGTAAGACTTCTGTTGTAGTTTCAGGTGTAAAAGAAAACGTTGCTCCAACTGCAACAAAAGTAACTTTAGTAGACGGTCAGAACTTAACAGTGGACTTCTCTGAAGCTATACAGCTTCCTGCTGGTACTGTAAATGGAGTTAAAGTTAAAGTAAATGGTACAGAAATCCAATTAGATGGTACTACTCCATTTGCATTAGATGCTACTAAGAAGGTTCTTACTATTAAAGCTGCTTCAACTTCTGCATTTAAATTAACTGATACAATTACTGTTGAGTTCAACGACACTAATATTACAGACCTTGCTGGAAACGCAGTTAAAAACGCAGTATTAAGCAAATAATAAGCCAACACTGACATGGGGCAGGTGCTTGTCACTACCCGATGTATGTCGAAAAGCTCTGCGGAGATAATCTCTGCGGGGCTTTTCTTTTTGCCCAAATCTGTACTGAGCTTGATTTCAAGATTTCAAATATTATATATTATGATTTTGAACCTACAGTCATAAAGCCTCAATTCCACGGAAGGAATTGAGACTATTTTTGTTTTAGGAGGGAAAGGATGAGCAAGTGTCAAACCAATAGCCACCAACAGCTAGAGTTGCTGGAAAGAGAGGTGCCTGCCAAGCAGCCAGCGAAGCGCGTCAACATTGTCAGCCTGAAGCTCGTTCGGGAGTCTAGCGTGCTGTACAGGGAGCGGCAAATCAAATCTCCGGAAGACGCGTACAAGCTGCTGAAGCCATTTCTTGTGGAAGCCGACCGCGAGAAGTTTGTCGTTGTCTGTCCTAGCGTGAAAAAACATCCGACTGCCATGTTGGAAAAATCAATTAAATATCAATCTAGGAGAACTTATATTGGTAAAAAGTTAAGATGCTAAAGGATTCAATCTGAAAAAGCCGAAAAATGAAATTCGTTGTTGAATAAAAAGTAACGACCTGCATCTTTTCATGGGATGAAGGTCATTGCTTTTTACTAATAAGCGGCAATGTTTTTGGTGGAAGCAACTATTGGCGAAACATTGGATGGTGGCAATGGAATGACAGGTTTCCTAGGCTGCCACGTTCACTGTCACTATTTTAGACTTTGAACGTTTTTCATTGTAATTCGGAACATATATTTCACCATTATCCATTCCAATATGTGCTGCTTTTTCCTTTCATCGATTAACATTCTGACTCGTTTGCCTTTTTCATCAACAAGTTATAGATCCCGCGCCATCAACAGCCATCGTGATCGATTGTTGCATTACATATGGCGTTTGGGAATAACAAAGCCTCCCCTTCGTGTTCAAGAGGAGGCTGCTTTTTTGCGGAAAAGCATGTGCCAAACGGCGGAAACAAGCAGGCCGATATATAAGAATACAAGCGGCATAAGCGGAAGGTTATATCTCGAGTAGGCAAAAAACACGTTGTTTAAAACGGTAAAATACGCGATGATGAACGTAAAAAACAACAGTTCTTTGCGGTTGCGCCTGAACAAAAGCAAAGTGAGCGTCATCGATGCGAATGCCAGCGATACGATCCGTTGGTGCAAGGAAATTATGAAGGGCTTCTTTACGCCCAATATTTCAACCGAGTAAAAAGGCGTTTCCCATTGTATTTTTGCTTTTTTTATGGTGTAGCTTTCGATAAATTGTTTCGGATTTGCCTCATACCATCTTTTGATCCGTTCGATAGCGATTTCTTTTTCCAGTTCTTGTTTTTTGCGAATGGTGATATTCGGGTATTGTTCATCGATTTTTTTGATTACTTCTTGATAAGGCTCGCCATACCGGTATCCATCTCCTTGATACGTGCCCAACAGAAGCGGGTCTCCAGAACTGCCGGTTAATGGGATAAATTCCTTATAGTGAATATAGTTGCGCACCCACCATGGCCCAAGTACGATGATTACTAGCAGGACGGCTATCCCTAATTGCTTCCATGCGAGCCGAAGCGGATATTTAATGAGCAAAAAGTAGCCAAGAAGCGCGAACGGAATAAGGGCGACGGTAGCGCGAAACAACAGGCAGAACAAGTAGGCAAACATCAGCCCATAAAAAGCGGACATGCTATGCTTTCGCCCAAGCTGGATCGCAAAATGGATGAAAAGAAGAAGCCCAAATAAAAAAGGCGGTTCGGTTAAAATTAAATTATCCATTTCTACGAGCGGAACAAATAGCGCAGTAAAAAATCCAGCGATGATGCCGGCCCCCTCTTGGTTAATATCTTTGCCAATGGCATAAATAAGGTAGACGCTGGCAACGCCGAATAAAATCATTACGGCTTTTGCGGCATACAATCCCACGTCGCCGGTGCCAAAAATAAAGAAAATGGCAGCCAGCAACATCGGCAGCCCGGGCATGATATGGACGGTAGGTTCGTTTATGTGGTTGTAATGGTAGACGAGCATGCCTTTTTCCACCAAAATTTTGCCGCTTCTTATGTATCCTGTGTCATCGCTATGCAAAGTAAGGGATAATCCGTATTTCCATAAAACAAAAAGGCGAAAAGCAAGCGCTGTTAATAGCATGATGGCAACGATGATTTTCCTCTTTTTATCTGGCAGCAACAATATTCCCTCCAATATTATTGAGTATTAGGCGATATTCCGATGAGAGAGACCCCCAATATAATGAGAATGACCCCAATGATTTTGGCCGGCGAAAGCGGCTCATGAAAGACAAAATAGGCGCCAAATACAGCGAGCACATACGCGATGCTTTGCACCGGATAGGCAACGCTTAATGGGACGCGGGATAAAATAAAAAGCCATAAAATGGTGGCCGCGCCGTACATAACGAGGCCGGAAAAAATAAACGGAGAAAACAATAATTTTATGATAGAAAGGGGATCCAATGAAAAAGACATTTTCATCATGCCGTATTTCCATAAAAACTGGCCTATAACAAGAATACATGTGTTGGACAAAATCAATAAAAAATTAACGAGATTCATCTTTCTCTCCCTTACGCTGGTATTCTTCCAATTCATGTTTCAGATAAGCGATTTCTTGTACGAGCGTTTTTATTTTTTCTTGATGATCGGATAACGTGACTGACTGGTAAATAAGAATATTCAAGACGACTAAAAAAGCAATTGTAAATATGAGGGCAGGCATATAGGCCACGCCGAGAAGTGCGGCGATTTTATTGAACCAATCGAGGCAGACCGCAATGAATATGCTGATAAAAGCCATTAAAAACCAAAGAAATGCTTGCTTGTCCCTCAATTTATTGCGGCTGGAATAATAAACGACTTGAATGAGGAAAAGAGACGCGAATGCGATCGTAATTATCTGGACTTTTCCCATGAACTCTTTTCCTCCTTATTAAAAAATAGAGCGGATCACGGAAATAAAAGTGACTTTTGTCATATAATATAATGATTTTAATGGAGTAATCGACGATTTTCCGCCTTGTCTCGCATTCATGTCTACTTTGATCTCTTTAATTTTGTATCCTTTTTTTGCTAGTTTCGCCAGCACTTCCACTTCAGGATAATCGACAGGATAATAGTTAGCGAATTCCCTCATCACTTTGCGGTTGACGATTCGGTATCCCGAGGTTGGATCGGTGATTTTGATTCCGGCTATCATATATAGCAGGTAGTAAAAATATAGAATCCCCATTCTTCGGAAAAAGCTTCCTTTATAATCCGTTTTTTGCACGAATCGAGAACCGATCACCATATCGTAACTGGAATTTTTAATTTCGGAAACAAGATTTTCAAGATCTTTTGGGTTATGCTGTCCATCCGCATCTAATTGAATCGCATATTGATATCCTTTTTGGAGGGCGTAGCGATAACCTGTCTGCATTGCGCCGCCGATTCCTAAATTAACCGGCAAGTCTAAATAATGGAATTTATTTTCTTTTAAAATATCCAATGTCCGGTCGGTAGAGCCGTCATTAATCACGATGTAGTCATATGGGCATGTTTTAATTAAATTTGTCACTGTATCTTTTATAGCCGCTTCTTCATTATAAGCGGGGATAATGACAAGAATATCCACTATCTCCCCTCCTTTGACACATTCCATCATAAAAATGGAATGTCTCTCAAATGGTTAGTATAGCATTTTTCCAAAATCATGTCACTTTACGATCGGCGCCAGTTATCGCTAGAAAATTATTAAAATATGTAAAAAAGGGCTGCAGAGAGAAAACCTCTACGGGCGTTGCTTTTTGAAAGAGTAAAATGAAGACAGAGAGCCAAAAAGTCGTTCGGGTCGCATGGAATCTGTTTGTATATTTGCCTATGGCATCGCCCGGAATTTGTCGAAAACTTATCGCAACTCTTAATCTCTAAAATTATATAGTCTCCATAATCTTCTATAAGTTATAATAAATGCAAAATATAGAAAGAGAGGAAATGGTAATATATGAAGCCAGTTTTGTTTGTTTTTTTATTGTTCATTTCGTTTTTTAGTTTTTCCAATCATCTCGTTAAAGCTGACAAGCTTAATACATATATTAAAGCCACTAAAAATCACGTTCCACTGTTTGATAACAGCACCGGTTCATTGGTAGAAGTCGGTTATATGGAAAAAGGGGATATGTTAAAAGTTTATAAAGATCAAGGAAAAAACTGGTGGCGAATTAAATTCGGCAATAGTTACGCCTATGTTTATAAAGGCAATGTCGAATCGTTTAAGGCGAAAGCGATTAGGGGAGAGAATACAAGCCATTTCAAGAATTCAAACGACACGATTTTATTAATGGAGAATCAGCGAATCTATGACAATAGTACGGGAAAGTCGGTTCCGTTTGTTACGATTAAAGGGAATATGCGTTATCCAATCATCCGTAAACTAAAGAATTGGTATCAAATTGATGTTGGCGGCCGGATTGGATACATCCATCATTCAAAAGCCAGCTGGGATCATGGAGTTCCTGTGTTAATGTACCACCATATTTTGAAAAAATCCGAAAATAAAAACAAAGGCAATGTATCAACGATCATTTCAGATAGCCAATTTAATGAGCAAATGGATTGGTTAAAAGAAAACGGATATGAAACGATTACGTTGCAGCGTTTAGAACAGTATGTACGGGGAAAGGCGAATATTCCCGCCAAAGCGGTCGTCATTACCTTTGATGATGGGTTGAAAACAAGCTTTATATATGCTTATCCAAAATTAAAAAAGCTTGGCTTCAAAGCGGTCAATTTTGTTATAACGAGTAGAATAGCGAAAGAACCGCAAAAGTTCAATCCGGATGGCTTGCAGTTTTTGAGCCGATCTGAAATGGCCGCCATGAGCGATGTATTTACTTTTGAATCCCATACCCATCGTTTGCATCATTTAAGCGGAAGGAAGAGCGATGTCCTAATGTGGTAAAAGAAGACATTAAACGGAGTAAAGACATATTAGGCGCCCGGTATTTTGCCTATCCATTCGGTCAATATAACTCTAGTATTATTCGAATATTAAACGAACTGGATTTTAAACTGGCGGTGACGACAAAAGAGGGGAAAGTGCACATAGGAGATCCTTTACTGGAGATAAAACGGTTAGGTGTATACCCGGAATATACGCTGAAGGACTTTGCGAAAATGGTTCAAAACTAACAGGGGTGTTCGCTCTGCTGGCATGTCCCGAATGAGAAAGCTTAGAATATTCCCCCGTACCGCTTCCGCTTTTAGCTAACGCCGGAGCGCCCATGGACATTGTTAGACGTCTTGTTCGGCAAGAAATATTTATGCAGACGCATCCCAATCGGAAATTTAAATCCCGGGATAAACCTATGATGGACTATCCATCCCCGGCAAAAACGTTTATGGAAGGGCCGGATGACACCATCTTTCTAAGTAAAAACATGAATGAATTACATTGTTTGCTGCAAATGAAAAAGATACAATATTACAAATGAAGGCTTGCTAGGTTACGCAGTCGCATCTTTTTTAAATTGGGGACAACACCCATTCATTAATGGCAAGGAAGCAATATATGTAAACGTTAAGAAAGATCATAGATATGTTTCCCTTTAGAGCTCCCCGGCACCTCCGAAACAGCGAACTTTCAGGTTATAGCATTTCCAAAGCCGTATAACATACCGGTAAAAGATTGTGATAGCCTTCGAGCAGAGGGAACAATGAAACCCAATGATCGACTAGAGGTGAACAACATGGAAGGGTTTGTAGATATACTCTTAAAGGTTGGCGTTGTTTTTATCATGATTTTCTTTTTCTTGATATTTGTAAATATAAGAAGCAGAAAAAATAACTTTTTCGTAGAATGTTTTTCTTATAAGAGCGTTATTAAGGGAAGGAGAGATTTCGTTCATTGAGCAATTTTTTAGCTGAATGGTTTAATTGCTGAAAGATGGCCCTTTCATCTCGAAATACATCAACCTGTATCGGGTAAAAGAAATAGTGGAATTGTTGTTCCAAGTTGCTATTAAAAAACGAAAGGTCAATATTTCTTGGAGCTTCTGCAACGTGGTTGCCCCGAGAACATAAAAAAATATTTAAACTTACAGAAAAATAATCCGATATTATGGGTAGGATGCGCGAAATCAATTAAATTTTATGAAAGCGGGGGAGCCAAATGAGCTTCTTTTCAAAATGCCGCCGACGCATTTTGGCGGCCATTGCAGTTGTTGCCATTGCGGCGGGCGGATCTTATCCGGCCAAAGCGGTTCAAACAAATTTCACGGATGTGAAAAAAGGAGATTATTTTTATGAAGCTGTGCACAGCCTTGCATCCCGTGGAATTTTGACTGGGTATGGCGACAAGTTTAAGCCATATCAGCCTGTTACCCGCGCCCAAGCTGCCAAAATGTTGGCTCTTGTGCTAGGTCTGGATACGAAGAATGTAAAAGATCCCGGGTTTTCGGATGTGAAAAAGCAGGATTGGTATTACGGTCCGGTTGCTGCTCTTGTGGAAGCCGGTATTATAAAAGGGGATGGCGGCAAGTTTAAGCCGTTTGAAACGTTAAACCGTGCACAAATGGCGAAAATGGTAGCGCTTGGGTTTGGATTTCAACAAGGGAAAGTGCCGACTCAGTTCACTGATGTGAAATCGTCCGATTGGTTTTCCAGTTATGTTGGTGTTTTGGTAGAAAAAGGGATTACGAAGGGGACTACACCGACAACGTTTTCGCCATACCGCGCCGTCACACGGGGGCAATTAGCGGCATTTCTATTCCGCGCTGAACAAAGTGTCGCGAATTCGGACTCTGAATATGGCGACTTGATTATTGAAGATATTTCGTAATGATGAAAAACAAGAAAGCTGTAGCCCGAGAAAATGGGAGAGTATGCGTGGTCTCTTTGTGTCCTTGCCGAAACGGTCAGGAAATCGGGAATATCATCCGATTTTCACTTCTACTTTTTACAAGATTTTTAAGATGCAGCCGAGACAGCGTAAGTAATGCCGCAAAGCATGGAGGCGCGGCTACGTCAGCCCATAGAAGGAGGAGAGAAAGGCATGTATAAAAAGTTATCAATGATGATGGCGGCTATTTTAGCGGTAGGTTCGATTTTATCGGCACCTGCGTTTGCAGCGCCAAAAGGCCACAATGAACCTTCGAAGAACCACGAGGAGAAGAAGCAAGACGAGAATAAGAATGAGGAAAAACAAAAAGAAAAAAAAGGCCATATTCAACAGTTGAAATCCATTGACAAGCAACTCGATAAAATCGAGGAAAAACTTGAATCTTATAAAAGCAAGCTGGCCGATTGGAAAGAAGAATTAGGAGAGCCGGCAACGGAGCCGACGACAGGGGAGGAGCCGTCCACTGAACCGACGGAAGGCAACACAGTGGAGAACGGAACAAAACCAGATGGAGCGCCTGCAGCTGGTGAAACAACGGAATCACCTGGAACAAGTGAAGAGGGGGCAAGTGCGGCGTTCCAAAATCAGACGGGTGAGACAGATGGTATGAACGGAACGGTATCGACAGATGCAGGAACAGGGGCAGAAATGACGGAAGATTCTACGAAAGCAAAGGAAGAAGTAGAGGAAGAGGAAGGCCCGACAGATGAAGAAATCGAGCAGGAAGTAGAGGAAATTGACGAAGATGTGCAAGAAAACCCTAGCTATGTGGGGAAACTCCGTGCATTAGAAAATCGGTTAAACGCTGTCGAAAACCGTTTAAATGCCCTTTCATCCAAAATCAACGACCAAGCTTTACTTCAAGAGAGATATGATCGCATTGAAGCATTAAGAATGGAGATTCAACAACTATTGAGCGCTATGGATAATATAGGGAAGAAAATAAAAGAACAAATCGAAAAAGACGAGACAGCCGAAGAAAAAGAGACGGTAACGGGCGTTCCAGCAACGAAAGAATGGATGGTCAAGTTCAACAAAAGCTTAAACGAACAAACGCTTTCCGAGATGGATTTTATCGTACTCGATGCAGACGGAAATGTGGTGGAAACTACCATTCAATATGTGGCTGCGAAGAAAGCGGTAAAAGTCATACCGCTTCAGCCATATAAA
Organism: Parageobacillus sp. KH3-4; assembly: GCF_022846435.1. NCBI lineage: Bacteria > Bacillati > Bacillota > Bacilli > Caryophanales > Anoxybacillaceae > Parageobacillus > Parageobacillus sp. KH3-4. Next base: position 326,019 of record NZ_AP025627.1, read on the forward strand.
TCCGGGCAAGCTTATATGCTTTACATCGGTAAAGAAATTAAAGATGTTAAAGGACTCAGTCTGAAAAAAGCCGTAAAAATGAAATTCGTTGTTAAATAGCTAAGAGAAAAAAGTAACGGCCTGTTTTTTTCAATATGAAACAGCTGTAGCCAGATATTCTCTAGGGCTACAGCTGTTTCTTTTCGTTTGTATCCGTTCATTGTTGTAGAATTCTATGTATTGCAAAACGGCTTGCTTCATTTCTTCAGCTGTTTCCAATTGATGCATATAGATACACTCTGTCTTTAAATGGTTGATAAAATTTTCCATACAATCATTATCTAAACAATTCCCTTTTCTAGACATACCCTGATTGTATTGTTTAAGTAGTGTGTGATATTGTCTGGATGTGTACTAAAATCCTTGGTCACTATAAGGATTCCAGACACATCTTTTTTTCGTTTGATAGCTAGTTTCACCGTGTCGATGATAAGCTTAACATCATTTCGATGACTGATTGGATAAGCGGCAATCTCATTGTTATATAAATCTTTAATGACAGACAGATATAATCGTATGCCATTGCTTTGAAGATACGTAATATCCGTCACCTGCTTTTCATTCGGTCTATTGGCTTGAATTCTCGATTCAAATGGTTATCAGATACCACGTATGCCTCTTTCTTTCCAAAATACTTTCGCTTTCTTCGAATTCTTGCTTGAATCCCTAGTTCTTTCATTAACTGATATACCCTTTTGTGGTTGATGGTTAGGTTGTATTTTTTCCTGAGCCAAGCGGTGATTCGAGGATAGCCGTAAATTCCATGGACAGTTTGGTAACACTCTTGAATCTTTTCTTTGATCTGCCCATTCTCTATTTATTTTTTCGTTTTCATGAATTTTCTCTTTCTCCACTTGTAGAATCCACTTCTTGAAACGCTGGATACCTTACAGAAGTAGACGAATGGGATATTTTTTAGATAGCTCTTCCATCGTCCTTACTTCCTCTCCTCCTTTCTTAGCGCTAATGACTTTTTTAAATACTCATTCTCCGCACGTAAATGTTCCAGTTCTTGTTTCAGGTGTGAAAGGATTTTTTCTTGGTCTGCCTTTATGTAAACCTTTTGTCTTGCCCCGTTTCTCTTCTAATCCTTGAATTCTTTCATTTTTATAGTGAGTAACCCATCTATGTAACATGGAAGAAGAGATGTAAAATTGATCCATGATTTCACGCTTCGTCCATCCCTCATACAAATATTTCTTCACCATGTCTAATTTATATTCTTTACTGTGAGTTTTTCTGATTTTTCCCATAAAAATATCCCCTCCATAGTAGACAGTACATCCCTTTCTTTTTTCTGTCTGTCTACTATAAGGGGATAATATCAAAGGCGAAACTCTTTTTTATTAAGTTACTTTTTTATTACTTCAGTTTTTGAGAATAGCATAATATCTGTTAAATCGATCGGCTCAGTAAGCACATAATCTGGCTGGAAGTATAGCTGAATTCGTTTAGATTCTTTAGCAGTTAAACGTAGTTCATTCGGAGCAAATTCAAACCAATCGAGAGCAATCCATTCACCATTGTCTGTAACGGCAATCAATGCATCCGTTGCTTCTACTGGATAAGAGAAGTTGTTTCTTGCTTCCACTAATAGAGTGAGACCGCCGTCCTCATCCCAATCATAGCCGACTGTTTTAAATAATACGGCAGGTTTAAATGAATCATCCAATACTCTCGCCATAAAAGCAGCAAATTGTGATCTTTTTAATTTATCATTTGGACGATATGTATTGTCATTGTATCCAGTAGTAATATGATTATCTACAAGACAAGAGACGTAATCATACAGCCAACTATCTTCATCAATATCATCAAAATCAGAGCCAAATGCATATGTTAGGTCATAAGCTTCTGAAAGAATTTTTGCCATTTGCCCTCTTGTTAACGTGTCCCATGGCTTAAAATAGCCGTTACTGCCCGTCATAATTCCTTCATCCGCTAAAGTCGCCGCGTATTCATAACCGTAGTCTCCTGGTTTAATATCTTTGAAATTTGGATTAGGACGGTTTTTGGTGCTTAACCCTAACGCTTTTACGAGTATTTCGGCTGCTTGCATGCGTTTAATCGGATTCTCTGGAAGAAATTTACCGTTTTGGCCTTTGATAATTTGTTTGCCTGCTAAATAGTTAATCTCGTTATACGCCCAGTAATTTGAATTTACATCTGAAAACCGGGTTGCGGCGGAAGCATTCATTGTAGGCAACGCTAACATTGCAACCAGCAATGATAAAGCAACTTGAAGAAGTATACGTTTCATGATATGTCCTCCTATAAGTTGTTTGGTAGATAATATATCCCAATTATAAAGGCGGGAAATTACTTTGAAAAGAATTTTTGGTAAAATTGTTCGTTAGTAAATTAAGGTATGTATTCCATAAAGATGTAGATAGGCTGGCTTTAAGTTACTCATTTTTATGCTGGAAATGATTATGTTTTAGAAAAAGGTGAAATGAGATGTTTTACGGACAGCCATTTCCTCCGGCACTTTATGCCAGTGTTTTTGCGACGTGCAGATCAGACGGATGCGAAAACGATCTTAAATGTGCCGCATATTCAGAAAAAGCCGGAACTGCCGCGCGGCTGTGAAGTCGCGTCTCTGGCGATGCTTTTACAGCATGCGGGAGTGAGGGCCGATAAGATGACATTCGCCAAACAAATAAAATTTATTCGATGGGAATCGATGGTGAAGGAGTAAAAACATTATTACATCGATCAAAACGAAAATTTACGGTGATAGCGGGTGCGGTGGAGAAAATTATTCTGTTTCCGATAACGGTTTTTCCGTAGCCGATTTATGTTTCTTCCTGCGGCAACGACAGAAGCAAAATCAAAATTTAAAGACGTCCCAAACGATTTTTGGGAAAAATAGGAAATTGAATTTTTAAGCAGCAAGGGGATTATTAAAGGGGTTTCCTGACGGATCATTCCATCCTAATCAGCCGGTGAAGCGCGTCCAAACTGCAATTATGATTACGAAGCATTAGGTTTGAACACTTCCAATCGGCCATCCGGGCTTTAAAAAATTTAGATAAAGAAGCATGTAATGCGATCGCTGCGGTTATGGATGCAGGATATTTTCTTTTTGTATAGATCCAATTGGTTGCATTCCACTATTTACCTAAATTTAACATACTGTCAATACCTTTTTAAATTTATACCTGTATAATAAATTGTCAAAAAAGAAAAATAATTGCAAAAATATCATATTGAAATGGGAGGTAAATCGAAATGCGTTTGTTTCGCTTTACTTTTATTAGGATGATAATCATTTGCTTTGCTTTTTTTAGCGTTTTCTTCCCTTTTTCTCTATCCGTTATGGCGGCACCATCCGCAGAATCCCCGCCGAAGGAGCCCAAAGAAACGCCATTCCAGCAAGCGCAATCTGCAACAAGTACAGCAAGCAATACGACGAGCTTACAGCTTATGCATACTCCTGTTGCGAACATCAGCAACCAGCAAGATTTAGCGATCCGTGCGAAAGTGGAAAATGGCAGCGAAAGCACGACTGTTACGCTTTTTTATCAAACTTCACCTGATTTGGAGTGGAAAGCCAAACCTTTGACAAAAGAAAATAATGATGAATATTCAGGCACCATTTCCGCTGCTGAGTATGTGGGAACGAAGCTGTCTTATTACATAGAAGCAAAAGACGGAGAGCAAACAACCTACTACCCAGCTAACAAGGAAGAACCTGTGCAAGTAACAGTACAAGCGGAAAGAAACGATGACCCGCAGAAAAATCCAAGATTGCTTATTGCGGAGATCGTTCCTGATTCCACGAACGCAGGAGGCAGCGATGGATACGAGTTTATCGAGATTTACAATAACAGCAATCAGCCTATCTCCCTGCAAGACTACCAAATTATTTACCGCTATCCCGCATCTGATCAGAAAGCAGATGTCGTTTGGAAATTTGACGACAATAAAACGATTCCAGCTCAAACTTCATTTGTTGCATGGATTAAAAACGGCTCCAATGAAGATAAAACCATTGCCGATTTCAACAACAATTATAAATCCGAAGTCAGCGAAGACAGAATGACCACGATTCACTCAGCTGGCATGGCCAACACAGCAGAAAGAACCATTATTATTGCGGATAAATTCAATAACGAAATTTCATCCGCACGTTATGGAAAAGAAAATGTTGTAGAAAACAAGGGCATTCAGTATAAGGCAGTAAATGGTCAACAGCAGCTCCTAAATATCGGCTTAAGCAACCCGGCAAATCCAGGGAAAATGATAGAAGGGCAAGTGCCTGCTGAACCTGTTCAAGTAAGTCACGATACGCAGCCGCCTGTTATTATGCATACGCCAGTAACGAAAGGAAAATGGCAGGAAGATATTAAGATGGAAGCGAGGGTGACGGATAACGAAAAAGTAGTTAGTGTCGTCTTATCCTACCGTTTTCAAGAAAATGGCGAATATAAGACCATTCCGATGGAACTAAGCAACGCGGAAACAAATACGTATACAGCGGTCATCCGAAAAGAAAGCATTTATACCAATGAAATATTTTATAAAATCGAAGCATTTGACGGAACACAAAAAGCGGAAACCGAAGAACAAAAAATTACCATCGACAGCGGATCGTTTGATGCGCAAAAATTGCCGCCATTATTAATTACAGAGCTTGTTCCAGACTCAACGAATGTCAACGGAGTGGACGGCTACGAATTTATCGAGATTTACAACAATTCTTCCAAAGATATTAACTTAAAAGATTATAAGATTCACTATCGATATCCGACGGATGGTCCTGAAGCGGATTTAGTATGGGGGCCGGAAAAAGAGGATATCATTTTGCCGGCAGGAAAAACAATGGTATTTTGGATTATCAATAAGGGGAACAAAGATAAAACGGTGGCAGATTTTAATGCACATTACGGAACTCAATTGGTAGAAAACGAAAGCATTGTGAAAGTTTACTCCAATGGCATGTCCAACACGAACCATAACGGCATTGCGATCGCGACAAATACAGGCCATGATGTTGCCGCTGCGTATTATAATGACGAACTAAATGTAAAGGATACGGCACCGGATAAAGGAATTTTCTACACGTTTCCAAGAGACGGCTCTCGCAATATGAAAAAATACAGCAGCGCCAAGGAACGCGCAACACCGGGACAAGTGGCATCGGTACAAGTGCCTGGCCAGCCTGTTGCCATTCCAGAAGACAATGAAAATCCGGCATTCGAAGATTTAACAACGCAAAAGCAAGTATCGGAATATGAAAATGTCCAGCTATTGTTTGACGCGAAAGATAATCAACAAGTCAAAACAGTCCGTCTTTTTTATAAAGACAATCAAGCGGCAGAATATAAATCGGTTGACTTGCTCCAAAATTTTAATGATGATTTATATCATTATACGATTTATTCACCGGAACTCATTGGGAAGTCATTTATTGAATATTATTTAGTCGTTTCAGACGGAACGAATGACGTTACAACGAAAAAACAACAAATATCTATTATTCATGAAGAGAAACCGCAGGGAGTGAGGCTAAACGTAACAAATGAAACGATTTTGAATCAAACCGCCATCATTAAAGCTAGTTCCAATGATATATCAAACACAACGATCCGAATTGATTCGCAAGATGTCACCGCCGAAACGAAGCCGGCGCTGGAAGATCAAGCCTATTTTGCGGTCGAGGTAAAGAAAACAAATCTTTATTTCAAAAATGGAATCACGATCGGAGATGACATATTACTTATCTTTGATGATACGGTCAATCAATATGTGACGTTAACAGTCCCGATTGATCCAAAGTACTTTGAGAAAGGGAAAGGAATGGCGATTTCTGTTCGTTCAGGCACGAAAGTATCCCCATTTGATCCAGAATCGGAAGAAAACCGCGATGATTTTTACATAAAAAATGCCAGATTAGTATTGAAAGACGGCACAGTTCTTTACGATCCCGACTATGCAGATCCGCAAAAAGAAATTTCGGTAGGGGATGGGGCGTCATCACAGAAAACAGTGGATTTCACGTTTACGGTTCCAGATGAAAAGTACAATGCCAAAGCGTATGTGTGGGATACAACGAAACAAGTGGAAGGAACGCACATCATCCAAGCCACTGATGGGCAAAACACAGTAACGGCCAATGTGAAAGTCGACAATCGCGCTCCAATGATTACTCCTTCGGTGGAAGAAGGAAAAGAATATAAAGGAGAATTTACGATTGATGCAGAGACGCAGGATGAAATCGCGGGAGTAAGCAAAGTGGAAGCAACTTTAGATGGAAAGCCGATTGCTTTGCCATTTGCGACATCATCCGCTGAATTATCGCAAGGGAAACATACGTTAATGTTGAAAGCGGTTGACCATGTTGGAAACGCTGCATCAAAAACGGTCACATTTTTGACTGTAGAAGAGCATCCTTTCAGCCCTGAAGTCATTTCGCCGAAACATCAAGAAAAAAATGTATCGACATCGCCAAAATTAAAGGTAAAAGTTTCTGATCCTACGAAAGATGATTTGCACGTTTCCTTTTTTAAAGGGTACCAATACCAGCCAGGGGAAAAAGAGTTATCGATTTATCAAAATCATATTGATCGCGAACCGCCGAAAGAGATGGCTCCAAAAGGGGAAACGGCCATCACAGGCGAGGAACTCAAAAAATTAGAAAAAGCAGATTCCCAATATATCGTCACGAAATCAATCAGTCAATTTCCGTATCAACGTTTCCAAGTGAAATTAGATAAAGAAATCGGTGCAAATGATGAAATTCAATTCACATGGGAAGGAAAGTCTCTCTTAGGCCGAAAAGTAACAATGTATGTTTGGAATTACGCTTTTAACAAATGGGAAGCGCTGCATTGGAAAGTAGCTGAAAACGATGAAAATTTTACGCTGCAAGGAACTGTAAAAGGTACAGATTACGTGAAAGACCAAACGGTGCAAGTGATGGTGCAGGATGAAATCGCGTCAACTACCCAATTTGATTACACGTTTGTTTGGATGTCTGATACGCAATATTATTCGGAAAGCTATCCGCATATTTTTAAGCGAATGACAGAATGGATTGTGGAAAAACAACAGGAATTAAACATTCAATATGTTTTCCATACGGGCGACTTAGTCGATGAAGCGGAAGACGAGATGCAATGGAACAACGCGAATGACGCGATGAGCGTTCTTGACAAGCATAACGTTCCATACGGCGTGTTGGCTGGCAATCATGATGTCGGTCATAAAACAGGCGACTATAGCCACTACAGCAAATATTTTGGGGAAGGTCGTTTTAAAGGAAAAGATTATTATGGAGAATCTTATAAAAATAACCGCGGTCATTACGATCTTGTCAGTGTAAATGGAAATGATTTCATCATGATTTATATGGGCTGGGGAGTGAATGATGAAGATATTGCTTGGATCAATGAAGTGCTTGCGAAATATCCTGACCGAATGGCGATTTTAAACTTCCATGAATATTTGCTTGTATCAGGAAACCGCAGTCCGATTGGCGATAAAATTTATGAAAAAGTGGTTGTTCCAAACAAAAATGTCATTGCAGTGCTTTGCGGGCATTATCATGATAGCGAGACATTGATCGACGAAATTGACGATAACAAAGATGGCAAGCCAGATCGCAAAGTATATCAAATACTTGCTGACTACCAAGGCGGGCCAGAAGGCGGGCAAGGATTTATGCGGCTGCTTCACGTGAATCCTGTCGAAAACAAAATTTATGTAAAAACATATTCTCCGTATTTGAATAAATACAATTTTTATGACAGTACGGCATACCCTGGAAAAGATGAATTTGTCATCGATATGAACTTGGCGCCTCAAGAAAAAATGGTGGCAACGGACAAATTTGAAGTCAATGTATTTACAAATCAAAAAATTGGCGAAGTAGCGAAAGTAAAAGACAATGAAACGGCTGAGACGGAATGGAAAAATCTAGCGGCAGGAAGAGAGTACGGATGGTATGTAATGGTTGAGGATGATTTTAAAGGAAAGACTCGTTCTTCTATTTGGACTTTTACAACAGCGAAAGGGGCGACCTATCCGGGAAACGGAAATCACAATGGAAATAATCCGCCTCCAACCGATGGTAAGAATCCGGACGGTCAAAGACCGCCTGTGGCTGGAGAAGTGATTTTGCCAGAGAATTTAATGTCCATAACAGAAGAAGTTATGCAAGATGGAACGAAAAAAATCACTGCAACAATTGCGAAGACAGCAATAGAAGATTTCATTTCTAAAGAAGCAGCATTTAATATATTAACCATTATGTTACGTCCAGAAAAAAGCAAAGAAGTTACAGAAGTGAAATTCTCATCCGATATTATTGAACTTTTAAATAAGAAAAATCAGCAATCTGCCATTCAGGTCGAGACAGGAAACGGCACATACAGCTTGCCTATCAAAGAGCTGAATCTTTCCAATTTGGCTAAACAGCTGAACGCATCTGCAGATCGGATGCAGATTGCGATTCGGATCAATACCATTTCTGATAAAGAAGGCGTGTTGAAAAAACACCGATTAACTGCTGTATCGAATATTGTTGATTTTGCTGTGCTTGCTTCCGCTGACAACAAAGAGATTGAACTGGATCGATTTACGCGGCCAATTAAACGTTCGATTAAATTTGAAAACAAAGTAAATGTGAATCGGGCGACCGTCATAAGATTGAATGAAGATGGCACCTTTACCGCTTTGCCTAGTTACTTTAATGGAAATGAAGCTGTTTTTAGAAGTATGACAAACAGCAAATATGCCGTCATAGAGCATTATCAAACGTTCTCCGATATTAAAGGGCTTTGGAACAAAGAAGATGTAGAAAAACTGGCGTCTAAATTGATTATTCGCGGCCGCAAAGATGGTACGTATGGACCTTTAGAGGATACGAAGCGGATTCATTTAGCCGTTTTGCTGGCTCGCAGTCTTGGCTTGGCAGCATCCAAAAAATATGATGGACGATTCACCGATGTGAAGGGAGACGAATGGTTTGCGGAAGAATTGATGGCTGCAGTCGAAGCGGGAATCATTAACGGAAAAGGAGACGGGCGTTTTGCACCTTATGAATCGGTTACCCGCGAACAGGCAGCTGCGATGATATCCCGTGCGATGCAATATGTTGGATATGACAAACAGAAGCTGGATGCAGGAAAATCAGTCAAAAACTATAAAGACTTTCATGCGATCGGCATTTGGGCCCGGGATGATGTGGAGTTATTGCTGCAGGCTGGTATTATGCAAGGTCGCAAGACAGGTGAATTTGCTCCGCGCGAACCTGCGAATCGTTCTCATATCGCCGCTATTTTGAACCGTTTCTTAACATTTGTTGGCTATATGAATTAAACTGGCGTACTGCTATCCGCCAAAGCTTGCCGGAAGACTGATTGGATAAATAGGAAAGGAGAATACCGCATAGTGCGAAATATGCACATAACTTTGCCAAACAGGCAATAAATGCGGCCTTTTCCCGATACTCAATCGGGGAAAGGCCGTTCCGTTTTTCTTGGAAACGGCTGATACTCTTCAACCGTTTTGGGGGCACTACAATATCTCCGTGTAAATTAGCACATTATTTCGGACCTATTGCCAATTATTTCGTGCAAAATCGGAAATAGCGCTCAGGTCTTTGCGAATTATTCAGATTTTGCACAGCATCTCTGATGGTTTTCACCTTATTCGGTCACACTACATAAAAACAGTGGAACCCTTGTTGATTCCCTCCTTAGCAAAATGCCATTCCATTTGAGATATAGACATGTCTCTCCGTTTTCGATGTTGTTTGGTGCATTCAATTCAAAGGCGCCTTTACTTTTTTTTACATAATAAAAAACTTTATACAAAAATTTTATATATTATTTTCTATTAATTTTTTCCAGATCAGTCTAGATATATTAACCTATGTCTTTTTATTTAAAAAAATGGTGTGTTTATAATAAAAAAATCCTATAAATTTTGTATTTATAATAAAAAAATCCTATAGTTTGTCGATATAAGAAATAGAAAGAGAGGCGGTTAATAAGGACAAATTGATTAAAATGCGATATGAAAAAAGACCTAATAACACCATTAATGATTGTCTAATGTTGAAAAAGATGGTATATTAAACAAACTTTTAAGCTTTTTTGCTTTTTTTACCAATATTATTTTTCTTTAATTTCTATAAGATGAATTTTTTGGAGGGATTACAGATGGCTGTTGAATTGAAAAAAGGATTATTGGAGGAACATATTCGCGCGATTTTGGAGCTGATAGGCGAAGACCCGAAACGAGAAGGGCTTTTAGATACACCGAAACGTGTGGCCAAAATGTATGAAGAAGTATTTGCCGGGGTTGGAGTAAATCCCGAAACGGCTTTAACCACTACTTTTGAAGAAGAGTATGAAGGTCTTGTCATCGTCAAGGATATTAATTATTACACATTTTGCGAACACCATTTGATTCCTTTCTTTGGGAAAGCGCATATTGGCTATATTCCAAATGGGCGAGTTGTTGGTTTGAGCAAATTTGCCCGTTTAGTAGAACTTGTATCGAAAAGGCCGCAAGTGCAAGAAAGAATGACGCAACAAATTGCCGATGCGATCATGAATGTTCTTAAACCGGAAGGAGTTATTGTCAGCGTGGAAGGTCAACATCTTTGTATGTGCGCAAGAGGTGTGAAAAAACCTGGCAGCTCCACAGTGACTACAGTGAAAAAAGGTGTTTTTAAAGAAAATGATGCGTTGGTGCAAGAATTTGAACGCGCTCTGTTAAGAGATTAAAGGGAGGAACTTTTTATGTTATATCTCGCACGAAAAACGCATTTTTCGGCCGCGCACTTTTATCGCATTGATCAATGGAGTGAAGAAGAAAACAAAAAAGTGTTTGGGCCATGCAGCAACCCGAGCGGGCATGGGCATAATTATACGTTAGAAGTCATGGTGAAAGGAAAAATAGACAAAAAATCAGGAATTGTCGTCAATATTACCGATGTCGATAAAGTCGTTCAATCGTTTGTCGAGAAAGAATTAGACGGCAAGTTTTTAAATAAAGAAAATCCTTATTTTAAAGAAAAGATTCCTACAACGGAAAATATTGTGACGTATTTATGGGAATCGCTGGATGGAAAATTCGCTAACTGCAAACTCCATAAAATCCGTTTGCACGAAAATGATTTCTTATATTCAGAGAAGGAGGAAAATTCGATGGTTCGGCTAACAAGAAAATACCATTTTTCCGCTGCCCATCGTTTACATAGTGAACAACTAAGCGATGAAGAAAATCTTTCGATATTTGGAAAGTGCAACAACCCTTACGGCCACGGCCATAACTATTATTTGGAAGTCACAGTCAGCGGAAATCCTGACCCTGTTACAGGAATGATCGCAAATATCGCAGACGTGGATAGAATTGTTCACCAAGAAGTGATACAAAAATTTGATCATAAACATTTAAATCTCGACACGGAAGAATTTAAACATTTAAACCCAACGTCGGAAAATGTTGCGATTGTTATTTGGGATTTGTTATCTCCAAAACTCCCGAATCTTTACAAAATAGGGCTATACGAGACGGAAAAAAATTACTTTGAATATTACGGTCCGGAAAAGGAGTAGAAGCATGGAAAAACATTTGCAACTAGCGGGAAAAACGATAGCCATTACAGGCTCAAGCAAGGGGATTGGAAAAGAAACGGCATTATTGCTTCAAAATTTAGGGGCAAACCTAGTCTTAGGCAGTCGCAGCAATAACGATCAGCTTTCAGAAAACGTTTTGTCGCTGCATTTAGACGTAACGGACGAACAATCTGTAAAAAACTTTTATGAACGGGCCGTTCAACAGTTTGGCACTGTTGATGTATTGATTAACAGCGCGGGTGTCGGAATGTTCGAGCCAATTATCGATTCTTCTACAGATCACTTTGACCAAATGATTTTGGTGAATTTGCGAGGAACTTATCTGACATGCAAATATTTCGGCAAACATATGGCTGAGAGAGGAAAAGGACAAATCATCAATTTAGTGTCCATCGCCGGCACTACCGCGTTGCCGGGATGCGGCGGCTATTCGGCGTCAAAGTTCGGGGTATTGGGGTTAACGAAAGTGCTGCAAGCAGAGCTTCGCCAAAAGGGAGTGCAAGTCACGGCCGTTCTCCCCGGCGCAGTAAATAGCAGCTTTTGGGAAACGATTGAGCCTAAACCGGATGTATCCAATATGATTCCGACAGAGACAGTAGCCAAACACTTGCTTTACTTAATTACTCAACCACCGGGGGCGTTTGTCGATGAGATTACCATCATGCCCCCTCTAGGAATCTTGTAGGGGGTTCTTCCATTGAGGAGGCTAATCGATAAAATTTTTAAAGATGCTGATAAAAGACCTAATTTTTTTGCCCCATCTCTCCCGGCCGACTTATCTTATTCAGAACTTAACTTTATGACGAAAAGAGGTTTTCTCGGGAAGAAATTAAGCCAGTATCTCGGCTTAAGTAAAGATGAAGGGGATTTTTTATTTTATCTTTCACTATCAAAACCATTTTTTACAAATCCGGATAGAGAAAACAAAGGCGAATTTATTCTTTATTTGAGTGAACTAATGTTAAAGTGGGGTGAACAAAAACTAGATATACCTCACCAAATTAAAAATTTAGACGTTAGACCGGATATACAAAACGCCATGTTAAAGGCCTATGATATGTACAAGAACGATCTGTTTTCCTCACCTGATGCGGCCGAAGAACGACCGCTTGTTGCTTCCCATTGCGGAGAGCAATGGGAAGTTTACCGAGATGTGATGTTTGCTGCGACACAGGGAAAGTTTTTGCTTATTACCGAAGAAGAAGTAAGCAAATATAAAGAAGGAATCGTGTTATGCGAAGGAAGGGTAAAAGATCGTTCCGATATACCAATTTGCCGCAATCTGGCTAAAGAGAAGCTGGAATCAGAAGGATTGAGCCAATCCACGATAATGAGCTGGCTATTAGTGTTATCGGAGGCTATTACGAATGTCATTAAACACGCAGAAGAAGGAAAAATGACGATTCTCAAAGATGAAAAGAACAATGAAATACGATTTGTGATCGAGGATAAGGGGCCCGGATTTGCTTTAAAAGATTTGCCGAAAAAAACGCTTTTAGCCGGATATTCCACAAAAAAATCTTTGGGACAAGGCTTCACGCTGATGATGAAAATGGCGAAACGCGTGCTATTGTTTACCTCTCCAAAAGGTTCCACCTTAATTCTAAGTTTTGATATCCATAAAGAAAATAGGGATGAGTTGGGCAATGCCGGATAAAGTTTAACGTGATTTTGCTGCTGGGGAGGCAGACTTTTTTAATATTTTTTCATTATAGAAAGGGGATAAAAAATTGGAAACACCAATGCATGATTCCGTCTCCAAGACGATTAGCAGAACGTTAAGAACGGCTAGCCTTATCGACGCGTTTTGGGAAAGATGGTTGGCCCATGGGCTTGAGAAAGAGGATTTGGAGAAAGTCCGCCCTGATTTAAAAACGCTGGAACTTTGGTTTCAATCTTGGGAACGGTTAGCGAAAGAGAAAGAGAAAAAAGCGAAAGAACTGGAAATGAAGGAGAAATATAAAGAAGCGGAATATGCGTACCGACAAACAGCCTTATATTACAATCTCAACTACTGGATCAATCCACAGCGTTCAGAGGAAAAACAATACTGGTATAAAAAATGTTTGCAATTTACCGCCAAAGCAGACTCTTTATCGGAAGTAAAAACATTATATCGAACAATTTCCATTGATGACTTTGCGGCTTCGGGAAGAATACGGATTCCTTCTAACGCCAAAGGATGTATTTTGATTATTAACCCGATAGATTCATCAAAAGAAGAATTGTTCAAATATGAAATGGATTTTATTGAAGCAGGGTTTGCCACAGTAAGTTTTGACGGACCAGGGCAAGGGGAAACGTTTACTTTAAACGGGGTAATTGGCACACGAATAAGATGGGAAAAATTCATCAATCAATTGATTGATGACATAAGTGAATCTTTTTCCGAATTGCCTATCTATTTATTTGGGACTAGTCTTGGTGCTTCTTGGGCTTTATATGGAAGTTCCCATCCAAAAGTAGCAAAGGCAGTTGCCGTAAGTCCTGCATTGGAATTAGAAAAAATGAATTTGCCGGCCTATTTTATGGGGCGCATGAATTGCTCATGCGTTGTAGATGAAAAAGAAGAAAGAGCGATTCCAAAATTTAACGAGATAAACTATCGATCGCCTGTTCTTATGTTTCACGGAAATAAAGATATGATGGTTCCAAATGATAAAATGTATGATTTATTCAAAACATTGCCTGTAGAGAAAAAACTAATTGAATTCCCAGATGAGGGGCATGTTTGTAATAACAGGCTTGATGAAATTCGCCAATTATCTTTGCTGTGGTTTTCCGGAAAGTATGATTTTGAGGAAGGATTGGTATATGATGAAAGTTAAAAATATCACATTGCGCAGGCAATTTCTTATTAGGATCGTTTCCGCTTTATTCATTATCGCTTTATGTTCCGGAGCCATTCAAATTTATTTGATGAAAGAGCAAATTATACGCCAGACCAATCAAGAAGCGGAAGTATTGGCGAGAGATGTATTAAGAACCGTTGAACAAACAGAATTAGCTACGCAATCTATTGAACATCAAATTGATTTAAAACTAATATCTTATGCGAAACATATCGCCACCTTATTGCAGGGGAGGCCTGCCGAGCAAATTACCCAAGAAGAGTTATTAAAAATCCGCGATGATCTAGGTTTAGCGGGGATTACCATATTTCAAGAGGCGAAGTCAAAAGATGATATTGTAGGAGTCGTTGCAACAGAAAAGGAAGAAATCGGTTTTAGTTTCAAGAAATTCGGCTATTACGAAGTTGGAAAAATGCTTTTAAGCGGAGGAAAGCCTTTCATTCCAGGAGCAACATTTTCCGATAAAAACGTATTAGTTTTGCCTATTGCTCAGTCTGGTTCGCATAAAACAGAACCTGCATTTTTTAAATATGCATATTATCATGCCCCTAATACAGATTACATTATTAATCCTTATATAGAGGCAAATGAAGTTTACCACTACACAGAAGTGGTGGGACCAAATAAAACGATCAACAAACTAATGAAAGAAAACGATGTTTTACTAGAAATTGCCGTTTTACATCCTAAAGTTTTTGCTAATCCGTCGCTGGAAAAACAGCTGTATCCGCCGTTAAAGAAAATCGAGGCGGGGAGTTTCCGTTTGCAAACTGGCAAAGACCGGGATTTTTTAACGAAGCGTGATATGAAAAAGGTATCTTATATCGACAAGATTGATGGCAAAAAAGTATATAAAATGTTTCTTCCGTTAGGTGACGATCGAGTCATTTATTTGGCGTTAGACTATGGAAAAATGAGCGCCCCGCTTTATCGCCATTCCATTATTTTAATTGTTTCTGGATTAGTTTCCTTGTTGATCCTGTTCTTATTAACCGCTCGCTTCTTTCATCACATCTATGAAAATATACGAAAAATTCAAAGACAAATCAAATTATTGGAAGAAGGCAATCTCACTGCCAAAAGCGAAGTCAATGACGGAAGCGAATTGGAAAAATTATCGGAAAGCACAAATCGAATGGTAGATAAATTAAATCAACTTGTAACAGATATACAAGAACAGGCGGCCCATACTCAACGGTTATCGGTGCTGCTAGAAGCGGTGGCTTCCCAATCGGTTGAAAAAATGTACGAGCTGTCAACGGAAGCGACCATGAAATCAAGGGAACAATTGTATGAAATCACCGAGTTTTTCGATGAAATGATCGCCGCTTTGCAACCATATAAGCAAGATGAAAATATCGGGAACGTCATCGAAAGAGTAGAAGTAATGAGGAAAATGGCGAATGAGCAGACAGCGGCGACCACAGAGATGACGATCGCTTTATCGGACTTGCTTCAATCATTGCACGAACAGGCAAGAGAATTATCGGAAATATCCAACCTGTTGCTTGATTATATGGCCAAATTTAAACTTTCATGAGAGGAGATGCCTATGTCGCTGACAGTGGAAAAAGAAGTACAAGGAAAAACGTTGGTTCTTAAAGTTAAAGGAGTTTTAGATATTTCAACGGCACATGCCATTGATCCTTATTTAGAAGAGATTGATCATATCGAAACACTAGTTTTTGATTTTTCTGGTCTGGAATTTATTGATTCAACGGGGATTGGTTCGATTATGAACGCGATTTATTTATCGCAAGAAAAAAATTTCAAACTTAAGCTTCAAGGTATGGACGAATTAACCGATAATGTTTTTGAAACAGTTGGTTTGTATCAAATTTTAGAAGCTATGCAAGGAGAGGTTGGCTGATGCATAAGTACCGCCTAACTTTTACTCATCGAGAAACAACCGCAGATAACCAACAGATCATGGATAAAACTTTGCAACGGGAAATTAACTTGGCTCGGAACATACAAACGCAGCTGTTAAACGGAAAAACTCCTACGTTCGAGGGAGGAGAAGTAACCGGTTCCTCCCTTCCCGCAAGATTAATTGGGGGGGATTATTACGATTTTTACCCTTTAGTGAATGGAAAGATACGAATTGTGGTTGGGGATGTCATGGGAAAAGGAATACCCGCGGCGATGCTTATGATTTTAACTCGCGGCGCTTTTCGGAGCGCGGCTGAAAGCACGAACGGTCCGGCGGAGACCTTAACGGCTATGAACCAGGCGCTGTACGAAGATTTGAGAACATTAAAATCGTTTGTGACGCTGATTTGTGCGGATTACGATCCGAAAACAGGCATTTTTACATACGCGAATGCGGGACATCATCTTCCTCTTTATATTAATGGTAGAGATAAAATGGTAGAAGAGCTTCCAAAAGTAAACGGAATTATGATAGGCGGGCTTCCTAACCAAGTGTATAAAGAGATTTCGATACAGCTAAATGAGCAAGATATTGTATTCTTTTATACAGACGGGATTGTGGAAGCGCAAAATAAAGATGGAGAACAATATAAATTAGAACGGCTGATACAAACATTATTGGAAAACCACGAAAAAAGCGTCAGCGAAATTGAAAAAAGCGTGATGGACTCGATCCGCCAATTTACGCAGGGCGTTCCGCAAAAAGATGATATAACGATGGTCATTTTAAAAGTGAGCAAACAAAAACCTGATATTAGCAGCTTAAATTCCCCTGTAATCAGTGAAAGGGAGGGGTGAGCCATGCACAGTGTCGTTTCAAAGGGGAAAGATATTAAAGAGGCAATTGAACTAGGTTTAGCGTTATTAGGAACGGAAAAAGAAAATGTTAACATTGAAATCATCCAGACCGGAACGAAAGGTTTTTTGGGCATCGGCTCGAAGCCAGCGATTGTAAAGCTTACGAAGCTGGAATCGGCTGATGCGCTGCAAGCACCTGACAAAAATGATTCCATAGAGCAAACGGTTTCTGAAATGAATATCGAAGAAGCCGCCGAACAATCTGATTTTGAATTATCGGAGCGGGAACACGCAAACGCCAATCATATGGACACAAAGGAATCGGACGCTCTAGTCGGCAAAGCATGGGTAAAAGATGGAGCGTTGTTTTGCAAAGCGTCCCCAACACATTTTCCAACAGTGACGATTGGCGAGGGAGTAAAATTATACCGAAATAATGAACTGGTGAAAGAAAAAACGACAATTGTCACCGAAAATGATGTATACGAAATAAAAGTGGAAAACGAAAAAAAAGATACAAAATGGAAAATTTGGATGGACGAGAAAAAATTAAAAGTTTTTTTATATATTGAACCTGGTTATAAAACTATCCGCAAATTACCGGATATCGAACCAAGTCAACACATTGAACTGGTTGTCGAAGAATATAAAGAAGCTTATAACACGCTAAGCTATTCTGACGTGATGCAAAAGTTAGAATCACTCCAAGTAAAACATAGATTTATTCATCAAGAACAAATTGTGAAAGCCCTTGAAGCGAAAGAACCGGGCACTTACGAAATTGCGACTGGCGTAAGCGCCAAAGAGGGCAAAAATGGTTGGGTTGAACTGAACGTCGATTTACAATCCCGCAACGGTCCGGTAGTCAATGAGGATGGAAAAGTCGATTATCGGGAAATCCGGACAATTCCAGCTGTTGACAGAGGTCAAGTGATCGCGACCATTCATCCGCCTGTGCCTGGCCAACCGGGAGTAACGGTAACAAATGAATCTATTCCACCCAAACAAACTTATCCTGTAGTTCTTCGGACAGGAAAAGGAATCATAACGGTCGGCGACAAGATCGTCGCGACGGAATCCGGACGCCCGCAAGTAGAACAAAGAGGACGTCTTGTAAAGGTTTCCATTATGCCAAAACTTACTCATACCGGGAATGTCGATTTATCGTCCGGCAATATCCATTTTATAGGAGATGTCGAGATATTCGGCGAAGTGGAAAAAAACATGGTTGTCGAAGCAAAAGGAGACATCATTGTTCATAAGACCGTCAATATGGCTTCTCTTGTTGCTTCTGGGGCGATTATTACTTATAGTAATATTATCAGTTCGGAAATTTCAGCGGGAAAACATAATATGTTAGTGGCGGAATTGGGGCATTTGCTTGGAATCATACAGCAAAACATGGAAAAAATGATCGGCGTCATCCGGCAGCTCGTCCAATCTCCTGCTTTTAAATCGAGCGACTTTTCCAGAGGAGGTCTGCAGCCGTTAATTCGAATATTGCTGGAGAAAAAGTTTCAAGGCTTTCCTCCGTTAGTCAAAAAATACGTGGAGGTTGTAAGAAAAGGAGAGAATTATTTAGATGATGACGTATGGAAAGAAATAGCGGTTTCTTTGACAAAACTTTTCTTATCTTTAACAAATGAAGTCATCTCTCTAGAATGGATTATGCAATTATCGCAAAAAATGAAAGAACTTCATGAAGTCAGTACGTCTCCCGTCCAACCGGATTCTTATATCTCGATTCCGAGTGCCCTCAATAGCCGAATTTATTGCAGCGGCGATGTGTTTGTCACTGGCAAGGGATGCATTAATACTAAGATTCATGCAGGCGGTGCATTAAGAATCAATGGCGTAGTACGTGGCGGAGAAGTGTACGGAAGATTGGGAGTTGAAATTAACGAAACAGGATCGGAACGGGGAATATCCACGGTAATTGCTGTTCCGCATGACCAAAAAATTAGAATTAATAAGGCGATGGAAGGGACAGTCCTTAAAATCGGAAACGCCAAACATACATTAAAAGAAACTAGACATCACGTGGTCGCGCGCATAGATAAGGATGATCGGATTGTGTTCGAGTAAAAGAAGGAGAGGTTGGTATGATTAAATATTCTTTGCATGAAAACGACGAATATTTAGATGTAAAATTAGTCGGAGATCTAGATATAGACGGAACAGAGGTAATCGAAGAAGAACTGATTCCAAATATGGAAAAATACCAAATGGTCAATATCGACTTTGAAGGTGTCCAGTTTGTGGATTCAACGGGAATGGGCTTATTAATGAATATGGTCCAAAGCCTAAAAGAAAAAGGGATAAAGGTTACGATATCGAACGTTCAACAAGATGTCATGAACGTTTTCGAAATTCTTCAACTTCCAGAAATTTTAGGAGAAGAGATTTTCGTATAAAATAATCGCTACCTCGTTGCGTTGCGAATTTGCTTGGCGTGCCCGGGATATGGACAATTGAGTTGCTGGAATTTTTTATATCGGCGAAGTCGCTGCCAGCAATACCATAAAAGCGCGCCTCTCTCTTGCGCCTTGGCGGCAGAAACGAAAAATCGGCCTTTTTTCCGCACACGCGGAAAAGGCCGATTTTTTCTGGGGAGATGTTCAGCCATGGAACGAACGGAAAAACCCATCGAGAAAGTGTTTGACGATGTCCCATTTCGATAATTGCTTGACCGTTTCTTTTTTTGGCTTTTCCATCTCCAGCGGAACGATGACGTCCATTCCGCGTTTCATCTGTTTTGTCGGATGGGATACGATATATTCGTTTTCGTGGAGGCCTTGTTCGATTTCTTGTTTTCCTCCACGCGCGATTCCTAGCGTCACGTTCCGTTTTTCGAGTTTTCCGTTATGAATGACATAGACGAACGATTTCGTTTTTTCCCGCCGCACCGCTTTAGCAGGAACGGTGATCGCCCCGTTCTTTTCTTTTGTCACTACCGTGACGTTTACATGATATCCGAAAGGAAGTTGTTTTGGCTGTTCGTTCAGCTGCACAGTAAACGGATATTCGCTTTTTGCTTGGAAACTTGCTTCTTTGAGCGGAAATTTGCCGATGTCGGCAATTGTGCCGGCAAAGGATTCTTTTCCGCTCGGAACGCGGACAACCGCCGCCTGCCCGACGGCGAGTTTTTCGATTGTTCCTTCTTTCGCTTTTCCGCGAACGATGGCGGAAGGAGAAGCGATGGTGATCAACGGTTTGGACTTGTTATAGCTGATTTCTTCGACGATACCTGCCGTTTTGCTTTTCACGACAAGTTCGTCTTTTTTCTCTGTTAATTCATTTTGTTGTTCCTCGCATTCTTTCATTTGCCATTCGAGCAGCGTTTTTTCCCGCTCCGCTTCTCTCGCTTTTTCTTCCCACTGCATTTTCATACTGTCTTCTTCGGCCGAAGAAGACAGCGTTGTATAATGATCGATATCTTTGGCAAGCTGTTCGATTTGCGCGTTTAATTGTTCTTTTTTCAGGGCAATTCGCTGAATCTCCCGATCGACGTCTGCATCTGCGTAGCGTATCAGCGGTGTGCCGGCTTGCACTTCTTGTCCTTTTGTGACAAGAATTTCATCGATGGCGCCGAGCTGAGGATCGTAGTAAACGAATTTTCGCTCTGCCGGCGCGGTGAAGCCGTCGGTGCGGACGGTTTCTTTGATCGTCGTTTTCTCCGGTTTTATCCGTTCATTTACATAAACCGATTTTGGAATTTTACTATGTTCATTGAACAACATATAAAAGTTCGCGCATATAAATAGTACTATGACAAGGAATATATATCGCTTCCATCGTTTCATCGCTATTCCTGCCTTTCATTACGATCCGCTGAATGGAAATTCTGTGCACGCCGTGATTAGTAAAGCGAAAAAGAGGTAGACGGTGATGACGATCATCGCGACACGTTGAACCGGTTTTTCCGTCAAAGAGCGAAGAGCGATGATTTGCAGTGATATCGCCCAGATCGAAAAGACGGAAACGGTTCGCAGCAGCGACCATATAATGGTGTGTTTCGTTATGTAAGGTCCCCACACACTAAGGGAAAATGGGGAAAAGAGGTCCTTTACTCCGAAAAATAGCTGCAACGGAAAAAGAACAATATCTTCGAGTAAGAAGATGAGCAAAGCCGGCAGCTGAATCGTTAATAGCTTTGCGAAATCAATCTCCAAAAGCAAATAATAGATGACAGAAGAGATGAACAAAAATAATATCGGAACGAATAGACCGCCCAGAGCGTGCCCGAGCGCGAACAAAAGCTGCGAGAAAGCAAATTGCTCGCTTGTGTATCGGTCGAGATGCTTTGTCAGCTCTTCCGTGCCGATGCCGAAATAAGCCCGCAGCAATGACAGAACAACGCTGGAAAATAGTAGAATCAGAACGACGATCGTCACGTTTTTCACCCGTTCCGCCTCTTTGAGCTGGGCAAACGCGGCTTTCGGACGAACAATTTCCTTTAGCGGATTGCTTTTATACATCATAAACAAGTCCCCCATTATGTATCAATATAGGCATAAACATATTGTAATACAAAGGTGCAGAATCTGTCATTCCCCGAGTGGTTCCTTCTTTATTTGCGCAAAGAAGCTCAGCTTTTTCTAGCTGCAGGCTGGCGTACTGCTGGTAGCCGAAGTTTGTCAGAAGGCGGATTGGAAGTATAGTAGAAAAGGAGAGTGCCGTTTAGTCGGAACTCTCCTTTTTTGTTACTACGATTCGCGTGTTTTTTATCCTGTTTGAGGTGTTGCCAAGTATATGAAAAGATCTTCGCCATGATCCTCGCGTTAGCGATTTTAAGGAATAAAACAGCTGAGACATATTTTTGGATTTTATCATTTCTGTGAAAGCTTATTTACATCGTTGCGGTACGAAATAAATGCAAATAAAAACGCGATAAAGAATACGAGTGAATTGGAATATAAGTAACGGAAATCTTGCGCCGGCAAGGCGATAAATACTGTCCCAGCGTTGAGGAGCACGGCAATCGGAAGAAGCCAAGCTTTTCGATCGTTCCGCAAAAAGGCGATAAATGTGAATAATATGATGAAGAACATATATACTGCCGGACGCCAAATAAACGGTTTGCCTGCCGTTTCTGACAATTTTAAGTATGCACCTACTATTTTGGTTATTGGCTGAGAAATTATTTCGTTTTTTAAGCCAAATTTGTTTCCGTAAAAAACGTTGGTAACGAACATGGACGTGTATCCGTCCTTCGGTTCGTTCATTTGCCAGACGAGTGAAGTTTGCTTGGCCATCGCCTCGATAACGAGTCTAGGATTTTGCCGGCAAATTTCCCACCATGTCCGCAAGTAAGTGGAAAGATGATCTGGGAAAATCGCTTGCTTATTATAGTAGCCGGAAAATTTAATCGGATCGGTCACGTAAGGATTGTATAATTTTTTCCATAAGTCTAATGGCATAATTTTATTGATATATTCGGCTTGTTGTTCGGTCATTTTTCCATTATACGTGATAACGCGGGCGATTTGCTGGGTTGGAATGCTTAATGCTTCGTTCGGATCAGACGGCGTCACTTTCAAATAGGTAAATAAAGGACCTGTTACGGCATAATGAATGGCTACCACCAGTGAAAGGACAAGGAGCCACTGTTTCCATAGATGGCGAAACACCGCGAACAATATTATCAACGATGCTAAACAGACAACGAATCCGTTATGGCGGAAGAAAACAACTCCTAATGCTGTGACTGTAAAAAAGATCAAAGATGGAAATCGCTTCAGCCAGTTTCCATTTGTCATAATAAGCTTGCATATTAGCGTGGTAAACAGCAAAATAAACGTGCTGTATAAAATATCTTTCCAGACTGTGATGGAATAAATGCCGTTGATCGGGCTGACGGCAAATAAAATGGAAACAGTCCAAACTGCCCATTTCGGCGCCCCTGCTTTTTCTAATTCGAATAGGCAATAGCCAATAACAAGCGAAATAATGATGATTTGCGCGATTCCGATCGCGGCCGGGGAGTCCCA
The DNA here is from genome assembly GCF_022846435.1 of Parageobacillus sp. KH3-4. NCBI lineage: Bacteria > Bacillati > Bacillota > Bacilli > Caryophanales > Anoxybacillaceae > Parageobacillus > Parageobacillus sp. KH3-4. The sequence continues at coordinate 349,224 of NZ_AP025627.1, forward strand.
TATGGATGTTACCAGCATGATAAAAAGCGTGTACATGACCGGATGCCAGTCATTGAATTTTCCAGTATGGGCTTGTTCCCACTGAAATATCGAATCCGCTGTCATCGCGCCGGGGAAAAAGGCGATTAAATAAAACGTCCAAACGATAAGCGAAGGGAAAGCATAGACAAAGATGTACCCCCATTTTTTGTTCGGATTAGGACGGCTAGGGGTTACGGACAGAATCAATGAAGCAATAAATAAAGCAAGCATAAATATACTAACATAAGTTCCGATATAAATTAGGAACTTTATAAACAGCGAGGAGTGCTGCAAATGCGTTTGTTCCCCTTTCATGCTGATGACAGCGAAAAGTGGAAACAATAGCATAAACAGCCCCGCTACCCATCGTTTGGCTCGGGAAAGAGACGCAACAAGGCGCGCTTTGTTTTGAAGCACCATATAGTAAGCGGCAAATAGAAGGAAAAATAGGACTCCCCCTTCTGCTAGGATGCTCCAATGAATGGGAGAAAAAAATAAAATAGTACATATAGTACATATGGCGCTCGCCAATGCCGCGATGGCGCTGGAAATCCAATTTTTCAACATGGCATTGCACTCTCCTTTTTCAGAAGCACGACATATTGTAATTGATGAAAAGCGCGATCATCTGTCAACTTTTCAGTAAAAAGCGTTGTCGATGCAATATCATATAAATACGTGCAATGGAGGAAAAAATTCTATAGACAAGCATAACATAATAATAAAGAAGTGGGAAGAAGCCGGAAAAAAGAAGAGAAACGAATTTTGAGCAAAGACTGTTTTTATTGTTTGCCGCGTTTCTCGTTTTTGCCAGAAGCGGCAAACACAGGCTTGAAGGTTGCCCGCACAAAAACCGGAAAAAAATGAAGCGTTAATATCTAAATTACCTTTTAAAAGATATAAGCGTTTTTTTGCAGGGAAATAAATAAAAAAGAAGCCAGACGCTTGGAGAGCGACTGGCTTACCAAACACAAAAATCTTACCGCGGTTTTATTCTACAAAATTCGACAAAATCTGTCGATAAGTAATTGTTTCTTATGGAGTAATATATTCCCATATTATCATTATAAAGTATTTCCGGTTTGCTGGCGGTTGACATACAGTATTGCAACTATTCACGCTTTTTAACAAAACAATTGGTTGCTGCAAAAGGAAAAAAACAAAACACTCCAAAGCGAATTGCTTTGGAGTGTTTTATTTCATTTATAAACCGGCACATCAAAAATAAGCGTGTATCGGTCTAACAAAGCATACAGTGAACTAATATTGGACACTTGTTTAACCGCCCAGCCAATGTCGGTTGCGTATTGATGTACACCTGGGTTGGCTGGATTCCATCTCATTTTGTATAGCGTATCCTGCTTATACGTTGGATTGTTAATATATCGGTTGGCGATGTCCTCAGCCCCGCCGATAATCGCTGCTTCCGGAGTGAACCAGCCTTTCTTATAAGCGTACTCGGCTCCGCAACGGACTGGGCAGCTGTCATAAGCATTCAATCCGTACATGTTATATACCACTTTTGGCGTGACTGGCTTCCCATCGACCTCGCTCACTAACACGCCATTTGCTAATTGGGAAGTGCCGTTTCCTGTTTCAAGGAGAGCGTGTGAAATAAGGTAAATTTCATTAATGTGATATTTTTGCCCTGCTTCGATAAATGCTTGTCCTTTTCCAGCGAGGATACCTTTGCCTGCCAAAATTTTGTCATTTAACTCGTTTAATGGTACACCAGCGCTTTCTGATAGGACAAGAAACTGAAAATATTCTTTGCTGTCGCGGCTGAATCGGCTAGGATCGAGATAGGCTTTGACATCTTCCGGTTTTGCGTTTTTCCAAGGTCCAAACTTAATTTCATACCAGTCTCCCACTTTTCTGATCACTTGCACGACGTCCCCGGCTTTTAACGTCCCTACGATCCAGTAGGATGTGCTTGGTCCTTCCCGGACGTTTAACGTAGTGGCTGTGACCGTTCCGACTGTTGGAAACGTCCCCGGTTTATCAACTTTTACATAATTGGAATGTACGTAAGACGGACTGTTTCGGTATAAGTCGGTTTGTGGATTTTTTTGCATTTGAATGTTTAGCATATCATCTAGTGTTAAATTATAGGTTGTGTAACGAATAATCGGACCAATTTGGATGGCTTCTTTCCACACATAACCGATTCGTCCGCCGATGTCGATGACGACGGAATTATTTTCCTCGCGGATGATTGGATAGCTTTCCCCTTGTTTGATGATTGCGAACTGTGTTTTTGTGTTATTTGGATCTTCGTAAACAGGCGTATCGGATTTTGCCAGAAAGTATTTGTCTATTGGCTGGAGTCCTTTATTTTCATTTTTTAGTTGAACGGAAAATGGAGGTCTTGTCGATGCTTTCCAAACATATGCGACCCCTTTTCCATATTTGATTTCATGCCAGTTTCCGTAGTCGCGCAGGCGAGGGAATATTTGCCCTTTTTCCAAGTAAGCTACGACAATTAATTTTCCTGTGCTGTTGTCATAGACAGGAAGACGGTCTTCAAGCACTTCAAAATACCGGTCTGTGCTTTTGAATGGAATCTTTACGGCACTTTTATGGACATAACCAATCCGTCCCGATACGTCGACACCATACCAATTCCCCAATTCTTTTACGACCGGATAGCTGACTCCTTTTTTAATGGAAGCGAATGGAACTAGCGCTCCAGATGAATTATCGTATACTGAAACATCAACCAACGTTGTAAAAGTTATGCCCGTTGGCGCAGCCGAATTGGCGTTTCGGATGGAAGAACCGCTGGAAGGCTCTGTTGAACCTTTCCAAACATACGCGACTCCTTTTCCGAACTTAATTTGATGCCAGTTTCCGTAATCTTTTATTCTTGGAAATTCTTGTCCTTTCTCCAGTGTGCCGACTTGTACGAGTTTTCCTGTGCTATTGTCATAGACAGCTAGTTGATCGACGGTGACGCGGAAGTAACGGTCAGTAGGTTTGAATTCTTTAGGGGTGATTTGTACACCGCCCTTATAGACGTAACCGATTCTTCCAGAGATTAAAACTTCGTACCAATTTTCTCCGAACTTGCGAATAACGGGATAAGTTTGTCCTTTTTTAATCGTAGCGATGTGAATAAGCGAACCAGTTGAATTGTCATATACAGGCAAATCGATCGTAGCGGTAAATACCATGCTTCCTCCCGCGTTGCTGCCTGTTTTCATCGGGCTGTTTCCGTTCGAAGGAACTGTTGCCCCTTTCCAAACGTAACCATATTTTGTGCCAAATTGAATTTGATGCCAATTCCCGTAATCTTTTATTCTTGGAAACTCTTGTCCTTTTTCTAGTGTGCCGACTTGCACGAGTTTTCCTGTGCTATTGTCATAGATGCTTACTTGCTCGTCAGTAACGCGAAAATATTTCGTGCTCGCCGTAAATTGGGAGGATGTCGTTTCCGCTGTTGATACAGTTGATGCAATGGAAGCCCGCGCCGCTGTTTGATTAGCGTCTTCGCTTTTAGTAATCGTTGTGGTATTTGTTTCTGGCTGTTTTGTTTTCACTTCTGCCTGGCTTGTTTCTGAGACGTTTGCCGGAGCGGCGTTTGTGGTTTTTGTTTCTTCGGTATCGACCGCTGCTTTATTGTTTGCGCCTATTACAGAAACAAACGGGGATTTTTTTATGTATCCAAGTTGGTTTCCAATAATGATTTCAAATGCATCATCAAGTTCCTGAAAGATCGGATATTGTTGTTCCGGCATTAAATATCCGATTAGTTTACCGTTTTGCGCGTAAATGGGTGCTTTTTCTTTCGCTAGCGCGTATGAAGGTTGCGTTTTGTCTTCATATGTGTAGCTTGTTGGCGGTTCGGAAAGAACAGCATTTTGCACATCTGCATCATCAAGATAAGCAAGTTCGGTTCCCCACTGAATGTAAACGTGGTTGTTTTCCAGTTTTATAACTTTCAAAATGGTTTCTTTCGTTAATTCTCCGACTAGCTGATTCGTTTCCGCTTGTTTGACTGGCGCCGATTCGCTTGATACTTGAACGTACGTGTTTGCTGTTTCGCTAGCATTTTCTGACGTGCTGGCGGCATATGCCGGAGAAATGGCATAGGAAACTAGCAAAATTAAAATCGATAGCAAAGCTGCGAATTTTCTTGTCTGTATTCCCATTCGCGCTTTAAACACCTCCTTAAAAAATAGTCAATACAAATTATATCATTTTTCCCAACAAGTTGACATAGTTCGATGACACTAAAAAATAGATAGAGAGATGTTTGGGATTTAATATCGGATTATATCAAAATAGAAAACGTTGGTTTCATAAATTTTGTGAAAATGCAACGAAATGGCGAATGGATGTAAGGAGAGCATGATGAAAAAGGTATGAAAAGCCATCATTCCTTCGAATTTGGCGATGATGGGGCGGCATGTATGGACACCGGAAATTTTTTCTTACTAGAGAAGCAAGAAGCTGGAGCCGGGGGAGAAATTCAACTCACCGGTGCGTTCAAAAATGGAATGAAAAGCAGCCGGTAACGCTTACAGCTTTATGGAAAAAGGGGCGATGTCGGCGAGAGGTTGGGATTTGTGAAAACAACCATTGAGTTTGCTTTGCGAAATGGAGGATCTGATTGCGTTTTTTTAAGGATGTCATAAAAAACTGCCGGAGCGGTAAGGGAATGTTCCCATGTCCCAATGCGTTGAATAGGGATGAACTTAAAAAACTTTTCACGTTTAGGACGATCACCAAAATTACAGCACAAGGAAAATAGAGCCGATAATGATGAACAGCACTCCGGCGATTTTTTTTCTCGTGATCGTTTCCTTCAACAAAATGGATGACAATAGAAACGTCCAAACATATGTGATCGATGTCAGAGGAAATACAACTGTATATGGAAGCTGCTGTAATACGATAATATTTAATATCGCGCTGACGCCATAAAGCAGTACGCCGGCCGCAAAAAATGCAAGGAACGGAACGTGAAGTCCGATGCGCTGGCTTGCTGCTTTTTTTAAATAATACCCTCCCAATGCGCCGAGAAACGTCATGAAGATAAGCAGTAATAATGATTTAATCGTCCCCACCCCCGATTAGGACTGCGCCGGCGACGATCAATACGACTGCCATTGCCCGCATCGCAGTAATGTGTTCATCGAGAAAAGTAACGCCAAGAAGAAGCGCGAACACATACCCCATGCTTAAAAGAGGGTGGAGCACGGACAGGCTCCCGAAGCGGAAGGCGACAGTCATGAGAACGGCGCCAATGCCGTAAAATAGAAACCCTAGAATTAAGTTGCGGTTCCACTGTCCTCCTGATAATTTCCAAAACATCTGACCGCTTGCTGTGCCCATAGATGCCAGCAAAATGAGAATGATACCAATTTTGTTTTTCTTGATGGATTGAATAAACGCGTTCATTGGGCATCCCTTTCTTTCGATGGAAGTGAATATATGCGGGCATAGAAATCATCGAATACCGCTCGCAGCCAAGCTATAAAGCTGGCTGCGTAGTGATTAAGAGACGTCATTGCTTTCTCTCTTTCTCAATTGTTCATATATTCTGTTAAGTTCAAGTTCATACTGCTTTCGATGCGCAGCGGCAACTGTGTCTAAAATAAGTCCGCAAGCAAATGACAGCAACGAGAAAATCATTAATCCTACCGCTAAAATGGCGGAAGGAACGCGGGTAATAAACTTCGTTTGAATAAATTCAACTACGACGGGGATGCCGACGGCGAGCCCAAGAATGAAAAATAGCAGCGCCCATAATGAAAAGAACAAGAACGGCTTATAATCTTTAAATAAGGTAAAAATCATTTTTAACACTTTCCATCCGTCGGAAAACGTGTTAAGCTTCGATTCGCTTCCTTCGGGACGGTCCCGGTAATCAATCGCCACTTCTTTAATAAGAAATTTTTTATCAAGCGCGTGGATGCTCATTTCTGTTTCGATTTCAAATCCTGGACTCATAACGGGCATTGATTTTACAAATAATTTGTCAAAGGCGCGGTAGCCCGTCATAATATCTTTAATGTCGCTTTTATATAAAAAATTGATTAAGTTTTTTACGAGATTGTTTCCAAAGTTATGAAACGGGCGTTTGTTTTCTTGAAAATATGTCCCGTTGGATAACCGGTCGCCAATCACCATGTTGGCTTCTCCTCTTTTAATTGGCTCAATTAGCTGATGAACAAATTCGGCAGGGTACGTATCATCCCCATCGACCATGACATAAATGTCAGCGTCGATTTCGCGAAACATGGACCGAACGACGTTTCCTTTGCCTTGGCGAAATTCTTTGCGGACAATGGCGCCATGTTCAGCGGCGATTAATGACGTTTTATCCTTCGAATTATTGTCATACACATAAATTTCCGCTTCCGGCAATTCGCGTTTAAAATCGCTAACGACTTTGCCAATCGTTTTTTCTTCATTGTAACAAGGGATAAGCACGGCAATCTTCATGCTGTTCACTCCTTTACCGTAAAATATCTACCCGTTTTTCACATCGCAAGAAGCACAGGACAGGGACAAGCATATCATTTATTCGTCATTTTTTCTACCGTATCCCCGGTTTTCATTCGGAAATATTTTGAAGCGATCCTTAAATATCTGTCTTCATGAAATCTTTAATTTTGCTGGACCTTGAGAACCGGTCATTGCTTTATCAAAATGGGTTTTCCAAAATGAAACTTTGTATATATCGCATCACACACTTCTATCATTTTAGCGCAATCATTGACCGATTTAAACAAAAAAGAAATTGTAAAATTTACTTGTATCTAGGTACCGAAAATGTCTGCTAAAATGAAACAGCAGCCAACCGAGTCTTTCATTTATATATTTAGAGGGAAGAGCGATATATTCTAGCCTGGCCGCCTTGTGAAAAAAGGCGGCTCTTTTTTTGGTTGTTTGTTATACTAATGTGGGAAAGGAGGAAGAGGTGAAGCTATGCGGAATCCTTTGTTATTTATGCTTTGCTTATTAATTGGCTTTATATTCTTTTTTGAAAAAGACGTGCACGGCCAGTCGTTATCTGAATGGTTGGTTTATTTCCAGAGTGAAAAAGGTTATTCGCTATTTATGGAAAAATACGGAGATAGAGTAAAAGATCAAGAGAAAGAGAAGCAATGGGTAGTAAAAGCTCTGTTTACTAAGGAGGAAATCGACGAAATTCAAAAGCTTTCCATCGTCTCAAAGGTGGAACCAAATTATCAAAAATCGCTTGCTTCTTCTATTATTTTTAATGATCCTTTTTTTTCTCAACAATGGGGGATCAATAAAATTGATATATTGTCCGTGGCACCTGAGTTTCACGAACGCAATATTTTGCTAGGAAAACAAATCGCAACTTCCCAAGGTGCGATGGCATATGAAGGACAGCCATTACATACGCTAAGCTTTTCGATTTTGTCAGAGGAAGAAATGAAACTGTCCCGTTTATCGGTCACGGTTGATCATGTTGAGGGCCTGTGGACGCTTAAAGTGATGGATGAGAACGGAAATGTGCTCGCGCAAAATAGCGGCAATTTATCCACGCTAGATGTGTTGTTACCGAAAACCAAAACGTATAAGGCGCTACAAATCGATATTCAAGCGAATCGATGGGAAAAGCTGCCGGTTATCACTAATATGACAGCGGTGAATCATGTGCTTGTTGCTGTCATTGATACAGGGGCGGCGCTGCATAAAGACTTTTGCGGAAACGTTCTTCATAGTTTAGGGAAAGATTATGTTCATCCGGGAAGGCTGGCGTTGGACGACCATGGACATGGTACGCATGTGACGGGAATTATCGCTGCTTGTGCGAATAATCATGAGGGAATTGTTGGAACAGCGGGTTTTGCTCCTGTCGACGTTGTTCCTTTCAAGGTGCTTGATCGTGAAGGGACGGGAGGTGATTTTGAGATTGCCAAAGCTGTCAATGACGCTGTATCGATGGGGGCGGATGTCATTAATTTAAGCTTGGCTGGGAAAGGAAAGACGCTTGTTTTGGAACAAGCGGTTCAAAATGCGATTCAACATCATGTTGTTGTCGTAGCGGCTGCAGGCAATTGGGGGAGTTCACTACAGGATGTTTATCCTGCGTCATACCCAGGAGTGATTGCTGTTGCGGCGGTAGACGAAAACAATCAAATTGTCCCTTATTCAGACTACGGATGGAAGCTGGATATTAGCGCACCTGGTGAAAATATTCTCAGTACCTATATTAATAACGAATACCGGACGTTAAGCGGAACTTCCATGGCCACGCCTTTTGTGTCGAGCGTGGCGGCGTTATTAAAGGCAACGGACCCGCGCTTGGATGACATACAAATTCGCAAGCGGCTATTTGAGTCAGCGGAGGATATACAAGAAAAAGGATATGATATTCATTCGGGATATGGCGTGGTGCAAGCAGCGAAAGCCATTCATCTTCCGTACAGCGAAGCGGTTGACTGGTTGACGATCAAAAGCGGCCAGCCGATTTCGTTTTCGGAACAGCAGCTTCTCGGCATCTCGAAAGGATTGATTGGCAAGGATGTGTATGTATTTATCGACGATCAGTTAGTAGAAAAAAGAAACGTGGAAGATCGTTTGCTTTCCTTTGCATTGCCTAATGTGCCGTCGGCTAGGAATGAGAAAAAGCTGACGGTTGTTGGCGCGGATCATGCTGGAGAGGTAGCTGCTTTTGATGAGCGCTGGGTGAATTCGACGTCATCTGCGTCCGCTTCCTTTTCTGATGTCCCGCCATCATTTTGGGCATATGAAGAAATTCAAACGGCGTACCGTGAAAAATGGATTAACGGTTTTACCGATCATACATTTCGTCCTAACGCTTTGTTAACGCGGCGGCACGCCGTGATGATGATGAATCGGTTGTTTCAATGGCGACCGCAGCAAATCCGATCCCCTTTCCTCGATACGCCGTTGACATTGGCAGGGGCGGTGCCGATTTACGCTGCATATGGCCAGCGTGTTGTGAAAGGATATGATGATGGACATTTTTATCCGGAACGGTTTGTGACGAGGGCGCAAATGGCGGTGATGCTGGCAAGAGCATTAAAATTAAGCGAAAACTCATTTTCCGGCACTCCTTATGCATTTAAAGACATGGAGGGGAATTTTGCTTATTATGCGGTGCAGCAGCTGGCAGATAAAGGAATTGTCACGAAGCAGCCGTATTTTCGCCCAAATGAGTTTCTTACTCGCGCTCAATTTGCGGCGATGCTTGCAAGAACATATCAATATATGCTGAACAAAAAGTAAAGCTCATCACGCTTGACGTGGTGGGCTTTATGTCGTTTATTTGGAAAAGTTTGTCGGATTTGGGGTTGCGATTTTAGACATAGTTTCATAGAATTAAATGATAGAGAAAAGGGGGTACATATTATTCCAGAATTTTGGCGATGAAAGGAGAGATGTTGTTGCAGCCGTTGCGATTGTTGTTATTTTGTTTGTTGATGCTGTTTTGCTACTCTTCGGCAGCCTATGCGGAAACCAATTCATCTGCCGCTTCTTCCCAAGGCGATTTGCAGAAAATCCAAGATTTTCACCAGTCGTCGCCGTTTAACGCGGAAGCCTCGAGCACTTCCTTTTCAGCCTCCTCCACCGCAAAAACGGTCTTTGCCGATGTGCCGGCTGACCATTGGGCAAAAAAGGAAATTGAATTTTTATACGGGCGCGCGATTATTCAAGGGTATAATGAAAACGGCGTATTGCGGTTTCACCCAAACGACAATGTAACGAGAGCACAGGCAGCGAAAATGATTATAAAAGCGTTAGGGGAAAGCGAAAAGCCTGTAACCCGTGCTCGTTTTAAAGATGTCCCTCCTTCTCATTGGGCGGCAGGATGGATTGAAAGAGCGGTGGAAAAAGGAATTTTTCAAGGATATCCAGATGGGACGTTTCAGCCAAACGCTCCTTTGAAACGGTCGCAAATGAGCAAAATTATCGCTCTTGCTTTTAAGTTGTCAGAACCTAGCAATATGGGAAACCAGCAGATTTTCCGCGATATTAGTCCAAGTTACTGGGCTTATCCGTACATCGTAAAACTGTATTATCATGGAATTTCTAACGGAAGCGAAAATCGGTTTATGCCAGAATCATATACATCAAGAGCGCAATTTTCCGCATTTGTCGCTCGCGCATTGAACAAAGATTTCCGTCTCCCGGTCAATAGTTCTGTGATTGCTACAGGGAAAGTGACTGCGGACACGTTAAATGTCCGTTCGGCTGGAAGCACTAGCGCTTCGGTGATTGGCCAGCTTTCTTATGGAACGGTGGTTAACGTTTTAGACATTAATGGATATTGGGCGAAAATTTCGTACAATGGCAAAACGGGATATGTACATAAGTCCTATTTGAAATTAAAAAATGTGAACGGCAATCCGGTACAAGGGCGCATTATTGTGATTGACGCCGGTCATGGTGGAACAGATCCAGGAACGATGAATGGAAAAACGTACGAAAAGAATATCGTTTTGTCTGTTGCGCAAAAAGTGAAACAGAAGCTCGCAAGCGCTGGAGCTAAAGTCATTATGACAAGAGAGAGCGATGTGTATAAAACGCTCGAGGAGCGGGTACAGATTGCAAAAAATAATTATGCGGAACTGTTTGTCAGCATCCATGTCAACTCGGCAAGCTCATCTGCGAGCGGTACGGAAACTTATTATGATACATCGAAAAATCCGAATGGCTATGAAAGCTATTTGTTGGCAAAAGCCATTCAGCAGCAAATCGTAAATAACGCTGGCATGAAGGATCGCGGCGTAAAAGACTATGATTTTTACGTCATCCGCAATAACACCGTTCCAAGTGTTCTGGTAGAACTCGGTTTTATCACAAACAGCAGCGATTACCAAAAATTAACTTCCGATAACTATCAAAATATTTTTGCGCAATCGATCTATAATGGCATTGTCCAATACTACAGCCAATGACAGGATGAAGGGTGCCCAATGAATCGGGCATCCCTTCATTTTTCATTGCATCGAAAAATTGCTATAATGTAATGGTCAAAAGTGCTTTTATGGACAAGGAAACAATAGTATAATGAATAAAGTTGAGACGCACAACATTTTTCGACAATCATTTTTAAAAAGGTGTTTTTTATGAAGATAGGTATTATTGGAAACTATGGTCACAATAACAATGGAGATGAGGCAATTTTAACAGGAATTTTAAAACAGTTGATAGAAGAGTTGTCCATCCCTAACGAAGATATTATCGTTTTTAGCAACAATCCCAAGGACACAGAACAACGATACGGGGTTCAAGCAGTCCCTATTTTTCACCGCAAAGGCCCTCTCCTGTTTTCTATCATGAAAACATTAAAAGAAAATTATTTGATTATGAGAAATCTCGACGTCATCATTGTGGGTGGCGGCGGGATTCTCATGGATTTGTATAAATGGGACGGTCCATTATACGCTACTCTTGGATTATTAGGACACTACGCAGGATGCAAAGTGATTGTTTACGGAGTGGGAGTGGGGCCGATTGAAACGAAGCTAGGAGCCTTTTTCATTAAACAATTATCCCAAAAAGCCTGCTGCCTTTCCGTTCGAGATGAGCAATCGAAACGGCTGTTGCAGGTGCTCGGGGTGAAAAGGGACATACATGTCATCGGTGATCCAGCACTTTATTTGGCCGCTCCGAATAAAAAACGAGAATCGCATTTTGTTCAAAAAGTAGCCGTTACCGCTGTGCCATATTATAATGGAAAATATTGGCCTACTTCGAATGAACAAAAGTACTCCAATTACGTTACTGGAATGGCGAAAAATTTAGATCAACTTATTGAGAAAAAGAACGTGGCTGTTACGTTTTTTTCAACGAAATACCCCCAGGATGTGCAAGTTACAAAGGATATTGCCTCATTAATGAAACATAGCGATCGTGTCACTATTATTGATGAAAATTTGCATCCAAATGATATTGTCACTCTTTGTGCTTCCCATGATCTTGTGATTGGAACGCGGCTGCATTCATTGATTTTGGCGGTTGTCGCAAAAACCCCAATCATTGGTATTGGCTATCATCCGAAAGTTTATCATTTTTTATCGTTTATCAGCCAGACAGATCGCTATGTTTCTGTCGAAGCGCTAGGAATGGAACCAGCTTCGATTGTGCAGATCGTAGAGAAAATGGAGAAAAAATGGGTGGACATCCAGCGCGAAACGAGGCAAATAGCTGAACAAATGAGGGAAAAAGCAGGGGAAGGCATTGAATTGCTGCGCTTAAGTGGTGAGAAACATGTCCGGTAAAAAGGTATTAGTGTTAAGCAACATGTATCCAACAGAAACGGCAAAGTCATTTGGCATTTTTGTGAAAAATCAAGTGGAAGCTCTTCGCGGCCGCGGGCTGCATGTGGATGTTATTGCTGTAACGAATCCGCGCAATGACAAGGTAAATGTCCTAACGAAATATATTTTGTGGTTTCTTCGGACGTTGATTCATTGTGTGACAAAAGGCCGAGGTTATGATGTTGTTCACGCTCATTACGTTTTCCCTACAGGAATGTTGGGATTATGGTATAAAAAATGGTGGAAGGCGAAGTTGATTGTGACTGCTCATGGCGGGGACATTGACCGAATGGCCAACAAAAGCGGAAGGATTCGGCAATGGACAACGACCATTTTGCGGGAGGCGGACCATGTCATTGCGGTGGGGCACAAACTTGCCGAGCAGATTCGCAATGAATTCGGCGTTCCTGAAGAAAACATCTCTGTGATTAATATGGGCGTAAACCGCCGCATATTTCAGCCGCTGGATAAAGATGAAGCGAGAAAACGCTGCGGGATCGACGAACATGAGATTCCGATTTTATTTGTTGGAAATATTATTCGCCAAAAAGGACTAGTCGAATTGGTTGAGGCATTTTCGAAATTGAAAAAAGCATACCCTTCTGTATCGCTCTATATGATTGGCGCTAAAAAGGATAACGCCTTTTATCATGAACTCATTCATCGCGTGAAGGAAGCGGAAATCAACGATGTACATATATTGGACGCGATGGATCAGAAGGATGTAGCAGTGTGGATGGCCGCTGCAGAGATGTTTGTTTTGCCTTCACATTTAGAAGGATTTGGATTGGTGGCGTTAGAGGCGATGTCTTGCCATACGCCTGTTGTCGGAAGCCGTGTTGGCGGATTAGCTTATTTGCTTGGTGATGGGGCAGGTGTGCTTGTGGAGCCTGGCAATCCAGACTCCTTATTCGAGGGAATGAAAAAAATGCTTGATGATGCTACTCTTCGGAAACAGCTGATTCAAAAAGGAGAGGCGCGTGCCCAAGAAAATGATCAGGAGAGAATCATTGACCAGATTCTTCAGCTTTACGATCATGTTTAAGTAGAGCGAAGACGGAATAACATGTGCTGTATGTTATTATTTTGAATACCAATTCTGAACGAAGAGAAAATTGGCGGTATAGCAGGTGAGGATGTGAACAGAAAACGTCTGTTTCAAATTATTGGTGTTGTCACTGTTATTAACATATTGTCACGGTTTTTCGGTTTTGTGCGTGAAGTGATGATTGGATATCATTTTGGCACGTCCTCATTAGCAGACAGTGTTGTTTTGGCTTATACCATTCCGAACTTTCTGTATCTAGTACTTGGCGGGGCGGTTACGACCGCCTACATTAGCATCTATAGTAAAATGGCGAACGATACAGAGAAGCAGCGCTTTCACAATACTGTATTTACATATATGTTGATTTTCTTATTATTGCTCACGGCAGGATTAATGCTGTTTTCAAAACCAATTGTCGCATTCTTTTTTTCAGGCCTCGCCGGTTCGCAGTTGATGATGACGTCGCAGCTTTTTGTTATCACGGCTCCGTCTGCGCTCTTTCTTGTTTTTTCGATGTGGTTTTCTGGCATTTTAAACGCGCAAAATCAATTTTATGGCGCTGCTGTTGCGACATTGGTGAATAACGGGATGTTTGTGCTGCTGGTCGTGCTGCTTTATCCTTTTTGCGGCATTTATGCATATGGATGGGGAGCGGTGGCAAGTGCCGCGGTGATGCTGATGATTTTGTTTGTTCAGCTGCGGAAAAACAACTTGCACTGTTTTCGGTTTCAATTGGTGTCGACGGAGCCGGAATACATCGCTAGAATGTTAAAAATTGCGATACCTGTCTTATTTGGCGGCGCGACGCTGCAATTATATATTTTTATTCAGCGCATGTTTGCCTCACAGCTCGAGGCCGGTTATGTGGCGGCTTTAAACTATGCTTTGAAATTTGTCCAACTACCGCAAGTGATTTTAATGACTAGCGTAACGACAGTGATCTACCCAATGCTTGCCAAAAAAACAGCGGAGAAGGATTATGATGGCATTTCATCGATATTTTTCCGCGGGCTGAAATCGCTATTTATGATTATTATTCCTGTTTCGATTTTTGTTTATTTTTACGCCGAAGAAATGGTAAAGCTAATTTTTGAATATGGCTCATTTACGGCGCAATCGACAAAAATGACGGCGATGATGCTGAAAATTTTTATCATCGGGATGTTCGCCCAAGCTGCCAATCTGTTTGTTACCCGATTTTTTTATGCGATGGAAAAATCGCTCGTTCCAGTAGCTACCGGAATAATTTCCGTGTTTGGCGTCAATATTTTGATTATTAAGCTGTTCATTGGAAAATATGGGGCGGATGCTGTGGCATGGGGAACGACGATTAGCGCTATTGTTCAATTTCTGATGCTGATTGTTGCAAGCGTAGTACAGCTGCGCCTTCAACCTAAAAAAGAAACTCAGTGGCTTCGGCTTTTCTTGTATGCTATTTGTGCAACGATTGCCGCATCAATGATTCGTAAATATGTAGATTTTCACAATCATATTGCGAATATTTCCATAGGCGGGCTCACGTTTTTTCTCTTTTCTTTTCTTTTGCTAAAATCATTCCGCTTAATGTCTTTTCAACGGCTGCCGATGATGAAATAGGCAGCCGTTTTTTTGATGGAGGGTACCCGTTTATTTGTGATCTATCTAAAACGCAGATGGTCCATTGAGCCCAAGAAATTTTGCACCATAAGTAGGACGCGGTTCAGATAGTTGACGTACAGAAAAAATACATATGTTCGAATAGATATGAAGAGAAGATTAATAGATTTTAAGTGAATTTTGTATTTATGTAATAGAGTTAATATGTTATAATCAACGCTGTGGGATTGAAGCGCTGCAAGCGTTTGGAAATGAATTTAAAAAAATGGAAATAACCGTTTCGAGTTGGAAGTGGAATGAGTGGTTATCCTAGAACTTAAGGGAGGAATTTTCCCATGTTATATTTATGGATGACGCTGCTTATATGTTTTGCCTGTTCGGTTGTTTTAACTCCAATTGTAAAAAAATTAGCGTTTGTTGTTGGAGCGACTGATAAGCCAAACTATCGGAAGGTGCACCAGAAAGTAATGCCGCGTTTAGGCGGTTTAGCGATATATATCAGCTTTTTGATCGGTTATTCAATTTTGCGTCCATGGAATGAAGACTGGGTGTATATTTTGCTTGGAAGCTTGATTATTGTTATTATCGGTGTTCTTGATGACATTTATGAACTTCCGGCAAAAATAAAGTTTTTAGGTCAGCTTATCGCCGCATTTATTGTGGTGGTCATTGGCGGGGTGCAAGTCACCTTCATCAACCTTCCGTTTGGAGGAGAGCTGCACTTTGGGATATTGAGCATCCCGATCTCCATTATTTGGATTGTGGGAATCACCAATGCCATTAACTTAATCGATGGGCTTGACGGACTAGCCGCGGGAGTGTCTGCGATTGCCTTAATTACTATTTCTGGAATGGCGATCATTATGGGCGACTGGTTCGTTTCCTCAGTAGGGTTAATTATGCTTGGAAGCACGTTGGGATTTTTATTATATAATTTCCATCCAGCGAAAATTTTTATGGGCGATACAGGCGCTTTGTTTTTGGGATATATGATTTCCGTATTGGCATTGTTGGGGTTTAAAAACGTCACATTCATCTCATTTGTCATCCCTGTGCTAATTTTAGGAGTGCCGATTTCAGACACCTTTTTTGCAATCATTCGCCGAATAGTCAAAAAGCAGCCTTTATCTGCGCCAGACAAATCACATTTGCATCATTGTTTGCTTCGGCTTGGATATAGTCATCGCCAAACGGTCCTTATTATTTATGGCATGAGCGCTTTGTTTGGACTCATAGCGATTATTTTATCGCAGGCTGCTGTATGGGTATCGATGATCATACTGGCTGTTGTTTTGCTTGCTCTTGAATTAGTGGCAGAAAAAATTGGCCTAGTTGACAGCAATTATCGCCCGATTTTAAAAATTGTGCGGGTCATTCGCTATGCCGGCGGAAAGCAAAATTAATAAAAAATAAAAAGGGTCATTTGGGTTTGTGCTTACCCCTATATTAAGCAGACTCTTATTATTAAGCAGCTGTAGCCAGATATTTTTTAGGGCTACAGCTGTTTTATTTCGTTTGTATCCGTTCATTGTTGTATATTGTAAAACGGCTTGCTTCATTTCTTCAGCTGTTTCCAATGGATCCATATAGATGCATTCTGTCTTTAAACGGCTAAAAAACTTTTCCATACAAGCATTATCTAAACAATTCCCTTTTTCCGGACATACTGGCCCTACATTTTTATAGTGAGTAACCCATCTAGTAACATCGACGAAGAGATGTGAAAGTGATCCATGATTTTGCGCTTAGTCCATTCCTTATACCAATATTTCTTTGTTGCAGTTTTTCTGTTTTTCCCATAAAAATATCCCCTCCATAGTAAACAGTCCATCCTTTTTTCTGTCTACTATAAGGGGATAATATATCGGTTTCTGGTGTCGTTTTTTAATTCTCAACGGTGCTACGAGATGCCGTCTCAGCGCCCGCATGATCATCGCAAATGATTTTGGAGCGTTTCACTTATTTCTTGTACAGACTGTTCGTCTAACATGTAGTAATAAACTCCGTCATTATGGTCTGTTCCGGTGAGATGGAGCGATTCAATTGAGATATTTTTGTTACTTATGACATAATAGACGAGAGATTTTATCTGGTCAAACGTGAAGTTCGTTTTCATGTTGCTTCCGACCGCTTCGATGACATCGTCGTATTTTGTGATGGAGCTCGCCTGGCTTGCTTTCTTCAAAATCGCTTTTAAAATTTCCTGCTGGCGTTTTCCGCGTTCGATGTCGTTATCTTTCTTTCGAGTTCTCGCAAGGGCGAGCGCTTCTTCACCGTTTAACTTATGAAGCCCTTTTTTCAGTACAATAGCATTGCGATGGTCTTCTGAATCTTTTTCTTTAATGTCATAAGGAACTTCGACTTCGATTCCGCCCAATGCATCGACCACATCCATGAAGGCGTAGAAATTCATTTTAACGTAATAATTGATATGAATATCAAATAAATTTTCGACTGATTCAACGGTGCACTTGACGCCTCCATAAGCATGTGCGTGCGTAATTTTATCATATTTGTCCTCGCACGGGATATATACATATGAGTCGCGCGGAATGCTCACCATTTTCACCGACTTGTCTTTAGCGTTAAACGTGGCAAGAATAAGCGCATCGGACCTGGTATCTTTTTTAAAATTGCGTGAACGGCTGTCATCGACGCCGATAAACAGCACAGCAAAATTATCCTTTTTTGGGTCAAGAGACTTTGTATTATCGTGTCTGAGCATTTCATACGACTTGTTCATCACCGATTCGGCTTTATGCATTAAAAATGAAGCATATCCTAAAGAACTGGCTAACAGCAATAAGCTGAGAATAAACAGCCCGAATAAAATGCGTCTTCTGCGCTTTTTCTTTTTTCGCTTTTTGTATCGCTTTCGCTCATTTATCATCTTTCTTTCATTTACCATGATGATGACTCCTTTTTATCGTTTTGGATTATAAGACGTCCGTTTCGAGATATTCCGTTTCCCCTTCGGCGATTTTTGCCCTTCCGTTTGTCAGCTCAGTTATCCAGTCGACGAACGTTTGCTTTTCTGCTTCCTCGACAAAAATTTCAAGTTCGACGTTTTCTGAGTAATGGGTGTCTTTTATAGTATAGTCAGAAGAGCGCAATTCATTTTCCACTTTTCCGAGCCACGTATAATCGATGGTGACATGCATGATGCGCGCAAGGCGGCGTTCGACGATGCCAGCTGCTTTCAGCCCTTCCGACACGGATTTTCCGTATGCGCGCACAAGGCCGCCCGCCCCAAGTTTAATGCCGCCAAAATATCGGGTGACAACAGCGACGGTATCTTTCAGCCCTTTTTTCTTCAGCACCTCCAGCATCGGAATGCCGGCGGTACCGCTCGGTTCACCGTCATCGTTCGCTTTTTGGATTTGATCGTGTTCGCCGATAATGTAGGCAGAACAGTTATGAGTCGCGTCCCAATGCTTTTTTTTTATTTGTTGGATAAATTGAACTGCTTCTTCTTCCGTAGTTGCTCTGTTGATATAGCAAATAAAGCG
This sequence comes from Parageobacillus sp. KH3-4, assembly GCF_022846435.1. Taxonomy (NCBI): domain Bacteria; kingdom Bacillati; phylum Bacillota; class Bacilli; order Caryophanales; family Anoxybacillaceae; genus Parageobacillus; species Parageobacillus sp. KH3-4. The sequence goes on from NZ_AP025627.1 coordinate 367,670, forward strand.
AGATTTTTCAATGACGATTTCATTTTCGCCGTATCCTTTTACTGTATAGTATTTTTGCAACAAAACAAAAATCACCCCGCTGCAACGAAAACGAGTCTAGATAAAAAATTGACAAGGTTTTTACAAAAAAACATGTTATACTATTTTAGTAGGCAAGAGCTAGATTGTTAGTAGATGCTTTTTTTATTATAAATCGACAACTTTTTTCCTTCAAATAAATTTTTTTGGCACTTGTGCGCAAAATGGGAAAACATCGCAGCAACTCGTTTATGGAGGATGTTGTATGTCGACAAATAAAAGCTTGGACGTAAAAGAATTGGATAAAATTGTCGAAAAAATGATCGACACCGTTCAACATAGCAAAGACGAAATTTTTCGAATTGGCGAACAATCGCGCCAAGAATACGAATGGATGCTTAAGGAATTGGCAGACGTGAAGTCGGCGATCGAAAAGACGATCGAGGAGGCAGACAAGCTCGAAGTACAAACCCGGATGTCCCGCCAGCGCCTTTCAGAAGTGAGCCGAAATTTCGCGCTGCATTCAGAAGATGAAATCCGCGAAGCGTATGAAAAAGCGCATGAATTGCATATGGCGCTGGCGATGGTCCGCGAGAGGGAAAAACAGTTGCGGTTGCGTCGGGATGAGCTGGAGCGGCGTTTAATCGGGCTGAAAGAAACGATCGAACGTGCCGATCATTTAGTTGGGCAAGTTACGGTTGTTCTTAATTATCTAACTAGCGATTTCCGCCAAGTCGGTGAATTTATTGAAGGAGCGAGACAAAAGCAAGAATTTGGGTTGAAAATTATTGAAGCACAGGAAGAAGAACGGAAACGGCTGTCGCGGGAAATTCACGACGGTCCGGCACAAATGCTTGCGCACGTCATTATTCGTTCCGATTTAATGGAAAAAGTGTTAAAAGATCGTGGGATTGAAGCGGCTATTTTGGAAATCCGCGATTTTAAAAAAATGGTTCGTTCTGCTCTTTACGAAGTACGAAGAATTATTTATGATTTAAGACCAATGGCGCTTGACGATTTAGGCTTAGTTCCTACGCTAAGAAAATACTTGCAAACGATCGAAGACTATAATAAAGGAATCGATATCTCGTTCGTACATATTGGGGAAGAAATGAGGCTTCCGCCCCGTTTGGAAGTTGCGGTGTTTCGCCTCGTTCAAGAAGCGGTACAAAATGCCCTGAAACATGCTGAAGCGACGAAAATTGAAGTGAAAACGGAAATGGGTAATAATAACCAGCTGCTTGTGGTGGTGAAAGATAACGGGAAAGGGTTTGACACAACTGTTAAAAAAGAAAATGCCTTTGGGTTAATGGGCATGAAAGAGCGGGTTGACTTGTTGGAAGGAACGTTAACTATTCGGTCGAAGATTGGGGCTGGCACGACGATTTTCATCCGTATTCCATTGAACATATAAGCACAATAACACTAAAAAAAGGAGGAGAGGCATCATGAAAACACGCATTGCCATTATTGACGATCATCAATTATTTCGTGAAGGGATGAAGCGGATTTTAGAATTTGAAGAGGAGTTTGAGGTGGTCGCCGAGGGGTCGGATGGAAGCGACGCGCTTGCAATTGTGGAACAATATCGTCCTGACATCGTCATCATGGATATTAACATGCCAAACATCAACGGAGTGGAGGCAACGAAACAGCTGATTGAAACGTATCCTGACACCAAAATTGTCGTTCTTTCGATTCATGATGACGAAAACTATGTGATGCGCGCATTGCAAATGGGCGCTACCGGCTATTTATTAAAAGAAATGGATGCAGATACGTTAATTGAGGCGGTGAAAATCGTCGCGGAAGGCGGCTCGTACTTGCATCCGAAGATTACGCATAATTTAATTCGCGAATACCGCCGGCTTTCGACTGGAAAAAGCGAGAAGGAGGAAGAAGGAAAGCGGGAAGCCCGCTGGCCGCTTCATCTGTTAACGCGCCGCGAATGTGAAGTGTTGCAGCTATTAGCAGACGGAAAAAGCAACCGTGGCATCGGCGAGGCGCTGTATATTAGCGAAAAAACGGTGAAAAACCATGTAAGCAATATTTTGCAAAAACTGAACGTGAATGATCGTACACAAGCGGTAATTGTCGCCATCAAAAACGGCTGGGTCGAAGTCCGCTAGTTTTCGTCGAAGATTGTCAAGCGCTTACCGAGTTGATGATAATGAAATTTGTTTCATTTTCCGCTACAATAGGTAACAAAAACGGATGGATGAGGAAGGTATGAACGATGAAAACAGCAATTGTAACGGATAGCACCGCATACATTCCAAAAGATGTGCGCGATAGGTTGAGAATTCGTATGATTCCGCTAAGCGTCGCGTTTGGCGGGGAAACGTATCGCGAGGAAATCGACATTAGCGCGGAACAATTTTATGAAAAAGTAAAGCAGCATAAAGAACTGCCGACGACATCCCAGCCAGCGGTTGGCGAGTTTGTCGAACTATTTACATCGCTCCGCGACGAAGGGTACGATGCGGTCATCAGCATCCATCTCTCGAGCGGCATCAGCGGGACATACCAAGGCGCGCTGACGGCAGGAAATATGGTCGATGGGCTGAAAGTATACGCGTACGATTCGGAAATCAGCTGCATGGCGCAAGGTTTTTACGCGATCGAAGCAGCGAAAATGGCGCTTGACGGAAAATCGCCGGAAGAAATCATCGCACGGATCGATGAAATGAAAAAAACGTTGCGCGCCTACTTTATGGTGGACGATTTGGCGCATCTGCAGCGCGGCGGAAGATTGACAGGTGCGCAGGCGTTTATCGGCGGTCTGCTGCAAATCAAGCCGCTGCTTCACTTTGAAAATAAAGTGATCGTTCCGTTTGAAAAAATTCGCACGCGTAAAAAAGCGATCAAGCGAATTGAAGAGCTATTGGCAGAAGACGCGGCAAAAGGCGTGCCGTTAAAAGCGGCGATCATTCACGCCAACCGCCCAGATGAGGCGGAACAATGGAAGCAGCAATTATCGAGCCTTTATCCGAACGTCGAATTTACCATTAGCTATTTCGGTCCCGTCATCGCCACCCACCTTGGCGAAGGCGCGTTAGGACTAACGTGGTATCAACCGTAATTTTTGGTGATGATGCGAAGTTTTCATGGATTTTATGGGAAAAGGAAGGAAGCCATCGCTCTTGCCCCCTAACAAAGTTACTCGATGTGCAAGAGAAACGGGAACAGAACGAAGGATGCAGCGCTTTTGGTTTCCGGCGTTCCGAGTTCGCTGGATTTAGAGACAAAATTTCTTTTGGTCCAGCAAATTTTACGCGCCATCAATAAAGTCATAAAGAGGCTGAAGCCTTAGACTTTGCATAAAAAGCAGCACACGGCGCTTTTATTTTCCGCTGGACCAAGAGCGGGATTTTGCCTAATGATTAAATTGGAACCATAAAGAACCTCTCGTTTATACGGTATAGGGATGAACAATAGGAAATGGAGGGAGTGTATGCGTTTTATCGCGGACAAAGGAAGGCTCATCCCCGAAGCGTTGGCAAAAAACGATAAAGATGCTAAACCGATCGCTCATATCGATTTCACGTCTTCGATCCAGCCAACCCCCGGGTTTCATTACTCCCCGGAACTCCTTTCATTTTTGGAAGGAAGACAGCTTCTTCTTGAAGAACTTCCATTTCCTCTCGATATCATTCGAATGCATTATGAACACGGTTATCTTTTCTATGAAAAAGGAATTGTGAAAACGAAACATGGATGGCGCTGCATGAGATGCGGAAACGAGGAAGCCCATTTTTTCTCCTCGTTTCCTTGCGACCGCTGCCATACAGTTTGTACGTATTGCCGCAAATGCATTATGATGGGACGCGTCAGCGAATGCACGCCACTTGTTGCCTCCCGCTTTTCTTTTCCGCAGCCCCGCTATCTTTCCCCACTTGCTTGGAACGGAACGTTATCCAAAGGACAACAGAGGGCCGCCGATGCGGTCGAAGACGCGATCGCGCAGAATAGCGAATTGCTTGTCTGGGCGGTGTGCGGAGCAGGCAAAACTGAGGTGCTGTTTCAAGGAATCGCGCGGGCGCTGGAGATGGGAAAGCGCGTATGCATCGCCACGCCAAGGACCGATGTCGTGCGCGAGCTTGCTCCCCGCTTGCGGCAGGTGTTTCCGAGCGTTCCATTGGTCGCCTTGTACGGCGGCAGTGAAGACCGCGGCAAATTCGCCCCACTTGTTATTTCCACCACCCATCAACTTTTACGGTTTTACCGCGCTTTTGACGTGATGGTGATTGATGAAGTTGATGCCTTTCCGTACTCCGTTGAGCCAATGCTCGAGTATGCCGCCGCAAAAGCGCGCAAAGCAGAGTCCAGCCTTATTTATTTGACTGCAACCCCTCATCCGGAATGGCAGCGGGAAATCAGGCGCGGCAAACAGAAAACTGTCACCATTCCCGCCCGCTATCACGGATTTCCCCTCCCTGTGCCGTCCTTCGAATGGTGCGGCAACTGGCGCAGGCAGTTAAGGCGCGGGCGCCTTCCCCGCAATGTGGCAGCATGGGTCCAATCCCGCATCGAAACAGAAAAACAAGCGTTTTTATTCGTCCCCCATATTGATGTGCTCGGGCAAGCCGTGCGTATCTTGAAGCAACGGGATGAGCGGATCGAAGGCGTTCACGCGGAAGATCCGGGGCGCGCGGAGAAAGTGCAGGCGTTTCGCGACGGCCGTATTCCGCTTCTTGTCACTACGACCATTTTAGAACGCGGCGTAACCGTTCCAAACATCGATGTCGCTGTGCTCGGTGCCGAAGACGATATTTTCACGGAAAGCGCGCTCGTGCAAATTGCTGGCCGCGTCGGCCGCAGCGCCCAATATCCGGACGGCGATGTCCGTTTTTTCCATTACGGAAAGACAAGGGGCATGGTTGCGGCGAAGCGGCAGATTGAAAGGATGAATAAGGAGGCGGCAGAAAGGGGGCTGTTGAGGACGCAATGAATTGTTTGATTTGCCACGCGCCGTACAATCCGATCGCGAGTTGGCAACATTTTCTGACGTTAAAAAAAGCGGACTGCCTCTGTGCGAAATGCCGCAACGCTTTGATGAAAATTAACGGAGAAATTTGCGATATTTGCGGCCGGCCTTTCGCTGGCCTTAAACCATCGCATCGCCAAAGGAGGTTATGCGCCGATTGCGTTCGTTGGCAAGAGGACGATGAATGGAAAGATGTGTTAACGAAAAATCGGTCGGTGTACATGTACAATGAATTTATGAAGGAAGTGGTCGCGCTTTGGAAATTTCGCGGCGACTACGCGATTGTCAAAGCGTTTCAGGAAGAGTTTTGCCGCGAATTTTACCGCCATTTTGACAATACCTTTCTGATCGTCCCGATTCCTCTCAGCGCTGAGCGCCTGTACGAACGCGGATTTAACCAAGCAAAGGCGCTTGCCGAGCTGCTTGCTCTCCCTATTCACGAATCGCTTTGTCGCCGTCATCTGGAAAAACAGTCAAAAAAATCGCGCCTTGAACGGCTGCGGACAGAAAACGTCTTTCGCCTGTCGGAAAAAGCGCCTTTGCAGGGCAAACATATTGTGTTAATCGACGACATTTATACGACAGGGGCAACATTAAGGCATGCGGCGAAAGTGTTGCTTAAGGCTGGCGCTGCCTCTGTTTCTTCGTTTACATTGGCAAGAGGTTAATATTGTAAGAAAACATGCCGATATTAAAAATAGTAAGGATAGTGCGGGAGCGTGAAATAAATGCAAGTTCGCAACGATTTAATCATGAGCGAGCTGGTACCGTTTTCTTTGAAAGAGGGAGAAACATTTTTCGCAACGATTAAGGAAAAGTTAAGCAACGATGAAGCGATTGTAACGGTGAAAGGGCAAGATGTGCTTGTTCGCTTTCAAGGAGAAATACCGAAGGAAGATAAAGTTGTTGTGCGAATTATCGGCATAAAAGATCATGTTTTACAAGTGCAAGCGGTACCGAAAACAGCGGAAACAAATGACGCGGCCGCCGTTTTATTCCCTGCCGGTGAATTAGAGAAAGCGGAACAAATCTTGCTTGCGCAAGGAATTCGCCTGTCTAAGGAAGAAAAATCGATATTAAGGCGCTTTTTTGAAAAAGCGAAAGGGACGCTGAATGAAAAATTGGAAACGGTACAGGCGCTTGCGAATAAAAAGCTGGAAGTGACCGAATCGCATCTGTGGGCCATCCATGAAGCGCTGCATGGCGAATCATTCGGCGAAGTATTAACGCAGCTGGCAGACCATCTCGCTCTTTTGCCGCGCTTACAATCTTCAATGGAGAACAGTTTACAAGCTTCGGTGGGGAACGGTTTACAAACTTCAGCGGAGAACAATTTGCAAATTTTGGAGGAGAACAGCCGCGATTTCGGCGGCAATGGCACGAAAGTTTTCCGCTCTCAAGCCGAAACAGACTTAATGGAAGAGCAAAGAGCCCCTCAAAAGGACCACATTTCTGCATCTGTAGAAACGGCAGAAGGGCAACAAACAGAATGGCCATATTGGAATGAGGAATGGATGCAAGCGTTCCCCGCTCCAGCCAAAAATATGATCGTGAAGACGATTACGGAAAAACTCTCACAAGCAGCGCTTGATTTTAAAAAACTGCAAATCGAAATGAATAAGAAGCTGGAAAACGCAGCGTTTTTGTTGAACAACGGGCAAACATCGGCGCGCCAGCAGGCAAAACAATTCGTCGAAGCCGTGATTCATACGTTAGACCGCGCTATTTTGCAAGGAGAGTTTATGCTTTTTACCGATATGAAAACGGAGAAGCAAATGCTTCAGGCAAGCGCGAAATTGGCGGAGGCGAAGCAGCTGCTTACTGAAGGAAAGCAGAGCGATGCTTTAAAAGTTGTGAATGAAGTAAAGAATTTGCTTGGAGGGCTTCGCTTTCAGCCAGCGGATGTAAAAGTGAAGCATTTTGTTTCCGCTTTTCATTTAAATGAAGATGAGCCAGAAGCGGTGCCGCAGCAGCTTTTGCCGCAACTGGCAAGGACATTAAAGTTTCCGCTCGGTGAGGAAATTTCGGCAAGAAATACGTTCGAACAATTCCGGCAATTAGGGTTTTACCATGAGAAAGATGTGTTCCACGCCTTACTGTCTAAACAGCCGGTCAGTGAACCGCAAAATATAAAGGCGTTGTTGTTGAAATTAAGCAAAGGAGAACCTAGCATGATCGTGCAGCAAGCCGAGCACGCTTTGGCGAATATGACAGGCCAGCAGCTGTTAAGCAAATTTGACGCCAGCAATCATATGCAAACGATGTTTTACCAAGTGCCGGTGTTATTGCACGATCAAATTGAAACGGTCCATATTTATTTAAATTCCCGAAATGATGGGGGAAAGCTTGATTGGCAAAATTGCAGCCTGTACTTTTTGCTCGACACGGAAAAATACGGGAAAATCGGGATTTTACTACAGGCATTGGAAAGAGATTTGACGGTGACCATTAAAACGGATAGCGCGAAACTTACCGAAGCATTAAAAGCATTAACAGAAACGACTAAAGAAAATCTGGAGGAAATCGGCTACAATGTGAAAGGAATTACTTTTGCGAAAATGAATAATAAAGAAGAACAAAAGACAGTGGCGGAAACAATGAAAACGAACGAAAGAAATAGCGGGAAAGGGTATGATTGGAAGGTATGAAAAACGGTTATCAACATTTTGCCGCGCTGGCAAGTTATCAAAACGGAGCCGATCAGCTGTCGGAACCTAAAATCAACACTGTAAACGAAATGATCAAGCGGGCGCAGCAGCAACACGTTCCCATGCAAGACGATCCATCGCTTGTCAAACATTTAGTCGACCCGGAAAATCGCGTTCCTTCACAGCTTTATGCGGTTATTGGGGAAATTTTGAAATTAATTAAAAGCATCGAACAACAATAGGGGAGATTCATGTGGAAATTCAAAAAATCACAAAAGCGAATATGATGAACGTAAGCAAAAAAGAGGCAGCTGCTTCCTCGTCTGTATCGTTTGCGGAAGTCGTGGCAAAGCAAAACGAAGAACTCGCGCTTGAACGGTTTCATCAGCTTGCGAAAGAAATCGAAGAACAAGGAAAAAAATTAGCGGAATCGCGTTCGGTGGAAGATTTGCGAAAATATAAAAAGCTTGTGAAAAAGCTGCTGGATGATGCGGTAAAAAACGGCTTGCGATTGTCAGAACAACATGGTTTCAATTGGAGCGGACGTTCGCGTTTGTACAAAATGGTGAAAGAAGTGGATAAAAAGTTAATAGATTTAACGAATGCTGTATTGCAAAAAGAAAAACAAGGAATCGGCCTTTTAAGCACCATCGGGGAAATCCAAGGGTTAATTATCAATATTTATACGTAAGCGTTCCTTAGTCTTATATAATAAAAGGAGAGAGGAAATATGGGGAGGATAAGCAATGAATTTAGCAAATTGCCCAAACTGCGGACGTTTGTTTGTAAGAAATTCGTTTCGTGATATTTGCGAGAACTGCTATAAAGAAGAAGAAGAGGCTTTCAAAACCGTTTACGATTTTTTGCGAAAAAGAGAAAACCGCATGGCGACAATGGCGCAAATTGTCGACGCAACGGGAGTGAAGGAATCGCTGCTGATTAAATTTATTCAAAGCGGCCGCCTAAAACTCGCGCAATTTCCGAATTTAACGTACCCTTGCGCCCGCTGCGGCGCGTTGATTCGCCAAGGAAAACTGTGCGAAAATTGTTTAAAAGACTTAAATGAACAGCTAGAAGCGCTGCAAAGAGAAGAAGAAAGAAAACGTCAGGCAAGAAGCGTTTATTATACGAAAAAGAACGCCGAAAATAAATTTTGAATTGTTGTAAACAATCTTTTGCATTTGCCGATAATATAGATAGAAGTTGCGGTAACGGCATAGGGCATGTAAAAGGGGGGATTTTCATGAGAATTGACAAATTCGGCTTGACAGGCATTAACCCTTACAAACACCAGTTTGATAAAGAGACGCAAGTGAAAAAAACTGCAATTAGCCAAGATAAAGTGGAAATTTCCGAGGCGGCGAAAGAGCTGCAGCAACTTTCCCAATGGACGGCCGAACATCAGGAAAAAGTGCGCAAGCTAAAGGAGCAAGTGCAAAACGGGACATATAAAATTGACGCAAAGGAAATCGCGAAAAGTGTATATCAATTTTACTTTGACAATTAAAAGGAAATCAGTATTACGCGTAATACTGGTTTAATTTTTATGTACTTTTTAGGGAGAGATTGGATTGTCTGCCAAACAATTGATAGAGCTGCTGGAAAAGCATGTGAAACTGCATAAGGGTTTGTTGGAGTTGGCAAACAAAAAAACGGAAGTGCTAAAAAAAGGCGATACGGAAGCGCTGAATGGAATTGTGAAAGAGGAGCAAAAATATATTGCGGCCATTGATCGTGTTGAGCAGGAACGCATTCTTGTTGTTAACGCGATGATAGGCGAAGCGAATGAACCGACGTTAACAGCGTGCATTTTGCAAACAGAAGGAACAGAACGGGCAATGCTTGAGAAACTGCGGGATGATTTATCAGCGGTGATATTGGAATTAAAAAGTGTGAATCAATTAAACGAGCAGCTGGCCAAGCAATCATTGCAATTTGTCCATGTTATGCTGGATATGCTCATGCCGCAGCCAAAAGAAGTGAATTATCAAAACCCGAATATGGCGCCGTCTTCATATGAAGGCGGGAGTTCACTATTTGATTCCAAAGCTTAGCGAACAAGCAACTTTCACGTATTGGGGGGGAAATGCGATGCTATCGACGTTTCATGGCTTAGAAGTAGCCAAACGAGGCATATTTACTCAGCAATCGGCATTGTATGTGACCGCGCATAATATTGCCAACGCGAATACGCCCGGTTATTCGCGCCAGCGCGTCAATTTTGTCGAAACGGAGCCGTTTCCGCCAGCTTCGATGAACCGTCCGCAAATTCCGGGACAAATGGGGACGGGGGTCGAAGCGGGGTCTATACAACGAATACGCGATAGCTTCTTAGACTATCAATATCGCAATGAAGCTAGTAAATTAGGTTATTGGAGCACACGTTCAGAAGCGATCGCAAAAATGGAAGATATTATGAATGAGCCGAGTGAATTTGGTCTCAGTCAGGCGATGACGCAGTTTTGGGAAGCGCTGCAAGATTTAAGCACCAATCCGGAAAATGAAGGGGCGCGCGCTGTTGTGCGCCAACGCGGGGTAGCAGTGGCAGAATCTTTTAATTACCTTTACAGTTCTTTATCGCAAATTCGCGACGATTTAGGGCAAGAAATTAAAACAGGTTTATTAGAAGTGAACTCGATTTTGAAGCAAATTAGTGAACTGAATGAGCAAATTAAAGCTGTTGAACCGAACGGTTATTTGCCAAATGACCTTTATGATAAACGTGATGCCCTTGTCGATGAACTATCAAAATATTTTCAGGTAAAGGTGGAAACAGTTCCTTCTGGCGGGAACGCTCTAGATATAGCAGAAGGAATTTATGAAATTTCACTTGTTAATCAAGATGGATCCACAGTAAAAATAGTGACGAAAGACAGCTATTCGAAGCTTTCGGTATCCCCTTCCATTTCGGGAGACCCAACGAACCCAGATGGATATATTTCTGAGATTCGAATCGAAGATGTTCTCGGAAACATAACAACAATAAGTTACAACAAGTTTGACAGTTTAGCGAGCGGCAGAATTAAATCATTAATTGAAGCTTATGGCTACGGCTCTGACCCAGATAATGTGAAAGGCTATTATCCTGATATGCTTGCCGATTTAGATAAAATGGCGTATTCGTTTGCTACTATGTTTAATGCACAACATCGAGAGGGATATGATCTTAACAATTCGAATGGAGTAGATTTTTTTGAAATGAATGTAAGTGATAATACAACAGGAAAAGGTGCAGCGGCTTCGATTAAAGTTTCTGATGTAATCATGAGCGATCTTGGGAAGATTGCTGCATCTTCGAAGAGTGGGGAATCTGGAAACGGCAATAATGCTCTTTATTTATCCATGATTAAAGATGTTCAAATTACTAATGGTTCAGCCACTCTGCCAAGTGGTAGCGGAACGACGGTTAGCGTGCCTATTACTGGCGGAACGGTGCAAACATTTTATCAAGGGCTTATTGGGAAAATCGGCGTCGATGGACAACAAGCTGAGAGAATGAAAACTAATGCGGAGACGCTCGCAACTTCTGTTGACAACAACCGTCAATCTGTCAGTTCTGTTTCACTGGATGAAGAAATGACGAATATGATTAAATTCCAGCATGCTTATAACGCAGCTGCTCGCATGATTACAGCAATCGATGAAATACTCGATAAAATTATTAACGATATGGGGATTGTTGGAAGGTAGGTGATTGGTCATGAGGGTTACACAGTTTATGCTGGCGAATAATATGCTGCGAAATTTATCGAATAGTTATGAGCGGCTCGGAAAATATCAAGAACAGTTAGCGACAGGGAAAAAAATTTCCCGCCCTTCCGATGATCCAGTTGTGGCGATGAAAGGAATAGCTTATCGGGAGGATTTAGCGCGTGTAAAACAATATCAGCGCAACATTGGAGAAGTTCATAACTGGATTGATAGCGCAGATGACGCATTAGATAAAGTTGGACTCGCTTTGCAGCGCATACAGGAACTTGTTGTCCAAGCATCAACTGATACAGCTACTCCAGAAGACCGCAAAAAAATTGCTGATGAAATTGACCAGATCCAAAAGCACATTGTCGATGTTGCCAACACGAGAGTCGGTGGTAAATATATTTTTAACGGAGCGGATACGAAAAATCCGTTGTTTATCGGCTATCCGGGAGAAACAGGTTTTGCGGTAAACGGCAATCAAGGCGATGTCGAAATTGAAGTGTTTGATGGTATTAAGTTAGATGTCAATATTGATGGGAAAACTTTATTTACCGGAATTATCGGGATGTTGGATAATTTAAAGGCGGCTTTAAATGATCCGAACAGCACTGGGAGCACGATTGATGGTTATTTAAGCCAAGTTGAAGCGCAACAAGACGCTTTGTTATCGGCCCGTTCGGAACTTGGTGCGAAGCAAAACCGAGTTGAGATGATGGAAAACCGCTTGTCCACACAAGAAGAGATTGCGACAAAATTAATGTCCAACAACGAAGATATCGATTACGAAAAAACGATTACCGACCTTATTTCACAAGAGAGCGTGCATCGCGCTGCTTTAAGCGTCGGCGCGCGCATTATTCAGCCTACATTGGTTGATTTCCTCCGTTAACAAAGGGAAAAGGTGAGCAACATGAATTTCCCGCAAATACAAATTCGCACGACAAGAGCGATTCTCGGTTTACATATTGAAAAGCCGATTCAGCACATCGAGCAGCCGAAAGCAGATCTGCATATTGAACAAAAACCGGCAACGCTTACGATTGACTCCAAACCGGCCCGGTTGACGATTGACCAGTCAAAAGCATGGAGCGATATGGGGTTGCTTGATCCGTTTGATTCTACAAGAAAATTTGCTGAGGAAGGCCGTGAAGCGCTGTTGGAAGGCATTGCCCGCCGCGCGCAAGAAGGAGACCGGCTCATGAAAATTGAAAATGGAGGCAATGCAATTGCGGCGATTGCGGCTGAAAAAGGCTTCCATTCTTATAAACAGCTTGGAATAAAATTTATCCCTTCTGTTCATAGTGTAGATATTGGCTACCAACCAGGTTATTTGGATATTAAAATTGATGCAAATAAACCAATTATTGATGTTAAAGTGAATAAACCGATTCATGAATACAGACCGGGAGATGTGTCCGGTTATATGATCCAATACCCATCTATCAAAATCGATGTGAAATATTAACAGAAAAGCGGTGCCGTTGCGGTGTACCGCTTTTTTTGTGAAAATGGGAAAGGAGCTTTTCGCTATGAAAATAACATCAAAATTTTTAGGAGAAATTGAAATAAATGAAGAACAAATTATCCATTTTCCAACCGGGATACCTGGATTTGAAGAAGAAAAGCAATTTGTCATTTTGCCGTTAGAAGAACAATCGCCGTTTGCGATTTTGCAGTCTGTTCGTCATAGCCATGTTGGTTTTGTCATTGCGTATCCGTTTTCTTTTTATCCTGATTACGCGTTCAATTTAGCAGAAGAAGATATTAAAAAGCTGAAACTAAATTCTCCTGATGATTGCTTGACATATACGATTATGACGTTAAAAGAGCCGTTTGCTGATTCCACCATTAACTTAAAAGCACCAATCGTTATTAACGTGAAAGAAAAAATAGGCAAACAACTTATTCTTCATGACAGCGACTATCCGATCCGTTTTCCGTTGTCCGAGGTGCGCGGGAAGGAGGAAGAATAATGCTTGTTCTCACCCGCAAGAAAAATGAATCGATCATGATTGGCGATTCGATTGAAATTAAAGTGCTTGCCATCGAAGGAGAACAAATAAAACTCGGCATCATTGCGCCGAAACATATCGACGTCTACAGAAAAGAAATATATACAGCCATCCAAGAAGAAAACAAACAAGCGGCAGACGTTTCTACGAACTTGTTGCAACAACTAAAAAATAATAAAAAAAATTAAAAAAACCGTTAAACATTCCGTGAATGCTTCCGATATTAAAGGTGTAAGGCAGGGAAGGGCAATCGGCCGTCCCTGTGAAAAATCTACAAGGATGTAGAAAAAACTATTCAAGGAGGAATTGAAAATGAGAATCCAACACAACATCTCTGCGTTAAACACGTACCGCCAATTATCATTTAACAACACTCAAGCTGCGAAAAACCTTGAAAAACTTTCTTCAGGGTACCGCATCAACCGCGCTGGCGACGATGCAGCAGGCCTTGCCATCTCTGAAAAAATGCGCGGCCAAATCCGTGGTCTTGAAATGGCAGCGAAAAACGCGCAAGACGGCATCTCTTTAATCCAAACAGCTGAAGGTGCATTAAACGAAACTCATGCGATCCTTCAACGTATGCGCGAACTTGCCGTACAAGCAGCGAACGATACGAACGTGACAGCTGACCGTCAAGCAATCCAAGACGAAATTAATGCGCTTGTGTCTGAAATTAACCGCATTGCGGCAAACACTGAATTCAACACGCAAAAACTTTTAGATGGCACTTTCTCTAGTAAAGTATTCCAAATCGGAGCGAACAGTGGTCAATCCATTACATTAACAATTGCGACTATGAACGCAAGCGCACTTGGGATAGCTGCTTTAGCAGTAACAAATGCAGCAAGCGCAAATAATGCGATTACTAAAATTAACGATGCGATTGAAAAAGTGTCTACAGAACGTTCTAAACTTGGTGCTGTTCAAAACCGCCTAGAACACACCATCAACAACCTTGGCGCAACTGCAGAAAACTTAACTGCTGCTGAATCACGTATTCGCGACGTTGATTATGCCTTAGCTGCGTAAGCAGCGATAGGCAGAGTCGTCCTAGCTGGAAACGGCTAGGAGTATTACCGGGTGAATTGCTGGAAACCCCTTAGAGCCTTTGACGCCACAACGGAGCTGGAAACGGCAGACGTGATGGCTTGAAAAGTCAAAGGATTGGGCAACCAGCAGCCAAGCTCCTGTCCCGAAAGGGTGGAGAAGGTTCAACGACTAGGACATACCACCTAAGGCGCATGCGCTATGGTGATGAAGTCCGTAGGGGAGCAGAATTTCCATCGTTCTGAATTCCCCGAAGTGCCCGGCCCCTCACTAGCGGTAAGCTAGCGGGTGAAGATATAGTCTAGTCATTTGCGAAAGCAAATGTTCGCACGATGGCGAAAGAAATGATGGAATTCACTAAAAATAATATCTTAATGCAAGCGGCGCAAGCTATGCTGGCTCAAGCTAATCAACAGCCGCAGGGAGTGCTTCAATTACTCCGATAATCTTAGTCAATCAAAAGAGACCTTGGGGATATCCAAGGTCTCTTTTGCTGCTATTGTAAGCTGAACTGAATTGTAATAATTTATTGGAGTCGGCCATTTAAGTATTCATAACAGAGTTCAATAATTTCTCCCATTGTATATCCGGTTTTTTGTTGAAAAATTGTTAAATGAAATAGCTCTTCTCTTTTTAATTCAATTTGATATGGTTTGCGGGGAAGATCCCGTTTCTTTTCGACCATGTTTAAAAAATGGTGTAATTTCGGTTCGATAATGCTTAAGACTTCGGGCAAGCTGTTACATATTTTTCTAATTTCTGCAGTTGGTTTATTAAAAACTATTCGCTCAAGCAAATAAACAGTAGTACGTTTCTTAAGAGGTAAATCTTCCTTCTTTAAATTCTCCAGATAAATGTCTTTTCTCTTCATGCCTTTCGACAAATAAGGCCTCACAAGACTAAGAAAAGCTAAAATGGAACGTCGATTATATAGGACAAGCCGTTTGTTGTTATCGGTCGAAAAATTCAAGTGAAATTTATTAAGCAGCAGGTTGTGTAAAAACAGAATTTCCTCTTGTGAAAATGATTCTGTTGAAAGAATAATTTTCTGTGGGATATTTCCTTTCATTTTTAGATGGCCGTCATCTTGGTACCACCAAGCAAGAGATAACGGTGTCATTAGTTTTTCGACAAATTCTTTTGGTATAACTTTTACCGTATTGTTGTACCAAATCTCTTTGAGATGGACATAAATAGGGGCAGTTTTGGATTGAACATAATATAGCTCAGAAAAACCTCTCTTTATTCGGCTATCAATAACTCTTCGGTACTTAGGAGGATTAAGCGGCAAAAAGCAAGCAAGCTTTTGGTAGCAATGCACACACCAATCCCGATCTTTGATGGAATGTCCGAAACGAAACCGCGGTTTTCGATTTTTTTGAATGATGATATTACCGTCGCCTAATAACTTCCCGGTTAACATTTCAAGAAGTTTATGATCGTAATTACATAGGAGAAGGTCTGTATGATTCATACGGCCTCCTTTATATAGAACATTTGTTCTTATTTAATTATAACATACTCTCATTAGATAATTAAACATCGAGTATAAATAAGATAAGGTATTAAGAAAATATAGCAGCAGCCGATAATATAATTGAGGTGCTAATGATGAACAATGATCTGAAAGAGTACGAAATCGTCGAGGAAACTTCGAAAAGCGGACATCGTATTTATAAAGTAAACAATTATTACCTACACAGCAAGTATGATCCGATTCGAGAGGCTGAAAAATTTGCCGAACGCCATTATAAAAAGAACCATCTTCATATTTTATTTGGTGTGGGTTCAGGATATATTGCGAAAGCTTTAAGTGAAAAGATGACTGACGAGGAATTTTTAATTATTGTCGAGCCTATCGAATTTTTAGCCGATAAACAGCTGGAAGAAGAAAGTGAATTAGAGCGATGCATCATTATTAAAGGAGAAGATCAAGAGCTTTTTGAAAAAATTTATGAACCTTTTGGAAATACATTTGGTAAAAGGGTTTCTGTTGTTTGCTCTCCTAATTATGATAAAGTTTGTTCCAGCTATTATCATAGTATATTAAGAATAGTCAAAGATCATATTTATATGCAGCAAGTAAATATAAATACAATTAAATATTTTTCAAAAGAATGGCAAAAGAACTTTACATTAAATTTATTTTATGCATATGATGATGTGCCTTTAAAATGTTTGGAGCATATTTATAATGTGCCAGTTGTCGTTGCTTCCGGCGGTCCGTCGTTAACAAAGCAAATACCTTTGTTGAAAAAAGTGAGAAAGCACATTTTGCTGATATCTTCCGGATCGACGATTAACTCGCTTCTTAAATATGATATTGAACCTGACTTTATTGTTACAATTGACGGAGGAATCAACAACTATAGGCATTTTGAAACAATAGAGCTAAAACAAGCAAGAATAATCTATTCATTATCTAACCATGAGAAAATTAGAGAAAGATTCAATCGAAGATCGTTTGTATTTATATCTAACATAGATGATGATTTAAAAATATATGCACAAAAATTATTAAATAAAGAAATAGATGGTATATTAGGGGGCGCTTCTGTCGCCAATTTCGCATTAAATATAGCTTATATGATTTCAAAGGGGCCTGTTGCATTAATCGGTCAAGATTTGGCCTATACCGATAACAAAACACATGCGGAACATAATAAAAATTTCAGAAAAATTGATGAAACATATATTAAACAAAGAGGGCTGTTCTATACAGAGGGGTATTATGGTGGTCAAGTATTGACAGATTACACGTTTTTTACAATGAAGCATAATTTTGAAAGACTACTTCAAACTTTTTCACAGCCTGAAAGAATTTACAATTGTACAGAAGGTGGAGTTAAGCTGGAGGGCTATCAACAACTTTCTTTCCAAGAGTTTTGCGACAGATATGTAGATACGAATAAAAATGTACCAATGTTCGATATCGATTCATATCCGCACAGAGATATTCAGGAATGGAAAGAGTTTTTAGTTCGAATTGAAAATGAAATAAGATTGCATGATAAAGTAAAGCGCCTTGCTGAGGAAGCAGTGCTGTTGCTGAAAAGAAATGTTTCTGATACAGCGTTTGATGCAAAAATTTTAAAAAAGTTAGATAAAATTGATGAACAGTTAAAGCCGATTTTTGATGAAGGAATGATGTCATTAATTGCCCAACCTATTGTTTTAGATACATTTAATAACTACCTGGAAAAAGAGAATGAAACGGAACAAGAAACGTATCAACGAGTATACGCTCGTTCCATGGATTTATATTCGCGTTTGCAAGAAGCTGCAATCGATTCAAAGTCTTATTTCATGCAGTTAAAAGAAAAAATTAAAAATAAAATTATTTCGATGGATAAGAGGGAGAAAGATGACGAATCTCATTTACGAAACACAAGATAGTTTCTACCAATATATTGAACGAGTAGCGGTGGGAACGCAAACGATTGCTGATTATTTGCGTGAAGATAAAGTTGGGGAAGCAATGCAGCTAATTGCACAATTTAGCGAAGGCGTTGCTTGGCTGACGAAAGTAATTGTATTAATGCGGGAGCATAAGTATCATATTAACATTGATCCGAGTCAAATTAACGGATTTTTGCTGGAAATCAACGATGGTTTAGAACGACAAGATTATGTTATTGTCGCCGACATGTTTGAATATGAAATAAAGCCTTTTTTTGAAGAGGCAGCGAAAGAAAGATTTTATCAAATGAAGGAAGATAAAAATTGAGCGTTTTAAACCGTAATCTTGCCTTAATAAAAAATAAACAGTTACGAGAAAGGTTACTTCATCCTGTAAATGAATCCATTGACGTTGATATTCATCCATCAAAAAAAGGGCCGCCAACAATGAAATTAAATGGGCATTACTTGTATAGTCGTTACGATCCTTTGAAAGATGCCGAGCGTTTTATTGATTCGCAAATAGACAGAGACGCACATGTTTATTGCTTATTTGGCTTTGGGCTCGGTTATCATGTACAAGAATTGCTGCAAAAAGAACCGGATAAACAAATTGTCGTTATGGAACCTTATTTGTCTGTTATTCGAAAAGCAGCTGAAAATATAGATTTATCCAATATTTTCCTTAATCCGAATGTTGAAATTTTGTGCTTTGAACAAGGACAAGCAATGATTCGTACATTGAATGAGTTGGCTAAGCAGCAAACTAGATGGATTATACCGAACGCATGGTTAAAAGCAATGCCGCAAAGCCATCCATTAAAACGTTTTTTAGAAGATATAAAAATACAAGAAATGTCCTTTCAACGTTTTTCATCCTTAATGGAAAAGAATTTTGCGGAGAATTTAAAATATATGGATGCGGATGTAGGAAAACTGTTTGCGAAATTTAACGGCCAAAAAGCGGTATTAGTGTCAGCAGGCCCTTCATTAGATGACACGGTTTATTCTTTAAAAAGGCTGAAGAACAAATATTTTATTTTATCTGTTGGTTCTGCCCTTCGGGTTCTTAAAGAAAACAGCATCGTTCCGGATGCTGTTATTATCACAGACCCGCAAGAATTCGTTTATAAACAGTTAGATGGAATGGGGTTTGCCCAGTCTTTAATTTATTTGTCAACAGCTTGTCATTCCGCTGTGGCGAATCATAAAGGGTTAAGAATTATCGCGTTCCAAAAAGGGTATCCTCAAGCTGAAAGTTACGCTGGTAAGAAAAATTTTCCTTTAGTTGATACCGGAGGATCTGTCGCGACAACAGCGCTTGATATATTAATTAAAATGGGATTCTCTGAAATTGTGTTGTTAGGCCAAGATTTGGCTTATAGCAAAAACAGAAGCCATGCTTTACATTCGACATCAGGAGTAGAAGTAGTATCGAATGAAAACTTGCTGTCTGTTCTTGCGAATGATGGCACAATGGTAAAAACAACAACAATTCTATCTATTTATAGAAGATGGTTTGAACGAAAGGTTGCCGAAACGAAACATGTTATTTTTAAAAATACAGCTGAGAAAGGCGCTGTTATTCAAGGTGTGCCTTTCGCCCATATTTCTGAAATTATTTCAGAATCGGAACATCTCACGGAATGTAATTTTAGCGAAAAAATAAACCGAATAATAAATCAGTATTAAAAACTTATAACTTTACTTCAAAGGAGTTTATGCTATGGAGTTTTTGCGGAATCAAACAGTCCTTGTTACAGGGGGAACTGGATCATTTGGGAAAAAGTTTGTAAAAAAAATACTAGAATATGATGTAAAAAAGGTTATTGTATTTAGCCGCGATGAATTAAAACAATATGAAATGGCACAGGAATATACGGACCCAAGAATCCGCTTTTTTATTGGTGACGTACGGGACAAAGACCGTCTATATCGCGCGTTTGATGGCGTTGACTATGTTGTCCATGCAGCGGCAATGAAACAAGTGCCCGCATGTGAATACAACCCATTTGAAGCGGTAAAAACCAACATTTACGGCGCGCAAAACGTGATTGAGGCAGCGATTGACCGTGGAGTAAAACGAGTTATTGCATTAAGTACGGACAAAGCGGCTGCGCCAATTAATTTATACGGTGCTACAAAACTAGCGTCCGATAAACTATTTGTAGCGGCCAACTCTTATGTCGGAGGAAAAGAAACTCGGTTTGCCGTAGTGCGCTATGGAAATGTGGTTGGGAGCCGTGGAAGCGTTGTTCCATTTTTTAAAAAAATGGCCGCTGAAGGGAAGAAGCTGCCAATCACAGACGAACGGATGACTCGTTTCTGGATTACGCTTGACCAGGGTGTTCAGTTTGTCATTGATTCCCTTGCAAGAATGAAAGGCGGGGAAATTTTCGTTCCGAAAATCCCTAGCATGAAAGTGGTGGATCTTGCAAAAGCGATCGCGCCAGATGCAGAAATTGAAATCATCGGCATCCGCCCGGGCGAAAAGCTTCATGAAACGATGATTACCGAAGATGATGCGAGACATACAGTTGAATTTGATAATTATTATGTCATTACCCCTGAGTTTCCGTGGTGTCCACAAGAATATGTGAAATATGGAAGAAGTTTGCCGGAAGGATTTAAATATACAAGTGATACGAATACGGAATGGTTAACAGTCGAACAGTTGCGAGCATTAGTAGAAGAAATATAGAATATTTCTTCTACTTTTTTAGCAGATGATTAAATAAGTTAAAAAGAGTGATTATTTAACGAATAGTCCATACGCCCCAGAATTCGAAAAAGATGTCGGACAATATGTCGGTGCTAGATATGCAGTCGCTTTTTCAAATGATGCGGCAGCTCTCCATAATTCTTGTTTTACAGTGGGCATTAGTGAAGGCGACGAAGCGATTACAACACCGATGACATTTGAGCGAGTGCGAATTATGTGCTTTATCAAAATGGAACTTCTGTTTTTACTGATATTGATGAGAAAACGTATAATATTGACTCGAATAAACTTAAGAAAAACTAAATAAAACGAAAGCAGTTATTTCAGTTGGTTTTACAGGTCAACCTGTTATTTAGATTGCATTTTATAAATTTGTAAAAATGTAATTGTTATAATAGAAGATGCTGTTCATGTGTTAGGAGCTACATATAGACACATAAAGGTAGAAGATCGACTCAATTAAATATGACCATGTTTAGCTTTTCATTCGGTAAAACATATTAAATTGGGGGAAGGTGGCATTATTACAACGAACAATAAAGAGTGTTATGAAAAATTATTACAATTCAGAACTCATAGGATTACAAGCGATAAAGAAAAATTGAATTAATATCACAGCTCTTGGTATTATGAATTGCAGTTTCTTGGTTAACAACTATCGTAGATCGATATTCAAGCTGTTTTAGGTACAACCAGCTGAAGAAGACTGATAAGTTTGTGGAACTATGTCGAAATATGTTGCAATGTATAAAATAAAGTGTTTAAAGATATGGATAAAATTATAATTCCGTTTTCCAACTGAAGATGGAGAGTCAAGCTGGCATTAGATAATATTAACAGCATCAAGAGAAGCATTATAACAGCAAAATATTGGTGTCAATGTTCTCTCCTCAGTTTACTTACAACCTTATTATCAACAACTTGGTTGCAAAAAAGCCTTTATCCAAATACATACTTAAAACTCTATAAAGAAATGAGATTATATTCCATGCAATGAGTGAAGAAGATGTTAATGATGTGATAAAAGCAGTGAAGAGAACGATAGATTATTATAGGAAGTAAGAAGGTGGAAGAGTGAAAGTTGCTGCAATTATTCAAGCGCGGATGGGTTCAACAAGATTACCAGGTAAAATATTAAAAAAGGTCCTCGATAAAACGTTACTTGAATATCAAATTGAAAGAGTAAAAAGGGCAAAAACAATCGATGAAATTATTATTGCAACAACTACGAAAAAAAGTGATGACCGAATCGTTCAACTTTGTCAGCAACTTTCCATTCCTTACTATCGTGGTTCTGAAGAGGATGTATTATCTCGTTATTATGAAGCTGCGACAGAGTTTAATGTAGATGTAATTGTTCGTTTAACATCTGACTGTCCGATTATTGACCCAAATGTTATTGATAAAGTTGTTGAACATTATTTAGAAAACAAGGGTCGATACGATTATGTTTCGAATACATTAACGCGTACATATCCACGGGGATTGGATACAGAAGTGATGTCTTATGAAGCGTTAAAAAGAGCTCATAAAGAAGCCAAAGAGTTAACATATCGGGAACATGTAACAGCTTATATTTATCATCACCCTAACGAGTTTAAATTATGTAGTGTTCTAAATGAAAAGGATGAAAGTAAGCATCGTTGGACAGTAGATACAGAGGAAGATTTTCTATTAATTAAAAACATAGTAGAAACATTGTATCCAATAAATCCATTGTTTACTTTAGAAGACGTCATTCTGATTTTACGAGACAAGCCTGAGTGGGTGCAGATAAACGCTCATATTGAACAAAAAAAGCTATAGGTTGTGTTTGGAATGAATGTTGTATTTAGGGTTGACTCATCAGTAACTATTGGAACAGGCCACGTGATGAGATGTCTGACATTAGCAAAACAACTAAAACAGATGAATGCTAATGTTTCTTTTATATGTAGGGAACTTGAGGGAGATTTAATCAATTTTATTAAAGATAATGAATTTACTGTTTATATTCTATCTAAAGCTATGATTAGTGAGGCGGACAATAACGCTATTTTCAAATGGTATAAAGAAAATTGGCAACAAGATGTTCGTGAAACTCAATATCTATTCGAAACACACATTCATTCAGTAGATTTTTTAATTGTTGATCACTATGGTTTAGATAAAAAATGGGAAGCGAGTCTTAAGCCCTTTACAAAGAAACT
The DNA here is from genome assembly GCF_022846435.1 of Parageobacillus sp. KH3-4. Classification (NCBI taxonomy): domain Bacteria; kingdom Bacillati; phylum Bacillota; class Bacilli; order Caryophanales; family Anoxybacillaceae; genus Parageobacillus; species Parageobacillus sp. KH3-4. The sequence goes on from NZ_AP025627.1 coordinate 390,391, forward strand.
AATGGTGATTGATGATTTGGCAAATCGGAAGCATGTTTGTGATTTTCTCCTTGATCAAAACTTATATTTAAATTATCAAGATAGGTATAAAAATTTAGTTCCTCCTGAATGTAAGCAACTATTAGGACCCAATTATGTGTTATTAAGGGAAGAATTTATCGAGGCTTCTCGTCAGAAACGAATTCGTAATGAAATTCATAACATCCTTGTTTTTTTTGGCGGAACGGACCCTACGAACGAAACAGTCAAAGCATTAGATGCGTTAGCATTATTGGACAATAATATAAAAATAAATGTTGTTGTAGGTTCATCTAATACAAGAAAAGATCAAATTCGAGAATATTGTGATCGATATCCTAACTTCTTTTTTCATTGCCAAGTGTCAAATATGGCAGAATTAATGAATGAAGCAGATTTAGCAATTGGAGCTGGTGGGACGACAACATGGGAAAGATGTTATTTGGGGCTCCCATCCATTACAATTATTGTAGCAGATAACCAAATAGAGTTAACCGATGCTGTTAGCAAGTTTGGTGCGAGCGTTAATCTTGGATTTAGTCATGAAGTCACATCTAATCAAATATTTGAAGCTGTAAAGGATTTAATCGAGCATCCTAAAAAAGTTCAATTACTATCTGAACGTGCTTCTAAACTTGTCAATCACAAAATTGTAAATACTTATCCAGTTGTTAAGGCAATTATGGAGGAACTAAAATGAACTTATTAGAACGTGCAAGACTAGAAGATATGAATTCCTCACATTTAGAAATGGTATTAAACTGGCGGAATCAAGAACATATTCGGGCGGTAATGTTTCATGATCGGGTCATTTCGCTAGAAGAACATAGGAAATGGTTTGACAGAGTTAAAAGAGACAAACGAACCATTGTAAAGATTTTTTACTTAGAAAATGTTCCGGTTGGGGTTGTGAATTTTACTAATATAGATTTTGAAAATGGCAAATGTTCTTGGGGATTTTATATTGGTGATCAAAGCGCGCCAAAAGGTTCAGGAACTTTAATGGGATATTTAGCCCTAAATTTTATATTTGACGAGTTAAACATCCGTAAATTATGTGCCGAGATAATAGACTCCAATGAAAGGAGTATTCGTTATCATCAGCGGTTGGGGTTTAGAACAGAAGGTGTATTGAAAGAACATGTCCTTAAAAATAATCAATATGTAGATGTAATCTTAATGGCATTATTTAATAAACAATGGAAAGAACAAAAAAGTAAAATACGATATATGATAGAAGGAATGAGAGTATGAACGAAATTATTGTTGAAGGAAGAAAGATTGGACCAAATCATAAACCTTTTGTTATTGCAGAAATGTCTGGTAACCATAATCAATCTCTAGAGCGAGCTTTGGAAATTGTTGAAGCGGCCGCAGAAGCAGGGGTAGATGCATTAAAAATACAAACATATACGGCGGATACAATGACATTGAATATTGAAAATCCAGAGTTTAAAATTGAAGATCCGGATAGCTTGTGGAATGGAAACACTTTATACCAGCTTTATCAACAAGCTTATACTCCATGGGAATGGCATAAGCCGATTTTTGATAGATGTCGTGAGTTAGGAATAATTCCGTTTAGTACCCCATTTGATGAAACCGCAGTAGATTTTTTAGAGGAATTAGATGCACCGATGTACAAGATTGCATCTTTTGAAAATAACGATATTCCACTCATTAAGAAAGTAGCTTCTACAGGTAAGCCGATGATTATTTCAACTGGAATGGCGACTGTAGCTGAATTAGATGAAACAGTAAGAGCAGCGAGAGAAGCAGGCTGTAAGGATCTAGTTCTTTTAAAATGTACAAGCACCTATCCTGCCTCTCCTGAAAATACAAATATACTAACCATTCCGCATATGAGAGAATTATTTGACTGTCAGGTTGGATTATCAGATCATACAATGGGAATAGGTGTGGCTGTTGCCAGCGTTGCATTAGGAGCAACAGTCATTGAAAAACATTTCACGTTATCAAGAGCAGATGGTGGGGTAGACTCTGCATTCTCAATGGAGCCTGATGAAATGAGAGCATTAGTAATTGAAACAGAAAGGGCATGGCAGGCATTAGGAGAAGTAAAATATGGACCAACTGAGAAAGAAAAAGCATCGTTGAAATTTAGAAGATCGATATATGTTGTAAAGGATATGGAAGCAGGAGAAAAATTTACAAAAGAGAGTATTAAAATTATTCGTCCCGGATATGGATTGCCGCCAAAATATTATGATTTGGTTCTTGGAAAAACGGTGAAAAAAGATGTAAAAAAAGGAACACCATTAAGTTGGGACATATTGTTATAAATGAAGGTGGAACAATGAAAAAAAGGGAATCTTTCCTTTCCTATGGACAACAATGGATTACGGATGAAGATATCGAAGCAGTCGTAGCTGTGCTAAAGTCGCCCTTTTTAACCCAAGGGCCAAAAATTCAAGAGTTTGAACGGAAAGTCGCTGATTATGTTGGAGCGAAGTATGCCGTTGCGTTTTCCAATGGAACGGCGGCTCTTCATGGCGCTTGTTTTGCCGCGGGTATCGGTGAAGGAGACGAAGTGATAACGACGCCGATTACATTCGCGGCTACTTCCAACGCTGTTCTTTATTGCGGGGGAAAGCCTGTATTTGCGGATATTGATGAACGGACGTACAACATTGATCCTAAAGAAATACGCAAGCATATTACTCCAAATACAAAAGCGATTATCCCGGTTGATTTTACCGGGCAACCAGCTGACATGGATGCAATAATGGAGATCGCCAGCGAGCATGGCTTGGTTGTCATTGAAGATGGGGCGCATTCTCTCGGGGCTGAGTATAAAGGGCGCAAAGTCGGCACGCTAGCGCATATGACGATGTTTAGCTTCCATCCTGTCAAGCCGGTTACAACAGCAGAAGGTGGAGTCATCGTAACCGATTCAGAGGAGTATTATGAAAAACTAAAACGGTTTCGCTCGCATGGCATTATAAAACATAATTTGTCGCGGGATGAAGGCCCTTGGTATTATGAAATGGTAGATTTAGGGTATAACTATCGAATGACTGACCTTCAAGCGGCGTTAGGCATTTCACAAATGGACAAATTGGATCGTTTTATTGAAAGACGCCGCGAAATTGCCAGCATGTATAGTGAAGCGTTTAAAACAATGGATTCTGTTATTTTGCCAATGCAGCTTGAAGGAACTCAATCCGGCTGGCATCTATATATGCTTCAATTAAAATTGGATAAGCTAAAGCGCAGCCGCAGAGAAATTTTTGAGAGCCTTCGCGCCGAAAACATTGGTGTTCATGTGCATTACATTCCTGTTTATTGGCATCCTTATTATCAAAAGTTAGGATATAGAAAAGGAATTTGCCCAAAAGCGGAACGGTGGTATGAACAAGCATTAACATTGCCGATTTTTCCAAAAATGACAGATGAAGATGTGAATGATGTAATTAAAGCAGTAAAAAGAAACATAGTATGAGTAATTAACTAGCTCATAGTGAAAGGAAGAATGAAATGAATAAGGAATATGAATTATTGATCGGTTATTTGATGAGCTATTTCCAATTACTAGAAGTATAACTGGTGAAGGTGTTAGAAAGACAATTAGTATTTTAAAAAATATATTCCATTAGAAATGTTTTCTGTTAAAACTGGTACAAAAGTATTTAATTGGGAAATACCTAAGGAATGGGTTATTAGGGAAGCGTGGATTAAAGATGAAGAGGGTAATGAGATTGTAAATATGAAAAATCATAACCTTCATGTTTTGAATTATAGTATTCCTGTTAATAAAAAATGTCCTTAGAAGAATTAAAACCATTTATTCACACTATTCCTCATTTATCAGAAGCAATTCCATATGTGACACTTACTATAAAAGAGCGATGGGGATTTTGTATGTCTTACAATCAATTCAAAAGTTTAAAGCAAGGAATCTATCATGTATTTATAGATAGTGAACTTAAAGATGGAGAGTTGAATTATGCACATACCATTTTGCCTAGAAAATCGGATAAAGAAATTTTAATTAGTACATATATTTGTCATCCATCGATGGCGAATAATGAATTAAATGGACCATTAGTAGCTACTTTCTTGTACAATCGATTAAAAAAATGGAAAGAAAGGAATTTTACTTATCGCTTTGTATTTGTACCAGAAACAATAGGTTCCATTGCATATTTACATTGCTTTGGAGAACATTTACGTAAAAATGTTTATTTGGGCTTTGTTTTAACATGTCTTGGCGGAAAAAATTATCCTTTAAGTTTTAAAAGATAAAGATCTAGAAACAAAAATGCTCCAATTAGTAAAATTGTAGACTACTTAATGTCAACAGGAGAAATGGAGATTGTTGTATGACCTTTTACACCAATTAACGGCTCGGACGAAAGACAATATTGTTCTCCCAGATTTAATTTGCCAATTGGTCAATTTACTAGAATGGTTTATGGACAATACGATGGTTACCATAATTCTTTGGACGCGAAAGAAGTATGACAATCGAAAAAATAGTAGACAGCATTAACGAAATTGAAGAAATTTTAAAAATTCAAAAATGGAATGGTTATTATATTAATGTAAATCCATTTGGGGAAGTAAAATTGGACAAACATGGACTTTATCCTGATATGAATACACCTTTAAATAGAGATGCTTCGAACAATTTTAAAAGGGATCAACGAAAACAATTAAATTTAAAAATTTAATATTAACTTTATTCAATTATTCAGATGGTGAACATTCTTTATTGGATATTGCAGAAATCTCAGGTTATCGTTTGCATGATTTTAAGAAAAAGGATTACTAGAAAGTCCATATTATGAAAAAAGAGTTTATTTGTATGAAAGTAGTACTTTTATCAGGCTCTCATCCTCGACATTATTATGTTGCTAATACATTACTAGAAATGGCTTGTTACATGGACACCTTATCGAATAGAGAGAAGCTTTTATACCTACTCCTCCAGAAGGATTAGAACCGATTGATCGCGAAAATTTTATGCGTCATTTTCGTGATCGAGAAGAAGCAGAGTATGCCTTTTTTGGTAAGCATAAAAAAGTTTTCGGTGAGATTCCGACACTAGTCATTAACAGATCTGAGTTGAATGGAGAAAGGATGATTCAATAGTTACAAGAACAACAACCAGATGTTGTATTGACGTATGGTGTGAATAAAATTGATGACCATGTAATTGATATGCTGCCTGATTATGCATGGAATATACATGGTGGACTTTCTCCTTGGTATCGCGGAAATATAACGTTATTTTGGCCGTTTTACATGTTAAGACCAAACTGGGCGGGAATGACAATTCATCGTTTAACGTCTAAACTTGATGGAGGAGATATTGTTCACCATTCAGTTCCTAAACTTGAATATGGAGATGGAATTCACGATGTAGCATGTAAAGCGGTTAAAAAGTAGAAGACCTTGTTGAGATATTAAAAAGGCTTAAAAATGGCAAGGTACCTAACTATGTACCACAAAAATCCAACGGTAAATTATTCGTTGCAACTGATTGGACGCCACAACATTTAAGATTAATTTACCGGACTTTTAATAATGATATTGTTGATCATTATTTAGATGGAAAATTAGGCCATGTGGAGCCTAAACTGGTGAATGCTCTAATGGATTAGTTAAATCAAAAATATACTTTATATCGAAGCTCTACATGATTAATCGGTAGCGTTGAAAAACGCTACCGATTTTTATCTCGAGTTCGACAGTTTGAAGTATATATGATTTTTTTAATTGCCAAACACAGTGTCAGCACTATGTGCCGGTGTACAACTTAAAAGAAGCCAAGTGTCAACGACAAGAGCGAAAAAAACTATGGAGACGGTGCAGGCGGAATTAGAAGGAATTCGTCAGCTGCCGAATGAAGCCCGTCATAAGGCGACATGCCGTTTGCGTGCTTTCACCTTCTTATGAAAATATTTGCGACAATTCAAAGATAGAACGCTTCGTAACGATAAACAAGCGATTAGCGATGCCGAGAAGTATGATGGAAAATATCTTATCCGGACCGTCTGACGATATATTATCAGCCGAAGAAGTTGGCGCTTGAATATAAACAAATGGTCGATGTCGAAGATGCCTTCCGGACGATCAAATTGCGACCTATTATATCATTACTTAGGAGGTCGTATTCATTCGAATGTATTGTCAGCTGGTTGGCTCTCCTGCTGGTTCGAATCGTAGCATTTCGTACGGAGAATCGTGGCGAAAGGTGTGAGCTGAACTGCGACGATTGACTTTAGGTCATTTTTCTTCGAAATATGGAGATATATGAAGATTTGTGTCAGTACACAGAGCTCACGGTCAAACAGCGAAATCTTTGAGGCTGTAGGGGTCTCCTTTAAGCATCTTAGACATTCAGCCTAATTCCTAGATACATGCGTAAAGTATGCCTAATCGTTCACCAACCCTTGTAGCCCTTGTAGGGCAAGGGCTGGTGAACGATTTGTTTGCATAGTTAGCGTCGCCCTCAGGTTACACAATAATTTGGACTTGACCTGTTGTTTTAACCGAAAATGTTCGTAATAATTCAGGCGAGATAATTATAATAGTAAAGAATAGTAATTATATCCAATTTTTGGTTCTAAGTAAATCTATTATTTTTTTTACTCGGTGGTTATAAGTATGATATTTATGTAATGTTTCATGTCCGTTTTCTATTATTTGTAATCTTTGTTCTTCATGGTTCAGGTAATACTCAATCTGTTCCACTAAATCTTGACTATCACGAAAAACGACAAGATCTCGACCATCTTTAAATAGACGGTGGATGTCTCGTTTATCATTTGTTAACAAAAATCCTTTAGATGATAATACATCAAATACTCTTAATGGAAGCCCTGTTTCAACAAATGTTCTTGTTAAATTGATATTTATTTTCGAGTGGTGTAAAACTAATGGATACACTTTATAATAGTCGGCATATCCTTGATAGTTTTTTGTGAACATTGACCAAGAATCGTTTCCAAATACGGCGAAAGAAAAGCGTTGTTTCTCTAATTGTTGAACGACACGAATTCTTTCTCTTTGAGAATGTTCTCGACCTAGAAGAAAAGCTAATTTCTCTTCTGGAGTGAGAAGTTCATTTCCAATTATATTGTAACGACTCTCTTCTTGAATTCGGTAGACAAGTTCATTGTTCACTTTTGATCGAATAATAAATTCAGTTTTATTTTGCTCTTGCTCTTCTAATAGTTTGTTAATTATTTCCTTTGTTTCTACTGATAGATAGGGTTCTATTTTTTGTGTGTACTCACTAATGGTTAAATTGCCTGTAAAACTAACATCATATTGCATTTGTAAATTGTTATTTTTACGAATAGTGGCCATCATTCGTTCTGGATTTCCAGCTACAGGTAAATAATAAACATTCGTTACTCCTCGTTTTTGAAGTGTATGAACAATTGCTTCGTCATAGATAAAGTGTGCGGATAGAGGAGTGTCTATTTTTAATGAGTATAAAGGATAGGAAGGAGTATCGACTGTCCATGAAATATAAGGTATTTGCAATGTTTCACTAATTTCTGCGATTATTTCGCTATAATTGATTGTAAAAATAAAGGCAGGGTGAATGTTAGAAATTTTTAAAAGTAATTTTTCTTTAGTTGTCCAGTCTAATTTTATACATTGAAAAGACTCTTTTTTAAAAGCGTCTAAGCAGTCTTCTATTAACGCATTATGTTCCATTAACACAACTGTTTTATTTTTACAAGATTTCTTCTTTGAATGTAAATACATTAAAACTTTTGCGAAAAAAGCAGGGTGTAATTCTAGAATTTGTGGATTGTAAATAATTTCAAAGTTATCATTTCGTAAGCTTAAATAATTCATATATTCATCCCCAAAAAGAAATTCAATATTTCCGTTACTAATGTTAGGTTTTAGTTCATTATTTTCCTTTATCAAATTATAAAATTGACGATTATAATCAATGACAACCACTTTACCCCATATATTCTCAGATACATAGGCAATTTCATATCCCAATCCAATTCCTAAAATCAAATAGTCTTTGTCTTTTTTTATTTCGGGAAGCGTTTCTAACGAACGTAAAGGCTTATATTTAGAATATAAGTAATAGCTTCGGTTATTCTCTTTTTGTACTTTACATGTTAAAAGGCCGTCTTTTGCTCTTTCTAGGAAAATTTCCATTTCTCATATCCTCACTTTTATATCTTCTTATAAAGAAAAGGCACTATTATGATTAAGTGCCTTTATATTTTTATCACGTCAATAATTTTAACGTCTCCTCCACATTGCGGTTTATGTGCGAAATAAGCAGGTAATCTCCCTGTTGTCGAATTTTTCCGCTTATGTAGTTCATCATTTCGCGGGCGATGTTTGCGTCTCTCAACATAGATTCGGATGCGGTTAAGTTCGCTTCTTTTAACATGGTATTATTTAAATGATGTTCAATTGCCTCGTAATCAGCGCCGACGTTTGTTAAGTCGCTTGTTACTTTTTTAAGCGCGTTATCCACTTTTGCGATAAGCTGTTCGGCATCTGTCCGCGTTAATAGCGTCGCTCCATTTAGCCCAAGGCTTGTTGTGCTTGTATCAACCATGTCAACGGCAATCGTTTGGCCGGGATTTGCTCCGACTTGCAATATTAACGGCCTGTTTTTGCCGAGAATTTTCTGTGTATTAAATTCCAGTTTTTCCGCTGTGTCATCAATTGCTTGCAGCAGCTGATCCAATTCTTTTTGGCTGGCGGCGCGGTCATTTGCATCTAGCGTATCATTGGCGCTTTGTACGGCTAATTCCCGAATCCGCTGCAGGAGGTGATTGACGTTCATTAATCCTTCTTCGGCCGCTTTTAAAACGGAAAGGCCGTCTTGCATATTTCTTTGTGATTGCGCCAATCCTCGTATTTGCGCTCGCAATGTTTCCGAAATGCTTAATCCTGCAGCATCGTCGCTCGCCCGATAAATTCTTAAACCTGAAGAGAGTTTCTCCAGTGTTTTGGTCAGACTAGTGACATTTCGCTGATAGCGATAGGTAGAAAAAGCAATCATGGACTGGTTTTGTATTCTCATACACTCACCTCGCTCTTCTCTTTTGTCCTGCTCATTTTATATATCGACTTTTTTTCGTGAAACTTTAAAGATTCTAAATAAAGCCGATATAAAAAGTAGAGAAGTGATGCAGGAGGAAGATGATAATGAAAGTTGAAAATTCATTGCCGTTGCAGGAAACTTATGTTCCCCAGACCTCCAAAGAAGGTACAGCTTTGATGCAAAAAATTATGGAGCAACAGAGCGAGCGCAATGAAGAGGTACAAGTGTCGAAAAACAAGGTGGAAGAAGTCACTAACAAATTAAACGAGTTTTTAGAGATTCACAACCGTTCCCTTAAATTTATACTGCATGAAGGGTTGAATCAATATTACGTGCAAGTCATCGATTCCGACACAAACGAAGTGATACGGGAAATTCCTCCTAAGAAATTGTTAGACGCTTTTTACACGATGCAAAAATTTCTCGGCATGATCGTTGATGAAAAAATTTAGAAAGGGGCGAGTAATATGGCACCGATGCGAATCGGCGGTTTAGCGAGCGGAATGGATATCGATCAGCTTGTGAATGATTTAATGAAGGCGGAACGCATTCCGCTTGATAAATTATATCAGAAAAAGCAAATTTTTGAATGGCAGCGCGATGCCTATCGCGAAATTAACCAAAAATTAGCTGATTTCGATCAATATTTATTTGATAATTTTGTGTTATCCAGTAACTTTTATAAAAAAACGGCGACTTCATCAAACGAAGCGGCGGTGAGCGTGAAAGCGCTGAGTTCATCATATGATTCAACGAATACGATAACGGTTTCTCAATTGGCAACGGCTGCTACTGGTGTATCAAGCACTGTAGGGGGCACATCGACTTCGACGCTTGGAAGCTTGGATCCAACGTTTACACAAGATACGACGATTACGATTGCCGCTCTTCAAGCTGATGGGACATATAAAGAAGAAGCGATTACGTTTAAACCAACTGATACGATTGCTGATGTCGTGCAAAAGCTCAACCAGTCAGGCTTGAACATTAATGCGATTTTTGATGACGGGACGCGAAAGCTTGGCATTTCTACGCGTGGAACGGGTTCGTCGGCTAATAGCAGCGCTGCGGAAGTTTATGTAAAATCTGCGACTGGCGTTGATATTTTTAATACAATATTTGGTTTTGCCACAGGAAACGATGCAAACGGTAATCCGGGTGTGACAGTTCTAGCTGACGGGGGACAAAACGCAAAATTTACGTTAAATGGATTAGAAATGGAAAGACAGTCCAATACATTTACAATTAACGGAATAGAATACACGTTGAAAGCTGTAACTTCCACTCCTGTGACGGTCACTTCCTCCACTGATGTTGACGGCATGATTGCGAAAATTGAAGAATTCGTCAACAAATACAATGAACTAATCGGGGCATTAAATGATAAAATCCGCGAAAAGCGTTATCGCGATTACCCGCCGCTTACTGATGAACAAAAAAAGGAAATGACGGAAAAGCAGATCGAGCTATGGGAAGAAAAAGCGAAGAGCGGATTGCTTCATGGGGATTCAATTATTTCGAATGGATTATCGCAAATGCGACGTGACTTGTATAGTAGAGTAGATGGGATCGGCGAGAATGTCATTGATACTCTTTCTGAATTGGGGATTACCACAACAAGTGAAATTTCTAGCGGCGGCAAGCTTGTGATCGATTATGGCAAGTTGCGACAAGCGCTTGAAAGCGATCCTGATAAAGTAGTGAAAACATTGACGCAAAGCGGTGCAATCACCAAGGATTCTACCACTGGTCAAGTGACTTCTGACACGCGCGGCATTGTGCAGCGCCTTCGTGATACAATAAAAGGGATGATAACCAATATTGAGAAAAAAGCAGGTAAACCGACGTACACGGAAAATCAATATTCCATCGGTCTGCAGCTAAAGGATGTTGAGAATCAAATTTCAGATTTTCAACGGCGCCTTCAAGATATTGAATCCCGTTATTGGCGGCAATTTACGGCGATGGAGCAAGCAATCCAAAGAGCGAACCAGCAGTCAATGTTCCTAATGGGGCAATTTGGTGGAGGAATGTCGGGCTAAGTCATTAACTACTAGATGGGGAGATGCTAACACATGACTACTCAGCAATTTCATCAAGTTTATAAAAAAAATAGCGTGAGCACCGCTTCGCCGGGCGAATTGACATTAATGCTTTATAACGGTTGCCTGAAGTTTTTAAACAAAGCCAAACAGGCGATGCGTGAAGATAACATACAAGAGCGGAATACGAATTTGCAAAAAGCGCAAAGAATTATTCAAGAACTTATGGCGACATTGAACCAAAAATACGAAATCGCCAAGCAAATGATGGCCATGTATGAATATATGAACCGGCGGTTGATCGAAGCCAACATAAAAAACGACATTTCCATCGTTGAAGAAGTAGAGGGATTTGTAGCAGAGTTTCGCGATACATGGGAAGAGGTCATTCGTTTAAACCGCCAAAAGCAATTTAAAGGAGATCAGGTTTAATGGATTTGATCGAGCAGCTTGTTTCCTGTTCGGAAAGCTTGCTGAAAGTTCTTCAGCATCCAGCGGATGAACGTGACAAGCAAGTGGAGAAAGTGGAGCAATTGTTGGCTGAAAGGGAAAAAATTATCACCAGATTAAAAGAGGAATCACGCGAAAACTTAAACCAACATCCTAAAGCTCGAAAAATTGTGGAAATGGAACAAGACATTCAAAAAGATTTGCGCCGTTTATATGAAGATATAAAAATGGATTTGAAAAAATGGAACGAAAAAAAACGTTTACGTCAATGTTATACGAACACTTTCGCTCATGTTGCAACATATGACGGTCGTTTTTACGATAAGAGAAAGTAGTGGACTGCCTTATTAGAGACGTCTCTTTCACATTATAGTCTTTAAAGGCAAAAGAGGGTGTGCATTGCAAACACCCTCTTTTCTTTTATCACAAAATTTTCAAAAACCATTTGCCGATTCAAGGAGGATTTTGTTTGATATTGTAGAATATAGCACATATAGCCTTGATAAAGGAGTGGTCAGCGATGATCTATAACGTTCGCGGGGAAAATATTGAAGTAACTCCAGCATTGCGTGATTATGTCGAGAAAAAAATCGGAAAATTAGAAAGATATTTTGAAAACACGGAAAATGTTCACGTTCACGTCAATTTAAAAGTATACAACGATAAGCAAGGGAAAATCGAAGTGACGATCCCAATGCCGCAGTTGCTGTTGCGCGCGGAAGAACGCCACGATGACATGTACGCGGCCATTGATTTAGTAGCAGATAAATTGGAAAGACAAATTCGCAAACATAAAACGAGAGTCAATCGCAAATTGCGCGATCGTGATAAAGGAGCAAAGCAAGTGCTTGCGGTGCAAACTAGCGCTCCGGTAGAGGAAAATGAGGAAGAAGAATTTGAGATTGTCCGCACGAAACATTTCAGCTTGAAACCGATGGACAGCGAAGAGGCGATTTTGCAAATGAACTTGCTTGGCCATAATTTCTTCATCTTTACGAACGCGGAAACGAACCGCACGAACATCGTGTATCGCCGCAAAGACGGAAAATACGGTTTAATTGAAGCAAACTGACATCCATCCCCTGCCAGCGCCGGCGGGGGATGTTATAATGTTAAAGAAGGAGCGGAAAAATGATGGAGGAGCTTTTGCGGCAGATTTTAGTAAAGTTGGACAAGATCGAAACGAATGTTGGACGATTTCAATCAGAAGTCCGTGGTCGTTTTGAGCAAATTGACAAACGTTTTGAACAGATCGACAAGCGTTTCGCTCAAGTTGATGAACATTTTGCTGAAATGAATAAACGCTTTGCTCGGGTTGATGAGCGCTTCGCTCAAATGGAAAAACGTTTCGCAACAATGGAAGCACGGTTAGAACGTTTAGAGCAAGGAATGGAAGAGGTAAACGGCCGCCTTGATCGTCTTGAAAATGATATGGTGAATGTGAAAGGGCGGCTTGAACGGGTGGAACGGGGATTATGCGAGGTGAAAGAAGCTTTACTGCGTCTGGAAAATCAAGTCGCTGACGATGTACATGCCCTGTTGAAAAATATAGATAAGAAAGTAGAAGAAAAAGGATTTGAAATATATGCGCTCAACAAGCGTCTTTTACATGTAGAAGGGGCTATTGAACAAATTCAATCCCAGGAATAAAGCTACTCCAGCTATAAAGGCCTTTCTTTCCAGCGTTTCCCCTTTGTGCCTCTCCGCGTCTTAGTTGTCACCCATCTATGTACGTGATATTATGTAAATTAGTGATTCTATTGAATAAGGAGCGTTTTCTATGCTTGGAGTATTGAAAAAAGTGTTTGACCCAAACAAACGCCAGCTTAGCCGTTTAGAAAAGATCGCTGACCAAGTCGATGCGCTTGGCCCGGAGATGGCAAAGCTTTCTGATGACGAGTTGCGCCAAAAGACCGAGGAATTTAAGACGCGTTACCAACAAGGCGAATCGCTTGATGATTTGTTGGTTGAAGCGTTTGCCGTCGTGCGCGAAGGGGCAAAGCGTGTCCTTGGATTATATCCGTATAAAGTGCAAATTATGGGCGGCGTCGTCCTTCATGAAGGAAATATCGCCGAAATGAAAACAGGGGAAGGAAAAACGTTAACGGCGACGATGCCTGTTTATTTAAACGCCTTAACTGGAAGAGGCGTGCACGTCGTGACGGTCAACGAATATTTGGCGACCCGCGACGCGACGGAAATGGGCAAGTTGTACGAGTTTTTAGGACTAAGCGTCGGCTTGAATTTAAGCGGCATGTCGCGCGAAGAAAAGCAGGCGGCGTATAATGCCGATATTACGTACGGAACGAACAACGAGTTCGGCTTTGACTATTTGCGCGATAACATGGTGCTTTATAAGGAGCATATCGTGCAGCGTCCGCTCCATTACGCGATCATTGACGAAGTGGACTCGATTTTGATTGACGAAGCGCGGACGCCGCTCATCATTTCGGGCACCGCGCAAAAATCGACGAAGTTGTATATCCAGGCGAACGCGTTTGTGCGCACGTTGAAAAAAGATGTCGATTATACGTACGATGAGAAAACGAAAAGCGTGCAGCTGACCGAAGAAGGGATTACGAAAGCGGAAAAAGCGTTTGGAATCGACAACCTGTTCGACTTAAAGCATGTAACGCTGAACCATCATATTAATCTGGCGCTTAAAGCGCATGTGGCGATGCACCGCGATGTTGATTACGTCGTGGAAGACGGAAAAGTCGTCATCGTCGACCCGTTCACCGGCCGCTTGATGAGAGGACGCCGCTACAGCGACGGGCTGCATCAGGCGATCGAGGCGAAAGAAGGACTGGAAATTCAAAACGAATCGATGACGCTCGCGACAATTACGTTCCAAAACTACTTCCGCATGTATGAAAAATTGGCGGGGATGACGGGAACGGCGAAAACGGAAGAAGAAGAATTCCGCAACATCTATAATATGCAAGTCGTCGTCATTCCAACAAACAAACCGGTCATCCGCGAAGACCGCCCGGATTTGATTTTCCGGACGATGGAAGGAAAATTCCGCGCCGTAGTGGAAGATATTGCACAGCGCCATGCGAAAGGGCAGCCAGTGCTTGTCGGGACGGTGTCGATTGAAACGTCGGAACTGCTTTCGAACATGTTGAAAAAACGTGGCATTCCGCATAATGTATTAAATGCGAAAAACCATGCGAAAGAAGCGGAAATCATTGCCCAAGCCGGCCAAAAAGGCGCCGTGACGATCGCGACAAACATGGCCGGACGCGGCACGGACATTAAGCTTGGCGAAGGTGTGAAAGAGCTTGGCGGCTTGGCGGTCATCGGCACGGAGCGCCATGAAAGCCGCCGCATTGATAACCAGCTGCGCGGCCGTGCAGGTCGTCAGGGCGACCCGGGCGTCTCGCAATTTTACTTGTCGTTGGAAGATGAACTGATGCGCCGGTTCGGTTCGGAAAGTTTAATGTCGATGATGGACCGGCTGGGCATGGATGATTCGCAGCCGATCCAAAGTAAAATGGTCACCAAAGCGGTCGAGTCGGCGCAAAAACGGGTCGAAGGCAACAACTTCGATGCCCGCAAGCAGCTGCTTCAATACGACGACGTGTTGCGTGAGCAGCGCGAAATCATTTACCGCCAGCGCTATGAAGTGCTCGACGCGGAGAACCTTCGCGATATTATTGAAAAAATGATGCAATCGGTCATTGAGCGCGTCGTCAACACTTATACGCCGAAAGAAGAGCTTCCGGAAGAATGGAATTTAAAAGGAATTGTCGATTACCTGAACGCGAATTTGTTGCCGGAAGGCGATGTGACCGTTAACGATTTGCGCGGCAAAGAGCCGGAAGAAATGATTGAGCTTATTTGGGAAAAAGTGAAAGCGCGCTATGACGAAAAAGAACGGCAAATTCCACCGGAACAAATGCGCGAATTTGAACGCGTCATCGTTCTGCGCGCCGTCGATATGAAATGGATGGACCATATCGACGCGATGGAGCAGCTGCGCCAAGGCATTCATTTGCGCGCGTACGGACAAATCGATCCGCTTCGCGAATACCAAATGGAAGGGTACGCGATGTTTGAAAACATGATCGCTTCCATTGAAGAAGAAGTGGCGAAATATATTATGAAAGCGGAAATTCATAGCAATCTCGAACGCCAGGAAGTGGCGAAAGGCGAAGCGGTTCATCCGAAAGAAGGAGAAGGGGAAACGAAGCGGAAACCGTACCGGAAAGCGGTGCGCATCGGCCGCAATGATCCTTGCATTTGCGGAAGCGGCAAGAAATATAAACATTGTTGCGGCAAAAATGCATAACGGTTGCGGCGAAGCGGGGGATTTCCCCTCGCTTTGTTTGCGCGAAAAGGCCGCAGCCCTCATTGATTCTCCCTTTGAAAATCCAGTACAATGAGTAACGAGGTGAGGCATTATGATCGACTTAATCGAAATAAAGCAGGAACTCGAAAAAATGGCTAAGCGATTAGCGGAAATAAGGGGGTCTCTTTGACCTCGAAGCGAAGCAGGCGCGCATTCGCGAGCTAGAAGAACAAATGGCGGCGCCGGACTTTTGGGATGATCAAAAAGCGGCGCAAACCGTCATTACCGAGGCGAATGAGTTAAAAGACTTAGTCAGCGAATTTCAATCGCTCGAGGAGCGGTACGAAAACTTGGAAGTGACGTACGAATTGGTGAGAGAGGAACCGGATGAAGACTTGCAAAAAGAGCTGGTGACAGAAGCGAAAAAACTAGCGAAAGATTTTAGCGAATTTGAGCTTCAGCTTCTTTTAAATGAGCCGTACGATAAAAACAACGCGATTTTAGAGCTTCATCCTGGCGCGGGCGGCACCGAGTCGCAAGACTGGGGTTCAATGCTTTTGCGGATGTATACGCGCTGGGCGGAGAAAAAAGGGTTTAAAGTGGAGACGCTGGACTATTTGCCTGGTGAAGAAGCGGGGATTAAAAGCGTCACGCTTCTCATTAAAGGGCATAACGCGTACGGCTATTTAAAATCGGAAAAAGGCGTGCACCGTCTTGTCCGGATTTCTCCGTTCGATGCGTCTGGCCGCCGTCATACGTCGTTCGTCTCTTGTGAAGTGATTCCAGAGATGAACGATGACATTGAAATTGAAATCCGCCCGGAAGAGATTAGAATTGATACGTACCGTTCCAGCGGCGCCGGAGGGCAGCACGTCAACACGACGGACTCCGCCGTGCGCATCACCCATATTCCGACTGGCATTGTGGTGACGTGCCAATCGGAGCGTTCGCAAATTAAAAACCGCGAAAAAGCGATGAACATGTTAAAGGCAAAGCTTTATCAAAAGAAATTGGAAGAACAGCAGGCCGAGCTTGCTGAAATTCGCGGCGAGCAAAAAGAAATCGGCTGGGGGAACCAAATCCGTTCGTATGTTTTCCATCCTTACTCGCTTGTCAAAGACCACCGCACGAACGTCGAGGTTGGAAACGTGCAAGCCGTGATGGATGGCGAAATCGACATATTTATCGACGCGTACTTGCGTTCCAAACTAAAATAAAAAAGAGATTGACTTAAAATTGACCACAAACGGAATATGTGGGTTTCCTCACATGTTCGATTCGTATATACAAGCAGCACAGAAGGGTGTCCCATCACTTTTGGGGCGCCCTTCTTTTTTGCAAATCCTAATTCTTATATAAAAATTTCACTTTCAGTCTAGCGCACTTCGTACTTCAATCTATGGAAATACAGACGATTTGTGGCGTTTCGTTTTGCGCAAAGTCCCGGACTTAATCTTTTTTTGTGTGAACTGACTTGCTGGTGGGGGCGATTCCTTGTTTTTAACGGGCGACGTGTTTTTGTTGCGCAAGCTGGCTTTACCGCGCTGCTGCTTTAATTGGCTGCCATTTACTTACGGAAATGGGCGTGCTATACTCTCATGGGAGGGCGGATGAATGAGAAGAAAAAGTCAACCATTGCATCCGAAAATGGAGCTTGTCATAGAATATTTGTACATATTGATTGGTTCGGCGATTGTTGCCGTGGCGTTTAATCTTTTTTTATTGCCAAACCGCGTTGCTTCCGGGGGCGTCAGCGGAATCAGCACGATCGCCCATGCGGTGTTCGGCTGGCAGCCTGCCTATGTGCAATGGGCACTCAATATTCCTTTGTTCGTTGCGGGAGTTGTTTTGCTCGGCAGGCAGTTTGGGATGAAGACGCTTGTCGGCACATTGTTTTTGCCGCTTGTTGTCTATTTTACGAAAGATGTCGAACCAGCCACCCGTGACCCGCTGCTCGGTTCGCTGTTTGGCGGCATTGGCGTCGGGCTTGGCCTCGGCATTGTGTTTCGCGGCAAAGCGTCGACAGGCGGAACCGATTTGGCGGCGCAAATCATTCATAAATACACCGGATTATCCCTCGGCATGTGCGTGGTGTTGATCGATGGGCTCATCGTATCGGCCGCCGCGTTCGTCTTTGACATTGAACAAGCGCTATATGCGCTCATCGGCCTTTATGTGACAAGCAAAACGATCGATTTAGTGCAAGTCGGGCTCGGCAGCTCGAAAATGGCGATGATCATTACCAATGAGGAAGAAAAAGTGCGCCGCGCGATTTTGCATGAAATTGACCGCGGCGTCACAAGGCTGTCGGGATATGGCGGCTATACCGACCATGAACGCCCGGTGTTGATGTGTGTGGTGCAGCAAGCGGAATTCACAAAATTGAAACAATTGGTCAAAACCATTGATCCATCAGCGTTTGTCATTGTGATGAACGCCGCCGAAGTGCTCGGGGAAGGATTTAAGCGCACGTAATTTTTGTAAAATCGGTTATAATAAACAATGAACGCAATTATTGGACTAGGAGGAGTTTGTTTTATGAAGTGGAAACTTGCCAGTCTGTTTATTGGCGCTTCGCTTTTGCTCGCTGCCTGTGGCGGTGGAAATGACGCGTCCAATAACAACAACGATAACGGTGGCGGCGCGACGGCATCGGCGGCAGAAGAGATTTTCCAACAAAACTGTTCTTCGTGTCACGGGAAAGATTTATCAGGCGGTGCAGGTCCAAACTTGCAAAAAGTTGGAAGCAAATACTCGAAAGATGAAATTAAAAAAATTATTGAAAACGGACGCGGCAGCATGCCGGCTGGCGTTATCAAAGGAGAAGACGCCAACAAAGTGGCGGAATGGCTTGCGTCCAAAAAATAATAGTGATTGCCGATCCGGCACCTTACAAGGGCCGGATTTTTTTGTGTAATGTTTTTGAAATATAAATGTAAAATTAAAGTTTAAAAGATAATGCTATAATAAACTTTGCGGAATTTTGTATGATCGATTCGAAATAAGGCGAAAC
Source organism: Parageobacillus sp. KH3-4 (assembly GCF_022846435.1). Lineage (NCBI taxonomy): Bacteria > Bacillati > Bacillota > Bacilli > Caryophanales > Anoxybacillaceae > Parageobacillus > Parageobacillus sp. KH3-4. The sequence continues at coordinate 409,272 of NZ_AP025627.1, forward strand.
AGCTCGAGTGGTAACATCAAAGAAAACGAGATTAGGTGATCAAGCATGATTGAGATGCAAGATGTATACAAGACGTATCCGAACGGCGTAGTAGCGCTGAACGGGGTGAACGTCCGCATTAAGCAAGGGGAATTTGTGTATGTCGTTGGACCAAGCGGCGCGGGAAAATCGACGCTTGTGAAAATGATATACCGTGAAGAAAAACCGACAAGTGGCACCATTATGGTCAACGGCGTAAATCTTGCAAAATTAAGAGACAGCAAAGTTCCATTATTGCGCCGGCATATCGGGGTCGTCTTTCAAGACTTCAAATTGCTTCCTAAGCTAACGGTATATGAAAATGTAGCGTTTGCTTTGGAAGTAATTGAAGAATCGCCGAAAGTGATTCGCAACAAAGTGATGGAAGTGCTCGAATTAGTCGGTCTAAAGCATAAAGTGCGCTCATATCCAGATGAGCTTTCCGGGGGGGAGCAGCAGCGTGTTTCGATCGCTCGCTCGATTGTGAACTCTCCGAAAATTGTCATTGCTGATGAACCGACAGGAAATTTAGACCCGGAAACATCATGGGGAATTATGGAATTATTTGAAAAAATTAATAATCGCGGTACAACAATTGTGATGGCGACACATAATCGCGAAATTGTCAATACGATTAGACGCCGCGTCATCGCAATGGAAAACGGGAAAATCGTCCGTGATGAGGCGAAGGGAGAATACGGCTATGAGGCTTAACACTCTAAAACGCCACATGCGGGAAAGCGCGAAAAGTCTTGGCAGAAACGGATGGATGACGTTCGCTTCCATCAGTGCGGTGACCGTTACGTTGCTATTAGTCGGCGTTTTTTTAGTCGTCATGTTTAATATGAACCATTTTGCGAAAAAGATTGAAAACGATGTTGAAATTCGCGTCCATATTGACGTGGCGGCGAACGATCAAGATAAACAAGCGCTTCGCGCGCAGATTGAAGCGATTCCTGAAGTGAAGGACATACGCTATTCTTCGAAAGAACAAGAATTGAAAAACTTAATTAAAAGTTTCGGAGAAGAAGGTTCTTCGTTCCGTTTGTTTGAACAAGATAATCCGCTAAGCGATGTTTATGTTGTCAAGACGGAAAAACCGACAGACACGATCAAAGTGGCCAAACGGATTGAAAAGTTCCAATTTGTGCACAAAGTGAATTACGGCCAAGGTCAAGTCGAAAAATTGTTCAGCACGTTGAAAGTGGCGCGAAACATCGGGATTGTGCTGATTATCGGCCTGTTGTTCACTGCAATGTTTTTAATCTCGAATACGATTAAAATTACGATTTTTGCGCGGCGGCGCGAAATTGAGATTATGAGATTAGTAGGAGCGACGAACGGGTTTATTCGTTGGCCGTTCTTTTTGGAAGGATTGTGGCTTGGTGTCATTGGCGCGATTTTTCCAATTGTTTCGATCTTGGTCGTTTATTATAACATTTACAAATTTTTAGAGCCGAAAATTACGGTTCCGTTTATCGAGCTTCTGCCGTTTTATCCGTTTATGTGGCAAATCAGCTTGATTTTACTTATTTTTGGGGCGTGCATTGGCGTTTGGGGAAGCATGATGTCTGTCCGCAGATTTTTGAAAGTTTAATAGAAAATAGAAAATAAAAGGGAGAGGAGAATGGATTTATGAAAAGAAGGAAAGTGATGGCGCTTGCTGCGGCGACGGCGTTGAGCATCGGAATTTTTCCACATTTTGCAAACGCGGTAAGCGACCGGGAAATTCAAGAAAAACGGGATGCGATTAACGCCATTCGTTCCAAACAGTCTGCGGTTCAAAATAAAATAAACAATGCTGATCAACAAATTCAAAAATTGCAGACACAGCAAAAAACGCTCTCTTCGGAAATTGACAAGCTCGATTTAGCGGTGGAAGAGACGAGCGGAAAAATCCGCAGCTTGTCGGCGGACATTCAAAAAACAAAACAAGATGTGGAAACGTTGAAGCGAGAAATCGCTGAAATACAAGAGCGTATCGAAAAGCGGAACGAGATTTTAAAAGAACGCGTTCGCTCGCTGCAGGAAAGCGGCGGAGTGATCAGCTATCTTGAAGTATTGCTTGGGTCGCAAAGCTTCAGCGATTTCATTGACCGCATCAGCGCAGTGACAACCATTTTTGAGGCGGACAAACAAATCATTCGCGAACAACAGGCCGATAAAGCGCTGAAAGAGAAAAAAGAAAAGGAACTTACCGATAAACTAAATAGCCTTCAAGCTGATTTGAAAGAACTAGAGCAGCTTAAGCAAAAATTAAATGAGCAAATCAACCAAAAGAATCAATTAATGGCGAATTTGAAACAAAAAGAGCAAGAACATCATGAAATGAAAATGGCGCTCGCGGAAGAACAAGAACTGTTGAGAAAGCAGGAAGCAGCTGTGAAATATCAGCTTCAACAGCTGATGGAGAAAAAACGGGCGGAAGAAGCAGCAAAACGTAGAGTGGTTGCTGACCATACATATTCATCTTCATCCTCATCCGGAAGCGGAAGTAATGACACTTATAGCGGTGGTTCATCTAGTTCTCGAGGCGCGTCGAACGTTCCGCCTGTTACAAGCGGTGCGTTTATGAGACCGGCGAACGGTCCGATTACGTCTGGATTTGGCTATCGCAGCTTTGGCGGCGGCGAGTTCCATCCAGGAATCGATATTGGCAAACGCGGTGCCGTTGTTCCTGTTGTTGCGGCGGCTGACGGATATGTGTTCCGGTCGTATTTGTCTAGCAGCTATGGAAACGTCATTTTCATTACTCATGTGATTAATGGGCAAGTATACACGACCGTATACGCGCATCTTGAAGCTCGTCTCGTCGGCGAGGGACAAGCTGTTCGCAAAGGGCAAGTCATCGGTTATATGGGCAATACTGGCCGTTCCACAGGGCCTCATCTTCACTTCGAACTGCATCGCGGCCAATGGAACCCGGCGAAATCCAATGCGGTAAATCCGCTTGATTATATTAATTTTTAAACGTTAAGCCGAGCAGTGTCCCACTGCTCGGTTTTTTATCTATATCAAGGTGTCTATTTTCGAAGGGAATAACGGTTGGACGTATCGCAAAGCGCATGGCCATGATAAAATTTCGCTTTCAGTTCGGTGAACTTGGACCGCTGAAAAACAAAGCCATTTTTGAGCGGAAGGCAATCATTTTTGTTGACAGGCCCAAATGGCTGTTTTATTATTTATCTTGAATTCAAGATTTATGAAACAAAGATAATATCGAAAGGAGTGTTTTGGTGATGGCAAGCATCGGATTGTTATTAATCCGTTTAGTTTTTGGACTTACATTCGCGGGGCATGGAGCCCAAAAGTTGTTCGGCTGGTTTGGCGGGCACGGACTTAAGGGAACGGCCGGCTGGATGGAGTCGATCGGGTTAAAACCAGGAAAGGCGATGGCGTTTGCGGCAGGGGCAAGCGAACTAGTCGGCGGTATTTTATTCGCCATTGGTTTATTGACTCCGCTTGCTGCTTTATTAATGGTTGTGCCGATGATCGTGGCAATCGCAAAAGTGCATGGGCCAAACGGATATTGGGCGACGCAAAACGGATATGAGTACAATCTGGCAATTATCGTGGTTGCCATTGGGGTGGCGCTCATCGGTCCGGGGCAGTATGCGCTCGATGCGATTATTTTTGAATAAACTTATCGATAAATAAAATAAGGAGAGAGTGTGTATATGATTCAAGTATATCCCGCGCAATCCCGCTATCATGCGGATTATGGATGGTTAAAGACATACCATAGCTTTTCTTTTGGCGACTATTATGATCCTAATAATATCCATTTTGGTCCGATGCGTGTATTAAACGATGATTTTGTCGCTCCGCTGAGAGGATTTGGCGCCCACCCTCATCAAGAAATGGAAATTGTTTCGATTGTGCTAAAAGGATATTTAAAACATGAGGACAGCGCGGGGCATACCGCGACGACAACGTTTGGCGGCGTGCAGCGGATGTCGGCAGGGACAGGGATCGTGCATTCGGAAACGAACCCATCGCCAACCGAAGAAGTGAATTTTTTGCAGCTATGGTTTTTTCCTGAAGTCCGCGGGTTAACCCCATCATATGAGCGGACGACGTTTAATGTGGAGAAAATGAAAAACGCGTTGCTTCCGGTTGTGACGAAAAATCCTTCTTCTTCGGAAATTGCCCATATCCATCAAGACTTGACGATTTATCTTTCCGATTTAGAAGCGGGGCGCGGACTCACATTTTCGCAGCAAGAAGGACGAAGAATCTTTTTCTTTGTGATTGAAGGCGATGTTACATTAAACGGGGAAACGGCGCTGCGCAAGCGCGATTCGGCGCGGATTACGGAAACGCCGACGCTTCATATCGCATCAGAAAATGGCGCGCGTTTTATGCTAATTGATTTACCGTAATGAACGCGGAGACTGACTCAAAATGTTGTTTGGCCACAAACAGAATACCTATATTGTTCGGTGCGTAATATACAGTGACACAGAATGGTGTCCCATCATTTTTGGGACACCTTCATTTTTTTCAAGACCTATTTGGGTTGAGAAAACATCGGGAAATGTGTAAACTAGTAATGCAGAGAGACAGAATGCGATCATACAGTGTACAAGCTGGTCATATGATGAAAATAGAAGGCATCGCACGACACGTTGTGTGGTGCCTTTCCTGTATGGTATAGGGTGAGGAGGAGAAATTGTGAATAAAAAAACAACAGCAATGCTTATGGCTTTATCGATGTTAGTTGGCGCCGGTGGCACGTATGCAGGCATGCAGCTTGCGGCGCCTGATGACAATCATGATGTAGCGTTTGTTGCGCCGGATAAAACGTTAACGAACAACGATGAGAAAGAACTGAAAAAAGTTGAACAAGCTTACGAACTGATTAAAAACCGCTATGTAGAAAAAGTCGATGACGACAAATTAATTCAAGGCGCGATCCAAGGAATGATCAGCACGCTGAACGATCCGTATTCTGTTTATATGGACGAAGAAACGACCGAACAATTTAACGAGTCGCTCGATTCTTCATTTGAAGGAATCGGTGCCGAAGTCAGTATGATTGACGGAAAAGTGACGATTGTCGCACCGATTAAAAACTCGCCGGCGGAAAAAGCGGGATTAAAGCCAAATGATCAAATTTTGCGGGTAAATGGCGAAAGTCTCGAGGGGCTTGATTTATATGAAGCTGTGTTGAAAATTCGCGGAAAAAAAGGGACGACGGTGCAATTGGATATTCTTCGCCCCGGCGTCAAAGACGTGATTAAAGTAAAAGTCGTCCGCGATGAAATTCCGATTGAAACGGTGTATGATTCCGTAAAAACGTATAACGGGAAAAAAGTCGGCTATTTGGAAGTGACGTCATTTTCCGAGAACACAGCGCAAGATTTTAAAAAGAAATTGGCGAAACTGGAGGAAGATCATATCGATGGCTTAATTATTGACGTGCGCGGCAATCCGGGTGGCTATTTGCAAAGCGTGGAAGAAATTTTAAAACAATTCATTCCGAAAGATAAACCGTACGTGCAAATTGAAGAGCGCGATGGCGATAAGCAGCGTTTTTATTCCGATTTGACCGTGAAAAAGCCGTACCCGATCGTCGTGTTAATTGACAAAGGTAGCGCGTCTGCTTCGGAAATTTTGGCTGGCGCGATGAAAGAAGCAGGTGGATACAAACTCGTCGGCGAAACATCGTTCGGAAAAGGAACGGTGCAACAAGCGATTCCGATGGGGGACGGCAGCAACATAAAATTAACGCTTTATAAATGGCTGACGCCGGACGGCCATTGGATTCATAAGAAAGGAATTAAGCCGGATGTTGAAGTCAAACAGCCTGATTACTTCCACGCCAGTCCGCTTCATATCGAAAAAGCACTTTCCTTTGATATGAACAACGAACAAGTGAAAAATGCCCAACAAATGTTGAAAGGGATTGGATTTGACCCGGGCCGCACCGACGGATACTTCAGCAAAGAAACCGAGTCAGCGGTAAAAGCGTTCCAAAAAGCGAATAAGCTCCCGCCAACCGGAAAAATTGATAAAAACACCGCCGACGTATTGCAGGCAAAAGTGATGGATGCGATTCGCAACGAAAACAATGATGTTCAGCTAAAAACGGCGATGAAAGTGTTGTTTCCATAAAACGAAACGGGCAGCGCCTTGAGCGTTGCCCGTTTTTTAACGAGAAAATACAAACCGTTTTTGTCCAATATAATTCAAAATCGTATAAAATCCTGCGCCAAGCAAAAGCGCTGCATCGTTTGCCATGCGGGGAGAAATGACGCCGGCCGTCAGCGCCGCCCAATCAACGAGCTGTTTGCTTAGACGGTACGAAAAATAGTAGCACACGATCATAACCGCGATAAAGCGGAATGCGCCTTCGATAATGGAGACATTGCTTTGAAACGTAAACGTTCGATTCAATATGTAGCTTACGACCGCGCCGATCGCATTGCCGACCAACGTTGCCCACCAATACGAAATGTGGGAGAGATGGTAAAGAAGATACATTATCGATAATCCGACCGCAGTGTGGATGATGCCGACAAGCAAAAATCGGAAAAATAGCTGATTCATAGTCGCACCTTTTCTTTTTTGGAAAATGGCGAAAGCGATGGAGAACGCAACGTTTTTTCAACCGTAAACCGCGGCCGTCTTTTTACTTCTTGGTAAATTTTCCCGATGTATTCTCCAATAAGGCCGATTCCCATTAGCAACAAGCCGCCGATGAACCAAATTGAAATGATGATGGATGTCCAACCCGATTCGGCATGGCCAAGCAATTTGACGGCCAGTGCGTATATGCCGGCGATGCTGCTAAGGAGAAAAGCGAGAAATCCAATGAACGTAATGAAGCGAATCGGCGCGATGCTAAAAGAAGTAACTCCATCAAACGCAAACGCCAGCATTTTTTTAAGCGGATATTTCGATTGCCCAGCAAAACGTTCTTTACGGTCATAAAACACTTCTGTTGACCGAAAGCCAAGCAGCGGCACGATTCCGCGCAAGAAGATGTTTACTTCTGTGTAGCGGCTCAATTCCTCCAGGGCACGCTTGCTCATTAACCGAAAATCGGCGTGATTGTACACTAATTGAACTCCTAATTTTTGCATGAATCGGTAAAACCATTGTGCGGTCGCTCTTTTAAACCATGTATCGGTATCGCGACTGCGCCGCACTCCATAAACGATGTCATAGCCTTCATGATATTTCATGACAAATTCACGGATGGCGGAAACATCGTCTTGCAAATCCGCGTCAATGGAAATGACGCAGTCGGAATCATTTTTTGCCGTTTCCAGTCCAGCGAGCAGCGCTTTTTGGTGGCCAAAGTTGCGAGACAGCTTAATGCCAGTGACAAACGGGTTTCGTTCGCTTTCTTGTTCAATAAGCTCCCATGTACGGTCACGGCTGCCATCATCGACAAACAATATTTTGCTTCCGATCGCGATTAAATGCTCCTCCAATAGATTTTCCAAGGCGTTTGTTAACTGTTTGATCGTTTCCGGCAAAACATCCTCTTCGTTATAACAAGGAACGACGATCGTCAAAATCGGTTTTTGCATCGTTTTCTCCTCCTTTCTTTACTCCACTTCGTATAAATAAATTTTCCAAACGGATTGCGAATCTTCGAACGTTCTTAACAATCGAAGGTGAATTTCCTTTGCGTTCATGATTGGGACGGAAGAGAAAATATAGCGTCCTCCCATCTGCTTAAACACTTTCGTATTGATATCGAAATGATGAATTTTTTTATGTGACGTTTTGCGGAACATGTAGTGTTTACCGAGCTCGGCTGAGAACAGATAGACGCGATTGCCCCAATGATCAAAGTAATCTTTCAGGACAGGGCTTTTATCCAGCTCTTTGGCGATAATTTTGCGAAATTGATGTTTGTAAGACAATGGATAAAAATTGTTATACGTATCGAGGGTGTAAAACCCGTTATATTGCGCAATCGCCGGATGAAGTCCGACGCTGGCGACGCGATAGGAACTTTGTGGTTTGCCGATATATTGTTTGATTTCGTTAAACAAATGTTCCGCGTAAAATTCTTTAAACGAAGGCGTCCCGATGAGGCGGTAGCGAATCTCTTCGTTAAAGCCGCCAAGAATCAATAGTTGCAGCGCCAAGACGACAGGAACAACGCGCCGCCACCGGATTCCCCGTTTCCAAAGAATTTGCAATGCCAACGCAAAATCTAAATAGATGACCATTGGCCGCAAAAAATGAAACCGGGCAAAGTTAAACGTATTTAACAAAGAAAAGCGTTCTTTTAACGGCTGCCATCCTTTGTAAAACCAAAACGCGTACCATGTCGACAAGACAAAATTCAACACAAACAAGAAAAGGAATCGCTTTTCGAGCGTTTCGCTTCGTTTCGCCCAAGCGAAAAAGAAAGCGATCCATAAGATAGGCAGAATGACAAACGTATGCACGGTCATCACATGCGTATGGCCAAGCAAGTAGTTTTTGAACGTAAGCCGCACGCAATGGAAGAAACTGAGCCGCGAAGAAAGAAATTCGTTTCGGCTTGTTGGTTCTTCGCCAAATACGAGCGAATAAACGAGGCGATATTCAATGGCCAAGAAAATGCCTGTCATCAGCGCGATCGCGCTAAAAAACGGCCAGTTCCACCGCTTTTGGACGATGACGTCCCGCAGCCATAGCAGCGCCATTGCGGCAAGAAAGAAGAAAAATCCGAGCACGAAGCTTGCGTAAAACGGCAACAGCACAAGAACAAGCCATTCTTTCCATGTCGCTTCGCCTTTTCGGATCGTTAAAAACGCCCATAGCGCCAGCGGCATGCCGAGGGTGCTCAACATCCCCGACGGCCAAAACGGGGTGAGAGCGAATGCCAATGACGCGCCGACGCGAATGAGATAGGATTCTTTATTTGGAAGGAAATGCCTTTTTAACAATGCGTACATGCCGATAAACGCGAAAACGCGGGTGATCGTCTGGCTAAGCGCGTAAGCGACCATCGAGGGAAACAGCGCATGGAGCCAAACGATGCCGCTGAATTCTGTACCGAACGCGTTGCGCGGAAGCCCGTTAATTACTTGCGGAATCGTCGCGTTAATCGGGCCGAACAGCTCACCACTTCGCGTCAGCACTTTATACCAAGCGATGTTTGAATCCATGTTGTCATGTACCCGGATATGCGCGTCTTCTCCTAGTATATAAAGCGGAGAAAGGTAAACAGCTAAAAGAAGCAAAGCGATCCCGATCGCCGTTCGTTCGTTTCGCTCCATTATTGTTCTCCTCCTTTTTGATGGAGCTTCAGTAAAGCACCGTTCATTATAAATAACGACCATTAAAAAATAATAAAAAATCAATGAAGAAAATGTAAAGGAATTTTGCCCGCAAAAAAACTCCTTTTCTCGAAAAAGAGTAAAGGAGTTTTTTGAAATAATGAGAATTACGGAAACAAACTCATAAAGTGGCCGAGACCGCGGCGTTTCGGTTTTTTCTTGGTTTTTTCCGCTGCGTCCGCTTGTTCTTTATTTGCGTTTTCTTCTAATTTGGCAATGCGCTGTTCGAGTTTATGAAGATGGGAGGCTAATTCTTCGATTTCTTGACGATGCTGGAGAAGCTGAACGGAAACGACATCGTCGGCTTTTTGATCGAGCCTGTGTTCGATGTGCTGGAGGCGGGAGGCAAGCTGATTGTAAACGGTGAATAGCGCTTCAGCGGAGAATTGGTTTGGCGGCTCTTGGCTGTCGCGTTGTTCCAATGCCGCTCCTTGTTCAAATTTTATTTGTTCCAACAGAGAGACCGCTTCGGCGTCGAATACGTAGTGGCCCGCTTCATTTTTCTTGCATGGGATATGATATTTTTTTACCCAGCGCTGAATCGTTTTCGGCGATACTCCAAGGCGTTTCGCGATATTGCTTGTTTTTAATTCCATCTACATGATTCCTCCTTTTCCATCTTGTTTTATATCATTTTCCACCGCGGCGGAAATTCCTTTCTGCTTGACAAAACTAGTGCGGATTCGGCAAAGAAAGTGGTGATGCGGAACAGTTCGGCATCAAGTGGCAAAAGCTGCTGAAAAAAATATGCGTGCGATCATAGGATTTATGACAGCGATTTGGTAGAATAAAAAATAAAGGGTCGCGAATATAACGAGGTGGTGGCGGTATGTCCATATGGGTGTTGGAAGCGCTCCGAGGTGTTTTGCGGCTATTTGTGCAGCCGTTGTTTTACTACGGAATAGTGTTGGCGCTTGCCGCTGGATGGCGGCGTGTAAAACGGGAAAGAAAATATTTTCATATTCGCGTATACAGTCCGTATCATGAAAGCAAGTTTTTTTGGCGAAGCGGCCTCGCTGCTGGGTTGATTTTATCGCTAGCGACTATCGCTGCCGGCGTCGCGTTGCCGCGTGATGCTGTTTCACTCATTGCACTTGTGACGATCGCGTTTGGATTGACGTTGCAAATGCGGCTGCTTTCTCCAGCGTATACGGTGGGAACGACGTTGTTGATTGTTAGTTTTCTAGCAAACGATAAAGAAATTTTCCCGGCTTTGAAACGCTTTTTTCCAGAGCTTGGCGAGACGAATGTGGCGGCGCTCGCGATTTTGCTCGCCTTATTGCTTTTTGTAGAAGCGTGGCTTATTTTACGTAACGGCGCCATCGAAACATCTCCGCAGCTAGCGAAAAGCAAGCGCGGCTTTGTCGTTGGGGAGCACTGGTCACAGCGGCTTTGGTTCGTTCCTGTATTGCTTCCGGTGGCCGGGGAGCTTCCACCGCCATTTTCATGGTGGCCGTTGTTTCCTTGTGACGGGGATTCTTATTCATTGATGCTTGTGCCGTTTTTCATCGGATTTTCCCAGCGCGTACAAGGGACGCTCCCGAAAACTTCGATTCGTTTCGCCGGCCAAAAAATGATGCTGCTCGCATGGATGGTTAGCTTGTTTGCCATAGGCGGATATTGGTATGTGCCGCTTTCAATAGTTGCGGCGGCGCTTGCGTTGATCGGAAGAGAATGGCTTGCTTTCTCCCTGCATCGACAAGACCGCTTGAAGCCTCCGCATTTTTCGAAGCGTGAACATGGGCTTGTCATTTTAGGCATTCTTCCACACTCGAAGGCGGAAAAAATGGGGCTGCAAATTGGCGAAGTGATCACGAAAGTGAACGGGGTGCCGGTAAAAACGGAAACGGAATTTTATGAAGCGTTGCAACGAAACCGGGCATTTTGTAAATTAGAAGTGGTGGACGAAAATGAAGAAGTTCGTTTCGTCCAAGGAGCGTTATATGAAGACGAACATCATGAGCTTGGTCTGTTGTTTGTCAAAGAGCGGGAAAAATGGGCGTTAGAAGCCGTCTAATAAGGGGATTTCGTATGTGGTTTATTATTGCGTTAATTGTGCCATGTTTGCTTGTGCTGTTATTTACTCGCGTTACGTATAATCATTATATTGGGACGTTGTTGACAGTCGCGTTACTCGTCGCTTCCTATTTTAGAGGATACACGGACGAGCTGCATGAAATTTTGGCGGATATCGTATCAACGACGGTTGGGTTTTTGTATGCGGGAAAAATGGTAAAACAGTTAAAAGAATAATCGCACGACATACAGTCATGTTTAATCGCGGCGAACGGCAAAAATGCCGTTCGTTTTTTCATTGGAAGTCGTTTTCTATTTTGGAACGAATATAAGTTCGCTTTTTTATGCATCTTTTTTGCTGATGTGCTACAATGAAAATTAAGATGAAACGAAACAGGAGGTCGAATCGGTGGGAGACCGTTTTGAATTAGTGTCGGCATATAAGCCGCAAGGAGATCAGCCACAAGCGATCGCCAAACTGGTCGAAGGCATTCGCAAAGGCGTAAAGCACCAAACGCTGTTAGGGGCAACGGGGACAGGAAAGACGTTTACGATTTCGAACGTCATTAAAGAAGTAAACAAACCGACGCTTGTGATTGCCCATAATAAAACGTTAGCAGGGCAATTATACAGCGAGTTAAAAGAGTTTTTTCCGAACAATGCAGTTGAATATTTTGTCAGCTACTACGATTATTACCAGCCGGAGGCGTATGTGCCGCAGACGGATACGTATATTGAAAAAGACGCAAAGATTAACGACGAAATTGACAAGCTGCGGCACTCGGCGACATCGGCGCTGTTTGAGCGGCGCGATGTCATTATTGTCGCAAGCGTATCGTGCATTTACGGGTTAGGATCGCCGGAAGAATACCGTGAACTTGTCGTGTCGCTGCGCGTCGGCATGGAAATCGAGCGCAATGTTTTGCTGCGCCGTCTTGTCGATATCCAATATGAACGGAACGACATTGACTTTCAACGCGGAACGTTCCGGGTTCGCGGAGATGTCGTTGAGATTTTTCCTGCTTCTCGGGACGAGCATTGTATTCGCGTTGAATTTTTTGGCGATGAAATTGACCGCATTCGCGAAGTCGACGCGCTGACGGGGGAAATTATCGCGGAACGCGAGCATGTCGCGATTTTTCCGGCTTCCCACTTCGTGACGCGGGAAGAAAAGATGCGCTTAGCGATCGAAAATATTGAAAAAGAGTTAGAAGAGCGGCTGCGCGAATTGCGGGAACAAGGGAAACTGCTAGAGGCGCAGCGGCTTGAGCAGAGGACGCGCTACGATTTAGAGATGATGAGGGAAATGGGCTTTTGTTCGGGAATTGAAAACTATTCCCGCCATTTGGCGTTGCGCCCGCCAGGCTCGACGCCGTATACGCTGCTCGATTATTTTCCTGACGATTTTTTAATCATCGTGGATGAATCGCATGTGACATTGCCGCAACTCCGCGGTATGTACAACGGAGACCGGGCGAGAAAGCAAGTGCTTGTCGACCATGGCTTCCGCTTGCCGTCTGCGCTTGATAACCGTCCGTTAACGTTTGAGGAATTTGAGCAAAAAATCAACCAAATTATTTATGTTTCCGCCACTCCTGGTCCGTACGAGCTCGAACATAGCCCGGAAGTCGTCGAACAAATTATTCGTCCGACGGGGCTGTTGGATCCGACGATTGACGTCCGCCCGATTGAAGGGCAAATCGATGATTTAATCGGGGAAATTCAGGAGCGCGTGAAGCGGAATGAACGGACGCTCGTGACGACGCTGACGAAAAAAATGGCGGAAGATTTAACAGATTACTTGAAAGAAGTCGGCATTAAAGTCGCGTATTTGCATTCGGAAATTAAAACACTCGAGCGCATTGAAATCATTCGCGATTTGCGGCTTGGCAAATACGATGTGCTTGTTGGAATCAACTTGTTGCGGGAAGGGCTGGATATTCCAGAAGTATCGCTTGTCGCCATTTTGGATGCGGATAAAGAGGGATTTTTGCGCTCGGAACGTTCACTGATCCAAACGATCGGCCGCGCTGCAAGAAACGCGAATGGCCATGTCATTATGTACGCCGATACGATTACGAAATCGATGGAAATTGCGATTAATGAAACAAAACGGCGCCGTGCGATTCAAGAGGCGTATAACCGTGAGCACGGCATTGTGCCGCAGACGGTGAAGAAAGAAATCCGCGATGTCATCCGCGCGACGTATGCGGCGGAAGAAAAAGAAACATACGATGCAAAGCCGTCTTACGGCAAAATGACGAAGAAAGAACGGGAAAAGCTGATCGCCGATTTGGAAAAAGAAATGAAAGAGGCGGCAAAGGCGCTCGATTTCGAGCGGGCTGCCCAATTACGCGATATTATTTTCGAGTTAAAAGCGGAAGGATGATTGTGAATATATGGCAACTGATAAAATCATTGTCAAAGGTGCGAGAGCCCATAATTTAAAAAATATCAATGTCGAAATTCCCCGCGACAAGCTTGTTGTGTTGACGGGGCTTTCCGGTTCGGGGAAATCGTCGCTTGCCTTTGATACGATTTATGCGGAAGGACAGCGGCGCTACGTCGAATCACTCTCAGCGTACGCCCGCCAGTTTTTAGGGCAAATGGATAAGCCGGATGTCGATGCGATTGAAGGGCTGTCGCCGGCGATTTCAATCGACCAGAAGACGACGAGCCGCAATCCGCGTTCGACCGTCGGAACGGTCACGGAAATTTACGATTATTTGCGGCTTTTGTTTGCCCGCATCGGCCGCCCGGTTTGTCCGGAGCACGGCATCGAAATTACATCGCAGACGATCGAACAAATGGTCGACCGGCTTCTTGCCTATCCAGAACGAACGAAAATGCAAATTCTCGCTCCCATCGTTTCCGGCCGGAAAGGGACGCATGCGAAGACGCTGGAGGACATTCGCAAACAAGGGTATGTGCGCGTGCGCGTCGACGGGGAAATGCGGGAGCTTACAGAAAATATTGAGCTCGAGAAAAATAAAAAACATTCGATCGAAGTCGTCGTCGACCGGATTATCATCAAAGACGGGATTGCTTCGCGTTTGGCGGATTCGTTAGAGACCGCTTTAAAGCTTGCGGACGGAAAAGTGCTGATTGATGTCATTGGCCAGGAGGAGCTGCTGTTTAGCGAAAAGCATGCGTGCCCGTATTGCGGCTTTTCGATTGGCGAGCTCGAGCCGCGCCTGTTTTCGTTTAACAGCCCGTACGGCGCATGCCCGGATTGTGACGGCCTCGGTGCGACGCTCGAAGTCGATCCTGATTTAGTCATTCCGAACGATGAGCTGACATTGCGCGAGCACGCCATCGCTCCGTGGGAGCCGCAAAGCTCGCAATATTATCCGCAGCTGTTGGAAGCGGTGTGCAACCATTACGGCATTGACATGGATGTGCCAGTAAAAGACTTGCCGAAGGAGCAGCTCGATAAAATTTTATACGGCAGCGGCGGTGAGAAAATTTACTTCCGCTACCAGACCGATTTCGGGCAAATTCGCGAGCAATATATCGTTTTTGAAGGAGTTATTCCGAACGTTGAGCGCCGCTATCGTGAAACGAGTTCTGATTATGTTCGCGAACAAATGGAAAAATATATGGCGCAGCAGCCATGTCCGACGTGCAAAGGAAACCGTTTGAAAAAAGAAAGCCTCGCTGTGCTCGTCGGCGGCAAACATATCGGCGAAGTGACGGCGCTCTCAGTTACGGAGGCGCTTGCGTTTTTCGAAAACTTGCAGCTAAGCGAAAAAGAGCAGAAGATTGCCCATCTCATTTTGCGTGAAATCCGCGAGCGGCTCGGTTTTTTAAAGAATGTCGGGCTCGATTATTTAACACTCAACCGCTCCGCTGGAACGCTTTCGGGCGGAGAAGCGCAGCGCATTCGCCTGGCGACGCAGATCGGCTCGCGCTTGACCGGGGTGCTTTACGTTTTGGACGAGCCGTCGATTGGGCTTCATCAGCGCGATAATGACCGTTTGATCGCGACGTTAAAAAGCATGCGCGATATCGGCAACACGCTTATTGTCGTCGAACATGACGAAGATACGATGCTTGCCGCCGATTATTTAATTGATATCGGGCCGGGCGCGGGCATTCACGGCGGCCGAGTCGTTGCAGCCGGAACGCCGCAAGAAGTGATGAACAACCCGGACTCGCTCACCGGGCAATATTTATCGGGAAAAAAATTCATCCCTATTCCAAGCGAGCGCCGCAAGCCGGATGGACGATGGATTGAGATTGTTGGCGCGAAAGAAAATAACTTAAAAAACGTGTCGGTCAAAATTCCGCTTGGCACGTTTGTCGCGGTCACCGGCGTATCCGGTTCCGGCAAAAGCACGCTCGTCAATGAAATTTTGTATAAGGCGCTTGCGCAAAAACTGCACCGTGCGAAAGAGAAGCCAGGCGAGCATAAAACGATTAAAGGGCTTGAACATTTAGATAAAGTCATTGACATTGACCAATCGCCGATTGGCCGTACGCCTCGCTCCAACCCGGCGACATATACGGGCGTGTTTGATGATATTCGCGAAGTGTTTGCGGCGACGAACGAAGCAAAAGTGCGCGGGTATAAAAAAGGACGCTTCAGTTTTAACGTCAAAGGCGGGCGATGCGAAGCGTGCCATGGCGACGGCATTATTAAAATTGAAATGCACTTTTTGCCTGATGTGTACGTTCCGTGTGAAGTATGCCATGGCAAACGGTATAATCGCGAAACGCTAGAAGTGACATACAAAGGAAAAAATATTGCGGAAGTGCTCGAGATGACGGTGGAAGATGCGCTTGAGTTTTTCGGGAATATCCCGAAAATTAAACGGAAATTACAGACGCTGTATGATGTCGGCTTAGGGTATATGAAGCTTGGGCAGCCGGCAACGACATTGTCGGGCGGAGAAGCGCAACGTGTCAAATTAGCTGCAGAATTGCACCGCCGTTCGACAGGCCGGACGCTCTATATTTTAGACGAGCCGACGACCGGGCTTCACGTCGACGACATTGCCCGCTTATTGAAAGTGTTGCAGCGCTTAGTCGAGAACGGGGATACTGTTCTTGTGATTGAGCACAATCTTGACGTCATTAAAACGGCGGACTACATTATCGATCTTGGGCCAGAAGGCGGCGAACAAGGAGGACAAATCGTGGCAACGGGAACGCCGGAGGAAGTGGCCGAAGCAGAAAATTCGTATACTGGCCGCTATTTAAAACCAATACTGCAACGCGACCGCGAACGAATGCGGGCGTTGTATGAAACGGCAAGGGCATAGCCTTTGCCGTTTTGCTTTTCTCTAATCGTATCTTCTTCATGAAACTTTTCTTGACCGCGGTCGTATATAAAAAACAAAAGGAGGAGTTTTTCGTGAATTCCAACAAAGTGCTCGCATCATTATGTTATTTCAGCATTCTTTTTGCCGGATTTGTTTTTCCGATTATCGTTTATTTTGTGACCGATGATCAAGAAGTGAAAAAACATGCGAAAAAAGCGTTTCTTTCCCATTGCATTCCGGCCGCCACGATTGCATTTTTCATTATTCTAGGCATTTCTATGGGGGTTACGCAGCAATATAACGATATTTCTTTTTTAGTAGGAGGCGGACTTGTATGGATCGGTTTTGCCATAGCGGGAATTGTCAACTTGGTCATTGTGGTTTGGAATATTGTTCAAGGAATCCGGGTATTAAAATGAAATAAATGGAGGGAAGCATCCATGGAAGAGAAAAAACGCATATTAAAAATGGTGCAGGAAGGGAAACTTACAGTAGAAGAGGCGCTTACGCTGCTCGAAAGGTTAGACGAACAAAAAAGCAACACCGGCTTGCTTGATCTGCATCATGCGTCCGAGTCGCATTCGAATGCAAAACAGCATTCCGTAAAAATGGATTCGCTGAAAGAGAAATTGTTTGATTTTTTAGATGCAACCGTAAAAAAAGTGAAAGAATTTGATTTTCCGTTTGCCAATCCGATGGAAGTGAGACATATTTTTCAACAAAACAATGTCGCTTTGCAAGAAATCGATGTGCATATTGCCAACGGAAATATAAAAGTGGTGCCATGGGAACAAGCGGACGTTCGCGTCGAATGTGAAGCGAAAGTTTATCGTCTTGAATCACCGGATGCGGCGCGGCGGTCATTTATAGAAGAGACGTTGTTTTTCGTGCAAAACGGACGTTTCCGCTTTTCCGTCGCGAAACCGTTTATGAAAACAAATGCGACGATCTATGTCCCGCAAGCACGCTATCAAGATGTACATTTTCGCCTTTTTAATGGGAATGTCGATATCGAGCGCCTACACGCAAATGAGCTGCATATTAAAAACGTAAACGGTTCGATCACGCTTCAGCGCCTTTTCGCTGAAAAAGCGGAATTAGAGACGGCAAATGGATCGATTATTCTTGAGCGTAGTGCGGTAGAGGAAGTGGAAGCGGAGACGATCCATGGGGAAATCAAACTGAATGGAAATAACCGTTACGCGCGGCTGCGGACGTTTAGCGGCGGGATTACGTACGCAACGGAAAGAGAAGATGGGGTCATTACCGGAAAAACGGTCACGGGAAATATTGCATTGCGGCTTCCCCGCGATATATGTTTGGAAGGCGAAATGAGAACGAACCTCGGCAGTTTGATCTGTCAGCACCCGAACGTATCACCTGTAGAGGAAAAACAGGAAACTGCGCAAAAAATGATCCGCTTTGCATGTGAAAACCCTTCCAAACAACCGCTTCATATTTATGCGGATTCGAAAGCGGGCTCCGTTTCTCTGCAAATGATGGAAGAAGGGGTATGAGTAAATGGAAGAACATCATGAAAAAGACGGTGATAGTAAATGATTAATTGGTTAATTGGCGTATTTGTGAATACGGTTTTATTGATGGCAATTGACGGATATTTTGATTCCATTCAATTTAGCGGCATTGGCGCCGCTTTTATTGCGAGTATGATTTTATCCATTTTAAACGTTGTCGTGCGTCCCGTTTTAATTTTGTTAACATTGCCTGCGACGATTTTGACGCTCGGATTGTTTTTGTTCGTCATTAATGCTATTACTTTGCTGATGACGGCAGCGTTAATGGGTGACGCCTTTGAAATTGATGGATTCGGCACGGCGCTTCTCGCTTCGATTGTTCTTTCCTTTTTCCATTTGCTCGTTCAAAAAGCGATCATTGAACCGTTGTTACAAAAATAAACGTTTGAGGCGGAACAAGGGCATCCGCCTCTTTTTGTTGGGTGGATGTTTCCCTTTCAATGCGAGAAAGAAAAATGCTAAAATGAAAAAAGACAAGAAAGGAGAGAAATTCCGACATGCCGAAAGTGCGCACAAAAGATATTATCGAAAAGTTCCAGCTGGAATTGGTGAGCGGCGCGGAAGGAATTTACCGTCCGATTACGACGAGCGACTTGTCCCGCCCCGGCATTGAAATGGCGGGCTATTTCGCGTATTATCCGGCCGAACGGATTCAGCTGTTAGGCAGAACGGAGCTTTCGTTTTATGAAACGTTAAGCCCAGAAGAGAAAAAAGTAAGAATGGAGCAGCTCTGTACCGATATTACTCCAGGGATTATCGTATCGCGCGGGCTGGAAGTTCCGCCGGAATTGATGGAAGCTTCTGAGCGGCAATCGGTGCCGGTGATGCGCTCAACGATGAAAACAACACGCCTTGCGAGCCGCTTGACGAACTATTTGGAAAGTAAATTGGCGCCGACCACAGCGGTTCACGGTGTGTTGGTCGATGTTTACGGCGTCGGAGTATTAATCACTGGCAAGAGCGGAGTTGGCAAAAGCGAAACGGCGCTTGAATTAGTAAAACGAGGTCATCGGCTCGTCGCGGACGACTGTGTCGAAATTCGCCAAGAAGATGAAGGAATGCTCGTTGGCAGCGCGCCAGAGTTGATTGAACATTTACTGGAAATCCGCGGGTTAGGCATTATTAATATGATGACATTGTTTGGCGCCGGAGCGGTGCGGACGCATAAACGCATTTCGTTAGTGATCGATTTGGAACTTTGGGATCCGAATAAACAATACGATCGTCTCGGGTTGGAAGAAGAAAAAGTAAAAATTCTTGACACAGAATTGCCGAAATTGACGATACCGGTGCGACCGGGACGAAATCTGGCTGTGATTGTCGAAGTGGCCGCAATGAATTTCCGCTTGAAACGAATGGGGGTAAACGCGGCGGAGGAGTTTTCCGCGCGCTTGACCGATGCGATTGAAGATGGCGAGCATGATTACGAATAACAGTTAGGAGGAATAAAGCGATGGATGCGACGATTCAACCGCTAGACCGTGTTTTTTTGCATCTCGGCCCGATCACGATTTATTGGTATGGCGTCATTATCGGAACGGGTGTATTGATCGGATTATGGCTGGCGACGAGGGAAGGGGAGCGGCGCGGACTCCCAAAAGAAACGTTTGTCGACCTCGTTTTGTTCGCGGTGCCGATCGCGATTTTATGCGCGCGCGCCTATTATGTGATTTTTGAGTGGAGTTATTATTCGAAACATCTATCAGAAATCCCGAAAATTTGGGAAGGTGGTCTCGCGATTCACGGCGGATTGCTCGGCGCGGTCGCGACAGGAATCGTCTTTGCGAAAGCGAGAGGGCTTTCGTTTTGGAAGATTGCGGACATTGCGGCGCCAAGCATCATTTTAGGGCAGGCGATCGGGCGCTGGGGGAATTTTATGAATCAGGAAGCGCACGGCGGCCCGGTGACGCGGGAGTTTTTGGAAAGCTTGCATTTGCCGGATTTTATTATTAATCAAATGTATATTGACGGTCAATATTACCATCCGACGTTTTTATATGAATCGCTTTGGGATTTTGCCGGGTTTTTGCTGCTGCTGTGGCTGCGGCGCGTCAATCTTCGGCGTGGCGAATTGTTTCTCAGCTATTTAATTTGGTATTCGGCCGGTCGGTTTTACATTGAAGGGATGCGCACCGATAGTTTGATGTTGACAAGTCACCTTCGCATCGCGCAAGTCGTTTCTGTTATGCTTATTATACTTTCGGTATGTTTATGGGTATTTCGCAGAAAGAAAGGGTTGGCAAAGGAGCGGTATAACGATTAGAAAAGGGGAGAAGAGACATGGTTGGAATATTACGGCGGGGGCTTGCAGTTGGCCTGCAGACGACGTGGACGCTTGGAAAAGTGATTTTCCCTATAACGCTCCTCGTGTCCATTTTGCAGCATACCCCTGTGTTGCAATGGATCATTCAGCTTGTCACTCCGTTGATGAAATGGATCGGGCTTCCGGGAGACGCGGCAATTCCGCTTGTGCTCGGCAACTTATTGAACTTGTACGCGGGAATTGGCGCGATTTTAACGTTGGATTTAACGGTAAAAGAAGTATTGATTTTAGCGGTAATGCTTTCGTTTTCCCACAACTTGCTTATCGAGTCGACTGTTGCCTCGAGAACGGGAATGAGCATTGCGTTAATGGTCGTCGTTCGCCTCAGTCTGGCGATCATTGCCGCGCTACTGATTCACCATCTTTGGCAAGGAGGAAGTGAGACGGCGCAATATGGCTTTGTTTCCAGTTCTTCAGAGCAGCTAACAAGCTGGGGAGCTATTTTATTTGCCGGGATAAAAAAAGCGTGCCTTGGGATCGTGCAGTTAGCGGTGATCGTGATTCCACTGATGATTGGAATTCAAATATTGAAAGAGCTAAAGTGGATTCATGTTTTTTCACGCTGGATGGCGCCGTTGACAAAAGCGCTCGGCATGAAAGAAAACACTTCGTTGACACTGGCGGCTGGACTCGTGTTTGGTCTAGCATACGGTGCAGGCGTGATGATTCAGGCGGTCAAAGAAGACGGGGTATCGAAGCGTGATTTGACGCTGGCGTTTATTTTTCTCGTATCTTGCCACGCGGTTGTCGAAGACACGCTAGTGTTTGTGCCGCTTGGGATTCCGGTGTGGCCGCTGCTTATCATCCGCTTGACGACCGCCATTTTATTAACGATGCTTGTCAGCTTTATTTGGAATCGCGGGGAGGAAGCAAAAAGGAAGGAAGCGACGCTATGAATATTCGGACGATATTGTTTGACCTCGATGGGACGTTGGTTGATACAAACGAATTAATTATTCGATCGTTTTTGCATACGTTAGAAAAATATTATCCGGGAAAATATACGCGCGAGGACGTCTTGCCGTTTATTGGCCCCCCGCTTGATGAAACGTTCAACGCGTTAGATCCGTCGCGCGCGCAAGAAATGATCGATACATATCGCGCCTTCAATCACGCGCAGCACGACGCGCTCATCCGCGAATTTGAAACGGTGTATGAAACGATCGAAACGCTATACAAAAATGGTTTTCGCCTTGGCGTCGTGACGACAAAAATTCATCAAACAGCGGTAAGAGGATTAAAGAAAACAAGGCTAGAGCCGTTTTTCAGCTGCGTCGTTGGGCTTGATGACGTCAAGCATGCGAAGCCGGACCCAGAGCCGATTTATAAAGCGCTCGATTTGCTGCGATCCACGCCGGATGAAGCGTTAATGGTCGGCGACAATTATCACGATATTTTGGCAGGAAAAAACGCTGGCACGAAAACGGCAGGAGTGGCATGGACGATTAAAGGGCGGGAGTACTTACAGCAATATGAGCCGGATTTTATGCTTGAAAAAATGAGCGATTTATTGGCGATTGTAGGAGTGAAAAATGCGTGAGACGGACGACGAAATATCCGTTATCAGGCGCAAATTCCTTGTGGCAAATTTATAAAACCGTGTCGTTTTGGAAAGTGCTCAAAAACGTGATCGTCATTCAAATCGGCCGCTATACGCCGTTTTTAGCGGTGAAAAACTGGCTGTACCGCACGTTTTTGCGCATGAAAATCGGGGAAAAAACGGCGCTTGCTTTTATGGTCATGCCGGATATTATGTTTCCGGAAAAAATTCAAATCGGCCGCAATTGCGTGATTGGCTACAATACGACGATTTTGGCGCATGAATATTTAATTGATGAATACCGTCTCGGCAATGTCGTTATCGGCGATGAAGTGATGATCGGCGCCAATTCGACCGTGCTTCCTGGCGTCGTCATTGGCGATCGCGCCGTCGTCGCCGCCGGCACTGTCGTTCATAAAGATGTTCCGGCCGGAGCGTTTGTCGCTGGCAATCCGATGCGAATTATTTACACGAAAGAAGAGATGGAGCGGAGAAAAGACCATTCCGAATAGATTAAGTCTCCCACCTACCATTTATGTAGAGGTGGGAGACCGGTTTCTCCTTCATCCAGCGAGTTTGGCAGTTCCCAAGGTTCATTTGGTAGATTGTCAACAATCAGGTTCCTTCTTCACATCCATTCCTTTCTCCCTTTCGTCCAATTGGCAAGAGAGCTCTAATCCCTTTATTTTTGAGATAGATTTATACGTTTTGGTTTTTGCTGTTAATGTGCATATGCCGTTTGGAAATGAGACTTATTCCAGCTTGCCCATAATTCGGATCATTTTGGTGATCGCATAGTCCAAGTCCATCAAGTCATCCTCGCTCAGTTTCTCTAACCTGTCACAAAATAGGCGATAAATTTCCTCCCAGCGCTTCTTTACAATGCCTTTCCCTTTTTCCGTCAGCATCAGTATAACAACTCGTCTATCAGTAGAATCTTGCGCTTTTATTACATAGCCTTTCTCCTCTAATTTTCGCATCAGAGGGGTTAATTGCTGTTTGGAAATTCTTAAGTGTTGGGCCAACTCCGTCATCGAGATTCCTGTTTTTGCATGGAACAAAGTTTCTAAAATGTGATACTGCAAATGAGTCAAATCCGATTTTTTTTTCGGAATCGGGGTAGCCTGGATGATCGGTTTGAAAACTTTATTATCAAACAGGGGAAGAAGTTGGGCAAAGCTTTCGGCGATTTTTTGAATCCGTGTCATTTGCATGCATCCTTTCTTTTTTCAAAAGCACATTGATATTTAGTAAATAATTATTTATTATTTATTTGAGTTAATTTAAATTATTTCAACATTATCCTGAATATAAAAGTAAATATTTATTAAATATTTTGTGGGTTGTAGAAAACATTTATTTACTAAAGTTAGTTTATCTTGATGCGAATCACAATTCAATTTCATTCGTTGCCAAGGCAAGCAGGCAGCATCATACAAACCTAACTCGTTGGGTTGCATGATTTCTCAAAACATAAGGAAGAGAGGGTTCTTTTATGATTTCGTCTGGTTTAATTTTTGGGGTTTATCCGTTTAGTGTAGCGGGGACGCCGACAGGCTTAGCAGTTGGGCCGAAGGATGATTATGAGAAAATTTATTCGGCATTAAAAGAGCTTCAGGGGCCAGAAAAATCGTTATTGCCTAGAACCTATGTTGTCTATGTCGGACCCGAATCGGTAAATAAAGTCTTATCTTACGTAGAACGTTATGTCAACTTGGGAGTAAAGTGGGGATTCAAGTGGGATATGGCGCTAGGATTTCAAGACGCAGGGATGGAGCTAGATGGCTGGCTCGAGCTGATTCGTGCCATCATCAGACAATATAGCTTTGCTCTCGATTCCTTGCAAATTACGGGCGAAGCGAACTTGACGTTTACGGAAGGCTCCAAACCGAACGTCCAAAACGCTTTGGTGCAGGGAGTTATTGCAGCGAAAGAGGAAACGGAAGCGGCTAACGTGCAGGTGAATATCGGGTTCGCTGCGGTTCCAGATCATTTTGGTCCGGTTGTTCCGGATTTCTGGGAAAGCATTTTTCAGCTGGGCGGACGAATTTTTGTCGAGTCATTGGATTATGTCGGATATAATTTCTATACGGATGTATTTGAAAAATCGATTGACCTGAAAGATATACCGGCTTCCGTGGAGTATGTGTTGCGCCGTTTTCGCGAAAAAAATCTGAAGACTGCCCACATACCCGAATCGGTTCCTATACGGATTACCGAGAACGGTTGGCCTACCGGAAAACATCCTTTTACCGGCGAAGACAGATCGTATGAACATCAGGCTAAGGTGCTGGAAGCGATCATCCGAACTGTTTATGCGTTACGCCAAGAACTTAACATCACACATTATGAGCTTTTTGGCTTGCGTGATGCGGACAGTTCCATTAATGATCTGTTCCATCAATTTGGTATTATGCGAGATGATTATACTCCGAAACCGGCGTTTTATACATTTCAGCGTTTAATACAGGAGTTGGGTGTTTGATAGGAGGAAAGTATGAACGAGCAGGTGGTGCGCCATCCTGCTCGTTTTGTTGTTTTCTAAATTCTTTTCGCTGGATTTATCCTTTTTGTACGTCACTTTTGCCTAAAATGTATTTTATAGTTGACGTACGGGTTTATGAGGAGTAAACTACTAATAACTTCACTTCTCTACCATATTAGCAAACTAAAGTATTTGTCATAAAGGACGTGTGGGACATGACGAAAAAATTGTTTATGTTTGAAAAACCTCTCGGCATGCGCGATACATTACCGTTTTTATATGAAATCAAAAAACGCGTTCGCCAGGCGATGATTCGTGAAATTGAAACATGGGGATATGAATTGATCGAAACGCCGACGTTGGAATATTATGAGACAGTCGGCGCCGCTTCGGCGATTGACGACCATCAGCTGTTTAAGCTGCTTGACCAGCAAGGGCATACTCTTGTCCTTCGCCCCGATATGACCGCCCCGATCGCAAGGCTGGCTGCTTCCCGTCTTTATAAAGACGGCAATCCGCTCCGACTCGCTTATAACGCTAACGTGTTCCGCGCCCAGCAGCGCGAAGGCGGGCGTCCGGCGGAATTTGAGCAAATCGGTGTTGAGTGCATTGGGGACGGCACGGTCTCAGCCGATGCAGAAGTCATTAGCGTCATGATCGCAGCGCTTAAACAAGCTGGACTGCGGCATTTCACGGTGGCGATCGGCCATATCGGCTACGTCAATGCCCTGTTTTTAGAAATTTTAGGAAACGAAGAGCGCGCCAGCGTATTGCGCCGCTTTTTATACGAAAAAAATTACGTCGGCTACCGCGAACACGTAAAGTCCCTTCCTCTTTCTTCTATCGATCAAAAACGCTTGCTCCAATTATTGCATTTGCGCGGCAACGACCAGGCGATGGAAAACGCCAGAGAGCTTGTCCATAGCGAGGAAGGAAAGCGTGCAGTCAACGAGCTCTGCGAACTTTCTGGCGCGCTTCGGCTATACGGTGTGGACGACGCGGTGAAAATCGATATGACGCTCGTCAGCCATATGAGTTATTATACGGGCATTTTATTTGAAGTATATGCCGAACATGTTGGCTTTCCGATCGGAAATGGCGGTCGCTACGACGAATTGCTGGAAAAATTTTCGCGAAAAGCTCCAGCGACCGGGTTTGGCATTCGCGTCGACCGATTAATTGAAGCGCTTGGGGAATCGGAGGCGGAGGCGGCGATCGAGTGCATCGTGTTTAGCCAAGAGCGGTTCGCTGAAGCGCTTGAGCTTGCGAGAACGAAGCGGCGGGAAGGAAAGCGCGTCGTGCTCCAGCATATTTTAGGCATCCGCGATATTGACGCATACAGCAAGAAATATCAGCCGATTACCTATTTACTCGGCAGCGGAGGAAAGGAGGAGTGAGCGGTGCTGACGATTGCGATGCCGAAAGGGCGGATTTTCGCCGAAGCGCTCGAACTGTTGCAAAAAGCGGGATATCTGCTCCCGGCGGAATTCGCCGAATCAAGAAAGCTGATGATGGAAGTGCCTGAAGAAAATATGCGCCTTATTCTTGCCAAGCCGATGGATGTTGTCACATACGTCGAACATGGGGTGGCCGATTTGGGCATCGCCGGCAAAGACGTTATGATGGAAGAAGAACGTGATGTATATGAACTTTTAGATTTAAAGATTAGTAAATGCCATTTGGCAGTGGCGGGCTTGCCAAACGGGCGCATGCCGCAAATTGCGCCACGCGTGGCGACGAAATACCCGAACATCGCCTCGAGCTATTTTCGCGAACAAGGAGAACAAGTCGAAATTATTCGGCTGAATGGTTCCATCGAGCTCGCTCCGCTCATTGGGCTTGCCGACCGCATCGTCGATATCGTCTCGACCGGGCGGACGCTGAAAGAAAACGGGCTTGTGGAGTTGGAGAAAATCGCTGATGTCACATCAAGATTAATCGTCAATCCGGTTAGTTATCGAATAAAAGACGAAGAAGTTGACGTGTTGGTCCACCGTTTGTCAGAAGTCATTCCGCAATGAAGGAGAGGAAAACAGTGAAAGTCGAACGAGTGCAAAGCCGTGTATCATTGCGCCGCACCATCGAATCGGGGACGGAAGAACAGCGGCGTGCGGTGTTGGAGATTATTGCCGCTGTGCGCGCCCGCGGCGATGAAGCGCTGAAAAGCTATACGGAAAAATTCGATGGCGTGCGTCTCGATTCGCTGCGCGTGACAGACGAAGAAATCGAAACGGCGTATCAAAACATCAGCGAGGAAGCGCTTCGCATCATTTGCGAAGCGGCGGAAAACATTCGCGATTACCACGAGCGGCAAAAGAAGGAATCATGGATCACCGCGAAAGAAGACGGCACGATGCTTGGACAAAAAATAACGCCGCTCGATGCGGTTGGGCTGTACGTTCCAGGAGGGACGGCGGCGTACCCGTCATCGGTGCTTATGAACGTTATTCCTGCTCAAGTGGCTGGAGTCAAACGAATCGTGATCGCATCTCCGCCAAATAAAAACGGGACGCTCCCGGCCGGCGTGTTAGTCGCGGCCAATGAATTGGGCGTGAAAGAAATATATAAAGTCGGCGGCGCGCAGGCGATTGCCGCGCTCGCGTACGGAACGGAAACGATTCGTCCGGTCGATAAAATTTTCGGACCAGGCAACATTTATGTGGCGCTTGCCAAACGAGAAGTGTTTGGGCAAGTGGCGATTGACATGATCGCCGGACCGAGCGAAATCGTCGTGTTGGCTGATGAAACGGCAAATGCGAACGAAATCGCCGCTGACTTGTTGTCGCAAGCTGAACATGATGAGCGCGCTTCGGCGATTCTCGTCACTCCGTCGATGAAATTGGCGCTCGCGGTCGCAAGCGAGGTCGAAAAACAGCTCGAAACGCTGCCGCGCAAAGCGATTGCCGCTTCGGCGATCGAGAATTACGGAGCCATTTACGTCACGGAAACGCTCGCGGAAGCGGTGGAAGTCGTCAATGAATTGGCGCCGGAGCATTTGGAAGTAATGACAGCTGAACCGATGCAGCTTCTTGGCCAAATCCGCCACGCAGGAGCGATTTTTTTAGGGCGCTTCAGCTCCGAACCTGTCGGCGATTATTTCGCCGGTCCGAACCACGTGCTGCCGACGAATGGTACGGCCCGGTTTTCGAGCGGATTAAGCGTGGATGAGTTTGTGAAAAAATCGAGCATCATTTTTTACAGCGAACCGGCGCTGAAACGAAATGCCGAAAAAATCGCGGCGTTCGCAAGACTCGAAGGGCTTGAAGCACATGCGCGCGCCGTTGAGGAACGTTTCAAAAAATAAGGGGGACGGTTTCATGGAAAGATATGCTTCGATTTCGCGAAAGACGAACGAGACGGATATTCAGCTGGCATTTGCCATCGACGGGGAAGGAAAGGCGGAGCTTCATACCGGCGTGCCGTTTTTAACCCATATGCTTGATTTGTTTACGAAGCACGGCCACTTTAATTTAACGGTGACCGCCAAAGGCGATACGGAGGTGGATGACCACCATACGACCGAAGATATCGGCATTTGTCTCGGGCAGGCGCTTCGGGAGGCGCTCGGCGATAAAAAAGGGATTAAACGTTACGGCAACGCGTTTGTCCCGATGGATGAAGCTCTCGCCCAAGTTGTCGTTGATTTAAGCAACCGCCCGCATTTTGAGTTTCGCGGCGAGTTTCCAAGCGAAAAAGTCGGAACGTTTGATGTCGAATTAGTCCATGAGTTTTTATGGAAATTGGCGCTCGAAGCGCGCATGAATCTGCATGTCATCGTCCATTACGGGCGCAACACACATCACATGATCGAAGCGGTGTTTAAAGCATTAGGGCGCGCGCTCGACGAAGCGACGATGATTGATCCGCGCGTCAAAGGCGTTCCATCAACGAAAGGGATGTTGTGACGATGATTGGCATTATTGACTACGGAATGGGGAATTTATACAGCGTCAGCAAAGCATTAGAACGACTTCGTTACGAGTACGTCGTTTCCGATCAGCCAAACGAACTGAGACAAGCGAAGGGGCTTATTTTGCCGGGGGTCGGCTCGTTTAAAGACGCGATGCATATTTTGCGGAAAACAGAGCTTGACCAGTTTATTCGCGAGGCGGTAAATGAAGGAACGCCATTGCTTGGCATTTGCCTTGGCATGCAGCTATTGTTTGAGGAAAGCGAGGAAAACGGGTTGACGGAAGGATTAGGGCTGCTAAGCGGCCGCGTCGTCCGCATTCCCGGCGTAACGGCGAGCGGCGAGCGGTATAAAGTGCCACATATGGGATGGAACCGCCTCGTTTTTCGCCATTCATCCCCGCTTTTACAAAATGTGGAAGAAGGGCATGTTTATTTCGTTCATTCGTACTATGTGGTGACGAACGATGACAGTGTGGTGCTTGCCAGCAGCTTTTACGATGTCGAGGTGCCCGCTGTCGTTGGGAAAGACAATGTGTACGGCACGCAGTTTCATCCGGAAAAAAGCGGCGCGATTGGCATGAAAATTTTGCAAAACTACGCAGCGATCGTCGAAGGAAAGGAGAGGATGTAATGGCGGCGTTTACCATTTATCCGGCGATTGATATGCGCGGCGGCAAATGCGTCCGCCTTTTGCAAGGAGACTATAATAAAGAGACGGTATATGGCGATTCCCCGATCGAAATGGCCGCCTTGTTCGCCGAACAAGGAGCGGAATGGATTCATATGGTCGACTTAGACGGCGCGAAGGAAGGAAAACGCGTCAACGACCGCTTTGTTGTCGAAACGGCGAAACAGCTGCCGGTGAAAGTGCAAATCGGCGGCGGCATTCGTACGGAAGACGACATTGTCTATTATTTGGAAAACGGCGTGGCCCGCGTCATTTTAGGAAGCGCCGCCATCGCCAAACCTTCGTTTGTTAAGGAAATGCTGAAAAAATATGGCGAGCGCATTGCGATCGGCATTGATGCGAAAGATGGGTTTGTTGCGACGGAAGGGTGGCTTAACACGTCGAATGTCAAAGCGACAGACCTTGGAAAAGAGCTGGCAGAATCTGGAGCGCAAACGTTCATCTTTACAGATATTGCGACAGACGGAATGTTGTCAGGTCCGAATATTCAAGCGGCTGTCGAAATGGCGCGTGCAACCGGAAAGCATGTGATCGCTTCCGGAGGCGTCAGCTCGCTTGAAGATTTAGTGTCGCTGCAAAAACACGTCGGTGACGGCGTCGTCGGCGCGATCGTCGGCAAAGCGCTCTACACGAAGCAGTTTACGGTTGCGGAAGCGCTGAAGGTGGTGCAAGGGGAATGATTACGAAGCGCATTATTCCTTGTTTGGATGTGAAAGATGGTCGCGTCGTGAAAGGAGTGCAGTTTGTCCAGCTTCGCGACGCCGGCGATCCGGTTGAACTGGCGAAGTTTTACGACGAGCAAGGAGCGGACGAGCTTGTCTTTTTGGATATTTCCGCGTCACACGAAGGGCGGAAGACGATGGTGGAAGTCGTCGAGAAAGTTGCTGCACAATTGGCGATCCCGTTTACGGTCGGCGGTGGGATCCATTCGCTAGATGATATAAAGATGATTTTGCGTGCGGGAGCTGATAAAGTATCGCTCAATACGGCTGCTGTCCGCAATCCACAACTGATTACAGAAGGAGCGGACTTTTTCGGGGCGCAATGCATCGTTGTTGCGATTGATGCGAAATATGATGAGACAATTGGCTCGTGGCGCGTGTATACGCACGGCGGGCGAAACGCGACGGACTTGGAAGTTGTCGAATGGGCAAAAGAAGCGGTCCGCCGCGGCGCGGGCGAAATTTTACTGACGAGCATGGATTGCGATGGCGAAAAAAACGGCTTTGATATTGCGCTGACGAGAGCGGTAAGTGAAGCGGTTTCCGTTCCGGTCATTGCTTCTGGAGGGGCTGGCAGCGCCGAACATTTTCTCGAAGCATTCGTGGACGGAAAAGCGGATGCGGCGCTGGCGGCATCGATTTTCCACTATAAAGAAACATCAGTAAAAGAAGTAAAAGCGTATTTAAAAGAAAGAGGGGTAAATATTCGATGAACCTCGCCAACATCCGATTTGACGAAAAAGGACTCGTTCCGGCGATTGTTCAAGACGCGCAAAGCAAAGAAGTATTGATGCTTGCCTATATGAATGAAGAATCGTTAAAAAAATCGTTAGAAACAGGCGAAACATGGTTTTATAGCCGCTCGCGCAGGGAGCTTTGGCATAAGGGAGCCACTTCCGGCAATACACAGCGCATTGTCGACATGCGCTACGATTGTGACAGCGACGCACTCCTTGTGCTTGTCGAGCCGGCTGGGCCAGCCTGCCATACGGGAAGCTATTCGTGTTTTTCCAACCGGATCAACGGTGAAAAACACGAAGCTTCGCCACAACGTTTTGCGATTATCAACACGTTAGAGGAAATTATCGCGAAACGGGATGCCGAACGACCTGAAGGGGCGTATACGACATATTTGTTCGAAAAAGGCATCGATAAAATTTTAAAGAAAGTCGGCGAGGAAGCGGCCGAAGTCATTATTGCCGCGAAAAACCGCAGCCATGACGAACTGAAATGGGAAGTCGCCGATTTATTGTATCATTTGCTTGTGCTGCTAAGAGAGCAAAAACTTCCGCTTGATGCGGTGTTGGAAGTATTAACGGAGCGGCACAACGCCAAACGGTAAACAATGGCGTCAAGCTGGCTTTTTCTTGAGCCAGCTTTTATTTTTATTGTTTGCTTTTGCAAAGAATATGGTATACTTTTTTCGGTAAATTCAACATAGATGGAGGATTCGATGGGAAAACAACTGGAGCCGAAACAGCGAAAAACAAAAATTATTCCATTTATTCAAAACGGCGAATACTATTTCAAAAAGGGAATGCAAGCGTATCAACAACGCGATTTGTATAAAGCGAAAAAATATTTAGAACGGGCGGTCCAATATGATCGGAATAACGCTTCGTTTGCATTGCAGCTTGCCTCCGTGCTTGCCGAGCTTGGAGAATATCAAGCCTCGAATCAATGGCTGCTCAAGATCGTTCACGAGTTGGATGAAACGATGTACGAATGTTTTTATTTTTTAGCGAATAACTTTGCTCATCTCGGATTGTTCCACGAAGCGATGAAGTATGCGGAAATGTATTTGGCGCGTGACCCAAATGGCCATTTTGCCGAGGATATAGAGGATTTAATGGAATTGCTGAAAATTGACCAAGAAGAGGAAAACGGCGGTGAACAAGACGATTTAATTACGTTGCAGGAGCGGGCGCGGTTTTTATTGGAAAAAGAAGAGTTTCCGGAAGCGATTCGTCTGTTGGAGACGATCATTGCTAACTATCCTGAATTTTGGTCAGCGTACAACAATTTGGCGCTTGCCTATTTTTATAACGGAAACGTGCAAAAGGCGCAAGAAATTGTCGAGCAAGTGCTGGAGCGAAGCCCAGGCAATTTGCACGCGCTTTGCAACCGCCTCGTCTTTTATTATTATTTGCGAGACGAACGGCAAGTAAAGCGCCTTTCTGACCAATTAGCATGCGTGCATCCGTTTTTCATCGAACATCGTTATAAGCTCGGAGCGACATTCGCGCTTGTCGGCCGTTTCGACCTCGCTTTCAAATGGCTATATCATTTATATAAAATCCGCTATGACGGAGATGATGCCTTTTATTATTGGCTTGCTTATGCAGCCTATTACACCGGCCGCGAAGAATTAGCGAAAAATGTTTGGGAGAAGGTAATAGATGTAAATCCTAACAAACGTGGAGAAGAGCCGTGGGCGTTCTTCAGCCCGTCTGTCGATCCGGAGCTGCAAAAAATTATTCGCTGGTTTGACCGGACAAATATAGCCGAAATGTTATATGGGCTTTATTTGCTTAGCGAATCGCCGTACAAAAATGATCCTGCCGTTTCCATTGCGATTCGCCGTTATTTGGCTGATCATCCGCTCCTTAGCCAATTTGCGGATTATTTTTTGCTTCGCGATGTGAGAATGTCTCCTGCGTATGTCATCGATAGCCATATCATTATCAATGAGTTGTCGGCGAAAAATGATCGGACTGATGAAACCATGTACGTTGCGTGGTTTTCCGTCGTCGTGAATGCATTTCCGACAAATGAGCGATTTTCTAACCATTCTGCTTGGTCGGCGGCGCTGGAGTATGTATGGCGGCAGCGGCAGGGACAGCGCGTAACGCAACAATGGGTTGCAGATAAATATCATGTTTCATTATCAACGGTGAAAAAATATGTAAAGAAAGTGAAAGAACTATTATCATGAGCAAATTAATAGACGCCCGTTCGCAACTTTCTATACGATAATGGTGAAGACTAATCAATGAAGGAGTGGAACGACGTGTCAGAAGAAAAAATTTACGACGTCATTATCGCGGGGGCCGGACCAGCAGGAATGACTGCCGCTGTCTATACATCTCGCGCAAATTTATCCACGTTGATGATTGAGCGGGGTGTGCCAGGAGGGCAAATGGTAAATACAGAGGAAGTGGAAAATTATCCGGGATACGAGCAGATTTTAGGTCCGGAATTAGCGACGAAAATGTTTGAACATGCGAAAAAATTCGGCGCGGAATACGCATACGGTGAAGTCAAAGAAATTATTGACGGCGAAGCGTATAAAACAGTTGTCGTCGGCGATAAGCAATATAAAGGGCGCGCCGTCATCATTGCGACTGGCGCGGAGTATAAAAAGCTCGGCGTGCCTGGTGAAGCCGAACTTGGCGGCCGCGGTGTCTCCTATTGCGCCGTCTGCGATGGAGCATTCTTTAAAGGAAAAAATCTCGTCGTTGTTGGCGGCGGCGACTCTGCGGTAGAAGAAGGGGTATATTTAACCCGCTTTGCCAATAAGGTAACGATCGTACACCGCCGCGACCAATTGCGCGCGCAAAAAATTTTGCAAGACAGAGCGTTTGCCAATGAAAAAATTGATTTCATTTGGAATCATACCGTCAAGCAAATTAACGAAAAAGACGGAAAAGTTGGCAGCGTGACGCTCGTTCATACGCAAACGGGCGAAGAACGCGAATTTCCATGCGATGGCGTGTTCATTTATATCGGCATGCTTCCACTTTCGAAGCCGTTTGCGAACCTTGGCATTACAAATGAAAACGGATATATCGTGACGAATGAGCGCATGGAAACAAAAGTGCCGGGCATTTTTGCGGCAGGAGACGTCCGCGAAAAATCGTTGCGGCAAATCGTAACGGCGACGGGAGACGGAAGCATTGCGGCGCAAAGCGCGCAGCACTATGTGGAAGAGTTAAAGGAAAAATTAAACATAAAGTAATGAAATCGTAATCGATGTTTAACCGAGCTGTAACACATGTGAAATATTTTTTTTGTATGCTAAAAGTAAGTAATTGACCCCCTTTTATATAGATCTTTTTGCTAAGCACGGGTACCCTTTCCCGTGCTTCTTTTTTATGCGATGGACAAGTACGAGCACCAGGCTTCTTCGTTGTGGTGAATTGTAAGAAATAGTATAATAAAATAAATAGAAGTTTAACCATTTTCGATGGAGTTTATGTTGAGGTGAGCGTGTTGCAGCGCGTGACAAATTGCGTTTTAGTAAAAGATGGAAAAGTATTGTTATTACAAAAGCCGAAGCGGGGCTGGTGGGTTGCCCCGGGAGGAAAGATGGAACAAGGGGAATCCGTCCGTGAAGCATGCATTCGCGAATATCGCGAAGAGACAGGAATTTATTTAAAAAACCCGAAGCTCAAAGGAGTTTTTACGATTGTCGTCAAAGATCAAGAGCAAACGGTTTCTGAATGGATGATGTTTACCTTTTTTGCCGATCAATTTGCTGGCGAGAATGTTCCATATTGTGAAGAAGGAAAGTTGGAATGGCATCCGTTGGAAACGATCCGCCAGCTTCCAATGGCGCCAGGTGATTACCATATTTTGGATTATGCGCTTAAAGGATCAGAAGTTATGTACGGAACGTTTATATATACGGAAGATTTCGAATTACTTTCCTACCGGTTAGACTCCAGTTGATGGAGAGGAGGGGAAGAAATGAGCAAAGGTTCGGCCAACAATATTCAAGTGGTGATTATCACGGGGATGTCCGGCGCCGGGAAAACCGTCGCGATTCAGAGCTTTGAAGACTTGGGCTTTTTTTGTGTCGATAATTTGCCACCGACGTTGCTTCCAAAATTTTTGGAGCTGATGAAAGAGTCGGGGAATAAAATGAATAAAGTGGCGTTAGTGATGGATTTGCGAAGCCGCGACTTTTTCGACAGCTTGTTTACCGCGCTTGACGACTTGGCGGAGCAGTCATGGGTAACGCCGCAAATTTTATTTTTAGACGCCAACGATTCGACGCTGGTGGCGCGATATAAAGAAACAAGACGCACGCATCCGCTTGCGCCAAACGGATTGCCGCTTGAGGGAATCCGTTTAGAGCGCAAACTGCTCGAGGAATTAAAAGGAAGGGCGCAAATTATTTATGATACGTCGGATTTAAAGCCGCGCGAGTTGCGGGAAAAAATTTTGCAGCAGTTTTCTTCCCATGCGCAACAAACGTTTACGGTCAACGTGATGTCGTTTGGCTTTAAATACGGCGTTCCGATTGACGCCGATTTAGTATTTGATGTTCGCTTTTTGCCAAACCCTCACTATATTGACCATATGCGTCCGAAAACAGGATTGGATGAGGAAGTTTCTTCTTATGTGCTAAAGTGGGGGGAAACGCAAAAATTCCTTGAAAAACTGATCGATTTATTGACATTTATGCTCCCTCATTATAAGCGGGAAGGAAAAAGCCAGCTCGTGATCGCCATTGGCTGCACAGGAGGGCAGCACCGATCAGTGGCGATTGCCGAATATATTGCCCGCCATTTTGCAAATGATTATAAAACCCATGTGTCCCACCGTGACATGGAGAGGAGAAAGGAAAAGTATAAATGAATGCGAAAAGTCAACCGAAGATTGTCATCATCGGCGGCGGAACAGGGCTCCCTGTCTTGTTGCGCGGCTTGAAGCAGTATGCCGTTGATATTACGGCGATTGTCACTGTCGCCGATGATGGCGGCAGCTCAGGAAGATTACGCGATGAATTGCAAATTCCGCCGCCAGGAGATGTGCGCAACGTATTGGCGGCGCTGTCAGATGTCGAACCGCTTGTTGTCGAATTGTTTCAGCATCGGTTTCAAAACGGCAACGGATTGTCAGGGCATTCGCTAGGGAATTTAATTTTGGCGGCGTTGACCTCGATTACCGGCGATTTTGTGAAAGCGATCCGCGAGATGAGCAAAGTGTTGAACGTGCACGGACAAGTGTTGCCGGCGGCGAATAAAAGTGTCGTTCTTCACGCGGAGATGGAAGACGGCGCAATTGTTTCCGGGGAGTCAAAAATCCCTTATTCCGGAAAAAAAATTAAAAAAGTATTTTTGACGCCAGAAAATGTTGAGCCGCTTCCCGAAACGATTGACGCGATTCGCTCTGCGGATTTGATTGTCATCGGTCCGGGAAGTTTATATACAAGCATTTTGCCAAACTTGCTTGTGCCGAAAATCGGTCAGGAGGTTTGTCAAGCGAAGGCGAAAAAGGTATATATATGCAACGTGATGACCCAAGCGGGCGAGACGCTGCACTATACGGTAAGCGATCATGTCAAAGCGCTCCATGACCATATGGGATGCTTATTTCTTGATGTTGTCGTTGTCAATAGCGGACATATTCCGGAAGAGATCCAACGGCGTTATGCTGAAGAGTTGGCCGAACCGGTGAAGGATGATGGCGACCGGCTCACAGAGCTGGGAATTGAAGTGATTCGCGATAATATCGTCAGCTATGAAGACCACGTCATCCGTCATGACACAAAAAAAGTGGCGTCGCTGCTCATTTCGCTTATTACAGCACCTCCTTCTTCCAATGGCTGAATGAACTACGGAGGTGACTAACCATGTCATTTGCATCAGAAACGAAAAAAGAACTAACGAATTTAGAAGTGAAACCTTGCTGCTTAAAAGCGGAGTTGTCCGCGCTTCTCCGCATGAATGGTTTGCTGTCTTTTTCCAACCAAAAGATTATCGTCGATGTGCAAACGGAAAACGCTGCCATCGCGCGGAGAATTTACACTCTTTTAAAGAAAGGGTATGAAGTCACGGTCGAACTATTAGTTCGAAAAAAGATGCGCCTGAAAAAAAACAATGTGTACATCGTGCGAATCGTCGACGGCGCTCGCGAATTGTTAAAGGATTTAAAAATATTGGAGGAGGATTTTTCACTGATTCGAGTCATTTCGCCAGAATTAGTGAAAAAAAAGTGCTGTAAGCGTTCTTATTTGCGCGGCGCGTTTCTCGCCGGAGGATCGGTAAACAATCCGGAAACATCATCCTACCATTTAGAAATTTTTTCTCTTTATGAAGAACATAACGATTCATTATGTGAATTAATGAACAGCCACTTTTTTCTTAATGCTAAAACGCTGGAACGAAAAAAAGGGTTTATTACGTATTTAAAAGAGGCAGAAAAAATTTCCGAGTTTTTAAATATTATCGGCGCCCACCAAGCGTTATTGCGCTTTGAAGATATTCGCATTGTGCGCGATATGAGAAATTCGGTAAACCGCCTTGTCAATTGCGAAACGGCGAACTTAAATAAAACGATTGGTGCTGCGCTTCGCCAAGTGGAAAACATTCGCTATATTGATGAAACGATCGGATTGAGTTCCCTTCCTGATAAATTACGGGAAATTGCCGAATTGCGAATGATGTATCAGGATGTAACGTTAAAAGAATTAGGGGAATTAGTGTCCGGCGGAAAGATTAGCAAATCAGGAATCAACCACCGTCTGCGGAAAATTGATGAAATTGCGGAACGGCTGCGGGCTGGCAAGCCTGTCGATTTTCATAAATCGTTATAAAAAGGGGAGATGGAGCATGGTTGAGAGACGAGTAGAAGTGCGGTTGAAAACGGGATTGCAAGCGCGCCCGGCGGCGTTGTTTGTTCAGGAGGCGAATCGCTTTTCTTCCGACATCTATTTGGAAAAAGACGGGAAGAAAGTGAACGCCAAAAGCATTATGGGGCTAATGAGCCTTGCGATCAGCACCGGTTCTGTCATTACATTGATCGCGGATGGCCCGGATGAAAACGAAGCGATTGAAAAATTAGCAAATTATGTGGAAAATGAGAAATAAACAAAATAGGCTGCTTCTGCGTAAATCGAAGCAGCCTATCATTTTAATTCATTTTATTTTTCATCTACGCGCGTTAACACGCGGTCGATAATTCCATATTCCTGCGCTTTTTGTGCCGTCATGAAGTTATCGCGGTCCGTATCGCGTTCAATCACGTCGATTGGCTGGCCGGTATTTTCAGAAAGAATGCGATTTAACTTATCGCGCAAGAAAAGGATTCGTTTTGCGGCAATTTCGATTTCTGTCGCCTGACCTTGCGCGCCGCCAAGCGGTTGATGAATCATAATTTCGCTATTTGGCAAGGCAAACCGTTTTCCTTTTGCCCCGGCAGCAAGCAAAAATGCTCCCATCGAAGCAGCCATGCCGATGCAGATCGTTGAAACGTCCGGCTTAATAAATTGCATTGTGTCATAAATCGCCAAGCCGGCAGTAATCGAACCGCCTGGGCTGTTAATATAAAGCGAAATGTCTTTCTCCGGATCTTCCGCCGCTAAAAATAGTAATTGCGAAACGATCGAGTTTGCCACTTGATCGTCAATTGGACTGCCGAGAATGATAATGCGGTCTTTCAATAAACGAGAATAAATGTCATATGCACGTTCCCCGCGGCTTGTTTGCTCAATAACTGTAGGGATTAAATTCATGAGGCTTCCTCCTTTACCAATCGCTTAAAATCGTATGTATCTCTATCATACATAAATGGTCAATGAAGGTCAAACAAAAAATACCTGACCTTACTCTATATTTTAATTATTATTCGCTATCGGCATTAGACATCCCTTTTTTCATCATAACCTCTTTTCCATTTTTTAAACGTATTTTCCCTCTTGCAATATAAAGCTGTTTTCAATATAATTGAATATGCAACTGATCATAGTGCCCTCGTAGTGTAGTGGATAGCACGAGAGATTCCGGTTCTCTTAGCGTGGGTTCGAATCCTGCCGAGGGCGTTCCAACTGTCCGACAGGTTCGGATTGAATTTATCCGAACCGTTGATGCGACTGCGTTTGCAGTCGTTTTTCATTTTTTGGGAATCCGAAAGAATCCGATAGAATTTGAAAAAATTTTGCACGGCTTATTTGTCGTTGTAGAGCTCATCCATCGCAAGCTCCACTTGCCGAGCTTCTTTTTGTTCTATTTCGTCTAGGGCGTAAAAGCGGAAACCTGCTGCGGAACGCGGCAGGTTTTTTGCATAATTGCATATATATAACTAAACGTTTCTGCTTTTCGTTGACCACGCTATGCTAGACAATAGCGCATTTCCGGGCTGATTGTGTTACCTGTTTTATATATTTTTCTATATACCGTCAAGGCAGCAGTAGTGTACAATAAAAGAAAGGGGGGCTTGACGATGAGGGCGGAATTATGGCAAGAACAGCGGCTGAAGCTATCGCTGACAAAAGAATTGACGCAAGCAATCGAATTATTGCAATATTCTGCCGTGGAGCTGCAGTCGTTTTTATATGAACAGTCGCTGGATAACCCGTTTCTTGAAATTCGCGACTACCGGTTGAAGCGCAGCTATCGCGACTCGTCAGATAAGGAAAAACAGCGATGGATTGAAAATATAAGCGCTCATTCGGAAACGCTTTCATTGTATTTAACCGCACAGCTTCCAGCCCTGTCTCTTTCGGAACGCGAAGAACGCGTCGTGCATTATATGATCGCTTCCCTTGATGAAGATGGATATTTGCGGACAGAGATCGAAGAGATCGCGGAACAGCTTGCTATTTCCAAACAGGAAGCGGAAAAAGCGCTGCAGATTGTTCAGTCGTTAGAGCCGGCTGGCGTTGGCGCCCGCAGTTTGCAAGAATGTTTATATTTGCAGCTAAGGCGTTTGCCGCATCGCGATGAGTTAGCGGAACAAATCGTACAACATCATTTTTCGCTATTTGTCGAAAAAGCTTGGAAAACGTTAGCAAAACAGCTTGACGTGGACATTGCTTCATTGCAGCGCGTATGGGATTTAATCCGCTCGCTTGAGCCGCGCCCCGGCATCCATTATACAAAAGAGATGCCCCATTTCATCGTTCCTGATATCATTATCGAACGTAGCGATGAAGGGGATTGGTGCGTTTTTTGCAATGATGATGTGCATCCGGAGCTTGTCTGGAATCGGGCATACGAACAAAAAGTTTCCGGTTACCATGACGGGCAAGTTCAATCGTTTATAAAAGATAAATATCGGCAATTTTTATGGTTAGCCAAAAGCTTAGAACAGCGTAAACAAACGTTGCTCAACATTATGCATGTCATCGTTAATAAGCAAAAACAATGTTTGGAAGCGGGTTTTGCCTCCTTAAAGCCCCTTACGATGCGGGAAGTGGCGGAAGAGTTGGGCATTCACGAATCTACTGTCAGCCGTGCCGTGAAAAACAAATACGTGCAAACGCCGTTTGGCACCGTGGAACTTCGCCGCTTTTTTTCCAACGCTGTTTCTTCCGTTTACGCGGACGAAGATGCAGCTTCTTCGGTAAAAGTGAAAATGTTTATTAAGCAATTAATAGAACAGGAAAATAAGCAGCGGCCGCTTTCCGACCAAAAGCTCGCCGACTTATTGCATGAGCGATACGGCGTAGTCGTCTCGCGCAGAACAGTTGCAAAATATCGTGAGCAACTGCGTATTCCGTCATCAGCAAAACGAAAACAGTATGTAGGGAAGTGACAGCAAGTGATCATTAACTTATATTCGAAAACAAATTGTCCGCTATGTGATAAAGCAAAACAAGTGCTGCAAGAACTACAAAAGGAATTCACTTTTCAAATCAGGGAAATTGACATTTATCAAGATGATGCGTTGCTGGAAAAATATCAGTTGATGATTCCCGTTGTCGAAATCGATGGCGAAGAAGTCGATTTCGGCATAATTCAAAAAGATGTCATAAGAAAGCGTTTGCTTGAGGTGCGAAATAGTTGAACATTGTCAATCCTCCTGTTACAATAAAATCGACGCAGGAGGGAGTTTTTTTCGTACAATCGGGACATAATAAGTCATACCGGGACGTTTTGTGTCCATGCATTTTCATAAGGAGAAGGGAATCAATGCAGTCATTAATTGAGGCGCAAAAAAAATTATTGCCCGACCTTCTTGAAGTTATGCAAAAACGCTATCGCATTTTGCGTTACATTTCTCTCATGCAGCCAGTCGGGCGAAGGGTGTTGTCGAACAGCTTAGGAATAAGTGAACGCGTGCTTCGTTCGGAGGTGCAGTTTTTAAAAGAGCAAAACTTGCTCACCATCAGCTCCGCTGGCATGAGCTTGACGCAGGAAGGAAAGGGATTGCTGCATACCCTTGAAGATGTTATGAGGGAAGTGTTGGGCCTAAAAGATTTAGAAACAAAATTAAAGCAAAAACTTCATGTTAAAGAAGTGATCGTTGTCGCCGGGGATAGCGACCTTTCTCCTTGGGTAAAAAAAGAAATGGGGAGAGCTTGTACGACGTGCATGAAAGAACGGCTAGCAAACGGCGACATCGTGGCGGTGACAGGAGGCACCACGATGGCTGCGGTGGCCGAGATGATGACGCCGGATGCGAAGCTAAACGATCTTTTATTTGTTCCCGCACGAGGAGGCCTAGGGGAGAATGTGGAAAACCAGGCCAATACCATTTGCGCAAAGATGGCGGAAAAATCGCTAGGAAATTATCGGCTTCTTCATGTTCCCGACCATTTAAGCCGCGAAGCGTATGAGTCTTTAGTAGAAGAACCGACCGTGAAAGAAGCGTTGGAACTTATTAAATCGTGCCGTATGGTCGTGCATGGAATCGGGGATGCTATTACAATGGCAGAACGCCGAAAAACCCCAAGTGAAGATATGGAGAAAATTCAGGCGCGGCATGCGGTTGCTGAAGCGTTTGGCTATTACTTTAACGAAAAAGGGGAAGTAGTCCATAAAGTGAAAACGGTCGGCATTCAGCTTGAAGACCTTCCGCGCGTCGAACATGTCATTGCAGTGGCTGGTGGATCTTCCAAAGCAAAAGCCATTCAGGCGTATATGAAACGGGCGCATCATTCGATTCTCATTACCGACGAAGGTGCCGCAAAAGCGTTACTAGGGGAGTAACATCCCTTAATATAAATACAACTATTTTAAAGGAGGAGCTATTGATGGCTGTAAAAATTGGTATTAACGGTTTTGGTCGTATTGGGCGCAACGTTTTTCGCGCGGCATTAAAAAATCCAAACATTGAAGTAGTGGCGGTAAACGACTTAACGGACGCCAACACATTGGCACATCTTTTGAAATATGATTCTGTTCATGGAAAATTAGACGCGGAAGTATCGGTGAATGGCAATAATATCGTTGTAAACGGAAAAGAAATCGTGGTGAAAGCAGAACGCGACCCAGCTCAATTAGCATGGAACGAATTAGGCGTCGATATTGTCGTCGAATCGACAGGCCGCTTCACAAAACGCGAAGATGCGGCAAAACATTTGGAAGCTGGCGCGAAAAAAGTCATCATTTCTGCACCGGCGAAAAATGAAGATATTACGATCGTCATGGGTGTCAACCAAGATAAATACGATCCAGCAAACCATCACATTATTTCCAACGCTTCTTGTACAACTAACTGCTTGGCGCCATTTGCGAAAGTGCTTCACGAAAAATTTGGCATCGTCCGCGGCATGATGACGACAGTTCACTCGTATACGAACGACCAACAAATTTTGGACTTGCCTCATAAAGATTTGCGCCGTGCCCGCGCTGCTGCGGAATCGATTATTCCGACAACTACTGGTGCGGCAAAAGCAGTTGCGCTTGTGCTTCCTGAACTAAAAGGTAAACTAAACGGTATGGCAATGCGTGTGCCGACACCAAACGTGTCTGTTGTTGACCTTGTTGCGGAGCTTGAAAAAGAAGTAACGGTAGAAGAAGTCAACGCAGCATTGAAAGAAGCGGCAGAAGGCGAATTAAAAGGCATCCTGGCTTACAGTGAAGAGCCGCTTGTATCGCGCGATTATAACGGTTCTACTGTATCTTCGACAATCGATGCGCTTTCCACAATGGTTATTGAAGGAACAATGGTGAAAGTAGTATCTTGGTACGATAACGAAACAGGATACTCTCACCGCGTTGTCGATCTTGCAGAATATATCGCATCAAAAGGCCTATAATTCATGGTCATTGTGTTTATCGCTCAATCAAGTCTATAATAAGGAATGGAGAGGGGGAGCGGGGAGTGATCCCCACTCCTCTTCGTTTGTGAAATGACACACGTTCAAAAAGGAGGCATAGCGCCATGAATAAAAAAACAGTTCGAGACGTGGATGTGAAAGGAAAGCGAGTGTTTTGCCGCGTCGACTTTAACGTGCCAATGGAAAACGGAGCGATTACGGATGACACGCGTATCCGCGCGGCACTCCCAACGATTCGTTATTTAATCGAACAAGGCGCAAAAGTGATTTTGGCGAGCCATCTCGGCCGTCCGAAAGGAAAAGTCGTGGAAGAATTGCGTTTAAATGCGGTTGCTGAGCGTTTAAGCGAGCTGCTTGGAAAACATGTGACAAAAACAGATGAAGCATACGGTGATGCAGTAAAAGAAGCAATTTCAAAAATGAATGAAGGCGATGTATTGCTTCTCGAAAACGTCCGTTTTTATCCGGGGGAAGAGAAAAACGACCCAGAGTTGGCGAAAGCATTTGCTGAATTAGCGGATATTTATGTGAACGACGCGTTTGGCGCCGCTCACCG
The DNA here is from genome assembly GCF_022846435.1 of Parageobacillus sp. KH3-4. Classification (NCBI taxonomy): domain Bacteria; kingdom Bacillati; phylum Bacillota; class Bacilli; order Caryophanales; family Anoxybacillaceae; genus Parageobacillus; species Parageobacillus sp. KH3-4. The sequence continues at coordinate 452,573 of NZ_AP025627.1, forward strand.
TGCCCATGCTTCCACTGAAGGAATCGCGCACTACTTGCCAGCCGTTGCCGGATTTTTAATGGAAAAAGAAATTGAAGTGCTAGGAAAAGCGTTGTCCAATCCAGAACGTCCATTTACGGCGATCATTGGCGGCGCGAAAGTGAAAGACAAAATCGGTGTAATCGAAAACTTGCTTAACAAAGTGGACAATTTGATTATTGGCGGCGGTCTTGCGTATACGTTTGTAAAAGCGCTCGGCCATGGAGTCGGCAAATCGCTGCTGGAAGAAGATAAAATCGAACTGGCCAAATCATTTATGGAAAAAGCGAAAGAAAAAGGAGTTAACTTCTATATGCCAGTTGACGTCGTCGTAGCTGATCGGTTTGCGAACGACGCCAATACGAAAGTCGTTGCGATTGATGCGATTCCAAGCGATTGGGAAGCGCTGGATATCGGTCCGAAAACGCGCGAACTTTACCGTGATGTAATTATGAAATCGAAGCTTGTTGTTTGGAACGGCCCAATGGGCGTTTTTGAAATGGATGCTTTTGCCGAAGGAACAAAAGCGGTTGCCCAAGCGTTAGCGGACGCTGCCGATACATATTCGGTCATCGGCGGTGGAGATTCTGCGGCAGCGGTAGAAAAATTCGGCTTAGCGGACAAAATGGATCACATCTCTACCGGAGGCGGTGCATCGCTGGAATTTATGGAAGGAAAACAACTTCCTGGAGTGGTGGCGTTAAACGATAAATAACGCGCTAACTCCTTTCTGAGAAAGGAAGGGATCAATGATGAGAAAACGAATTATCGCAGGAAACTGGAAAATGCATAAAACATTGCCGGAGGCAGTAAGCTTCGTGGAAGAAGTAAAACGGCTTGTTCCGCCGGCAGAACAAGTAGACTCTGTCATTTGCGCCCCTTTCTTGTTTTTAGACCGCCTTGTCCAAAACGTACAAGGATCCGATTTAAAAATCGGTGCGCAAAATATGCATTTTGAAGACAAAGGGGCGTTTACTGGCGAAATCAGCCCGGTTGCGCTGAAAGATATCGGCGTGACGTATGTCATTATCGGTCACTCCGAGCGCCGCGAAATGTTTGCGGAGACGGATGAAACCGTCAATAAAAAAGTACATGCTGCCTTCAAGCATGGGTTAATTCCAATCGTCTGCTGCGGCGAAACGCTGGAACAAAGGGAAAGCGGAAAAACGAATGACATCGTCGGCGCGCAAGTCGAAAAAGCGCTTGCCGGTTTAACTGCGGAACAAGCCAAACAAGTGGTGATCGCTTATGAACCAATTTGGGCGATCGGCACTGGCAAATCATCGACGGCAGAAGATGCCAACGAAGTGTGCGGCCATATTCGTTCGGTCATTGCCAAAATCTTTTCGCCGGAAGTGGCCGAAGCCGTACGCATTCAGTATGGCGGTAGCGTAAAACCGGAAAACATTCGCGAATTTTTAGCACAAGAACATATTGATGGCGCCCTTGTCGGCGGCGCAAGCCTCGATCCGACATCATTTTTACAATTAGTGGAGGCTGGACAACATGAGTAAAAAACCGGTAGCGTTAATTATTTTAGACGGATTTGCGCTTCGCGAAGAAACATACGGCAATGCGGTAGCGCAAGCGAACAAGCCGAACTTTGACCGCTATTGGAACGAATATCCACACGCAACGCTCACCGCTTGCGGCGAAGCGGTCGGGCTTCCGGAAGGGCAAATGGGCAACTCGGAAGTCGGCCATTTAAATATCGGCGCCGGCCGCATTGTCTATCAAAGTTTAACGCGCGTCAACATCGCGATTCGCGAAGGAGAGTTTGATCGCAATGAAACATTTTTAGCGGCGATGAATCATGTCAAAGAAAAAGGGACAAATTTGCACATTTTCGGTCTTCTCTCCGATGGCGGCGTGCACAGCCATATTAACCATCTATATGCGCTATTGAGATTAGCCGCTAAAGAAGGCGTGAAAAACGTTTATGTTCACGGCTTTTTAGATGGCCGCGACGTCGGTCCGCAAACGGCGCCGAAATATATTAAAGAGCTGCAAGCAAAAATAAAAGAGTATGGCGTTGGCGAAATCGCGACATTATCCGGCCGCTATTACTCGATGGACCGCGACAAACGGTGGGATCGCGTCGAAAAAGCGTACCGCGCGATGGTATATGGAGAAGGACCAACATACCGCGATCCGCTTGAGTGCATTGAAGACTCTTATCAACATGGCATTTACGATGAGTTCGTTCTTCCATCCGTTATGGTACGTGAAGATGGATCGCCGGTGGCGACGATTAAAGACGAAGATGCGATCATTTTCTACAACTTCCGTCCAGACCGTGCGATTCAAATTTCGAACACGTTTACGAACGAAGATTTCCGCGAGTTCGATCGCGGGCCGAAACATCCGAAAAACTTGTTCTTTGTCTGCTTGACACACTTTAGTGAAACTGTAAAAGGGTATGTCGCGTTTAAACCGACAAATTTGGATAATACGCTCGGTGAAGTCATATCACAACATGGATTGCGCCAGCTTCGCATCGCGGAAACGGAAAAATATCCGCACGTGACGTTCTTTATGAGCGGCGGACGGGAAGAGAAGTTTCCGGGCGAAGACCGCATTTTAATCAATTCACCGAAAGTCGCCACATATGACTTAAAACCAGAAATGAGCGCTTATGAAGTAACGGATGCGCTCCTGAAAGAAATTGAAGCAGATAAATATGACGCAATCATTTTAAACTATGCGAACCCGGATATGGTTGGCCATTCCGGTAAGCTCGAACCAACCATTAAAGCGGTGGAAGCGGTCGATGAATGCCTTGGCAAAGTCGTGGATGCGATTCTTGCGAAAGGCGGCATCGCTATTATTACGGCAGACCATGGAAACGCGGATGAAGTATTGACGCCGGATGGCAAACCGCAAACGGCGCATACGACAAATCCGGTTCCGGTGATCGTCACGAAAAAAGGCATCGAACTTCGCAAAGACGGCATTTTAGGGGATTTAGCCCCAACCATGCTTGATTTGCTTGGCTTGCCACAGCCGAAAGAAATGACTGGAAAAACATTAATTATAAAAAATAATGAATAAAAGGAGAGTGTGAACATGTCTGCAATTGTAGATGTATACGCACGTGAAGTATTAGACTCGCGCGGCAATCCGACAGTAGAAGTGGAAGTATATACAGAAGACGGCGGTTTTGGCCGCGCATTAGTGCCAAGCGGTGCATCAACGGGAGAATACGAAGCGGTGGAATTGCGTGACGGCGATAAAAGCCGTTATTTAGGAAAAGGCGTATTAAAAGCGGTGGAAAACGTTAACGAAGTCATTGCACCAGCGATTATCGGCTTTGAAGTGACAGACCAAGTCGGCATTGACAAAACGCTCATTGAACTAGACGGCACGGAAAATAAAAGCAAATTAGGGGCAAACGCGATTTTAGGTGTATCACTGGCAGTCGCGCGCGCGGCGGCAGACGAATTGGATCTGCCATTATACCAATACCTCGGCGGGTTTAACGCGAAAACATTGCCTGTGCCAATGATGAATATCTTAAACGGCGGCGCGCATGCCGATAACAACGTGGACATTCAAGAATTTATGATTATGCCTGTCGGCGCGAAAAGCTTCCGTGAAGCGCTTCGCATGGGATCGGAAATTTTCCACAGCTTAAAAGCGGTATTAAAAGCGAAAGGCTACAATACGGCGGTTGGCGACGAAGGCGGCTTTGCGCCAAACTTAAAATCGAACGAAGAAGCGCTGCAAACGATCATTGAAGCGATTGAAAAAGCCGGCTACAAACCAGGCGAAGAAGTGATGCTGGCGATGGACGTTGCTTCTTCCGAGCTTTACAACAAAGAAGACGGCAAATACCATTTGGAAGGCGAAGGCGTTGTAAGAACGTCCGAAGAAATGGTCGCATGGTATGAAGAACTTGTTTCAAAATATCCAATAATTTCCATCGAAGACGGGTTGGATGAAAATGACTGGGAAGGCCATAAACTATTAACCGAACGCCTCGGCAAAAAAGTACAGCTTGTTGGTGACGACCTGTTTGTAACGAACACGAAAAAATTAGCGGAAGGAATTGAAAAAGGCGTCGGCAACTCGATTTTGATTAAAGTAAACCAAATCGGTACATTAACGGAAACGTTCGATGCGATTGAAATGGCAAAACGCGCCGGATATACGGCGGTTGTTTCCCACCGTTCCGGTGAAACGGAAGACAGCACGATCGCTGACATCGCGGTGGCGACAAACGCCGGCCAAATTAAAACAGGGGCGCCTTCCCGCACCGACCGTGTCGCGAAATACAATCAATTGCTCCGCATCGAAGACCAGCTTGGCGACACAGCGATTTACAACGGCATTAAATCGTTCTATAACTTGAAAAAATAATGGAAGAATCTAAACAAGGAACCTGACCGAATCATTCGGTTGGGTTCTTTTTATTTCAGGTTCTATGCCCATTGTTGGGGTGCTTGATATGAAGTGCCCCTCTCTTTTATAGGAAAGTTAGGGCAATGAACATAACACCTTGTTTCTAAACCACTCAAAGTTGCGCATGCCATATGACATTTATTTGAATGGTTAATCCTTTCTAAATAACCGTTTATGTAGGTGGGAATAAACGAGTGATGACTTCTTTCTCCCTTTAAAAAAAGTGGTAAAAACAATTATTTCGGCCATAGATGTATTTAGGGAAAGAGATCCTTTCTTAGTAGAGAAAAATTAAAAATTAAGTGTAAGGAACGATTCAGGGAACAACATCGATGTAAGCGACGAGAAACGTTTTTTCATGGATTAAAAGATACATGGACCATGGGAAAAGGCTCTTTGTCAGAAGTATTGATCAAGGGAGCCCGGCATCGGACATATTCATGGTCACTGTTGTAGTAATGGAGAATTTATGATATAGTAAGGTTATTGCAATGTGCGTTTTTTAAGGAGGAATAGGCATGCATGCATTGCTTGTCACATTGTTAGTTATTGTTTCGATTGCGCTTATTGTGATCGTTTTGTTGCAATCGGGACGAAGCGCCGGCCTTTCTGGCGCCATTACCGGCGGTGCGGAGCAGCTGTTTGGAAAACAGAAAGCGCGCGGATTGGATGCAGTGTTGCAGCGCATTACAGTTGTGCTAGCGGTGTTGTTTTTTGTATTATCAATAGCGGTGACGTATATGCAACTTTAATGTTGAAAACAATGGGGCGGTCCAACCATTTACTAGGGCTGCCTTTTCTGTTTGGAAAAGAGAAAGGGGTTATTGCACTATGAAGATCGTTCCACCAAAACCATTTACGTTTGAAGCAGGAGAACGCGCAGTTTTATTGCTACATGGTTTTACCGGAAACTCGTCGGATGTCAGAATGCTGGGGCGTTTTCTTGAAGCAAAAGGATACACATGTCATGCGCCAATTTATAAAGGGCACGGGGTGCCGCCAGAAGAGCTTGTACACACTGGACCGGACGATTGGTGGCAAGATGTGATAAACGCCTATGAATTTTTAAAAAATAAAGGATACGAAAAAATCGCGGTTGCTGGACTATCGCTTGGAGGCGTATTTTCCCTGAAATTGGGTTACACTGTACCTGTAGTGGGAATTATTCCAATGTGCGCGCCGATGTATATTAAAAGCGAAGAAACAATGTATCAAGGTGTGCTAAAGTATGCGCGCGAATATAAAAAACGGGAAGGAAAAACAACGGAACAAATTGAAAAAGAAATGGAAGCATTTAAAAAGACGCCGATGAAAACGTTAAAAGCGTTGCAAGAGCTGATTGCCGATGTACGCGACCACATCGATTTGATTTATGCGCCGACATTTGTTGTGCAAGCGCGTCACGATGAAATGATTAACCCCGATAGCGCCAATATTATTTATAACGGTATTGAATCGCCAGTGAAAAAAATCAAATGGTATGAAGAGTCAGGCCATGTCATTACGCTGGATAAAGAAAAAGAACAGCTGCATGAGGATATTTACGAGTTTTTAGAGTCGTTGGATTGGTAACCGTTGAAAGGTGGGAAAAGGATGGATCAATCGTTAGTCGAGCGAATTTTAACGTTTATGCGGGATGAGGCATACAAACCTCTTACCGTTCAAGAGCTGGAAGAAGCGTTCGGCATCACGGACGCGGCAACGTTTAAGGAGTTTGTAAAAGCGCTTGTCGCGATGGAGGAGCAAGGGCTTGTTGTACGGACGAGAAGCAACCGCTACGGTGTGCCGGAAAAAATGAATTTAGTGCGCGGAAAAGTGTCCGGGCACGCGAAAGGATTCGCTTTCGTCGTGCCAGACGATCCGGCGCTCGATGACATTTTTATTCCGCCTTCCGAGATGAAAAACGCAATGCATGGCGATACTGTATTAGTGCGCGTGCATGCCGATTCTTCAGGTGCGCGCAGAGAGGGAACGATTGTGCGCATTTTAGAACGCGGCATCACCGAAGTGGTCGGAACTTATACGGAAAGCAAATATTTCGGATTTGTCATCCCTGATGATAAAAAGATTGTCAACGACATTTTTATCCCGAAACATGCGGCAAATGGGGCCGTGGAAGGACATAAAGTCGTCGTGCGGCTCACCTCGTACCCGCAAGGACGAATGAGTGCCGAAGGGGAAGTTGTTAAAATTCTTGGCCATAAAAACGATCCAGGCGTCGATATTTTATCCATTATTCATAAGCACGGTCTTCCGTTGCAATTTCCAGACGAAGTACTTGAACACGCCAACCGCATTTCCGACACGATTTCCGAAAAAGACTTGCAAGGACGCCGCGATTTGCGCGACCAAATGATTGTCACGATTGACGGCGAAGACGCAAAAGACTTGGATGACGCTGTTACCGTCACGAAATTGGAAAACGGGCATTATAAACTTGGCGTCCACATTGCCGATGTCAGCTATTATGTCGAAGAGGGCTCGCCGATTGACCGGGAAGCGTACGAACGCGGGACAAGCGTTTATTTGGTCGACCGCGTCATTCCGATGATTCCGCATCGTTTGTCTAACGGCATTTGTTCGTTAAATCCGAAAGTCGACCGTTTGACGATTTCATGCGAAATGGAAATCAACGAGCGCGGCGAAGTCGTCAGCCACGAAATTTTCCAAAGTGTCATTCGCACGACGGAGCGGATGACGTATTCGGATGTGAACAAAATTCTTGTTGACAAAGACGAAGAGCTGCGAAAAAAATACGCTCCGCTTGTGCCGATGTTTGAATTAATGGCTGAACTTGCGGAGATTTTGCGCAATAAACGGATGAAGCGCGGCGCGATTGATTTTGATTTTAAAGAAGCGAAAGTGCTTGTCGACGAAAACGGGAAACCGTACGATGTCGTGCTGCGTGAACGTTCGGTAGCGGAACGGCTTATTGAGGAATTTATGCTTGTGGCGAACGAGACGGTCGCCGAACATTTCTACTGGCTGAACGTCCCATTTATTTATCGCGTGCACGAAGATCCGAAACCGGAAAAATTGCAGCGTTTTCTTGAGTTTATTACCAACTTTGGCTATGTCGTAAAAGGAACGGGAAATCACATTCACCCGCGCGCGCTCCAAGAGATTTTAGAAGCAGTGCGCGGCGAGCCGGAGGAAATGCTTATATCGACGGTGATGCTTCGTTCGATGAAGCAGGCGCGTTACGATGCTGAAAGCCTCGGGCATTACGGATTATCGACCGATTTTTACACGCATTTTACCTCCCCGATCCGCCGTTATCCGGATTTAATTGTTCATCGCCTTATTCGCACGTATTTGATTAATGGGCAAATGGATGAACAGACACAGCAAAAATGGGCGGAAAAGCTCCCGGATATCGCGGAACACGCGTCGAATATGGAGCGCCGCGCAGTGGAAGCCGAGCGGGAAACAGATGATTTGAAGAAAACGGAGTTTATGGAAGATAAAATTGGCATGGAGTTTGATGGGATTATTAGCTCCGTTACGAACTTCGGCCTCTTTGTCGAACTGCCGAACACGGTCGAGGGGCTTGTTCATGTCAGCTACTTAACGGATGACTACTACCGCTACGATGAACGGAGCTACGCCATGATTGGCGAACGGACTGGAAAAGTGTACCGCATCGGCGACCAAATCACGGTTCGCGTCATCAACGTAAACAAAGAAGAGCGGATCGTTGACTTTGAGATTGTCGGGATGAAAGACCGCCGCCGTAAAGATCCAAAAAATGCTCCCGTCGTGATTGAGGGGAAAAAACGAAAAAAGCGCAATAAAGACGAGAAATTGAAAAAAGCAAAGAAAAAGAAATTTTATGAAGATATTCCAAAGCTAAAGGTGAAAAAGAAGAAGAAAAAGAAAAAATGATAGGGGAAAGTCTCGATGGGCAGAGACTTTTCCTTTCCTCAATTTTTTGCTAAAATTACAGTTGTCGCTATAAGAGGAGGAAGAGCGCGGTATGCCAAAAGGTGAAGGGAAACTGATTGCCCAAAACAAAAAAGCGCATCACGATTATTTTATCGAAGAAACGTATGAAGCGGGGATTGTCTTAAAAGGAACGGAAATTAAATCGATTCGCGCCGGAAAAGTGAATTTAAAGGATTCTTTTGCGAAAGTGGAAAAAGGCGAAGTATTTCTCTATAATATGCATATCAGCCCGTATGAACAAGGGAACCGCTACAACCATGACCCATTGCGGACAAGAAAGCTGCTTCTTCATCGCCGGGAAATTAATAAGCTGATTGGCTACACAAAGGAACAAGGCTATACGCTCGTTCCGTTAAAGCTATATATTAAAAACGGTTTTGCCAAATTGTTGTTGGGAGTCGGCAAAGGGAAGAAAAAATATGATAAACGCGAAGATATGAAGCGGAGAGAAGCGCAGCGCGAGATTGAACGCGCATTCCGCGAGCGGCAAAAGCTATAATGCCAAAACTTCACAATTGAAAATGACGCGCATTATGTTATAATGAATAATGCAAAAGCCAGTTACCAAAAGCTTAATTGCTCGTCATCGTTTCTCCATCGCGGGGACGATACGGATTCGACAGGGATAGATCGAGCTTAAGCTGCGAGCCGAGGGGACGTCCTCGTAAAAAACGTCACCTAAAAATAACTGGCAAAGAAAATTACGCTTTAGCTGCCTAATAAACGCAGCTAGCTCCTCCCGCCATCGCCCACGTGGCGGTTCAGGGGCTCATAGCGAGTGGGCTACGCCCGAGTCCGCCGCCTGAGGACGAGGGAAGAGAACAATCAGGCTAGCTGCTCGGAGGCCTGTCGGTAGGCGGAAGATGCAGCGAAACGCAAATATACCGACTACGCTCGTAGATGCTTAAGTGGCGATATCTCTGGACGTGGGTTCGACTCCCACCGTCTCCATTTTCAATATCCGATCGTTTCGGATTGAACATCGTGAAACTCTTGATACGGCTGCGTTTGTAGTCGTTTTTCATTTTCTATAGATTTTGAAAGGAATTTGCACGATTTTGCATAGCTTTATGCATTGCAGAGTGCTTGCATAGTTTAGGTCGACTTGTCTGGCCCTTTCTCCATAATTAATGTGTCTTGATGTGTTAAACGTAAATCAACGGACTTGCCGATATGGCGAGTCCGTTTTTTAATAGTTTTATTGATTTTGATGGAACGGATCTATTTTTTGAAAAAGTGTACGAAATGTGGACAAATAAAAAGTCTTTTTACCAACTAGAGGTGCATAGTGATTAAGTTTGAGAATGTTGTTATAAAAAGATGAGATGCAAAAGCTAAGTTCGTTGGAATGGGGAGTGGGATGTTAACATTTAGGAGTTGGTCTATATAGGTTTACACAAACTCAATGAACATTTACAAAATCTTTAAGATTCCCGCAGTATCGACTATGTTATGATAATGTTAAACACATAAGTAGTTTGCTGTTTTTGATCGAAAGGAGCCTAAAGGATGGCGGACCAGCTCGCTTCCATCATGTTGCTCGCCGACAGTCTGAGCAGTGAAAATCTTACGGCGAAAATGGACAAATATTTAAACAAGCATCCTGTAGGGCTTATTTATTTAGATATAAAACGTTTTGGGGAAATAGAGAAAAAACATGGGCCAATAACGTGCCAAAAGCTGCTTGAAGCGTGGAAACAATTGGTCTTTGAAGCGGAAATGTCCGGTTCATTTGGATTGTTGGCTCACCGAATGTTTGGCGACGATGTATTGTTGTTTGTCCGCACGAAGCAAGGAGAAGCAGATCAGGTGAAAGTGGCTTTGTTGCGCTTAGCACAAGAGATCCGCGCCGTCTTTGAAAAGCGATTAAACGAAACGATGGCGTTGTCTGGTGATTCGATCGAACTTTACGCCGGAACCGCCGTGTTAGACCCTGGCACGGGGCGCACTGCTGAAAACTTGCTGTATGATGCAATCAAAGAAGCGATTTTCGAAGCAAGAAGCGAAACAGATGCGGAATATAGACGTTTGCGGATGGAGTTTCGCGATATACTTGTTTGCCGTAAGATTACGGCTCATTATCAGCCGATTGTCTCGCTTTCTACCGGAAACATTTATGGATATGAAGCGTTAGCACGCGGTCCGCAGTCGAGTTATTTTGCGACGCCAAACCGCTTGTGGGGATTTGCCGAAAAAGAAAACCAGCTGTACGCATTGGAAAAAGCGGCGCGGCAACGGGCAATTGAGGGATTTTTGCCAAACGATTTTAACTGGAAATTATTCATCAATCTTAATGCTAATGTGATTCATGACCCGCAGTTTACTCCGGGGCAGACATTGGCGTTCCTCGAAAAGATGAATTTAACGCCGCAAAACGTTGTATTTGAAATTACAGAGCGCCAGTCCATCGATGATTACGCATCTTTCACGAAAGCGTTAGACCACTATCGAAAACAGGGATACCAAATTGCGATTGACGATGCGGGAGCAGGCTATTCTTCTTTGCAGGCAATCGCCGAATTGCGACCTGACTACATTAAAATTGACCGCTCGATCATTCATCGCATCAATCGCAACAAGATTAAAGAAATTTTGTTGGAGACGTTGGTAGTGTTTGCGCGAAAAATCGATTGCCAAATGATTGCGGAAGGAATTGAGACTTTCGAGGAGCTGGAAATAGTGAGACAGCTTGGCGTTCATTTCGGTCAAGGATATTTGTTGGGAAGGCCAAACCCGAAGCTGCAGCCAGTTCCCGATGCGGTGAGCGAATGGATGCAAAGACATTCTTCAACAGTTTGAAAACATGGGTTTTTACCCCATGTTTTCGGTTTGTCGACAAAGCCGACAAGCTGAGGCAGATCAATTATAGATCTGCCTTTTTTGTTTGTTCTCTAGAGAGAGTATTTTCTTAAATGATTGGGCTGGATAGTTCAAAAGTTTGTCTAGTGTTATCCTGAAATAAGTTTGTTGAGCTATTCATATTGATTTCAGAAATTTCCAGATTAGAAATTGCCAGCAATTTTAATACGGTCTATCCGATGCTTGAGGAACTAAAAGTCAAGAAACAATTATGTTTTCATTTTGTAATATAATTACTAATTCTATGAAACATAATTGTTACATTTTATTGATATTCTATTGTTGCGAATTTAATCAAGGGGAAGAAATTAAGTAAGGGGGGCAGTATCTTGAAAAAATTACTATTATATATTACTTCATCATTCTTTCTAGCATTCGGATTTTCAGGAGCTGCATCGGCAGCCGGTACATATCAGGTAAAAAGTGGTGACACTCTTTGGGACATAGCTAAAAAGTATAAAGTGACTGTCAGCCAGCTAAAGAGCTGGAATAACCTTAAAAGCGATTTGATCAAACCAAAGCAGGTTTTAAAGATTTCAGGAACGGTAACCAAAGCGGCTGCTAAAACTACAGTAAAAAAGGCGGTAGCCAAAACAGCAGCGTACAAAACAATCACCGTTAAAGCATATGCTTATACAGTAAACTGCAAAGGGTGCAGCGGGATAACGGCTACAGGCTTAAATTTAAAGAAAAATCCTTTGATGAAAGTAATTGCCGTTGATCCAAAGGTAATTCCGTTAGGTTCAAAGGTTTATGTGGAAGGTTACGGCTATGCGGTTGCAGCTGATAAAGGAGGCGGAATCAGAGGCAACAAAATTGACGTATTCATGCCTACAAAAGCAAAAGCTATCCAATGGGGTGTGAGAACAGTAAAAGTTAAAGTATATAAATAATCAAGGAGCCGGCATGATGCCGGCTTTTTTCATAATATAGCATCTTACCTTACAATTTTATATATAATACTTACTTAATTTCATGAATTCGTTTGGATATATAAAAAGTAAATTTTGTGCTTTTATCTTCGCCGCAGAGGAATCAAAGAGGCAGACAGTGAGCCTTTTCCTCCTAGATCCGCGTGTGCCGCCCTTCAATAAAACATATAGAGCCAGTCTCCACATTATTTTTCCAATTCATCAACGAGGTCTAAAGTCATAAAATATCTGCATTCCTGCCTAAAACGCACTGATTTTCTAGTTCTTTTTGCTTAAATTTGGATATAATTACATTTTTTATTGAACATTTTGTCATCATATGATACGTATAGAGAGAATGGAGATAATTGGGAAAGGAGAGCATCCTTTGCTTAAGAGATGGAGGAACTTATTGCTATTGGCGTTAATATTGATCGGGGGGTGTGAGATGGATTCGAAGGCTCAACCGGAGAAGTTGCCGGACACGGTGGCATTTCAAGACGAGTTTACCCGAGAATTTATGGTCTCGCCAAAAGAAGTGAAGAAAGGGTATTACTTATTCAAGTCGAAAACCGGCGGTTATACGATGTTGTATCCGAAAAATGCAATAATGGATAAGATGTATTATGAAAAACATGAAAATTATTTCGAAGATATTAATTTCGGAGAAAGTAACAAGAAAGAGAATATTGCTTATTTTGTAAGGATAACATATGAAAATAAAGCAATAACTAATAACATTGATACGAATTTAAAATTATTATCTAATTCTGTTAACTACAATGGAAATTATACAGAATTTCAATATGAAGATAAGACATTCTACTATGCTAAAACTGAAAAACTTCTAAGTAACGGAAAAAGTAAAGCTTATACATTTTTTAGTTATATAAAGTCTAATAAAAGTAATCAAGGAATAGAGTTTATTTATGGAGTGTCATGTTTGAATTTTAAACAAAAATGTAATATTGACCTAACAAAGGAAGAAGAAAATGCTAAGAAGTTAATAAAATCCATTGAATTCCTGCATTAAGTGAACCCGGGGGGGCGAAGGAATTGTGTCAAATGAAGAAGTACTAAGTACGGATATATTGCGTGCGCGGATTATGAATGTAGAATATCAAAATCTTAGCATTGACGAAATCAAAAGAGAAATCAAAAGAATTTATATCGAAGAAACGGGAAAGGAACCGCCCGCTCACATTAATATTTATCGCTCTGATGATTTTAAAGATTTCAGTCATATTGATTCTGGTTTTGATGGAACAGCGATTCATTTTTATGATGAGGAGAAGGGAATCAATCAAGCGTATATCATTACAAGAGGAAGCGAAGTATCAGAGAAAGATACATGGAAGCCCCTTGATTGGTTTTATAATACCTTTGGTATTTTCGTGGGTAAAGACAAAAGCCAATATAGAGATGCCATGCATTTTGACGAAATAGTAACTAAAAAAATAGATGAAGACTTGGAAAAGAATAAATATGATAAAAAAATCAAGTTAAAGAAAATAGGACTAGGTCATTCTTTGGGTGGAAACTTAATTGTTACTATCCAGTTAACAGCAAAAGAGTATGAGCAAGTATATGTAATTAATGATGCTCCTCCTAGTTATTATCAGTTAGCAAAAATAGATGTTGATTTTTGGTATGATTTAGCCGAAAGATTTAACTTAAATCCTTTGAACTACAACTCTATATACACCCTTTCCCCTTCCAAGCTCAAAGTCTTTGCGGAAGAATACTACAAAAAGCAAATCGACGAGCGTTCGATTCATCATCTGACCGCCCAAGAGGATATGTTGTATGCGGTGAGCGGGGCGCGGGGGTTCATCGATATCGGAAGCCGCCGGGTCATTGATACGAACAAGGATTTTACTAGTATCAAAGATTTGGTTTCCAAAATATCGGATAAAGATGTCAAAGCCATTCAAGTGTATTTATCGCAATATTCCGATGTTTACAATGAAAAAGGGTTTGATGAGGTCGTTCAGGCGATGACGGGGGTCGATATCGCTTTTATTGAGTCGCTTCAGGGCTATGATAGCATGGACTACGTGTGGCATGCAGGAGACATTGTTTCGAAAGCGAATCATATGCTCGACGATATGAAAGTGAAAATTCCGGAACTCATGAAGAACGTGGCGATTTTGTATAAAAATTTGGATCCGATATTCAGTGTTTTTGTGGAGTTGGGCTATGTTACTCCAGAAGAAAAGAAAACGGTTTTGAGCGAAGTCAAGGGAATTGAAAAGGATATCGCATCGATTCAACAACTGCTTCGCAAAACATGGAATTGGAGAATGGCCATTCCACTCCTTACCCCATTGGTAACTGATGACATTCTTCAATGGAAAGCTAGTATTGAGGTGTTATTCCAGATTCGGGATAAGGTATTGGACATCTTAAAACGCCTTCAAATCATCCAAGAAAATACGGCGAATCTTCGAAATGCCATCACCATGAGCGTGGATGCCCATACCTTGAACGAAGTCATCATGGCTCTCGCCCGTTCCAAAGGCAGAACGTATGATGAGTATGGGAATTTAATCTTAGTCAAGAAGGTGGGAGACCACGAAATCCGGATGAATCTTTCCTCCGCCGTAAGAATTTATCAAAAGGGACTGCAAATCCTGGAAGAAAAAGAAACGGTATTACATGAGATGAAGCAGCGATATTTCGATGAATATGTAGAAGATTTTGAAATGCAAAAACGAAAACTGATGAACAAAATCAATGACATGGAACAAAACCCGTGGGCCTATCAGCATTTATTGGGGCATTTCACCTACGATGCTGAACAGGTGCATGTGTTGCGCCGCATTGAGGTTCATGAGTCGATTCCGCCGATGGATCCGATGATTCCGCATATCTTTGAAACGATGTTTTCGTATTATGAACAGGAAATTTCTAAAGGAAAAAAACTCATTGCAACGATCAAAAAATCGTTTGAAGAGTTTTTTGAGCAGGACCAAAATGTGTCCAAGATATTTGATTTGCGATATGGATAAAGAGGGATATTTTGTATGGGACAACTGAATATGTTCTATCATTTTGATGTAGAGCAGGATTTCATGTATAAAGCGAACACGTTTATTCAACAATTAAATAGAATGAGTGAATTGGATGCGGAATTGGTTCATTTGATTCATCATGAAATGAAAGATGATAGGGGACAAATCATCAACAAAACCAATGAAGCGATAGAACAGTATCAAAAAAACAATCAATCGCACAGTGATATGTATAAAAACTCCATGCACACCGCTGCTTGGCGGTACACATACATGATTAACGACATGAGAGGACAAAATATCACCTTGTATTATGATGTCGTCACACGGGAAAAGAAAAGGTAAACTAGGGGATTAATGAACATCAGCCCTGCCTATTCTCATACATTTCTCCTATAATTCCATTTTCTTTTAATTCCATAAATAGTAAGAAAGTAATTTTTATAATGAGGATAATGGTGCAAAAAAATCGTAAAATAATCGTGGTTTCTATATAATTATTTAGGTAAAAAATAGTTCTTTTTCCTTATTTTAAAATAAATGGTTATATATTGTTGACCATTGTTTGTCGGCTTCATTAAAATAAAAGTGAAATTATGGATATAGGGGGAGAGAACATGTCTGGAGTTATTCGCTTAACGCCAGAAGAGTTACGAGGAGTCGCAAGACAATATAATACAGAAAGCTCTAATGTCACGGAATTGATTTCAAGATTGGATCAAATGAGCAATATGCTGCAAGGAATTTGGGAAGGTGCTTCTAGTGAAGCATTTATCCAGCAGTATCACGAGTTGCGCCCATCGTTTGAAAAAATGGCTGTATTATTAAATGAAATCGCGCAACAATTGCACAACTCCGCTACGATTTTGGAAGAAACAGATCAGCAAATCGCTGGCCAAATCCGCGGGTAAATAGTGACACGTTCAGAAAAAAGCGCTACAAATCTAAGAAAGATTATGGCGCTTTTTTCTATATTGGGGGCTTATCATTATGTATATTCAAATCACTATCGATCTTCGGCATTATACGGAGGATGTATTTGACCTTCGTCTGTCCAATTTTTATTCGATCAAAAAGCTCATCGATATTGTTTGGCAGTTAAAAAACATATCGGCGCCGCCAAGAGAAGGCTACTGGGTGCGGGTAGACAATAAACAAATGGTCTGCCCAGGCTATTTTACATTAAAGGACAGCGGAATTACGGATGGAGACCGCATTGTGATATTGTAGCCATCGAGAAAGCGAGAAGGAGTCCTATTTTGTTATGGAAGAGAAAAAAACTTATTTGGAAACACAAATCGATGCCGTAATGACAAAGAATAAACATTATACGATGGTCTTCCAGCGCGCGAAATTAAAAATGCAGCATCCGCTAGAATTGCAGATCATAAAAGAAATCGATCCTTATTTGTTACGGGATATTGACGTGTCCGAAGATGAAGTGAAGATTATCGTCACTCCACCTCCGTCGTTTTTTCCGTTTCCAGTTGTGCGGAAAAAATCGCTTCTTTCCCGGCTAAGAGCGGCATATCAGCTCGTCGCAAAAGTGAAAAATCACTCTCTTCGCCGGTTTATCCTTATTGTATGCCCGGAAAACCTCGTGTTTGATCATGGATTGGAGCCTTTTTTCCTTCATGTTGGAATAAAGGAGAGCCTGCCGCCGTATGAGCCGGATGAAGCGCGTCTCCTTCAAGAAGTAAAAGCGACAGTACTCGCATTGACAGACGGGCAATACCGATTCGAAGAATACCTGAAATTTCACGAAACATTAAAATATTCCGCTATTGCCAAGGAAATGTTGCAAGCAGAAAACTTAGAAGCGCTTCTGTCTATTTTAGAGCGATGGATGGATGAGGAAGAAGCGAAAGAACAGGCGTCTGTACATATTCCAAAACAAAAATGGAATGTGCAACGATATATCTTTTTTTCGACAATGGCTTTGTTGATTCCTGCTATGATTTATACGTTTTATTCGTTCTTTTTTTTACAGCCCAAACAAGAAGCATATGTCCGAAGTGCGGAGCTGTTTTTACAGAATAAATATAGCGACGTGATTACGGCACTGGAAAATTACCCTCCAGAAAAAATGCCGTATGTCGTGCAATATGAACTGGCTTCTTCCTACGTAATGACGGAGTCGCTTACTGAAGAGCAGCGGAAAGTGGTATTAAATAATATTACGTTGAAAACAGACCCGCAGTATTTGCTTTATTGGATTTATATCGGCCGGGGAAGAAGCGAAGATGCGCTTGAATTGGCGAGAGCGATGGAAGATCGGGAGCTGATTGTGTATGGTTTGTTAAAACATCGCGAAGAAATAAAGGCAGACGAAGAGTTAAGCGGAGAGGAAAAACAGCAAAAATTAGAAGAAATTGACAGAGAGATAGAGGAATATGAAAAAGAACGGAAGGAACAGGAAAAGCAATTGAAAGAAGAACAGCAAGAAGAGACAAGCCAGCAGCAAGCCCCGGCGCAGCAGCCGGCAGCCACTCCTCCGGCTTCGACGGCGCCAAACCAACAGTCGAACGCACCTGCATCCAATCATACGCCGCCTGCATCTAATAGCGTGCAGCCAAACAATGCGGAAACGAAACAATAAATGGAAGAAAGTGGAGCAACAAGCACAACAAGCATCATAGGAGAGGAATGATATGAGTCAATTGTGGATTTTTTATGAGGATGCTTGCCAGCTATTCCCGCTGACAGGACAGGAGGATTGTATTTTTATTGGAAATAAACTGGAGCATCATGTTACCATCCCATCTTTTTTGTTTCGTAACGGATATGTGGAAATAAGACAACAAACAGATGCTTCCGCCATGACGGTGCTGCAAGGAGATAAACCAATCGGGGAGCTGAAGCCGTATGTTCCCGTTACGGTGGACGACGATGGACAAACGCTCAAGGTCGTGTGGATGGACAAGGAAATAAAACAACACATTTATTACGTTGGCAATAAAACTGAACTAATGGTGGCGCCTGATCCACAGGCAGACATTCAAACGAAAATGGCGAGGGCATCATTTGTCAAGCAGCAGGGAGAATGGTTCGTTGTTCCAAACCATGAATCGCCGCTGTTTCTTAATGGTGCGAAAATATCCGATGCTGTTTCTTTGCAAAATGGGGACGTGATCCTGTGTCCATATGCACAATTTGTTTTTTTAGAGGATGATTTATTAGCAGTCGCAAGCAGCCAAGAGATAACATCTTCGCTGACGGAAACAGTGCCGCCGGTTTCGGAAATGAAAAAAAAGTATCCTGTTTATCACCGGACGCCGCGCATGATTTATGAACTGCCAAGCGAAAAGGTTGCGATTTCGTTTCCAAGCCAAGAAGGAGACGGGGATCAGCGCGGTTTATGGCTAATGATTTTACCGCCGTTGATGATGCTTCTTGTTATGGGGGTTATTGCTTTCATTCAACCGCGGGGCATCTTTATTCTCATTTCGATCGTGATGTTTGCGACAACGTTGGTGACATCGGCCGTGCAATATTTTCGGGAAAGAAAAAATCGCAAAGCGCGGAAAGAAAAGCGCCGGCGCATTTATACGAATTATTTGAAACAAAAGCGGGAAGAGCTTCACGCGCTATCCGAGAAACAAAGAAACGTGCTATATTACCACTTTCCTTCATTTGAAAAGATGAAATTGCTAGCTTTGCAAATTAGCGACCGTATTTGGGAACGAACGATGGAAAGCGGCGATTTCCTTCATCTTCGCATCGGAAAAGCGGATGTTCCGTCTACCTATGAAGTGTCGGTGAGTATGGGGGATTTGGCTAACCGGGAAATCGACGATTTATTAGAGCAGGCTCAACAGATGGCGCGAACTTATCAAACCGTAAAAAATGTTCCGCTTACGATTGATTTGTCAAGCGGGGCAATGGGAATGATCGGGAAAGCTGCGATCGTTAATCATGAAATTCAGCAGCTTGTAGGGCAAATCGCCTTTTTCCACAGTTACCACGATGTACGGTTTGTGGCCATCTTTGCTGAAAAAGATTATAAGGATTGGGAATGGATGAAATGGCTCCCGCATTTTCAACTGCCCAATTCTTTCGCGAAAGGATTTATTTATAACGAACAGACACGCGACCAATTGTTATCGTCCATTTACGAAATGTTGAGGGAGCGCGACTTGGATGAAGACAAAGAGAAAAAACGGTTTTCCCCGCATTTTGTGTTTATCGTCGCCGACCGCTCTTTAATTGCGGAACATGTCATTTTGGAATATTTGGAGGAAAAAAATGAAGAAGTCGGTATTTCCGTGATTTTTGCTTCCGATACGAAGGAAAGTTTAACAGAAAACATTCATACGCTCGTGCAATATATCAACGAGCGGGATGGAGAAATTTTAATCCAGCACCGGAAAGCGGCGCATATTCCGTTTACGCTCGATGAACATACTCGGGAAGGAAACGAGCGGTTCGCACGGTTATTGCGCTCTTTAGATCATCAAAGAGGAATGCATAATTCTATTCCAGAAAAAGTCACGTTTCTCGAATTACTTCAAGTGAAGAAAGCGGAAGAGATAAATATGAAGGAAAATTGGATGACTCATCAACCTTCGCGCTCGTTGGCCGTTCCAATTGGACTAAAAGGCAGAAAAGACGTCGTAGAGCTGAACTTGCATGAAAAAGCGCACGGTCCGCACGGGCTTGTCGCGGGGACGACAGGGTCTGGGAAAAGTGAACTGCTGCAAACGTACATTTTGTCATTGGCGGTGCATTTTCACCCTCATGAAGTCGCATTTTTGCTCATCGACTATAAGGGAGGCGGCATGGCGCAGCCGTTTAAAAACATTCCGCATTTATTAGGCACGATTACTAATATTCATGGCAGCAAAAACTTCAGCGCGCGCGCGTTGGCTTCCATTAACAGTGAGCTGAAAAAGCGGCAGCGCTTGTTTGACCGCTATGAAGTCAATCATATCAATGATTATATGGAGTTATATAAACAAGGAAAAGCGAAACAGCCTCTTCCCCATCTATTCTTAATCGCTGATGAATTCGCTGAATTAAAAAGCGAAGAACCGGATTTTATTCGCGAATTGGTGAGTGCGGCGCGGATTGGCCGCAGCCTGGGAGTCCATCTTATTTTAGCCACACAAAAGCCAAAAGGAGTCATCGACGAGCAAATTTGGAGCAATGCCCGCTTTCGCATCAGCTTGAAAATGCAAGATGCCAGCGACAGTAAGGAAATATTGAAAAACGGAGATGCGGCTACAATTACGGTAACAGGACGTGCGTATCTTCAAGTTGGAAATAATGAGGTATATGAGCTATTTCAATCGGCGTGGAGCGGTGCGCCGTATATGGAAGAAGGCGTTGAATCAGAAGATGATATTTATATTGTCACGGATTTAGGGCTTGTTCCGGTTTCGAATATTGACGCGAAAATGAAGAAAAACAAGAAAAAACAAAAAACAGAAATCGAAATGGTTGTTCAAGAAATTATCAAAACGCAGCAGCAACTCGGGATTGAAAAGCTGCCGAGCCCATGGCTGCCGCCGTTATCTTCGCGCCTGCATCGCCCTGCTTTGCTAGAAGGAGACACCGTTTATTTTCCAATTGGTCTAAAAGATGAACCGGAACTGCAGCGGCAATCAGACTACTTATATCAATGGATGGAAGATGGAAATATCGGCATTTTTGGCTCTGCGGGATATGGGAAATCGACAACGGCGATGACATTGTTAATGAGCTTTGCGTCCGTCTATAGTCCAGAACAGCTTCATTATTACATTTTCGATTTCGGAAACAACGCGTTGCTGCCGCTGCGGCAATTGCCGCATACAGCTGATTATTTTCGGCTCGATGATGAAAAGAAGATTGAGAAATTTATGAAGTTAATGAAAGAAGAAATCGAACAGCGAAAACAGCGTTTCATGGAAAAAGAAGTAAGCACGATTAAATTGTATAACACGCTTTCTGAAGAAAAGCTCCCGATTATCTTTATCGCGATTGACAACTTTGATCTTGTCAAAGAAGAAATGCCGGAGCTGGAAACACAGCTCATTCAATATGCTAGAGACGGGCAATCGCTTGGAATATTTTTGATGATAACGGCAACAAGGGTTAGCGGAGTTCGCCCGCCGCTCATGAACAATTTAAAAACAAAAATCGTTCATTATTTCCTTGACAGTTCGGAACGGTTTTCCATCATTGGACGAACTCCGTACGAGGTCGAGCCGATTCCGGGGCGAGCGCTGGTAAAAAAAGAGCAAGCGGTTTTAACGCAAATTTATCTTCCGGCTGATGGGGAAGATGACATCGCGGTGCTTGAAAATGTGAAAGAAGAGATCGTAAGGCTGACAGAAAAATATAAAAGCATGCGCAAGCCGCAGCCGATTCCAATGCTTCCAGCACGATTACCATTTGTTGTCTTTGCAAAGACGTATGTGGTTCAGCCGCAGCCTGGCTTGATCCCGATTGGTCTTGATGAAGAGACGGTTCGACCGGTTTCCCTTCATATACAAACAAATCCGCATTGTCTTGTAGTAGGGCAACCGCGCAAAGGGAAGACGAATGCGATCAAAGTGATATTGGAATCATTGCTCGCCCAGCCGACGGCAGGCGTCGGGCTGTTTGATGGAGTGGACCGCGGCCTTGCTTTATACGCCAATAAAGAAAATGTCACTTATATAGAAACAAAAGAGCAAATGCACCATTGGCTTGATGAGGCAAATGGAATATTGCAAGCGAGGGAGGAAGAGTATTTAGCGGCAATTGGGAAAACAGATGTTCATGTACAAGCCTTTTCACCTGTTGTTTTCGTCGCGGATAGCCTTTCTAGGCTTCAGCAGTCAGCCGATAGTAAAATTCACGAGCGAATCGCGATGATGATGAAGCGATACAGCCATCTTGGATTTAGTGTCATTGTCGCAGGAAACGCAAATGAATTTACGAAGGGCTTTGATGCGCTGACAACTGAACTGAAACAAGTTCGGCAAGCGATCCTCGTCATGAAAAAATCGGAACAAAGCTTGTTTGCACTGCCATTTACGCGACACGAACCAGAAGTGGACCCAGGGTTTGGCTATTTTGTCTTCAATGGAAAAGAACAGAAAATACAAATCCCACAAGTAGAATAAAGGAAATCAGGTGAACCATATGACGGAAAAATGGAAAATCGTCAAGTTGATTGCGAAGATTATGTTTATTGTTGCTCTTCCTGTACTATTCTTTACGTTCATTGGCCATAACCCGATGAAGGTAACAGAGAGGACAACGAACCGAATCGCGGTAGTCAACGAAGATGTAGGAGCCGATTATGATAAAAAAACATACGACTTCGGCAAAGAAATTGTACCAGCCCTTGATGATCACTCTAGTTATCAGTGGTCTGTCGTCAATCGCGGCCAGGCGGAAAAAGGGCTGGCGGACGGCCAATATGACGCTGTCGTTTATTTGCCATCTGATTTTTCGAGAAACATTTTGACCTTTAATGAAAAAAAGCCGCTTAAGGCAACCGTTCAATATAAAATCCAGCCGAATCTCGAGGCGAAAAATCGGGAGCGGGTACAGAGAGAGTTAGAAGCAGCAAAAAATACAATCAACCAAAAGATGTCTACGCTGTATTGGAGTTACGTCGGCCAAGCGGTAGAAGATATTCGCAAAAAATTTAGCGCTATTTTGGAAAAAGAAATCGCTTTTCAAAAGACGATGTACGATTTTTACACCCCTAGCTCTGCCAAATTAACAAAAGAGATCGAGAGCCAAAAGAAGATGCTTGAACAGCTGCTTTCGTCTTCGAAAAACGCCGAAAGCTCCTCCAACGATACGTTAAATGGTTTGGAGCAGGCGGAAGCGGAAATTGCTTCGTTTATCGAGGATATTCAGGCATATAAAGAATATCAGCAACGGCAGCATGACCTCATCCAAGAAGGAATTCATCAGTATGAAACGATGGTGAGCGGAGGAATACGTTCCATCGTAGAACGGCCATGGAATGTCAAACCGGAGTGGGAATTAAATAGCCAAATATTGCTACAATCTATGTCTACACTGCGCAATACGGTTATGAACAGCCATACAGCGTTGACGAGTCTCTATAGCCAGCTGGAAAATTCAAATGTTTATGAACGATTATTGGAGTCGCAAAAAGATCTCATCCGTCAATATCAACAGCAAACAGATGCAAAGATATTGGACGAAGTGCAGCAAAAACTCGTTCCGCTACGGCAGCAGCTGCAATCTGCCATCACTCCGTCAGCACCGAATGAACAGCCGGTGCCGGGAGAACTGCCACAGCCATCAGGGAACGGGCAGTGGCTGAACGGGCTCGAACAGCAGCTGGCATCTTTAAAGACAGAGCTGCGAACGGTAAAGCCGCAACTCCCGCAAGAGACGCAGGAGGGGCAAGATGCATCGGGAAGCTGGGGGGATATTGACAATGTCATAAATCAGCTGGAAATGGAAATGCAAAAAGCAAAAGAAGCATGGCAAAAGCAGTTATCCCTTCAACAGCAATGGCAAGAAAAATACGCGCAATTGGCAAAGCAGTTGACCGTGCAAGCGAATAACGACAATGGACAATCGGAAGAAACAGTGGTTCAACAAATTATCGCAAAAGAACAAGCTATTCTTCAGTCTCCGTCGTTATCCGAAGAGAAAAAACAACAATTATCCGCCTGCTTTCAGCCAGCTATTCAAAGCAGAAACATGAATGATCTTCTCGCCTATTTTTCTTGGTTATCGATTTTTGAGGATACGTTAAAGCGAATGGGGAATTTTGATGAAGCGCTTGTGAATCAGCTAATTTTAAATTGGAAGGAAAAAGCAGGTATTTTCCAAACTTTATCGATGATTCATAGCGGAATTCAGCAGTTGCAGGGCGATTCGGCCGCTTCTTTGCAAGGTGCAGCAACGGCAGAAAATAATGTTCATTCTTTTATTGCAGCAACGCTTGAATATATACGGCAATATGATGAAAATGTGGAAAAAATGCAAGCAGAGATGATGGGACAATTGCAATCACTAAATAACGCTGCGAATGAAGTAACAGTACAGCTCCAGCAAACCATGGATGAAGAAGGAACCATACAATCGACGGTAGGAGCCAACGATGGTGAATTTGTTATTGCCATCCAGCAAAACACGATGCAAGATATCGCACAAATTTCTGATTTAGTCACCTCCATTGCCCAAGGGCAAGACCGGATTATCGATTACACAAATGAGATGCATGAAAAAGTGGCATCGGTCCAAGATCGGGCAGATGAGCTAAACAGCAAATGGGCAACCAATGTCAATACAACCAAACAAATTAAAAATGATGTATATCATCTGTTAAACAATACGATGGTAGACAAACAAACAAACGGATATGTGTATGATTACTTAACCAATCCGGTGCAAATAAGCGGAGATATTCCGAAGGAGAAAACAACGTATACGCCGCCTGTTGTGATGCTTGTCATTGTTTTGCTCTGCGGCATGCTCATTGGGTTCTTCCTTCATTATTATTCTTTCGTTCCGCTTATGTTGCAGGTTGCATTGCTGGTCATGCTGAACTTGCTTGTTGGTTTCATCATCAGCACATATGGATTGCGAATTTATCCGATGCAGGATGTGCAGGCGCTCAAGTGGAGCATTTTTACCATTGTCTTATTATTTTTCTGTTCCGCCATTGTTCGCTTGGCCTTTTTCGTCGGACCGTTTACCGGCTGGGTGCTCGGAGTCGGCTTAATCCTGTTTTTCATTACTCCATTACTCGACTTAGTATTGCCAAACTTTAGCTTTGACCATCCGATATCAGAAACATATATGTCGATTCAATATGGAGACCAGCAAGCATTTTATCCAGCTGTCATTACGTTAGGAGTTGTCACAGTGCTCATGTCCGTTGTTCCGTTTTTAAAGCAGCGCCTGGACGCTCTGCAGAAGGAGGCGGAAACATATGAAGGGTAGAGGACGTCTTGTGATGTTCTTTTTCCTCTTCCTCTGCTCTGTATTGGCTGCGATGGGAGTGACGGTTTACGCGGAGTCGGACGAGTGGCCGGAAATTGAACCAAATCAATATCAACGGCAGGACATCGAATTACGCACCGATTACCTTCATGAAGAGTCGCTGCTCGATGAAAAGGGAGATTTACCGGAAACGCAAACATCGCTGACATTTCAAAGACCGGCCTCTTCTTTCTTTGAACAAACAAAAGCGCAGTTGTTTTTATCGGAAGAAAAAGAAACGAATACGATTGCTGCTAAAGCGGAGAAACTAGGATTGTTTTCTTTCGTTGAAGAACAAACAGTTCCGTCTCGTCAGCCATTGGACGAGACGGAACAAATATCATCATCGTTTCTGCCATGGCTGTTCGGCTTTTTCATTTTCGGATTTCTTATTGTCATCTTCACGGTAATCGTTCCACGCATGAAAAAGTTTGTTCCGTAAACAGGTTATTTTCGAAGGAACTTTGACATGTTCAGCATGGCAGAATTATAGATAAGGAAAAAGTCCTGATGGTCATCTAGAAAAACAGGAATATATCATGATTTATCCTTATTTTACTTATGTTACCATTTTAATAGCGTGTAAATAGGGGGAGGAATCAAGGTGGCGTCTTTATTGGAATCGATCGAAAAAGAATGGAAACGCAGGGCCTACGAGGCGATGATTCATTGCCTGCAGTCCTATCAAGGGCAGGTCGAAGAAGCGATCGAGGAATTTCAACATGGCACTCGCGCATTTTATCGCGCAAATGACGAGTATGTTCCGCATTGGCAGGGGAAGTCGAGGGAAGCGTATGAATTGGTATACGGGGACTTGCGGCAAATCGAGACACGTATTTATGCGATTGCAGACGATCTTCTTCATGAAATAAGCAGGGAAATCGCGCGAATCCGTCGAAAGATAGAGGAGCTATAATGACGACGATTCGAGTCAAGCCGGAAGAGCTGGAAACCGTAGCGAAGCATGTCCTCGATGCAGAAGACGCCTGCCGGCGTGCGCGAACCTCACTTTCCTGGGAACTGCCCTCTTTAGTGATGGAGATTCCGGGCATCGGCTCTGCCGCCATCCATGAGCTTACAGACGAACTGCTTCATTGGCTCCGGCGCTATGAAGAAAAGCTGAATGAAGCGGAGGAGCTGCTGTATCGGACGGCTGCGGCAATAAGACAGGCGGACCAAACGCTTGCCGACAACATGAAAGAATTCGGTCTGGAGCTTCTTGGCTGGTATGACTTGCAGCGGGTGTTTGGGGAATATGACCCGGTGACAGGGGAACGTCTTTCATTTGGAGACCGCTTGTTTGCGGGAGGAATGTTATTGTTGTCGGTCATTCCTCCAGCTAAAGGAGCAGGCATTGCCGGTAAAGCAGCGGTGAAAGGAGCGAAAGCGGCCGGAACCGCAGCGGATGTTTCGAAATTGATCTCGCAAATGAAATATGTTCTCCGCTATGATAAAATGATGTCTGCCCTACAAGCGATATACCTCCAAGTCGTAAAAGCGCCGATTACCGAAACGATTCGTTCGTTCAAAAAGCAATGGGAGAACTTTCTCGAAAATGTTGGCTCTGTCCTGCGGGGACCGCAGCTAGCCGCCGATGGAGTTGGAGTGGTGCCAAGTGGACGGGTGATAGGAATCGTGGATGAATCCGCCAGCTCGGCGCGCTTTTCGATGAGTCAAGTTGGAGAGAAAGGAACGGGTGATGTCGCTAAGGGTACGGGTAAATTTAGTAAGTATGATGTAGGATTATATAAAGAAATAAAAGGTGTATCGGGGTTAGATGCACATCATGTTGGACAAAAAGCAATTATGAAAAAATTCATTCGAAATTATGATCCAAATAATGCACCAGCAATATTAGTACCAAAAGCTGGACATACAAGAAAAGGTCCTAGGGGAATAGTTTCGAGAAGTTCAAAAGGAATTGAGAGTGCAAGACAATTATTAGCAAGAGATATAATGGAGTTAAGAAGAGTATATCCAGACATTCCTAATTCTCAACTTCGAAAATTAATTGAATTAAATAAACAATTGTATCCAGAGATGAGAAGGAGATGAGATATATGAATAAAGAAGAGTTTGTTAAACTTTTACATCAGTCAATTATAAAAGAAAATCGTAATTTTTATCGAGATATATTCAATAATACTGATATTAATGAAGTTACAGACCCCTATTGGAAAGAAGCATTGATGTTTTATTCAGAACTATCAGATAAAAATAAAGAAATATTATTTAAAATAATCGAACAAGTAGAAGTGGATGCTGTATCTAATATTTTAGGGGTGTTAGATGGGGTAGTATCAATAGGAGAAGAGGATATTGAGTTTAAAGTGACAATTAACGATAATAATGAACCAATTAATGGAGATTTACAAGACCTATTTTTGGAGTATGATGAAGAGAATAGGTAACAAGTTTAGAGATACGATTTTGTATTTGCTAAAATACCATTTATAACTTTCTTTTAAAGTAATTTGTGAATTTGAGATACAATATATCGGTAGAACAAAAAGAAGGCTTCTAATAAATTATATTACCTTGATTGGCTTTATGCCTTTCAAGGTTTTTATTTTAAAACTAACAGATGTATCAAATAATAAAGTGCAATTACGAGAAAATTTATATATCGTTTTTACCAACATTTTAATTCAGACTTCATAATGGTTCCGCCTACTATGAGTTTGGCTGTGATGCATGGTGAAACTATTAACAACACTAATACCCTTCGAGTATGCTTTAAAACACGAGAGAAGCTTTCTCGTGGCGAGAAAGAGGGTATAAACTTTTAACTGACTGTGACAATAAAAAGCTGGCAAATTACTTTTGTATTGTATTTTCACTAGAGACGGTCGTATAATACTCGTCATTATTAAAAAGCGTTACATAAATTGTAATTTTCGTAACGGGGGGATGTAACATTGAATGTTGTCGGGTATATACGAGTCTCGACACAGGGGCAAGTCAAAGATGGATACAGCTTAAAATACCAAGAGGAGGAAATACAAGCGTATTGCGAAAAACATGGTTGGAATTTGATACATATATTTAGAGATGAAGGAATCAACGGGGCAAAAATTAATGAAGAAGCGTTGGAAGTGGACAGGGTGGGCTTACAAGAGATGTTAGCCCACCTTTCTTCTCTCCAAATTAAGTATGTCGTGGTGTTAAACACAAGCCGGTTGTGGCGCTCTGACATGGTGAGAGTGTTGATTCATCGAGAGTTACAGAAGTATGGGGTGGATATTAAAAGTATTGAACAGCCAAATTACAGTATCTACAAAAAAGACCTAAGTGATATATTGGTCAATGGACTAATGGAGTTATTAGACCAATATCAGCGATTGGAAATTGCTTTAAAACTAAAGAAAGGTCGGCATAAAAAAGCAAAAGAAGGAGGATATGCCGGAGGAAGAGCGACTTTTGGTTATAGGAAGTTAAGGGGAGAAAAAGAGTTAAGAGTCGACGAGGATAAAGCCAAAGCCGTACAACGAGTGTTTGAGTTAAGAGAGCAACATCCTACATGGTCTTTTACTCGAATTGCTGATGTGTTAAACAAGGAAGGGCATTTGACGACACAAGGTAAGCCCTTTACCAAAGTACAAGTGAAACGGATTTTAGACCGAAAGGACTTTTATAAAGGGATATATACCTATGGAAGCATACAGGCGAAAGGGAAACACCAAGCCATTCTTTAAAGCGGTCACTTAAAAAATACATGAAATTTCTTATATATCCGTATAGATGATACATCCATGGACAGGCTTTTGTACCAATGCGCATCTAAAATGGTGAACGCTCGAACTAAGGTTGCCGCCATGGGAGTCATCATCAAACTCAATGGATTGGGGGAGGATGTATGCATCACAAACAACGGCATATTTACGTGGGGATTGATTTACATAAACACCATCATACGGCGGTTATCATCAACTGTTGGCATGAAAGATTAGGAGAGATTCAATTTGAAAATAAGCCCGCGGCTTTTACGGATTTTTTCATCAAGGTTCGTCAATTAGTACCTGAGAATATGACACTGGTCTTCGGTTTAGAGGACGTTGGTGGATACGGACGAGCATTGGCAACGTTTTTAGTTGATCATGGGCAAATGGTAAAAGAAGTGAATCCCGCTTTGTCTTATGCCGAACGTAATAGTTATCCTACGATGCAAAAAAGCGATAGCTGGGATGCGGAATGTGTAGCGAGAGTTCTTGTAAACAAACTAGATTTTTTGCCGGATGCAGAGCCAAAGGATGTATATTGGTCTATTAAACAGCTAGTCACAAGAAGAAACGCCCTTGTGAAAGCCCAAGGGGCGCTGAAAAACCAGCTTCATGTACAATTAAGCCATCATTACCCCAGCTATAAGAAATTTTTTGCGGAAGTAGACGGAAAAACAGCATTAGCATTTTGGGAAAGATATCCGTCACCATCGTGTTTAGAGGAAGTAAGGATAGATGAGCTTACTGCTTTTTTACAAGCTGTTAGCCACAACACTTGTTCAAGAAAGAAAGCAAAAGAAATACTAGAACTTGTGAAAACAGATGGAACGACCACCAAACAATACCAAGAAACACGGGATTTCCTCGTGCAAAGCATGGTGAGAGATTTGCGCTTTAAAAAGCAGGAAATGGCATTGGT
Source organism: Parageobacillus sp. KH3-4 (assembly GCF_022846435.1). Classification (NCBI taxonomy): domain Bacteria; kingdom Bacillati; phylum Bacillota; class Bacilli; order Caryophanales; family Anoxybacillaceae; genus Parageobacillus; species Parageobacillus sp. KH3-4. The sequence goes on from NZ_AP025627.1 coordinate 482,307, forward strand.
CAAAGGAGAACTAAGAAAATTAATGAAATTACTCGATTACCAACTGGAGACAATGCCGGGGATTGATGTAGTGACAGCATCCGCCTTGGTTGCCGAGATTGGAGATATTCAGCGTTTTCCAAATGCCAATAAACTTGCTCGTTATGCGGGAATTGCGCCTGTGCATTTTGGCTCTGGAGGAAAAGGAAAAGACCACAAAAGCAAACAAGGCAATCGAACGTTACATGCGTTATTTTATCAATTAGCGATACAACAAATACAAGTGGCAAAAGAAAGTAAAAAGCCAAGAAATCCTATATTTTATGAATACTACCAACGCAAGCGAAAGGAAGGCAAAACAAAAGGACAAGCGTTGGTTTGTATCATGAGAAGGCTGGTAAATATTATTTATGGCATGATGAAGCATAAAACGGCTTATCAATTGCCGAATATAACAGAGCGAAAGGTAATTTAATAGGTAGTCTTTTTTTATAATAGCTTTTAAGATTACTACATAGGGTACTGTTAATCTTAATTCAGTTCCATCTGTAAAGAATGGTGAATTTAATAGATGGTTCAATTCACTAACTCCTGATGAGTTTGACGAAGTATGGTCTGACCCTAGGTTAAGAAAAGCCATTGAAAGTAGACTTAGACATCCAGGTGGGTTTCATGAGTGGCATTTAGTATCTCGAGCTCCTACTTTTAAACGGTGGGGTGTAACAGCAGAACAAATTAAGGAATTAAGAACTGCTATAGAAGATGTTAAGTTTGTTAATCCAAAAGGAGTTCATGGCGGCAAGGGTTCTACGAGAGCTCATAATGAATTATTAGAGATTATTGATTCTTCACCAGATTATGCAACATTCAAGAGACGACTCCAAAATTGGGCTAATTATAGATTAGAAGGTGGAGTAGAATCTTTACCGGAAGGTCTTAGACCATAAAAAAGCTAAGGGGGAGTATGAAGTATATGGAGAAGGAAGGGTTTGTATCATTATTTATTGGCAACTTTAAGTCATATAAGGATCTTCAAAACTATATTTTGAATAGTTATACAGAAGATGGAGATTTACTACCTTCCGAATTTGAAAAAGACTTTAACATTGATTACTATAATGAAGATTTTAGGGAAGTAGAATTCTACGATGAACCATCGAATGATTTACGTGTTCTACTTGAAGGTTTTTCTTATGATGAGGAGATAATTCCAAAATTTATAGAGCTCTGCGGTGAGCGTTTAAATCAAGAAATGAACTCAGTTATTTTACTTTATAACTTTCAATATAATGGACATGTCAATGAAAAAAATCAGTTTAGATTTTTAGGAACCGTGCAATATAAGTAATTATAAACACCTTGAATGAGTGTTCAACACTCTTTCAAGGTTTCATTTTTTATTTTATAAAAGGGGAGTGCAACATTTTTGATTCGTTACTTAAAAGTAATGAGAAGGGAAATTGCACGGATACAGCGAAAGTTAGAGGATATACAATGACGACGATTCGAGTCAAGCCGGAAGAGCTGGAAACCGTAGCGAAGCATGTCCCTGATGCGGAAGACGCCTGCTGTCGTGCGCGAACCTCACTTTCCTGGGAACTGCCCTCTCTCGTGACGGAGATTCCGGGCATCGGCTCTGCCGCCATCCACGAGCTTACAGACGAACTGCTTCATTGGCTCCGGTGCTATGAAGAAAAGCTGAATGAAGCGGAGGAACTGCTGTATCGGACAGCTGCGGCCATCAGACAGGCAGACCAAACGCTTGCCGACAACATGAAAGAATTCGGTCTGGAGCTTCTTGGCTGGTATGACTTGCAGCGGGTGTTTGGTGAATATGACCCGGTGACAGGGGAACGTCTTTCATTTGGAGACCGCTTGTTTGCGGGAGGAATGCTGTTGGCCTCTTTAAAGATGTGGCCATTTTATCCCAAAAACAGATTCGAAAATTAATTGAGAGAGATAGCTCTTCTTCTGATTTTTGGAAAAATAGAGCGTTAACTTGGACTGCAAGAGACAATGAATATTTGATAAGAGGAGAAATACCTAGCAAATTCATAAAAATTTCTCCTAAGGAGTGAGTATATATGTTTTTATATTTCCAAGATGAATGTCTAGGTGAAATACAAAATATCAACACTGAAGGCATGTGGATGTATGGTAAACTTATACCTAATCAAAATATAGTAAAGTTTAAAGAGTTTTTTAAGGCTCTGACGGATGAAGAAAACGATTTTAAAGAGAGTGAATATAATGAAGAATGGCTGAAAGATGAAAATTGGTTTATTGTGGATAATCATCAAAATAAAAGAGGAATTTATTTGCCGGCTGTGTATGAAGACGGGGAAATAAATTGGAGATCGAGGTAACTTGATTTAGAACGAAGACCTTGATTGGCTATAAGCCTTTCAAGGTTTTTCTAAACTATATCAAATAATAAAGTGTGTTTACGAGAGAATATAAGTATGTTTTTTACTAACATTTTAATTCAGAGTTCATGATGGTTCACCTGCAACGAGTTTGGCTGCAATGCATGGTAAAGCGACTAACGCCACTAATACCCTTCGAGTACACTTTAAAACACGAGAGAAAGGAATCTCGTGGCGAGAAATAGGATATAAACTTTTAACCGACTGTATGTAACAATAATAATAAATGGCTGGTTTGGAACTCGTTGGCTGGTATGATGTGCAGCGGATGTTTGGGGAATATGATCCGGTGACAGAGGAACGTCTTTCATTTGGAGACCGCTTGTTTGCGGGAGGAATGTTATTGTTGTCGGTCATTCCTCCAGCTAAAGGAGCAGGCGTTGCCGGTAAAGCAGCGGTGAAAGGAGCGAAAGCGGCCGGAACCACAGCGGAGGTTTCGAAATGGATCTCGAAAACGAAAAACGTCCTGAATGTTGATAAAATCAAAGGGGCTTTACAAACGATCTATCACCAAGTCATCAAAGGGCCAATCACCGAAACAATCCGGTCGTTCAAACATCAATGGGAGAACTTTCTCGAAAATGTTGGCTCTGTCCTGCGGGGACCGCAGCTAGCCGCCGATGGAGTTGGAGTGGTGCCAAGTGGGCGGATGATAGGAATCGCTGAAGAATCCGCCAGCTCGGTGCGCATTTCGATGAGTCAAGCCGGGGATGAGGTGGTTGGTAAAGGGATAGGTAAAGGAAAAAATGAAAGTCCTAGGAATAAGCCTGGAGTAGTGAGTGAAAGTTTTAAATTCGATAGAAGTCTTCAAAAGCAAACAAAACTAATGTACAATAAAGGTGCCATTGGAATTATTCCAAAAGAGATTCGAGATAAACTTGTTGGAAAAAAATTTAATTCTTTTGATGACTTTAGAAAAGAGTTTTGGAAATGCGTTGCAAATTCGAGTTATGCAAAAGAATTTAGGAGTAGAAATATCGCACGAATGTTAGAAGGAAACGCACCTATTGCTCCAAAGGCTGAACATTACGGCAAGCTTAAATCATATATACTTCACCATAAACAGCCTATTGAGAAAGGTGGAGAAGTTTATAATCTTGACAATCTGATTATTACATCACCTAGAATGCACCAAATAATTTTAGACCCTGCATACCACTTTGGTAAAAAAGGTTGATATCCTAAGAAAGGGTGAATATTATGGAAAATAAACTATCTAAAGAGGAATTGATTGAACTTGTAAAAAAAATATGCGATCCTAAATTATCTGATGAAGAGGTAAGTGAATATATTGATATTTTGGAAAAAAATGTTCCTCATCCAGCTCCAAGTGACCTGATTTTTTGGAATGATGAAGAATTATCACCAGAGGAAATAGTAGAAATAGCTTTAAATTATAAAGATCGTAATTAAATGTGAGATAGTTTTAAATGGACTTAAAGTAAAAAGATGTAACCTTGATTGGTTATAAGCCTTTCAAGGTTTTTTATTTTAAAACTAATCGCTGTGTAAAATAATGCGTGTTTATGTGAGGAGTAAATTAGTATATTATTTTGGGTCTCCTTTTTCAATGGGCTGGTACGATGTGTAGTGATTGTTTGAAAATATGATCCAGTGACTGGAGAACGGATTTCAGGATGGGACCGTCTGCTTGCGGGAGGAATGTTATTGTTGTCGGTCATTCCTCCAGCTAAAGGAGCAGGCGTTGCCGGTAAAGCAGCGGTGAAAGGAGCGAAAGCGGCCGGGATAGCAGCGGATGTTTCGAAATTGATTTCGAAAACGAGAAACGTCCTGAATGTTGATAAAATCAAAGGGGCTTTACAAACGATCTATCACCAAGTCATCAAAGGGCCAATCACCGAAACAATCCGTTCGTTCAAGAAGCAATGGGAGCAACTTCTTGAAAATGTTGGCTCTGTCCTGCATCTGCAAGGATCACGGCTAGCCGCCGCTGGAGTTGGAGCGGTGTCAAGAGGACCGAGGATAGGGATCGCGGAAGAATCGATCAACATGTTCAGACATTTCATGATTAAAAAATCTGACGAAGTTATTGAAGGGATGGTGAAAGCTGAGCCTAGTAAGGTAGTAAACGTACTCGCTAATTTCCAAAGCAAAAAATTTGTAGTTGATAATCAAACATTCTTACTAGATAAACGAGGAATGAAGCACATTCTTGAAAGACATCATCCTGAGTATTGGGATGGATCAATAAAAGCAAAACAGACTTTTCTAAGGAAAAATATGTCCATTGATGAGATAGTGAATGCTATAGAAACTATTATAAGGCAGAATCGGGATACTCTATTAAAAAATGGAACGACCTTTAGTTATCAAATAAAAGGAACCTATAATGGAATAGAATATGTAGTTGGTTTTAACAAAGGACGAGTTGGTCAATTTTATCCACTTGAATAATAGTAGGTGAGAAAATTGTTTTACGTAAATACTTTCATTTGTAGACCAGATAAAAAAATAAATGACCTATCACTTTTGAATAATAATATTGAAAGTTATTTCGTGCCAATTACTGATACAAAAGAATTATTGAATATTGAAGAATTACTAGATTTTGAATATTTAAATGGGGCCATTCTATTTAAATATGGGGAACAAATTTTGCTTGATGTTACATTATGGGATTTAGTTGATCAATTATGGGCGTATATATTAAATGTCCTTGAGAGTTTGTTGCGTACAGGAAAAGGCGAGACTTACTTTCCAGATCAACCTGTCAAGCTCCAAATAAACTCAATATCCGAAAATTTAGTGCTTTATGAAATAGAGGCGAATGACAATATAAAAGTTGTATTGCCGAAAAGAGAGTTGGTTGAGGCTTTATTGCAGGGGGCCGATGACTTTTTTCAAAGTATGGAGAAGTGTTTCAAAGAGAAGTGTAATTATGAATATGAAATAGAGAAGATAAAAACTTTGAGAAGAACTGTTTTGAATCAATAGATTAGCGTGTTTCTGTCTTCCAAGCAGAATTCATACACTTACCAGCTAAACAAACTCATTAGATAAATTTTGTAGGCTTATTCCCATTTACAATTTTAGAAGGAATAAGCCTTTTTTGCATGCTAAACAGCAAAGGAAGAATAACAAGAAAATGAGAAAATTATACACAGTTAGTAGGTGAAAAACAGGGTTTACATGAATAAAAAACTTTTGGAAAATGCGCTAGGCAGACCAAACGCTTGCCGACAACATGAAAGAATTCGGTCTGGAGCTTCTTGGCTGGTATGACTTGCAGCGGGTGTTTGGGGAATATGACCCGGTGACAGGGGAACGTCTTTCATTTGGAGATCGCCTGGTTGCGGGAGGAATGTTATTGTTGTCGGTCATTCCTCCAGCTAAAGGAGCAGGCGTTGCCGGTAAAGCAGCGGTGAAAGGAGCGAAAGCGGCCGGAACCGCAGCGGATGTTTCTAAATTGATCTCGCAAATGAAATATGTTCTCCGCTATGATAAAATCATGCCAGCCTTTCAAGTGGTATACCACCAAGTCGTGAAGGCGCTAATTACCCAAGCGATTCGTTCGTTCAAAAAGCAATGGGACGATCTTCTCGACAACGTTCCATTTGTCCAGCGTCAGCGCGCCTTTGCGTGAATCGGTCCAGCACCATAGGTATGGGATGAGTGGTGCCGAGAAAGAAGTAAAATTTTTGCCGTTTTCTATGATTTCCTCTCCATTCTAGAAATAATTATATTGGCTGGATGAAACTGCTTCATCAGACGTGCTCCTTTCTGCGTACGGACCACGCAATTGGTAAACTGAAAACAGTCCAGCGCTTTCCTTAAGCAGGTTCCAGTTCAACAACTGCATGGCGATAGCGGTTAAGCATCTTGATTATCTTCAGTGCCCTCTATACACTCCGACATACGCGCAAACCAAACCGTTCTAGATTGCGATAGCCAGACAATGGCAGATCGCATTCTTGCTTGAGAATGAAATTTCACATAAACAAAATCACCATGTTCAAGAGTTGCGTAAAAAATGAATTTATTCCCTTAGCCCCAAAACCAAAAGATTGATCGTCAGTATTATTTTTGGAAGGGAGATGAGTTCACGTTAACGCAAAAGGAAAGGATAGACGTTGCAACACGTCTATCCTTTTTCAGCAATGATTATGCGTTTGTAATCACATCGTCCGGAACTTGCAAGCCAAGCCCTTCGGCAACGCGGCGTCCATAGTCAGGGTCTGCTTTGTAGAAGTGGCGGATTTGGCGCAGTTTAATTTCTTCTTTTGTCACTTGTTTCAATGATTCTACAATATTTTTCACAAGGCGCGCTTTTTCCTCTTCGCTCATAAGACGGTATAAGTCTCCAGCTTGCGTATAATGATCATCGTCATCATATGGCACGCTTTCTGCCATGCCGGATACCGGGAATGGAGTCGTTTTATGTTCTGATACTTCTGTTGGTCCTCCGAAGCTGTTTGGTTCGTAGTTGACAGAACCGCCTCCATTATTGTCAAAGCGCATGAAGCCGTCGCGTTGATAGTTGTTTACTTCCACGCGCGGACGGTTGATTGGAAGCAAGTTATGGTTCACGCCGACGCGATAACGGTGCGCATCCGCATAAGCGAACAAGCGGGCTTGCAACATTTTATCTGGTGATGGTTCAACGCCAGGAACTAGGTTTCCAGGCGAGAATGTCGCTTGTTCGACTTCGGCAAAATAATTTTCTGGATTGCGGTTTAATACCATGCGGCCGACTTCAATTAACGGATAATCTTTGTGCGACCAAACTTTTGTGACGTCGAATGGATTGAAACGGTACGTTTTTGCGTCTTCTAGCGGCATAATTTGCACATATAATGTCCAAGATGGATAATCGCCTTTTTCGATGGCGTTATATAAATCTTCCGTATGGTAATCCGGGTTTTCTCCAGCGATTTTTACCGCTAGTTCCGGATCCATGTTTTTCACGCCTTGGTTTGTTTTAAAGTGATATTTCACCCATACCGCTTCGCCTTTTTCATTCACCCATTTGAATGTATGGCTTCCGTATCCGTTCATATGGCGGTATGTCAATGGGATGCCGCGGTCCCCGAACAAATAAGTGACTTGATGCAAGGATTCCGGAGATAAAGACCAGAAATCCCACATTGCTGTCGGATTTTTCAAATGGGTGCGCGGGTCGCGCTTTTGTGTATGGATAAAATCTGGGAATTTGATTGCATCACGGATAAAGAAAATTGGTGTGTTGTTACCGACTATATCGTAGTTTCCTTCTTCCGTGTAAAATTTCACCGCAAAACCGCGCGGGTCGCGGACTGTATCAGCAGATCCCAATTCACCGGCGACAGTGGAGAAGCGGACGAATACAGGTGTGCGTTTGCCAACACCGTTAAATACTTTCGCTTTTGTGTATTTCGACATGTCGTTTGTTACTTCGAAATAGCCGTGCGCGCCAGCGCCTTTCGCATGGACAACGCGTTCTGGGACACGTTCTCTGTTGAAGTGTGCTAATTTTTCGATCAGATGCACGTCTTGGATTAATGTCGGTCCAGGATTACCGGCTGTAATCGAGTTTTGGTTATCGCCAACAGGTGCTCCCCAACTAGTTGTGAGCTTTTTTGTATCTGCCATCGTTTGTTTCCCCCCGTTTCGGTTTTCGTTTTCACTAATAAATGATAACATTTATCAAACAAAAGTCAATACTTTTTTATAATTATTTTAAATAAATATATATGTTAAAAAGAAAATAAATAGCATAAAATATTAGTTTTTTATTTTATCACCAAATTTTTCTTTAAGGATGGCCAAAAAATGATGAGTACTTTTTGGAATATAACGATTTTTTTCAATAATTGCCGCTGCTTCTGCACAAATGGAAGAATCGATAATGTCAAGTACACAAATGTCTGGAAGATAGAAAAAAGAAACGGTCGATTTCGGAACAATGGTAGCTCCGATCCCTTTGGAAACAAGGGAGAGCAAAATCGTTGCATCAGGGCACTCACAAATGATTTTTGGTTCGAAGCCGTGGCGTCGGCATTCATTAATGACAAGTTCGTATTGTCCCTTTCCTTGAATACGATGAAGAAGAAGAAGGGGAATATCAGCAAATTCTTTCATATACACATGCGACTTGGAAATGTTCCATTGCCTTGGAAAAACCGCAATATAAGGATCGTTTGGTAAATGAATCATTTCGTAATGATACGAATCGATAGGAAGGCGGACGATTCCAATATCAATTTCTCTCTGCCTCAGTAATTCGCAGATAGAAAAACTATCTCCTTCACGTAAATGAAACTTCACATTTGGAAATGATTGATGAAAAGGTTCAATGATTTCTGATAAATAGTAAAAGCATGATTTAACGCAACCGATGGATAACACACCACTTGTTCCTTCTTCAATTTCACGGACTTCTAAAATAGCATCTTCTAATTGCTGAAGCAGCTGTTTTGCTTTTTTATATAAAATTTTCCCTGGTTCTGTTAATTCTAATTTCTTTCTATTTCTTTCCATCAAAGTGATTCCTAGAGTTTCCTCCAGCTGTCTTAGTTGTTGGCTTAATGGTGGCTGTGCCATATGCAGCTTTTTAGCCGCTTTTGTAATTTGCCCTTCTTCCACAATTGTCGCAAAATATTTTAATTGTTTTATGTCAATCATGCTTGTTCCCCCTCTTTTGTATATATTTTTTATATAATTAACCAATGTTTTTTATATTTTTCATATATGAAATCATATGTTATATATTAATTATAAAAATTCAGAAAATAACAATTCAACAAAAGGAGGTGAGTTCTTGGGTGTAGGAAAGCGCTTACTATCGTAATTATACATTAAAACGGATAAAGATGTAGGAGGGGATAACGAATGCCAGCAAAAACAGGTAAAGAGTATATCGAACGTTTAAAAAATGCGAAAAGCAATGTCTATATTCATGGAGAAAAAGTGGAGGATGTTACCGAGCATCCAGCGTTTAAAAATGTCATTCAATCGATGGCACGTCTTTATGATCTTCAATACGAAAAGCAGGAAAAAATGTTATATATGTCACCTACAACGGGAAACAAAGTTGGTATGACATATATTCAGCCTACAACGAAGGAAGAATTGATTGCCAGACGGGAAGCAACGCAAGAATGGGCGCGCACTTCCGCGGGAATGATGGGGCGTTCGCCAGATTACTTGAATGCGGAAGTGATGGCGATGGGAGTAGCCAATGACTTGTTCGCTGAAGATGACCCGATGTTTGCTGAAAACGCGAGAAATTATTATGAATATGCACGCGAAAACGATATTAGCCTTACACACACGCTCATTCATCCACAAATGAACCGTTCAAAAGCACAACATGAACAAAAAGATGCGAATGTCCCTTTGCATTTAGTGGAAAAAAGAAAAGATGGCATTATTGTTGATGGTATTCGCCTATTGGCGACGCAAGGTGGGATTACTGACGAAATTTTAGTATTCCCGTCCACTGTCAAAAAAGCGGGATCGGGTGAAGACCCTTATTCACTAGCGTTTGCCATTCCAAATAATACTCCAGGTGTAAAATTCATTTGTCGTGAAGCGTTTGACTACGGCAAAAGCCATTGGGACCATCCGTTAGGTTCGCGTTTTGAAGAAGGAGATGCCATCGTTTCATTTGAAAACGTTTTTGTTCCGTGGGAACGCGTGTTTATTTGTGGCAATTCTTCCATTTGCAATCGGACATTCCGTGAAACGAACGCGGTTGTTCATATGTCTCATCAAGTGGTTGCCAAAAATATTGTGAAAACAGAATTTATCCTCGGTGTTGTTCTTTGTATTATGGATGCAATTGGTATTGAGCAATTCCAACATGTCAAAGACAAAGGAACAGAAATTATGTTAGTGCTCGAAACGATGCGCAGCCATTTGTATCGGGCGGAACATAATGCCAAATTGGACAAATGGGGAACGATGACTCCAGATTTTGCAGCACTTGACGCAGCGAGAAACTGGTATCCGAGAATTTATCCGCGTCTAGCGGAAATTGTGCGCATTCTTGGCGCCTCTGGATTAATGGCGATTCCGACAGAAGCTGACTTCAATAATGAAGAAATCGGAGCGATTGTACGTAGAGCGATGCAAGGTGCGCATATCGATGGATATGAACGTGTGCAACTATTCCGACTGGCATGGGATATGACAATGAGCGCCTTCGGAAGCCGACAAACGCATTATGAATACTACTTTTTTGGTGATCCAATCCGCATGGGAATGACTTATTTTGATAACTATGAAAAAGATTATTATAAAAATTTGATTTACGAATTTTTAGGAACACCGAAGCTTGCTCATGTTTCTGCCAATACTCATTAATCATTAATAAAAGAAAGTAGGGGGATGAATCGTATGAAGTTTAATATTATCCGTTGTGCGAGAGCGGTGTTAAGAGTGACCGATTTAAACGCTTCTCGAGATTTCTATGAACGCGCTCTGGGCTTTGTTGTGACTGAAGCAGACAGCAACCATCTATATTTAAGGGGATTGGAGGAATACCATCATCATAGTTTATTGTTGAAAAAAGCAGAACAGCCTAGTGTAGAAGTCATTAGCTATAAAGTGTATTCCGAAGAAGATTTAGAGGCTTTGTATGACTTTTTCCAACAAAAACAGATGAATCCGAAATGGATAGAAGAAGGTCAACAACATGCAATTGGAAGATCTTTCCGCGTTCAAGATGTATCTGGTCTTCCCTTGGAATTTTTTGTGAAAATGGATACGATTGAACGGCTGTTGCAGCGATATGATTTGTATCGCGGTGCAAGAGTACAGCGGATTGATCATTTTAACTGCATGGTGACAGATGTGCAAACAGCGTACGATTTTTATGTAAAAGAATTAGGATTTGCTTGTTCAGAATATACAGAAACAGAAGATAGACAGTTATGGGCAGCGTGGCTGCATCGGAAACCGAACGTTCATGATGTCGCGTTTATGAATGGAAAAGGGCCGCGTCCACCATATTGGCTTTTGGCTTTCCGATCAGCTCAGCCTAATTCACGCTTGCGATGTGCTTGCTTCGATGGGGTATGCCTCGAGCATCGAACGGGGGCCGGGCCGCCATGGGTTGTCCAATGCCTTTTTCCTTTATTTGAGGGACCCAGATGGCCATCGAATTGAATTATATACGGGAGACTATTTAACAAGTGACCCTGATTTTCAACCAATTCGCTGGGATATTAACGATCCGCGCCGCCAAACGTTCTGGGGACATCAAGCTCCAGACAGCTGGTTTGAAGAGGCATCTATAGTGTTAAATATTCATAACGATAAAGTGGTAGAAGTAACAGAACCAACTTTGACAAAAATGAAACCTACATTCATTATTTAAAAATTTATTGGTGGCAAATGGGGAGAAGCCGGAAAATACATTCCACCACTTCTATCTCCATATAATGAAAAAAACATTTCTGCAATTCCTGTCGCTACTTCAAGCGATGTCGACCAAGCAATTGCGGCTGCTTACCATGCTCGTGAAACAATGACGAAAATGCCGAAACATGAACGGGGAAAAATCTTAGAAAATGTGGCCTCCTTTGTTAGAACAACGAAAAGGGGAGGCTGCACACATCCATTGCGCAAGAGCCTGCTAAACCTGTTCGCGCAGCATTGGAAGAAATCAATCGTACGATCCAAACATATAAATTTTCATCAGAGGAGGCAAAGAGGATTCACGGCAAAACGTTGTGTTAGATGCAGCATCTAGTGAAGAAAGCTGAATTGGTGATACTATTCGAGAACCAATTGATGTGATTGAAGCGATTATTCCTTAATTCTCTGGTGAATTTAGTCGCTTACAAAACCGGACCTGTTTTTGCTTTTGGAAATACGATTGTCTTAAAGGCGGCTTCGCAAACATTGCTATCTGTTTTCTTTATTGCCAAACTATTGCAAGAGTCTATCTTGCCTGATGGTGCATTAAATGTTGTAGCAAGTGGCAGCCTTATTGGTGTCCAAATGTGCAGGATGAAAGGGTAAAAATGGTTACGTTCAAGGAAGACCGCAAATATTCCAACATTCGTGTCGGTCATATTCCATATGGTCGAGTAAAAGAAAACGGGATAGGAAGAGTTAAATATGTTATCCAAGAAATGGCGGAATGGAAATTGGCAGTGATTATGATAAAAAAGGAGTGAAGAATGTGGACGATCGTACATTTAGAAATGCGATGGGGAAATTTGCAACTGGCGTTACTGTCATTACATCCTCTTTAAACGGTCAAGTGCGTGGGATGACAGCAAATGCATTCATGTCAGTGTCATTAAATCCGAAGTTGGTTCTTATTTCTGTTGGCGAAAAAGCTAAAATGAATTCAGTCATTCAACAAACCGGGAAATTTGCTGTCAATATTTTATCTGATCAACAACAAGACCTCTCTATGTTATTTGCTGGACAATTAAAAGAAGAGCGGAATGTGGAATTTGCTTGGATTGATGGTCATCCGATATTACCAGATTCCTTGGCCAATATTTTGTGTGATGTCGATACCTTATATATTGCAGGAGACCATACGTTATATATTGGAAAAGTAACAGACATTTACATGAAAGAAGGGGACCCGCTGTTATTTTTTGAAGGAAAATACCGCCATATCGCCAGCCTTTAAATGGGGGATGAGTCAGTGAAAGTTATTTATATAGATCAAAATACAGACTTGTCTGCTTGTAAACCTGAACCATGTGTAATAGCGCTCGGCTTTTTTGACGGAGTACATGTAGGGCATCGAAAGATTATTGAGACGGCAAAACGACTTGCAAAAAAGAAACAATTAACACTGGCGGTGATGACCTTTTTTCCACATCCAAGCCAAGTGATTCCGGCATCCAAAAAAGTGAGCTCGTATCTTTCTCCTCTATCAGTAAAACAAGAGATTTTTGCGGAATTAGGAGTGGAAAAGCTTTATATTGTGAAATTTGATGAGAATTTTTCGAAACTTTCTCATCGGGAATTTGTTGATCGATTTCTGATCTCTCTCTGTTGTCGTCATGCGGTGGCAGGATTTGATTTTACGTACGGATATAAGGGAGAAGGAACAATGGAACAGCTCGAACAGGATGGGAAGGGAATATTTGAAGTTACAACCGTTCCAGAAGTGAAGTATAAAAGCAAAAAAATTAGTTCTTCGATGATTCGGCAGTTATTATTGTCCGGCATGGTTCATGATGTTCCGTATTATCTTGGAGATTATTATAGCGTTTTATGCATGATCGTCGATTTGGAAGAAGAGGATAAAAAGATGACTTTTCGTGCACGGTTGGAATATGATTATATGATTCCAAAAATAGGAAAGTATATTGTCCGAATAGAAATAGATGGAAATTATTATAGAGGAGTCTGCTATATTTCTGACAAAACGTTACAAACAAATATGTTGGATGGAATGGTTATTGGCTTGAGCAAAATAAACGCTCAACAATCTATGAAGCTCGCTTTTGTTAGACGTCTATCTGATGAGGAAGCATCTGCCAATAGTAAAAAGTTCAAATCTGTTATATAGAAAAACTAGTTGATGAAATTTCATATATGATTTACTCGTTGAAATTATATATGATTTTATATATAATTTAATTAAATTTTAGAAAATTAAGAAGTGGCAGCAAATTTTTAGGAGGTTATATTTTATGGCTTACGAAGAGATTAAACAGAAATTAAGGGGATCGATCGCTCCTGTCATTACACCGTTTGACAGCGAAGGAAATATCGATTTTGAAACGATGAAAAAATTGATTGACTGGCAAATTGAAAGCGGAAGCCATGGAATTTCCGTCACAGGAACATCGGGAGAACCTAGCTCCTTAACGATTGAAGAGCGTAAGAGAGTAATGGAAACAGCGAAAAAAGCAGTAAATGGAAGAGTTCCATTTATTCCGGCGACTGGTTCCACGAATCATGCGGAAACGCTTGAATTGACAAAGTTTGCTCAAGAAATTGGCGCGGACGCCGCTATGGTGATTGTACCTTACTACAATAGGCCGTCCCAGCAGGCACTTTATAAGCATTTCAAAGCTGTCGCTGATTCGGTAGATATTCCGATTATTATTTATAACATTCCGGGAAGAACAGCAGTGAATTTAGAAGTGCAAACAATGGCGCGGCTCGTAGAAGATTGCCCGAATATTATCGGAGCGAAAGAGTCCAATAAAGATTTTGAACACGTCAATCGCGTTCTTCTTTATTGCGGCAGAGATTTTCTCTTATTCTCCGGTATTGAGTTGCTATGCTATCCGATGCTGGCGATTGGAGGCGCGGGATCGATTAGCGCTACAGCGAACGTGGCGCCGGAAAAAGTAGCGGAAATGCACAACGCGTGGTTTGAAGGAGATGTGAAACGGGCGCAAGATCTTCATTTTGAGCTGATGGAGTTAAACGATATTTTATTCATAGAAACAAATCCAGGACCGGTAAAGGCAGCGTTGGGAATGATGGGAAAAATTACGCCGAAGCTGCGGCTGCCGCTTGATTTGCCAAGCGAAGAGGTTCAGGAGAAAATCCGGCAGACGCTCGTGAAATACAATCTATTAGCGGAAGTAACATCATGATTGCCGGGAGCGTGGTGGAAACAAGTGGCTAAAGCATTTTTTAAAATTGCCGGAATTTCCTATACGATGGAATCGGAAGTAGATCCAGAGAGAAATACAGTGGTCATTGATGGAACGGAGTACGGTGCGAATCAACTGCAATGGGAAGCACCAGTGTCGGGCGCCATTTATGGCGTACTTTTAAACTACAAAGGGGAATGGGAGCGGTTTCGGAAGCAAATGACGAAGCCACCGTACTGTCAACCTCCTAGTGCTCCAATTTTGTATATGAAACCAGGCAATACGGTAAATGTGCACGGAGGATGTATTCCGTTGCCAGATGGCGTGTCTGAGCTGCAGGTTGGGGCGGCGCTTGGCGTGGTCATTGGGCAAACCGCGACGAAAGTAGAAAAAGAACGAGCATTCGATTATATCAATGGATATACGATCGTAAATGATGTCACCATTCCGCACGAAACGATTTATCGTCCTTCTGTCAAGGAGCGTTCAAGGGATGGATTTACTCCGGTGGGACCATGGGTGGTCGATAAAAAGGATGTGGATAATCCAGATTCGCTCGATATACGAGTGTTTGTCAATGACCGCTTAGTCCAGCATAATAACACGAAACATTTAATCCGCCCCGTGGCATCATTATTGGCAGATATTACTGAGTTTATGACATTATATCCGGGGGATGTCCTGCTTGTTGGTGTTCCAGAACGCGCGCCGCTTGTGAAATCTGGGGATTATGTGCGCATTGAAATTGAGAAAATCGGAAGTTTAGAAAATACGATTGTACATGAAAGAGATTGGATAAAGGAGATTGGATCTCATGAAACGCGCGCGCATAGCGTTTAACGGTGCTGTTTACGAGGCGGTAGTAGAGGAAAGCGGGCTCCTGAAATTGAATAATGGACGCGCCGTGAAAGAAGAGGAAGTGACATGGCTTCCTCCTGTTGAGCCGCGGACGATTTTCGCGTTAGGGCTAAATTATGCCGATCATGCGCAAGAATTATCGTTTTCAGCTCCGAAAGAGCCGCTTATCTTTTTCAAAGGAAAAAATACATTAATTGGACATCGCGGCGAAACGCCGAGACCTTCCGATGCGACGTTTATGCATTATGAATGTGAACTTGTTGTCGTAATCGGAAAAATGGCGCGAAAGGTTAAAGCGGAAGAAGCGTATGAGTATGTTCAAGGCTATACGATTGCAAACGATTACGCGATTCGCGATTATTTGGAAAATTATTATCGCCCGAATTTCCGTGTGAAGAATCGCGATAACTGCACGCCGATTGGCCCATGGTTGGTCGATAAGACAGATATTGATGACCCGATGAACCTCACATTGCGCACGTATGTGAACGGAAAATTAGTACAAGAAGGAAATACAAAGAATATGATTTTTAGTATTCCAGCACTAATTGAATATTTAAGCAGTTTTATGACATTGAATGCCGGCGATATGATACTCACTGGAACGCCAAAAGGGGCAGTCAATGTCAATGTGGGCGATGAAGTTGTCACCGAAATCGAAAAAATCGGTCGATTAATGAACAAAATCGTATGACAAAGGGGACGTTTTTATGCCTCACTTTATTTTGGAATACACTGATAATATTGCAAAAGAAGCGAATATTCATGAACTATTGTGCAAAGTTCATCAAGTGCTTATCTCGCGAAGTGATTTGTTCCCGATCGGTGGTATTCGTTCCAGAGCGATTGAATTGAAAGAATATTACGTTGCTGACGGTACAGAGGACGATGCGTTTGTGCATGGCACATTAAAAATCGGAGCAGGACGTTCGGAAGCGGATAAAAAAGCGGTTTGTAAGGAAATTTTTAACGTCATGAAAGATCATTTCTCCGCGCTTTGCGAAAAACGATATTTGGCGATATCTCTAGAATTATATGAATTTAGTGAATCTGGAACATATAAACATAATAATATTCATCGCCGTTACCAAAAGTAATCGCTCGTTAGGAGGGAAAAGAATGGCAGGCAAAATTGGCAACGTGCTTCACTATATCAATGGAGACTTTGTTGAAGGCGCTTCAGGTAACTATTTTGAAAATATAAACCCGTTTACGAACGAAGTCATTAATGAAGTGGCGGAAGGATTGAAAGTGGATATTGACGCGGCTGTCCGTGCAGCGAAAGAAGCGTTTAACAATGGTCCGTGGCGGACGATGTCTGTCCAGGAGCGAATGACGTATATTTTGCGAATTGCCGATTTAATTGAAAAATATGCAGAGGAAATTTCGTATTTGGAATCGCTTGATACGGGGCTTCCAATCAGCCAAACGAAAAAGCAGGCGGCTCGCGCTGCTGAAAATTTCCGATTTTATGCGGAAATGGTGAAAAGCCGCATGGTTGGGGAAGCGTATCACGTGGACGGGCAATTTCTCAATTACACCATTTACAAACCAATCGGTGTAGCAGGATTAATTACGCCGTGGAATGCGCCATTTATGCTAGAAACATGGAAAGTTGCGCCTGCACTGGCTACTGGGAATACCGTCGTGTTGAAGCCAGCGGAATGGTCGCCGCTGACGGCAAATAAACTGGCAGAAATTATTCATGAAGCGGGACTGCCAAAAGGGGTATTTAACGTTGTGCACGGTTTTGGAGAAACTGCAGGTGCTTCCCTTGTCGCACATCCGGATGTGCGCCTCATTTCCTTTACGGGTGAAACAACAACGGGATCGGAAATTATCAAAAACAGTGCTGATACGTTGAAAAAGACGTCGATGGAATTAGGCGGAAAATCTCCGATTATCGTCTTTGCGGACGCGGACTTAGAAAAGGCGCTGGATGCGGTAGTATGGGGCATTTTCTCCTTCAATGGCGAAAGATGTACTGCTAATTCCCGCTTGTTTTTAGAAAAATCGATTTACGATTTGTTTGTCGAAAAGCTAAAGGAACGAGTGAAAAACATTTCCATCGGAGACCCGATGGACCCGTCGACGGAAGTAGGACCGCTCATTCACCGAAAACATTGGGAAACGGTAATGAATTATATCGAAATCGCGAAACAAGAAGGAGCGGAAGTCTATTCAGCCAACGTTCCGGAGGAGCTGAAAAAAGGAAACTTTGTGGCGCCTACGCTGTTATTGAATTGTCATAACAGCATGAAAGTGGCGCAGGAAGAAATTTTTGGTCCAGTTATGGCAGTGATGTCATTCGAAACGGAAGAAGAAGTGATTCGGATGGCAAATGACGTAAAATACGGACTAGCGGCATATGTATGGACGAATGATATAAAACGAGGCCATCGCGTCGCCCAATCGATCGAAAGCGGAATGGCGTGGGTCAACTCGCAAAACGTCAGGGATTTGCGCATTCCGTTTGGAGGCACGAAATACAGTGGTATCGGCCGAGAAGGCGGGCATTACAGCTTCGATTTTTATACAGAAGTGCAAGTGATCCACGTTTCTATCGGAGATCATCCTATACCAAAATTCGGAAAAGCGAAGCAACATTCTGCTGCTTCCGCTCAACATGGATAAAATAGAAAGATATGTGCTTGTGAGCATATAGCATATAGTATATGATGGTAATATGGAGCCAAAAACAAAAAACAAAACACAAATCGCCTACGAATATATTCTTTCTCGCATCGAAAACGGCGTGTATGGACCGGGATATCGGATCGTCATCGATCAAATTGCCCGAGAGTTGAGCTTGAGTAGCATTCCGGTCAGAGAGGCAATCCGTCAATTGGAAGCGGAAGGGTGGATTCAATACAAGCCTTATACTGGTGCGATCGTCAGCAACATTAACGAGAAAGAATATTTAGAAACGTTGTCTGTCCTAGCGGTGCTTGAAGGATATGCGACAGCGCTAAGCTCCGGTAATATGAAGGAGGGGATGATTCAACAATTAGCAGAATTAAATAAAAAGATGGAGCAGGCGCTGCAGGAATTTGACTTTGAGCGATTTAGTGAACTCAATTATGAATTTCATGCGCTCATTTACAAACATTGCGGCAATGCGTATTTAGAAGAGCAAATTAAGCAAATTTGGCAGCGAATGAAGCGAATCCGCGCGTATGGGTTTACATTTGTACCGCAGCGGGCGAAGGAATCCATTAAAGAACATGAGGAAATTATCCGTCTGTTAAAGGAACAAGCGCCACGAAACGAAATTGAGGACTTTGTTCGTCAGCACAAATTAAATACGGCGGAAGCGTTCAAAAATCGCTAATCTTACTTCTCCATTCAACTAAAGCAGTACTGCTTTAGTTGAATGGGATGATAAATAAGTGATTGTGACTATATTTCATCATATATTATTTCATATACTATAAATGCCGCTTTTTATTTTACTGCCACTCCATTTTTAACTCTTCACACAGCTGTGCGTAGGCTGCAAAAAATGAAAGCGGTGCCATTATCAGAATGTTCAAGGGGGATTGGATAAAGGATGAGAAAGTGTTTGTCCGCTATGATATCTATTTTATGCGTATTCATTCTTGCTTCGTGTGGCAAGGAGCCTTCGAACGGTTCTGAATCCGAAGTTATTAAAATCGGTGGAATCTTTTCTGCCTCTGGGGAAGCTGCACCATTAGGAAAACCGGAAATGGGGACAGTGAAGATGCTCGTCAAGGAACTGAACGAAAATGGCGGGGTTAATGGCAAAAAAATAGAATTAATTGCCTATGATGATAAATCAGACCAAAATGAAGCGGTATTATCCACGAAAAAACTTATTGAACAAGAAAAAGTCATGGCGATTATTGGTGGCACGACTAGTGGCAATGCACTTGCAATGATTCCTCAAATCGAAAAATCAGGCATTCCGTACATCTCCTTAGCAGCCAGTAAACAAATAGTCCAACCTGATGATCATTCTCCAAGAAATTGGACATTTAAAACGGCCCAAGGTGACGATATTGTGATTTCTAAACTGTTAAGCTATTTAAAAGAAAAAGGACTGCAAAAAGTGGCATGGCTTAATGTTGCGAACGCTTACGGGACAAGCGGGCATGAGGAATTTAAGCGTTTTGCCCCTGATTACGGGATAAAAGCAATTATTGAGGAAGAATTTGAAGCAACCGTTGACGATGCAAAAGCGATGCTGACGAAGGTAAAAAAAGCAAATCCGCAAGCAATTATCGTGTGGGGGACCGCTCAAGAATCAGCGGTTGTTACAAAAAATATTCATCAGTTAGGTATTAATGTGCCAGTTATTGAAAGTCAAGGAATCGGTACAAAGGGGTTTATTGATTTAGCGGGAGAAGCTGCGGAAGGAGTCATTTTTCCAGTTGGACGTATTTTAGTAGCAGAACAATTGCCGGATAGTGACCCGCAAAAAGAAACGTTACTGAAGTATAAGAAAGATTTTGAAAAAGCGTATAACTATGAACCAACTACATTTGGCGGACATGCATGGGATGCGTTCCATTTGTTAATAAATGCGATCAAAGAAGCAGGAACAGATAAAGAAAAAATAAAAGAAAAATTGGAAAACACGAAAAACTTTGTTGGAATATCGGGAATTTTTAATATGGATAAAAACGACCATACCGGATTAACAGTAGATAGCTTAGTAATGGTGCAAATCAAAGATGGCAAATTTGTGCTTGCGGAGTAAAACCGCGTATAAGGGAATTAGATAGCTAATTCCCTTTCTTTTACAATAAAAAATTAATTTGAAAGGAAGTGTACGGAAGATGGACATATGGAACCAGTTTGTGCAACTGTTTTTTTCAGGGTTGACGGTTGGTAGCATTTACGCATTAGTCGCACTAGGATTTGTGATTACTTATAGCATTACTGGGATTTTAAATTTGTCTCAAGGTGATTTTGCGATGCTGGGGGCGCTTATTTGTATTTCCTTTGTAAACAGTGGTTTTCCTTTTGTTATCGCCATATTGCTTAGTGTTGTTCTAGTGATGATCATCGGTGGATTATTTGAAAGATCTGCTATTCATCCAGCGAGGTATTCATCTACAGCTACATTAATTATTATTACGATTGGGGCAGCATTTGTTTTTCGGGGAATTGCGATTTTTGTGTGGGGAACGCAGCCTTATGCGTTACGGCCGTTTACTGGCAATGACTCTTTACAGATTTTTGGGGCTGTCATTCAAACGCAAAATATATGGGCGATTGGAATTTCTTTAGTCAGTTTAGCAGTTTTATATTTCTTCTTTAATAAAACCTATATGGGAAAAGCGGTGACAGCTTGCGTTGTGAATCCTTTTGCTGCTCGTCTAATGGGAATTCAACCGCTGAAAATGTCATTTGGAGCCATTGTTATTAGCGCAGGTCTTGGGGCATTAGCAGGAATCATTATTGCCCCTATTTCCGGTGCTTCGTATGACATGGGAGTGATGATCGGCCTAAAAGCGTTTATCGCTGCGGTAATTGGAGGGCTGACAAATGCTCCCGCTGCCATTGCTGGAGCTTTTATAATAGGGATTTTAGAAGCGTTTACGGAAGGATATTTTTCTTCAGGATATAAAGATGCGATTAGTTTCGGATTACTTCTGCTTGTTTTGTTTTTTATGCCAAATGGGATTTTTGCAAAGGCGTCTGGGAAACGAGTATAAGGGGGAAGCAGTATGGGTTTGGATTTAAAGAAAATATATAATGGAAGCACAAAAGGATCCCTTCTGGTTGCTGTAATTTTGCTTGGCTTACCACTTGTTTTTTCAACGAATAACTATTTGTTAAGCACGCTTATTATGATTGGATTTTATACGATTGTGAGCACAGGATTGACATTGCTGATGGGATACGCAGGGCAAATATCGCTAGGACAAGCAGCATTTTATGGAATCGGAGCTTATACGTCTGCGTATTTCACTACTCATTTTGGGCTTTCTCCGTGGCTTGCCATGATTGTTGGAGCGATCCTCGCGGCAATGGTAGCATTTGTTATTGGCATTCCTGCATTTCGGTTAAGAGAACATTACTTAGCATTGGCCACTTTAGGTTTTGGCGTCATTGTATTCACTTTTTTTAAGGAATGGAAGGAAATTACTGGTGGATTAAACGGATTTTTTGGAATTCCGCCTATCAGTCTATTTGGGATTACCATTCAAACGGATTTTCAGTTTTATTATCTTGTATGGGTTTTCGCATTGATCGGCATTCTTTTTGCGCGTAATATTGTTCAATCTAGAATAGGCAGAGCGCTGTTATCGATTCATGGAAGTGAAATTGCAGCCAATTCGTTAGGAGTAAACATTACAAAATATAAGCTGCAAATGTTTATGATCAGCGCCATTTATGCAGCTGTTGCAGGCAGTTTGTATGCGCATTATGTTACATTTATCAACCCGCAATTATTTGAAATGATTACGTCTATTTATTTTTTAATTATGGTCGTAATCGGTGGGGCGGGAAGTGTCTGGGGTGGTTTGATCGGCGCGGCAGTATACGTATGTCTAGGAGAGTTGTTAAAAGAGATCGTTCCACTATTTATTCCGAATGCCGGCGGGGAATTTGAGATTGTGTTTTTTGGAATTTTGCTTGTCATTATGCTTATTTATATGCCAAACGGATTGTCACGTTCCGTACCGAAAATAGTGAAACGGTTGTTGCCTGCCTGGCATCGAAAAAACGAATCAATGCTTGTTTCGGAAAATGAGAATGCCAGCTCTATAGGGGGAGAACGTCTATGAAGGAAAATGTGCTTTTACAAGTCCACCAATTATCCAAATCGTTTGGAGGCGTTCATGCCATACAGGACGTCTCGTTTCACGTTCATGATCGAGAAATTATTGCGGTCATTGGACCGAATGGGGCAGGTAAGACGACGTTGTTCAACGTTATTACAGGCATTCTCCGGCCAACGAGCGGTTCTATTGTTTTCAAAGGGGTTTCCACCGCTGGCAAAAAGCCTTTTCAGCTTGCACAGCTAGGCATGACGAGAACGTTTCAAAATCTTCAAGTATTTGGGAATATGACCGTAATTGAGAATGTTATGGTTGGTCTGCACACGAGGTTAAAAACTGGGATATTCAGCGCGGGTTTTCGTTTGCCACTGGTGTCAAAAGAGGAGAAACAAGCGTTGGAACAGGCGTTTGCATGTTTGCAACAAGTCGGGATTGAATATCTTGCTTTTGAAAAAGCCGACGTATTACCGTACGGAATGCAGCGGTTAGTGGAGCTTGCAAGAGCCGCTGCTTCCAATCCTTCCCTTATTTTATTAGATGAGCCGATGGCTGGGTTAAATCCGCAAGAATCAAAAAAGTTAGTGGAAGTTTTATTGGAGATGAGAAGCAATGGCATGACATTTTTATTTGTCGAACATGATATGGAAACGGTAATGTCAATTGCGGACCGAATCGTTGTATTAGACTACGGGAAAAAAATCGCAGAAGGAAGACCTGAAGAAATTGCCCGGCACCCGGATGTCATTAAAGCGTATTTAGGGGAAGAGGAGATGATATAGATGCTGACGTTAAATAATCTTCATGTTTATCATGGACATTTGCATGTGCTAAAAGGAATTCATTTGCAAATCGGTAAAGGGGAAATTATGGCGATTGTGGGGGCAAACGGTGCGGGAAAGAGCACGTTGCTAGGCACTATTGCCGGCATATATCTACCGAAAGAGGGAGAAATTATTTTTGAAAACGAGGTGCTTCCTTATGGTAAAGTAGAACAAATCGTAAAAAAGGGGATTTGCCTTGTTCCGGAGCGTCGGCAAATTTTCGATGATTTGTCTGTAAAAGATAACTTGCTGTTAGGGGCGTATCATCGATATCGGCACGACTTTCGGCAAGTGATGAGGGATTATGAAAATGTGTTGGACGTTTTTCCAAAATTAAAAACGATGCTAGATAGACCTGGGGGATTGCTGAGTGGCGGAGAACAACAGATGCTGGCAATCGGGCGAGGATTGATGGCAAAACCGACGTTAATGATGTTGGATGAACCTTCTTTAGGCCTTGCTCCCCTG
Organism: Parageobacillus sp. KH3-4; assembly: GCF_022846435.1. Taxonomy (NCBI): domain Bacteria; kingdom Bacillati; phylum Bacillota; class Bacilli; order Caryophanales; family Anoxybacillaceae; genus Parageobacillus; species Parageobacillus sp. KH3-4. Next base: position 506,138 of record NZ_AP025627.1, read on the forward strand.
GTTGTGAAAGAGATTATGAAACTGCTCGAACAATTACGAGATCAGTTTGGCATGACTATTTTATTAATAGAACAAAACGTACGAGCGGCATTGCAAATTGCAGACTATGCTTGTGTGCTCGATCGCGGCGAAATCGTTATTCAAGGCAAAGCGGATGAGCTGTTGCGCGATGAACGGGTAAAAAATGCTTATCTAGGAATCCAAAGAAAAACCTCATGATACAAAAAATAATGGGATGATTTTTTACATTTCGTATTTCAGCATTGTCCAACGCTTTTTCACTACCAATAGCGATGGCACGTTTCCTTTATTGCCATCGCTGTTGGTGGTGATAGATAAACGTCCTCTACAAGTCCTAATTTCTCAACGCTTGCTGCTGTTCGTACGTTGATGGTCGGCCAAAATTGTCTTCGTATTTCATCGTTCGCTAATTTGAACACTGCTACTTAGATGTACATAAACCGCCGAAAAAATCACTTGTCCTGTTGTTTTTTGCCGCATCGTCCTTGTCGGCAAGTTTTGGCGATCTTTAGTGATGGGGTATGCCTGGCGGTGTTAGGTTGTTTTCATTGTTGTCTATGTCATTGCCGTTGAATTTGTCACTCCAGCTTGGCACGTTGGAATTGTTTATGTGCCCGCTCTAATACTTCTGGATTCTGCTCTTCTTTGTCCGACTTATTACGTCATGGATATGACTGTAAACCAAAATTCCGTCCTCATTGTCGGTCCGTCCGAGTGAATTTGTTTCCTGCCCATCTGGTCCCGGGTGTATCCTTCCACGATTTGCAAGGGTTCGCTTGGGCGGGTATCGCCCCATAAACAGGTTATGTTCTGTGGCATTTCCATGAAAAGACCTAAAGGAAAATCCTTTTCAAATCCAAAATGTAGAAACGATCTCATGCATGGACCACTTTATATAGATGATTTGAGGTGACGGTGATGATGGTGTCGTCATTCAGCTTCGAAAGGGAAAATACCGTCCGGATGGGATTTTCGATATTGATTTTCCACGCCCACTCTTTTAATGGGGAGCGCCTGTCGTCCGCTTAAGATATCGAGTAAAAGGGAATATGAAGAAATGAGACGATCCGTTATTGCTCTTTTCAGAAAATCACAAAGCATTGCCAAGGAATATAATTGAAAAAGGGAGCCCCAAAAGTGTTGGGACACCCTTTATACGCATCGAATAATAAGAGAAGTCTATATATGGTATTCCGTTTGTGGTTGAGCAACCTTTTGAGTCGCCCTCTTGTTATTTTGTTTGTAATATGTCATGATCGACGTAACGTTCTCCATTTAGTTCGCTAATGACATTAATGGCTACTTTCGCTCCGTCGCCAGCGGTAATAATGGTATGTACGCTGACGCCGGCTACTGTTCCAGCCGCCCAAATTCCTTCGATATTGGTGCGTCCGTTTGCATCCGCATCGATGATCGTTTTAATGCGCGGCTCCGTCCCTTGTTTTGTTTTTACGCCGATTTTTTCGGCAAGATCAACCGCTACTCCTGTTGCCAAAATAACGTGTTTTGCCTCAAACGTGCCGTTGTCTGTTTGAATGCGGAAGCCGTTTTCTGTTTTTTCGATGTTGGTGGCTTGGGCGGCAACAAGCTCAGCTCCGAATTTTGCCGCTTGTTTTTTCCCGGTTTCAATTAAATCCGGCCCTGTGATTTCTGCGACCCCATAGTGGTTTTCGATCCAAGCGCGTTTAGTCATGCTTTTGTCGTTGTCAATTAATACCGTTTTCTTCCCTGCTTTTGCGGTAAAAATGGCCGCGCTTGCCCCCGCGGGCCCAGCTCCAATAATGGCGATATCGTACATCGGTTCATGCCCCTTTCGTTAGAATATTCCAACATTTATTATAACATTTTCAGCGTTTCCATCCAAATCAATGTTGATAATATATTTATTAATTTAAAATAATTATTATTTTATATTGATTATTTAAAAATAATATGTATAATAAGTGATGAAAACAGTTAAAGGAGAGCGAAAACATGCGAAAACAAGTAATTTGCGAACAATGCCATCAACCGATTCGCCGGTTGAAGCATTCTATTCTTTGTCAATGCGGAATGAAAATTGTTCAACATAAATAAACGAATGGATGATATACAGGTAGTCGAGGGACTGCGCTTCTTTGTTGTCCAGTCCCGGTTTTTTTGTGCGATAATAAGAATCTTTTTCATGAAAATGTTGATATAGAAAAAAATTGCTCCAATACAATGTAATTGATAATAATTGTTAAAATCATTTAAGGTGTATAGCGGAAAAATACGATTTATAACTATATGGACTCTTTCTCACGAATAATATGAAAACGTTAAGTAAAAGCTTTGGATAAGGAATTAGCGAGAATTAATGTACAAATCGAAGCAGTCAAAGCGAAAACGGAAAAAATGAACGGCAAAGCGCTAATGGTGTTCACGACCGGCGGCAAAGCAAGCGCATATGGCCTAGGGTCCCGCTTTGGGATCATTCATGACGTGCTTGTCATTAAACCGGTTGATGCGAATATCGGCGTATCGCCACATGGTCAAAGCATTTCATTTGAATATCTTGCAGGGAAAAATCCGGATTATTTATTTTGTGATGGATCGCGATGCAGTAGTGGCAGGAAAATCGTCGCCAAAACAAACGATTAAAACGAACTGGCGAAAAAGGCAAACGCTGACAAAAACAATCATAAATCCGAACTATTGGTATCTTTCCGGCGTCGGCTCATTTCTGTAGAAATGTCGATGAAGTGGAAAAGGAAGCGAAATGATGGCATTTCAGCGGCTAGCCATTGCTTTGCAAGGTTAGCCGCTTTATTTTTTGTTTTCCTAATCCTTGTGTAGCGTGGATGTTTCATCAAAAAATATAGCGTTGAACCGTTTTTTGTGGCCGTTTCTATCGTTATGATTTTGGATTGTTCAAAATTCCGCTCACAGTCAGTGTGAGCTTGGATCACCGGAATACTGTTTTTCCGGGATTACATCTTGATAATCTATTGTAAAAAATTTCTATATATATGTTAACCTATATATAAAATATAGTTGACATTAAATGTGTTGTCAGGCAAAATAGAAGCAAATATCGGATTGGAGGGAAAAAATGAAAACGAAATCGCTGCTGCTGGCAGCGCTGTTTGCCGCGCTTACGGCCATTGGCGGGTTTATTAAAATCCCGGTTCCATATGTGCCGTTTACGTTGCAAATTGCTGCTGTTTATTTAGCGGGATGTTTACTCGGACCGAAGCTTGGAATGTTGAGCCAGCTTGTCTATGTGCTTGTTGGTCTTGCCGGTGCTCCTGTCTTTGCCGAAGGGGGAGGGCCTAGCTACGTGCTTCAACCGACGTTTGGCTATTTGATCGGTTTTGTTGCGGGAGCCTATGTCAACGGATGGCTGATGCAAATCTTTCAATTTCGCAAAGCGGCGACGGTTTTTCTCGCGAACTTATCTACTCTTTTTGTCGTTTATTTGTTTGGTTGCGCTTGGCTGTACATAGCGATGAAGTGGATCGTGGAAAAGCCGCTTACCGTTGGGCAAACGTTATGGTTTGGCTTTCTGCTGCCTGTGCCTGGCGATCTATTGTTATGTGCGGCCTGTTCCGTCCTTGTCGCGCGCATGCTGCCGCGCATCCACAGCGTCATTCGCAAGCAGGAGGTGGTTTCCTAATGGGACAAGCGATATTTATCACGGGAACAGGAACAGAGATTGGGAAGACAGTGGCAACTTCTTTTCTCGCATTTGTTTTTCAAAAGTTAGGGTTGAGAACAAAAGTATTTAAGCCAATTCAAACTGGCTTAGCGGAAGATGGCGTTTTGTTTGCTGATCAACATTGGTACGAAAAAGTCGTTGAACTGCCGCAATCAGAAGGACTATATTATATGGAACCCGCTGTTTCGCCGCATTTAGCGGCAACATTAACGAATACCATGATCGAGCCGGCATTGATAGCGGAAAAAATCGAACGATGGAAACGTCAATATGACGTCGTTCTCGTTGAGGGGGCGGGAGGATTGGCTGTTCCGTTAATAGAGAAGGAACAGGGGTTTTATATGACAAACGATTTGATTCGAGAATGCAACATTCCGATTATCATTGTTTCTTTAGCGGGACTTGGCGCGATTCATCATACGGTGACAACCGTATCTTACGCACAGCAACAAGGCATTCAAGTACTCGGATTGATTTTTAATCAATTTAATGCCGAAAGTCTCATTCACGTTAATAATGTGCAAACAATACAAAAAATGCTGCGATTGCCTACCATCGCCACATTGCCGACGTTCACGAAGGTGACGAAGCATGCGATGATGGCGCTGGCAGAACGATGGCTGGCGAATAACGAGAGAAAGCAGTTGTTACGGGAGGTGCTGTCCGTTGAAGTATAGCTACGAACAATTAGAGCAATGGGATAAAGAGTATGTGTGGCACCCGTTTACGCAAATGAAAACATATGTGCAAGAACGGCCGCTTATTATTGAGCGAGGACAAGGAAGCTACTTATTTGATGTCAATGGCAACAAATATTTGGATGGGTATGCATCTTTATGGGTAAATGTCCACGGCCACAATGTTCCTGAACTAAATGAAGCTTTGCACGCGCAAATTGAAACGATCGCGCATTCAACATTGCTTGGATCGGCAAATGTACCTTCGATTTTGTTGGCGAAAAAGCTGGTTGAGCTTTGGCCGGGGCTTTCCAAAGTATTTTATTCCGACACTGGAGCCGCTGCGGTGGAAATCGCACTAAAAATCGCGTATCAATATTGGCAAAACATCGACCCTGTCCGGTATGCGAAAAAAACAGCATTTGTGTCGTTAAGGGAAGCGTATCACGGCGATACGATTGGAGCAGTCAGCGTTGGCGGCATGGAACTGTATCATCGCATTTTCCAACCGCTGCTGTTTGAGCGAATCGAGGTACCATCCCCGTATGTATATCGTATGAGCGAATACGGAAATGAACAGGAAATTGTGCAATACTGTTTACAGCAGTTAGAACACGTGTTGGATTCGGAACAGGAGCGCATCGCCGCAGTAGTCGTGGAACCGCTTGTGCAAGGGGCAGCGGGGATTATCACGCATCCGAGCGGCTTTTTGAAAGGAGTGGAGACGCTTTGCCGTCGGTATGGAGTTTTATTGATTTGCGATGAGGTAGCCGTCGGATTTGGAAGAACGGGAACGATGTTTGCCTGCGAACAAGAACAAGTGACACCGGATATTGTTTGTTTAGGGAAAGGGATCACTGGCGGTTATTTACCACTAGCTGCCACATTAACAACTAATCAAGTGTATGAAGCGTTTTTAGGAGAAGCCGACGAAGACAAGACATTTTACCACGGCCATACATATACAGGAAATCAATTGGCTTGTTCAGTCGCTTTAAAAAATATTGAGCTTATCGAAAAGCGGCAGCTTGTCGAAAATGTAAGGAAAAAAGCAGAATTTTTAGCAAAGAAGCTAGAGGTGCTTTATGACATTCCAATTGTCGGGGATATTCGCCAAAAAGGATTAATGGCAGGAATTGAAATTGTTCAAGATCGAAACACGAAGCAGATTTTTCCGCGTTCGGAAATGATTGAACATCGCATTATCCTAGAGGCTAGAAAGCGCGGCCTAATCATTCGTCCGCTCGGACCGGTGCTCACGTTCATTCCAGTGTTAGCGATGACAGAAGAACAGATGGAAACAGCAGTCGATATCCTCTTCGATTCGATCGCGGAAATGGCGAAGGCTGTTCGATAATGGTTTCCATTGTTGCCTAGTAAGTCTAGGCAGCCTATTTTTTGTCCAAAACGGTCAATCGCCCATGCCCTCGGCGTTTGTCCTACATATGTTGAAAGGGAAGAAGCAAACCAATTAGTAAAGGAGAGACGAACATGAATGATGTTAGCTTGCAAGATACAAGAATATGGGGATTTGGCCGCCCATGGGGCTTTGGCGGTTTTGGAGGCTTTGGTCGCCCGTTCTTTGGCGGCCCATTCTTTGGCAGCCCGTTTTTTGGCGGTCTTTTAGGCGGATTGTTGGGCGGCGCGCTAACAGGTCCGTTCTATGGCGGTTTTGGTGGTTATCCTTACGGCCCAGTGTGGTGATAAACATTGCTTGAGCCTGCCGATCACACGGCAGGCTTTGAGATGTTTCGGAAGATTATAAAAAAGTGGGCTGCTTTCCTGTTTCTTTTGTCCTTCATTAACCATAACATGTTTGTGTCCAGTTTTGGTTTGGGGAAGGAGGAATCGTGATGGTATATCCACGCGTATTTTTCGGGGGTCCGTTTTTAGGCGGCTTTCTAGGCGGATTGCTTGGCAGCGCGCTGGCGTTACCGCTTTACGTCCATCCAAGACCGTATTATCCGTACTTTCCGTATGGAGGATTTTGGTATTAACATGATGAAACATGTGCGAAAAAGCCATGATCGCATACATCATGGCTTTTTCGCGGACGGAAGGCGCATATTACTGAACCGTAGTTTGGTATGGAAATTGGCTTTTGTATCCTTGGAATTGTTGATATGATTGTTGCAATTTTTGCTGGTCAGCCGCTTCAAGTTTGTACCAGCCTTTTTTAAACATTAAATTGTAAAGTTCACGTTGGCAGTTTTGCGTTTCTGTAAAAATGTTAAGCATATCTTGATATAATTGTTGGTAGCTTGCTTCATGCAAAAAGACATTGTACGACGATGTCATATATTTTTCTGTCGTCAACATATCGTTAAGAAAGTCGCGATCGTTCATTTGCGGCGTTTTAGGAACTTGTGTTTCCGGATTTTGAACTTGGCTTTGGTTCATGACTATTTCCTCCTCTTATGCTATTGCATTGGCGTTTTAGGCCGGCCTGTATTTTGCAGGTGGCTTAAAATTTTTTGATAATGGCGCTGATGCATTTGCCCAGCTTTTTCGATCGCGGCGCTGACTTCTTTGTCCTGGCATTGCGATGCAAAAAAGTGGGCTTTTTTCATCGCAAGTAAATTCCAAGACAGCATATCGGTGAAATAAAGTGCGTCTTTTGTTGAAATCATTTGCGGCGGCTGCGGCATGACCGATGGTTGTTGTGTGTTCATTTGTTGTTGCATAAACGCTTCTCCTTTCTGAAAAATCGTTCGCTTTTAAATTATCCGTTTCGTGGAAAATTATGCATATATAAAAAATAAACTGTATCGAAAAAACATATTCAACGCTGAGGAAACATGATACAATAATAACAAGATGAATGCGTTTTCATAAAGGGGGCACAATGATGGAACAAGTAGTGCGCAACTTTTTTTTATTCTTGTCCAAAAATAAATCATTAACGAAATTGGCAAAAAAATATGGGCTTCGTTTCGGTGCCTCGCGGTTTGTCGCCGGAGAGACGATTGAACAAGCTGTGGAAGTGATCAAACAATTGAACAAAAAAGGGTTGGCTGTGACGGTCGACTACTTAGGAGAGTTTGTCGATAATGAGCAAGAAGCAAACAATATGGCCAATCATTGCATTGAGGCAATCGAAGCCATTCGTAGAGAAAAACTTCATTCACAGCTTTCGCTGAAAATGACGTCAATGGGGCTTGACATTTCTGAAGAACTTGTAATGCGTAACATGCGGCGCGTTTTAGATACGGCGAAGCGGCACGATGTGTTTGTGACGATCGATATGGAAGATTATTCTCGTTGCCAAAAAACGCTCGATATTTTCAAACGGTTGAAAACGGAATACGATAACGTCGGAACAGTGCTGCAAGCATATTTGTATCGTACGGTATCCGATATAGAAGATTTAAAAGATTACCATCCCAATCTGCGGCTTGTTAAAGGGGCGTATAAAGAATCGCCGGAAGTGGCGTTTCCAGATAAAAAAGATGTGGATGAAAACTTTAAAAAAATCATCAAGATGCATTTATTAAATGGAAACTATACGGCCGTCGCCACTCATGACGATGCGATCATCGAGTACACAAAGAAGCTTGTGAAAGAATATAATATTCCAAACAGCCAGTTCGAGTTCCAAATGCTATACGGAATTCGCCCAGAGCGCCAGGAAGAGCTTGCGCGCGAAGGATATACGATGCGCGTTTATGTGCCGTACGGCACGGACTGGTACGGATACTTTATGCGCCGTCTCGCAGAACGACCAGCAAACGTTGCGTTCGTTTTAAAAGGCGTGTTGCGTAAATAAAAACAAAAAGAGGCTAGCTCGAAAAATTGCTGAATCAACCTTTTGGAGCCAGTCTTTTCCTTTTTGGTTATTGGCGGTATTATACCAAAAGAGGAATCATTTCCTTATTTTTTGCGAAAAAGGAGGGCGACCGAAAAGCGAACAGCTACCGAACGCTTTTGGACACCCTCTTTTTGAATTATTGTATAAAACCTTGGCGTTTTAGTTCATTTAAAATATTTGGATTGATAGGATAATTAATATTTGTTAAATATTTATATTTGGATTTGATTAAAATATCAAATACGGGGCTTCTTTTATATCCGACTTTCTCCCAAGATTTTTGGCTATATAGTAAATCTCCTAATGTAAGAAGTTTATAGTCTCTTCCAGAGAATTTTAAATCTCTGTTAACTTGATACCACGTGTCTCCGTCTTCTCTTAGCCATTTAGTGCCTAAAGATTCAACACCTTTTCTAATTTGCATTGCTACATTTAAATATTTTTGATTTTTTGTTTGTTTATAAGCATCTAATAAGAATCTCATTTCACCTAAAACATGATTTAAAGATACGTGAGTTTTTTGGCTATCTGTTGAGAAATAATCATTGATAAGGTATCCACTTTTTAGATTAATAGTGTTGCCAATAGCAACTTGTTTTACTAAGAAGTCCGCATAGATTAAATTAGCGTTTTTTAGATTATTGATATTTAGTGTAGTACCAGCTTTTTTTAGGAATAAAGCTACATATTCATTATGTCTAGTATCAATATATGGAGCGGTTATACCGTATTCTCTTTTTAACCAAGTGCTGGTATATTCTGTTTGAAGAACGTTCACTTTATTGTTTTTTATTTCACCATGAGAAAATACATCTAAGTCTGCTAATGAGTTAATAATCATATTATAGAAAAATCTTTCTTTTGTAAAAGAATAAGTACTTACAAAATCATCACCTTGCATATAACCCAAGTTCCTTCCAAATCCCATTTTTGTTGCTGGTTCAATTGACCAAGGTAATTTGAAATATGGACCGTCAGCTGTTAGCCATTTATGAGCAGATATATATTCTTCAATGCTACGCTTCATCCAATAGTCCATATTGTTTTTGTTTTTGAATAAAGGTTGATTAGAAATTAAAACCCAGCTTTCTCCAATAGAGTTAGATTGAGTTTTTAAATTTAAATTGATAGAAGTAGATTTTGTTTTTGAATTTGAGTAAATTTTATAATCATCAGTTTCTTCTAAAAATTCCCTTACGTAGCTTGCGCGAGTTTTGCTGTATCGTTTTACAAGTTGTTTCGAAATATAGTTTTTGCCTAACATCATGCTTGCTATTGTTTGATTTTTATTGTATGCGTTAAACACTCCAATTGGATGTGAAGTTGGATCAATACCAAAAACGTGGTCGTGTTGTCTAATAATTTTGCCTCTATCACTGTATTTTTCGAGGTTATAAGTAGTTGTATTAGATAATGGAATTATTAAGTCAGTATAGATGTTTTGTTTTGAATAGTTTGTAATTCTAGTAAATATAAATTTATCGCCATTATCAATTGCTCTTATTGTTACTCTTAAATCGGCTAAAATTTTATTTTTGTCTTTAATTTTATAATAGTAGTTTGTATCTTTTGCTTTAATATGAGTGAATGGTGTAGATTTGATAAATTCAAAAGTTTTTCCTGGCATTTTAATTGAGATACTTTTTGGATTTAATTTATTTAATGGAATAGAAACTTCATTAGTAGTTTTTGAGGCTTCGTTAGTTGATGCTGATAAAATAAAGAAAATTAGCATTAATAAAATTGGAATAAATAGCTTTAATTTTTTTATTATTCTCCCCCCCCTTATGTTAAATTAATTTATATCAAGAGGCTGGCTCAAAAAATTGCTGAATCGACCTTTTGAAGCCAGCCCTTTCCTTTTTGGTTGTTGACCATACTTATTATACCAAAAAGGGAACGATTTTCTTGTTTTTTGCAAAAAAAGAGGGTGTCTGAAAAGTGAACAGCTACCGAACACTTTTGAACACCCTCTTTTTTATATCAGAATGTATATCTTGCACACTTTTTGAGGAGAACGGTCTTGCAACAGTGAGTTCTCTTGTGCTAAAAGGGTTTGCAAACACGTTTGTGAAGAATATTGGCTTTGAGAGAGTTGTGCTGCCTCTGCTTTGCTTATATTACCTGTTTATGCAAAAGTTATTTACTCACTCACCCTGCATATTATGCCGCTTATATTGTTGGTTTTGGCTCGTCTTTTTTCCTCCGCCGTCCATTTCCATTGTCGGGCCGGCGTTGCCCTTTACGCTTGCTGCGCTGACTGCTCTTTCCGAAGGGTTCTTTTTCAGCTTTGCCATAAATCTCACCTCCTTTTATTATCGTCGCCAAAAAATAAATTCTCATAAATACAAAAATTGTTAAGTTTGTATATTGCGAAAATTAATAACATATTTTATATTTAATTTATAGAAACAATTTTAACGCCATATTTTTTTAAATATAAAATGAATGACTGTTCATTCAATGTATAAGGGGGAAAAGGAATGGTGAAACGCATTCAAAGGGCTGCCGTGCTCGGATCTGGCGTGATGGGCTCGGGGATTGCGGCGCATTTGGCGAACGTTGGGATACCGACGTTGCTTCTTGATATCGTTCCGCGTGAGTTGACGAAAGAAGAGGAAGCAAAAGGGCTAACACTTGAACATAAAGAAGTGCGCAATCGCCTTGCCAATCAAGCGTTGCAAAAGTTATTGAAACAAAAGCCAGCGCCGCTTATGTCCAAGTCCAATCTTGCCCTTATTGAAGCGGGAAACTTCGAGGATGATTTTCACCGGCTTGCTGAAGTGGACTGGATTATTGAAGCGGTCGTGGAAAATTTAGAAATTAAGAAAAGCGTATTTGCAAGGGTGGATGAGGTAAGAAAACCGGGAACGGTTGTCAGCTCGAACACTTCGGGTATTTCCATCGGAGCGATGGCAGAAGGCCGTTCTGAGGACTTTAAAAAACATTTTTTAGGAACGCATTTCTTCAATCCGCCGCGCTACTTAAAGCTGCTTGAAATCATTCCGACAAAAGATACCGATCCGAAAGTTGTCTCATATATGAAAACATTTGGCGAAGAAGTGCTTGGTAAAGGTGTTGTCATGGCGAAAGACACACCAAATTTCATTGCGAACCGAATCGGCACGTACGGCTTGTTAGTAACTGTAAGAGAAATGATGAAAGGCGGATATAGTGTCGGAGAAGTAGATTCGATTACAGGGCCGCTGATTGGCCGTCCGAAAAGCGCAACATTCCGCACGCTGGATGTCGTCGGCTTAGACACGTTTATTCACGTTGCCAACAATGTGTTTGAAAAAGTAGAAGGAGAAGAAAAAGAGGCGTTCCGTGTTCCGGATTTTATGAAAGCGATGCTGGAAAAAGGATGGATCGGCAGCAAATCAGGGCAAGGCTTCTTTTTGAAGCAAGGGAAAGGTATTTTGGAGCTTAATTATGAGACGCTGGAATATGAGCCGCGCAAAAAGCTGACGACTCCAGCGGTAGAGGCGAGCAAGCAAGCGAAAAAGCTGGCTGATAAATTGAAAGCGCTTGTATATGCGAATGACCGCGCTGGAACGTTCCTTTGGAAAATCACCGCCCCAGTTCTCCTCTATTCTGCGAAATTGCTCGGCGAAATCGCTGATGACATCGTCGCTGTCGACCGTGCGATGAAATGGGGATTTGGCTGGGAACTCGGCCCGTTTGAAATGTGGGACGCACTCGGTGTTGAGCAATCTGTCCGGAAAATGCAAGCAGAAGGGTTTGAAATTCCTTCGTGGGTAACGGCCATGCTTGCCGATGGCTTTTCCTCTTTCTATAAATTGGAAAAAGGGCGAGCATTCTATTATGACCGCGGCGAATACAAACCGATTCAAGAAAATCCGAAAGTCATTCATATTAAGCGCTTGAAAGAAGAAAAAGACGTTATTAAGAAAAATAGCGGCGCAAGCTTCATTGATCTTGGCGATGATGTAGCGTTGTTAGAGTTCCACTCGCCAAATAATGCGATCGGTACGGATATTGTGCAAATGATTAACTATGCCCTTGAGGAAGTGGAGCGGAACTATAAAGGGCTTGTCATCGGGAACCAAGGGAAAAACTTCTGTGTCGGCGCAAACCTTGCGATGATTTTGATGGAAGCACAAGATGACAACTATTTTGAAATTGAACTTGTTGTTCGCCAATTCCAGCAAGCAATGATGAATATTAAGTATAGCCTGAAACCGGTCGTCGCTGCACCGTTTGCGATGACGCTTGGCGGTGGCACAGAAATTTGTTTGCCATCAGCTCGCATTCAAGCCGCGGCAGAAACGTATATGGGGCTTGTTGAAGTCGGTGTCGGTCTCATTCCTGGTGGCGGCGGAAATAAAGAGCTTTACATCAAATATTTAAACAGTCTGCCAAACGGAGTCAATTTCGATTTGCAGCAAGTGGCGAACAAAGTGTTTGAAACGATTGCGATGGCAAAAGTATCAAGTTCGGCAACGGAAGCGCGCGAACTAAATTTTTTAAATCATCGTGATGGCATTACGATGAATAGTGATCATTTGCTCCACGATGCGAAACAAGCGGTTATCTCTCTTTATGATCAAGGCTATCGTCCACCGGTTCGCAAAAAAGTACCTGTTGTTGGCGAAACAGGTTATGCGGCGATGTTGCTTGGAGCGCAGTCGATGTATCACGCCGGATACATTAGTGAACACGATTTGAAAATCGCGAAAAAACTTGCGTATGTCATCGCTGGCGGAAAAGTCCCGTACGGTACGGAAGTCGATGAACAATATTTGCTTGATTTAGAACGAGAAGCGTTTTTAAGCCTAGTCGGCGAGCCGAAATCGCAAGCGAGAATGCAGCATATGCTTGTTAAAGGGAAGCCGCTGCGCAACTAATTAGGGAACTGAAAGAACGAATTATGAAAAAACAGGGGGGACGGTTGTGAGAGAAGCGGTGATTGTAGCGGGGGCGCGCACGCCAGTTGGAAAGGCGAAAAAAGGGACGCTCGCCCATGTGCGGCCGGATGATTTAGGCGCGCTTGTCGTAAAGGAAACGTTGAAACGAGCCGGGAATTATGAAGGAAATATCGATGACCTTATTATTGGCTGCGCGATGCCGGAAGCGGAGCAAGGGTTAAATATCGCGAGAAACATTGGAGCGCTTGCAGGCCTTCCATACACGGTTCCGGCGATTACGATCAATCGTTATTGCTCGTCCGGTTTGCAAGCGATTGCTTATGCGGCAGAGCGAATCATGCTTGGCCATTCGGATACGGTCATTGCAGGCGGTGTGGAATCGATGAGCCTTGTCCCGATGATGGGGCGTGTGATACGTCCAAATGTGAAACTGGCAGAAGAAGCTCCACAGTATTATATGTCAATGGGACATACAGCGGAACAAGTAGCAATGAAGTATGGGGTTAGCCGTGAGGACCAAGACGCGTTTGCTGTAAGAAGCCATCAGCGTGCCGCAGAAGCGATCCGCGAAGGCAAATTCAAGGACGAAATTGTTCCGGTCGAAGTGGCTGTTCGCAAAGTAGAAAATAATAAGCTAGTTGAAAAAACGATACTTTTCGAAGAAGACGAAGGGGTACGCCCAGATACGAATATGGAAACTTTAGCAAAACTTCGTCCGGCATTTTCCGTGAACGGAACGGTAACAGCCGGGAACGCTTCGCAAATGAGCGATGGCGCTGCCGCTGTAATGGTGATGGACCGGGAAAAAGCAGAATCGCTAGGGTTAAAACCGCTTGGGAAATTCCGTTCGTTCGCCGTCGCCGGCGTGCCGCCGGAAGTAATGGGAATCGGTCCGGTTGCCGCGATTCCGAAAGCGTTAAAACTTGCTGGCTTAGAACTTTCTGATATCGGATTAATTGAACTGAATGAAGCGTTTGCGTCTCAAGCGATTCAAGTGATTCGCGAGCTTGGGCTAGATGAGGAAAAAGTAAATGTCAACGGAGGAGCAATTGCGCTTGGCCATCCGCTTGGCTGTACTGGTGCAAAATTGACGCTGTCGTTGCTCCATGAAATGCGCCGTCGCAATGTACAGTTCGGAATTGTCACGATGTGTATCGGCGGCGGCATGGGCGCCGCAGGAGTGTTTGAATTAATTTAACCGTAACGAAAGCGGGCGGCATTGCTCCCGCCCGACTATTACAAAAATCGAGGGGGAGGAGTTATAAATGGCAAAAGCACTGGAAAACGCGATTAAAGGTGGAAGCTTTCTGATTGAAGATATTCCTTGCGAACGCGTGTTTACACCGGAGGATTTTACAGACGAACATAAAATGATTGCGAAAACGACGGAAGATTACGTCGCAAACGAAGTGCTCCCGCAATTAGAATATTTGGAAAATCATGAATTTGACCGTTCGGTTCAATTGTTAAGAAAAGCAGGAGAGCTTGGATTGCTTAGCGCAGATATTCCGGAAGAATACGGCGGCTTAGGGCTTGACAAAATCAGCTCTGCACTGATCGGAGAGAAAATGTCGCGCGCAGGAGGTTTCTCGATTTCTCATGGCGCGCACGTTGGCATTGGCTCGCTTCCAATCGTTTTATTTGGAACAGAAGAACAAAAAAGAAAATATTTGCCGGCATTGGCGACTGGGGAAAAAATTGCTGCATATGCATTAACAGAACCTGGTTCCGGTTCAGATGCGCTAGGAGCAAAGACGACGGCGAGATTAAACGCGGAGGGAACCCATTACATTTTAAACGGGGAAAAACAATGGATTACGAACGCTGGATTTGCCGATGTGTTTATCGTATACGCGAAAGTAGACGGCGAACATTTCTCCGCCTTCATTGTCGAGCGCGATTTTCCGGGTGTTTCTACTGGGCCGGAAGAAAAGAAAATGGGAATTAAAAGTTCTTCGACCCGTACATTAATTTTGCAAGACGTGCCTGTTCCGAAAGAAAACTTGCTTGGGGAAGTTGGAAAAGGCCATGTGATTGCGTTCAACATCTTAAACATCGGACGTTATAAACTGGGAGTCGGCGCTGTTGGCGGTGCGAAACGTGCGCTGGAAATTACGCTACAATACGCGAATCAACGTCAGCAATTTAAACAGCCGATTTCGAAATTTACATTAACGCAAGAAAAATTCGCGACGATGGCTTCCCGCTTGTATGCCACAGAAAGCTCTGTCTACCGCACGGTCGGCTTGTTTGACGAACGGATGAGCCTTCTTGATGAGGAGCAGGCAAGAGACGGCAAAGAAATTGCGAAATCGATCGCGGAATACGCTATTGAATGCTCGCTGAACAAATTTTTTGCGACGGAAACGTTGGACTATATTGTCGACGAAGGCGTACAACTTCACGGCGGTTACGGATTTATGCAAGAATATGAAATTGAACGGGCTTACCGCGATTCTCGGATTAACCGGATTTTTGAAGGAACGAACGAAATCAACCGTCTGTTAGTTCCGGGAATGTATTTGAAAAAAGCGATGAAAGGCGAAATTCCGCTTTTGCAAAAAGCGCAACAGCTTCAAGAAGAATTAATCATGCTCGCGCCGGAAGAGGTTGGTGACGGCGTGCTGGAACAAGAAAAATATTTAGTGCGCAACGCGAAAAAAATCGCATTAATGGCGGCGGGATTAGCAGCGCAAAAATTCGGTACGAAATTGGAAAATGAACAGGAAATTTTAGTGAACATTGCCGACATTGTTGCAAATATTTATGCGATGGAATCTGCTGTGCTTCGTACAGAAAAAGCAATTAAAAATTCCGGAGTAGAGAAAAACAAACAAAAACTTCTTTATACGCAAATTTTCTGCCAAGAGGCGTTCAACGAAATCGAGGCACATGCGAAAGAAACGATTGTTGCCGTAGAGCGAGGCGACGCGTTGCGCATGATGTTGGCCGCTTTGCGCAAATTAACGCGCTATACTCCAATCAATATCATCGCGAAAAAACGCGAAGCGGCAGCGGCGCTCATTGAAGCGGAACGTTATATTGTGTAATAATGTAAAGTACCAGGCTTGCCTTGGTACTTTACTTGTAAAGGATGGTGGACATGGCATTCACTTTTTATTGGTATCCGAAATGCGGTACATGCCGAAAAGCAAAAAAATGGCTTGATGAGCACAACATTGCCGTACGGGAGATACATATTGTTGACAACCCGCCGGCAAAAGAGGAATTGACAGAATTTTACCGCAAAAGCGGACTTCCGCTGAAAAAATTTTTTAACACAAGTGGTATGAAATATCGTCAGTTAGGGCTAAAAGATAAAGTGAATACCGCTTCGGAAGAAGAACTTCTTGAGTTGCTCGCTTCCGACGGCATGTTGATTAAGCGCCCGATTTTGACGGACGGAAATCATGTTATCGTTGGGTTCAATGAAGAGCAATATGAAAAATTTTTTGGACAAAGATGACGAATTCGGTGAGTTTTTTGAGAAAATCGGTTATTATTAAAAAGAATACAATATTAAAAATAATATAATCTGTAATGGAGGGATGCGATCGTGAATACGCCAAAGGAGTTACGTTATTCTGAAGAACATGAGTGGGTGCGCGTCGAAGGGGATAAAGTGCGCATCGGCATTACTGATTTTGCACAATCTGAATTAGGTGACATCGTTTTTGTTGAACTGCCGGAAGTAGGCACAGAAATTACGGCAAATGAGCCATTCGGCAGCGTGGAATCCGTAAAAACTGTTTCCGAACTTTATGCGCCGATTAGCGGCAAAGTAGTAGAAGTGAATGAAGCATTAAATGATAATCCAGAATATGTAAATGAATCTCCATATGAAAAAGCGTGGATGATTGTCGTCGAGCCTTCCGATATGAGCGAGATCGATAATTTATTAACGGCAGAGCAATATGAAGCAATGGTAAAAGAAGGATGATCATTGGCACAAACCACCATTGCTGATTACGCAAGCGATGAGTATCCTAATATACATAACGAGGTGGGTGAAAAGGATGCTCATCGCCGTTGAAACCAAAAAAGCAATGGGGAAAGTAAAACTCGATTTTATTTATATTGGAGAAAATGAACGAGTTGGCCATTTTTCTTTTGCAATCGACTTTCGTGGCAAAACCAATATGAACCGTATTTATAAGGGATGACCGTCACCGTTGAACCAGGTCAAAAGTATGTCGATTGCGACGGTAAGGCTGGTTGATGTAAAAGCAACGGTGCTATGCCGTTGCTTTTCTTCGTGTTTATTGCTTGGCGAAAAAAGACGGCAAACCGGTGTACGAAAGGAAACGGTCACATTGTTTTTCCGCATAAATGTACAAATAGAAAAATTCCAAATTATTGGGTAAAATCCATTCTCGGTTCAACGAATTCGTATTACCGGAAAACGAAACCGCTGTTGGCCGTTTCCTTGTTCCACAATGACTTGATCCATTTTTCTTAAGGTGGTCCATCATGATAGAAATTGAAAAAGTGATTATTGTGGAAGGGCGTTCCGACAAACAAAAAATTGAAAAGATTGTGAATGAACCGGTTGAAATTATTTGCACAAATGGGACGATTAGTGATGCTAAATTGGAAGAACTGATGGAAGAACTTTCTTATAAAGAAGTTTATATATTAGTGGATGCCGATGAAGCGGGCGAAAAATTGCGAAAACAGTTTCGCCGCGAATTTCCTGAGGCAGAACATATATATATTGACCGAATGTATCGGGAAGTAGCTGCGGCGCCAAATTGGCATATCGCCCAAGTATTATTGCGGGCAAATTTTAATGTCCATTATGATTATTTGTTAAAAAGGTGAAAGCAGCGATGAAAAAAATACAGTTAGATGAAATAGATGACATCATTGATAAGGAAGAGACGGTTTGCCTTTACGTGTATACGCCGATGTGCGGCACTTGCCAGCTTGCCGAGCGGATGATGGAAGTGGTGGAAGAGCTGTTTCCGCGTATTCCGTTTTACAAAATCGATATTAATTATATGCCCGAGCGTGCGGCCATATGGAAAATTGAAAGCGTTCCATGTCTTCTTTTATTTGATGGCGGCAATATCGTTCACAAATTATACGCGTTTCATTCTGTACCGTATTTATACGAAACAATAAAGAAATTTTGGACGGAAAACAGGTAAGGATATTTTTTCATGAGCAAAGCGAAAAATGGGTCAAAGCCGGCAGTGCGATAAAGCATATAAAATAAACGATTATTTGACCTTGTTTGACATCATTTCTTGGGAAATGATGAGTGTCTTGCCTATTTTCCAGAGGATTTGTCGAGATTTTTATAAAGGATTCTCCCCCTTTTCTAATGAAATAAATGGGTAACGGATAAAGGGGGAGGAGGATATAAATGGATATACGTGAATTAATAAAACAGCTTACAGAACGAATGCAAAAGTTGAATCATTTATCACCGATTTTGCCAGAAGAGGAACTATACATTCAATTTGAGTGCGAAACAGAAACGGCAGTTGTGGCGATTTCTAAACATAAGATCGAGCAGAAGGAAGCGGCAGATGAACGGCGGGTGTTGACTGTCCGGGGATCGAAAGAGGCGATTGAAGCGATGTTGAATGGAAGGCTGAAATTGCAACAACAAATTCGGCTTCGCGAAGTGAATATTTCTGGAAGTTTCCGGCATATGCTGCTGCTCGAGTCGCTGCTTCATTTGTCAAAGCCGTATGGTTATGTTTGCTGAAAATAATACAATCAATGAATTTTATAAAAAATAATTGACAGATTATAAAATTAGTAGTACTATTCAGAAAAAATGGCGAAATAAAAACTTTTCCGCGAGAGGCAGGGGAACTGCACCGGTAAAGCCCGGAACCGGTTGTTGAGTACGGTGATGATTCCGGCGAAGTGAATGGATTTGAAAGATAAGAAAAGAGTCCCCCTCTCTTTTTGGGATACGAAAAGTTTAATTATCCATCCAGCGGGCACTGCATATCAACAGCTACACGAAGAAAAACTAAAACTATCCGTGGGGCGGAAGATTTGTTCGTCTATCTGTCGGCGTCAAAAAATGTTCATGGTTTAATTGACGATTTGGAATGGGCGATGAATGACATCTGACATTTCCGCCTCATCATCCCAAAAGACTGTCATGCTATTTTTCAATATTTTTACTATAATATTTTTATTGACATTATTCGACATATAATGATAAAATCACATTCGTAACTAATGAGACATTTTAACTGAATAAAGTGCATTTGTGCTCTTATCAAGAGAGGTGGAGGGATGTGCCCAATGAAACCCGGCAACCGTCAGCGGATTCGCTGAAATGGTGCCAATTCACACAAAGCGTCTGCTTTGAGAGATAAGAGACAGAACGGTGACCATTGCCTTTCTGTTCTCTTGAGCAGAAGGGTTTTCTTTTTGTTGCGAGTGTTTTTTGCATGAAGGAAGGTGAAAATGTGCATGATTTTATTAGAAAACGTGACAAAAATCTATGAAGCTTCAAACGGATCTGTGACAGCGGTGGATAATGTTACTTTACAAATAAAGGAAGGGGAAATTTTTGGCATCATTGGGTACAGCGGAGCAGGAAAAAGCTCGTTAATCCGTCTTCTTAACGGATTGGAAAAACCGACAAAAGGAAAAGTCATTGTTGCCGGACGTGATATTGCTAATATTAAAGGAAAAGAGCTGCGGAAGGCTCGCCAAGAAATAGGGATGATTTTCCAACATTTTAATTTATTATGGTCGAGAACCGTCCGTGAAAACATTGCGTTTCCGTTAGAAATTGCCGGCGTGCCGAAAGATCAGCGAAAGAAACGAGTCGACGAACTCATTCAGCTTGTTGGATTGCAAGGAAGAGAAGATGCCTATCCATCACAGCTTAGCGGCGGGCAGAAACAACGCGTCGGCATCGCGCGTGCGTTAGCGAACAATCCAAAAGTGTTATTGTGCGATGAAGCAACGTCCGCGCTAGACCCACAAACAACCGATTCCATTTTGGAACTTTTGGTCGATATTAATAAACGTTTAGGATTGACGATCGTATTAATTACCCATGAAATGCACGTGATCCGCAAAATTTGCGATCGCGTCGCGGTGATGGAAAACGGAAAAATCGTCGAGCAAGGCGAAGTGCTGCAAGTATTCCGTCAGCCAAAACAGGCGATTACGAAACGGTTTGTTCAGCAAGTGGTCGAACCGGAAGAAACAAAAGAAACGATTACTCACCTACTTGATAAATACCCAAATGGAACGGTTGTCCAATTGACGTTTGTCGGCGAAGCCGCCGAGCAGCCGCTCATTGCCAATGTCGTTCGTCAGTTTCAAGTCGACGCGAATATTTTGCAAGGAAAAATTTCGCAGACACATCAAGGTGCTTATGGTGTCTTATTCGTCCATATGGATGGAGAGAAAGAAGAAGTTGCCCGCGCGATTGATTATATTCGAAATCAGCAAGTGGCGGTGGAGGTGATTACAAATGCTCGCTAACCTCTTACCGAACGTAGAGTGGGATATGATTTGGGCAGCTACTGTTGAGACGCTTTATATGACAGGGATCGCAGTTGTGGCGACATTTATATTAGGAACGATTCTTGGACTGCTTTTATTTTTAACATCAAAAGGCAACTTATGGGAGAACCGCTTGGCGAATATGATCATTGCTGCTGCCGTTAATATTTTCCGTTCTATTCCGTTTATTATATTAATTATTTTATTAATTCCGTTGACGAAATGGATGGTTGGGACGATTCTTGGTGCCAACGCCGCGCTGCCGGCGCTCATTATCGGAGCGGCGCCATTTTACGCGCGAATGGTTGAAATTGCGCTCCGTGAAATTGATAAAGGCGTTATTGAAGCGGCGAAAGCAATGGGAGCATCGACGGCAACAATTATTTGGAAAGTGTTGCTTCCAGAGTCACTGCCTGCACTTGTGTCCGGAATTACCGTAACGGCAATTGCTTTAGTCGGATATACGGCGATGGCGGGAGTTGTCGGCGCCGGTGGTCTTGGTAACTTAGCGTATTTAGAAGGATTTCAGCGCAACCATAATGATGTGACGTTTGTCGCCACCGTGCTCGTGTTAATCATTGTATTTGTCATTCAGTTTATCGGTGACTTTGTCACTTCCAAAATAGATAAACGATAAAAAGGGGGAAATCGATATGAAAAAATGGCTTAGTGCATTATTTGCCGCTGTCCTTGTGTTGGCATTAGCAGCGTGCGGAGGCAACAACAACGCGTCTAATGGCCAAAAAGAAGGGAAATTGACGAAATTAGTGGTTGGAGCTTCGAATGTTCCACATGCGGAAATTTTGGAAAAAGCAAAACCGATTTTAAAAGAAAAAGGTATTGACTTAGAAATCGTGAAGTTCCAAGATTATGTTTTACCAAACAAAGCGTTGGCGGATAAAGAAATTGACGCAAACTATTTCCAACACATTCCATATTTAGAATCACAGAAAAAAGAGCATGGATATGACTTTGTCAACGCTGGCGGCATTCATATTGAGCCAATCGGCATTTATTCGAAAAAGTATAAAAGCTTGGAAGAACTTCCAGACGGTGCAACGATCATCATGAGCAACTCGGTTGCAGATCATGGCCGCATTTTATCCATGCTGCAAGAAAAAGGGCTGATTAAGTTAAAAGACGGCGTGGACAAAACAAAAGCAACAGTGAAAGACATTGTCGAGAATCCGAAACATTTAAAATTTGAAGCAGATGTTGATGCGGGAATGCTGCCGCAAATTTATAAAAACGGCGAAGGCGATGCGGTTGTGATTAACGCGAACTATGCGCTAGATGCCGGTTTGGACCCTGCAAAAGACCCGATTGCTGTCGAGTCGCCGAAAAATAACCCGTATGTCAACATTATCGCTGTACGTAAAGGCGACGAAAACCGCAAAGAAATTAAAACGCTTGTTCAAGTGTTGCAGTCGAAAGAAATTCAAGACTTTATTAAAAAAGAATATAAAGGTGCCGTCATTCCGGCGGCACAATAAAAATAACGGGGGCAAATCGCTCCCGTTATTTTTTGCAGCTTTTCAAGAATGGAGACAAGCGGCACAATGGAGCTAACAAATAAAACGCAAGATCATCTATTAATCTTCAAACTTAATACACGAAAAACGTGACGGCAACGAAATTCATTTTCCTGCTTGGCTTTCTCCCAATTTTGTCAATATGAGGCCAAAAAGCGCCAGTGAGTATATTTAATTTATGTTTCGCCTGTTTAATCTCCTGTTCCTTCACGCATACTAACACAGACACATTATTTCAAGGGGGGTTATGGATGAATCAGCAACATACGTCCGTTGAAGCAGCTCTTCGCCATTATAAAGAAGGGGTTGGCACGTTTACGCAAAAGCTGCCGAATGTCGCTAGCAGTTTTCATGCGTTCACCGAAGCGTGCTTTGAAGAAGGAGCATTATCAAAAAAAGAAAAGCAGCTAATTGCACTTGGAATCAGCCTGGCGACGCGGGATGAGTATTGCGCAATCTACCATACGAAAGGATGTTTGGACGAAGGGGCTTCAGAACAGGAAATTTTAGAAACTTGCGGTGTAGCTGCTGCGTTCGCGGGCGGTGCGGCGATGAGCCAAGCGGTAACTTTGGTCCAAGAGTGCATTCATGAACTAACGATGAAACATTAATTAAGACCCCATTATAGGGGTCTTTTTCCTTCATTTTTGTTCATTAACGCGCCTAATAAAAAGCTTTTCACTATGCATATAGTGATATTTTGTGCAAAAGGTTGCTAATACTTTTCATTTGTTATAAGATTGTAATGAGAATAAAATGAGAATAGAATAAAAAAGTCAATGATACAACGACGCACACAATTTTTAGTGAAAAATTGGAGGTATTCTGCATGGCAGTATTGACAATTAAAGATCTTCACGTATCCGTTGAAGGAAAAGAAATTTTAAAAGGCGTGAATTTGGAAGTGAAAGGCGGAGAGATTCACGCCATTATGGGACCGAACGGAACGGGCAAATCAACGCTATCATCGGCGATTATGGGACATCCAAAATATGAAGTGACACAAGGTAGCATCACGTTAGACGGACAAAACGTGTTGGAGATGGAAGTGGATGAGCGCGCACGCGCCGGTTTATTTTTGGCGATGCAATATCCAAGTGAAATTAGCGGGGTAACGAACGCGGATTTCCTTCGTGCTGCCATTAACGCCCGCCTTGGCGAAGGCAATGAAATTTCGTTAATGAAATTTATCCGCAAACTGGACGAAAAAATGGAATTTCTCGAAATGAATCCAGATATGGCGCACCGCTACTTAAATGAAGGATTCTCCGGCGGGGAGAAAAAACGCAACGAGATTCTTCAATTAATGATGCTTGAACCGAAAATCGCGATTTTGGACGAGATCGACTCCGGTCTTGACATTGACGCTTTGAAAATTGTTTCAAAAGGAATTAATGAAATGCGCAGCAGCGAATTCGGCTGTTTGATCATTACGCACTATCAGCGCTTGTTAAACTATATCACACCAGATTATGTGCATGTCATGATGCAAGGGCGCATCGTAAAATCCGGTGGTCCAGAGTTAGCGCAACGTCTTGAAGCGGAAGGATATGATTGGATTAAAAAAGAACTTGGCATTGAAGACGAAACGGTTGAGCAAGAAGCGTAAGCGTTAGGAGGAGTATTATGACGACAGAAACAAAAATACCATTCGACCAACATTATGTGCGCTCATTTTCCAGCGGACGCGGCGAACCGGACTGGCTTTTACAGCTCCGCTTACAAGCTCTTGCTAAAGCAGAAGAGTTGCCGCTGCCAAAGCCGGATAAAACAAAAATTGACAACTGGAATTTCACCCAATTTGCTAACCATATGGTCGAAAGCGCGGCGTTTACTTCGCTAGATGAATTGCCTGAAGCGGTAAAGGCGCTGATTGAAGCAGGAGAAGGGACGAAAAACTTATACATCCAACGCGACCATACCCCAGCGTATTTATCACTATCAGAAGAACTAAAAGCCAAAGGTGTCATTTTCACCGATATTTTCACGGCAGCGCGCGAACATGGAGATTTGTTGAAAAAATATTTGATGAAAGACGGCGTAAAAATTGATGAGCACCGTTTAACGGCGCTGCATGCCGCGCTTTTGAACGGCGGCGTGTTTGTATACGTGCCGAAAGGCGTTGAAGTGGACGTTCCGCTTCAAGCTGTTTATATTCAAGAAAACGATGATATGGCATTATTTAATCATGTCATTGTTGTAGCAGAAGATAATAGCCGAGTTGTTTATGTGGAAAACTATATTTCCGCCAAAGGAACTAGCAAAGCTGTTGTCAATATTGTCGCCGAAGTGTTTGCCAACACGAATGCCCGCGTGTTTTTTGCCGCGGTCGACAACTTGGCGAAAGGTGTCACTACGTACGTGAACCGCCGCGGCATCGCCGGACGTGATGGCCGCATTGAGTGGGCGCTCGGTTTAATGAACGACGGGGATACTGTTTCGGAAAACATCACTCGCTTAATTGGCGACGGTTCCTTCGGCGATACGAAAACGGTCGTCGTCGGCCGCGGGGAGCAAGTGCAAAACTTTACAACAAGCGTTGTCCATTATGGCAAACATACGGAGGGCTATATTTTAAAACACGGTGTTGTCAGAGATAGCGCAACTTCGATTTTTAACGGCATCGGAAAAATTGAGCATGGTGCTTCTAAATCGAACGCACAACAAGAATCACGCGTATTGATGCTAAGTGAAAAAGCGCGTGGGGATGCAAACCCTATTCTATTAATCGATGAAGATGATGTAATGGCGGGACACGCTGCTTCTGTCGGCCGTGTTGATCCTACGCAGCTGTATTATTTAATGAGCCGCGGTATTCCAAAGCGTGAAGCGGAACGTCTTATCATTCATGGTTTCTTAGCACCTGTTGTCGAGGCTATTCCGATTGAAAGCGTGAAAAAGCAACTTATCGAAGTGATTGAAAGGAAAGTGCAATCATGAATACGAAAGAGATTCGTCGGTTATTTCCAATTTTAGATCAAAAAGTAAATGGGAAGCCGCTTATATATCTTGACAATGCCGCGACGTCGCAAAAGCCCCTTTCCGTCATTGAAACGCTTGACCGCTATTATCGCGAGTATAACTCAAACGTCCATCGCGGCGTGCATACACTTGGGACAAAAGCGACGGACGCATATGAAGGAGCGCGTGAAAAAGTACGGCGGTTTATTAATGCGAAGTCCACACAAGAAATTATTTTTACAAGAGGAACGACAACAGCGTTAAACATGGTCGCAGCGAGCTATGGCCGCGCCAATTTGCAGGAAGGCGATGAAATCGTCATTACGTACATGGAACACCATAGCAATTTGATCCCGTGGCAGCAAGCAGCCAAACGGACAGGGGCGACATTAAAATATATTCCGCTGCAAGCGGATGGAACGATCGATATGAAAGATGTGGAAGCAACGGTGACGGAAAATACGAAAATCGTAGCTGTTGCCCACGTATCCAACGTATTAGGGACGATTAACCCAATTAAGGAAATTGCGCGCGTTGCTCATCAACGTGGCGCTGTCCTGGTGGTAGATGCCGCGCAAAGCGCTCCTCATATGAAAATTGATGTTCAAGATCTCGATTGCGATTTTTTGGCGTTTTCTGGGCATAAAATGTGCGGTCCGACAGGAATTGGAGTATTATATGGTAAAAGAGAGTTATTAGAAAAGATGGAACCGGTAGAGTTTGGCGGCGAAATGATCGATTTCGTAGACTTGTACGAGTCGACGTGGAAAGAGCTTCCGTGGAAATTCGAGGGCGGGACCCCGATTATTGCGGGAGCAATCGGTTTAGGGGCAGCGATCGACTTCCTTGAAGAAATCGGGTTGGACAATATTGCTGCACACGAGCAGGAGCTTGCTCAGTATGCCTTAGAACGGTTATCCGCGATCGATGGGCTCACGATTTACGGCCCGAAACATCGCGGCGGGTTAGTGACGTTCAACATAGAAGGGGTTCATCCGCATGATGTGGCAACCGTCCTTGATGCGGAAGGAATCGCCGTCCGCGCCGGCCACCATTGTGCCCAGCCGTTAATGAAATGGTTAAACGTAACGGCCACAGCACGCGCGAGCTTTTATCTCTATAATACAAAAGAGGAAATCGATCAATTTGTTGGCGCATTACAGAAAACGAAGGAGTATTTTGGCCATGTCTTCTAACAACCCTTTAGATATGCTTTATCGTCAAGTGATTATGGATCATTATAAAAATCCGAGAAATCGCGGCGTGTTAGAAGGAAACAGTGTAGATATTAACATGAACAATCCGACTTGCGGCGATCGGATTCATTTAACGATGAAAGTCGAAGACGGAAAAATTGCCGATGTGAAATTTGAAGGAGAAGGTTGTTCGATTTCGATGTCATCGGCGTCGATGATGACGCAGGCGATTAAAGGAAAAACAGTGGAAGAAGCATTAAAGCTGGCAACGATTTTTTCTGATATGATGCAAGGAAAAGAATATGATGACGATATTGACTTAGGCGATATTGAAGCGTTGCAAGGCGTTTCGAAATTTCCAGCCCGCATTAAATGCGCGACATTGGCATGGAAAGCAATGGAAAAAGGCTTGCATCAGCATCATTAATGGTAAAAAGAAAAAGGAGGGTGAAACCGCATGGCGAAAAAAGCGCCGGAAATCGGCGAATATAAGTACGGATTCGTCGATAAAGACGTATCAGTATTCCGCGCGAAACGCGGATTGACGCGGGAAGTTGTTGAAGAAATTTCCCGGATGAAAAATGAGCCGCAATGGATGTTGGAATTCCGCTTAAAAGCGTTAGATATTTTCTACAGCAAACCAATGCCGCAATGGGGCGGCGACTTATCAAGCTTGGATTTTGATGAAATTACGTATTATGTAAAACCGGCGGAAAAATCAGGACGTTCTTGGGACGAGGTGCCGCCAGAAATTAAAGCAACGTTCGATAAGTTAGGAATTCCTGAAGCGGAACAAAAATATTTAGCGGGTGTATCCGCGCAGTACGAATCAGAAGTCGTTTACCATAATATGAAAGAAGATTTGGAAAAACTTGGCGTTATTTTTAAAGATACAGACTCCGCGTTAAAAGAAAACGAAGATCTTTTCCGCGAGTATTTTGCCAAAGTCGTGCCGCCTACGGACAATAAATTTGCGGCGCTAAACTCGGCGGTATGGTCGGGTGGTTCGTTCATTTACGTGCCGAAAGGCGTCAAAGTGGATACGCCTCTGCAAGCATACTTCCGCATTAACTCGGAAAACATGGGGCAGTTTGAGCGCACGTTAATTATCGTTGATGAAGGAGCGCACGTTCATTACGTCGAAGGATGCACCGCGCCGATTTACACAACGAACTCGCTTCATAGCGCTGTTGTTGAAATTATCGTCAAAAAAGGTGCATATTGCCGTTATACAACGATTCAAAACTGGGCGAACAACGTGTTTAACCTTGTAACGAAGCGCGCGGTTTGCGAAGAAAATGCGACGATGGAGTGGATTGACGGAAACATCGGTTCTAAATTAACGATGAAATATCCTGCTGTTATTTTGAAAGGAGAAGGCGCGCGCGGCTTGACATTATCGATCGCAATCGCCGGAAAAGGTCAGCATCAAGATGCGGGTGCGAAAATGATTCACCTTGCGCCAAACACATCATCCACGATCGTATCGAAGTCGATTTCGAAACAAGGCGGTAAAGTGACTTATCGCGGAATGGTTCACTTTGGCCGCAAAGCGTCAGGATCGCGTTCGAACATTGAATGCGATACGCTCATTATGGATAACCAATCGACATCCGATACGATCCCATATAACGAAATTTTAAACGACAACATTTCGCTCGAGCATGAAGCGAAAGTGTCAAAAGTATCCGAAGAGCAATTGTTCTATCTCATGAGTCGCGGCATTTCTGAACAGGAAGCGACAGAAATGATCGTCATGGGCTTTATCGAGCCGTTTACAAGAGAGCTTCCAATGGAATATGCGGTGGAAATGAACCGACTCATTAAATTTGAAATGGAAGGTAGTATTGGTTAATCCTGTAACATTAAGGGTGTGTGCTCTTTCTTGAACGCCACACCCACATTCACCCTAGTTGAGCCTCTATCGATTAATCCATTTTTCCAAAAACCATCCATTTGCCTGTGGCGAATGGATGGTTTTCACGTTTTTTTGCCGCGCGTATTCCGTTGTTCTCAAATTTTTTGCAATTGTGATATGATGAAGCTAGGTGATACGTATGATTTATATAGGGTTAACCGGTTGGGGAGATCACGACAGCTTATATCCCCCAGGTCTTGCGGCGAAAGATAAGCTGCAAGAATACGCCGCGCATTTTCCCACTGTAGAAGTGGATTCGTATTTTTATGCGATTCAGCCGCGGCAGAATGTCGAAAAGTGGATTCGTGAAACGCCAAATTCGTTTCGCTTTGTCGTTAAAGCGTACCAAGGAATGACGGGGCATGAACGCGGCCCGATTCCATATTCAAGCAAAGAAGAGATGTTTGCCGCTTTTTTGGACTCGATCGAGCCGTTTATCCGCTCGGGAAAACTGGCGATGGTGTTGTTTCAGTTTCCGCCGTGGTTTGATTGTCGCCGCGAACATGTAACGTATTTGCGTTGGTGCAAGGCGCAAATGAAAGAAGTTCCAGTGGCGCTTGAGTTTCGCCATCGTTCATGGTTTTCCCCACGTTTTTATGCAAAAACATTGCAGTTTATGACGGAAGAGGGATGGATTCATAGCATTTGTGATGAACCGCAGGCGGGGGAAGGCTCCGTTCCAACCGTGCTTCATCCGACTAATGCGGAAAAAACGTTGATTCGTTTGCATGGACGCAACGTATATGGATGGAATAAGGCGACAAGCGGGGAAAATTGGCGAGCTGTAAGATATTTATATCGATACCGTGAAGATGAATTGCGCGAATGGGTGGCGCATATTGAAACGTTAAAAACGAAGACAAATGATATTTATGTATTGTTTAACAACAATTCCGGCGGGGATGCTGCGGATAACGCGAAGCAATTCATCCGCTTGCTTGGCATTGAGTATACGGATTTAGCGCCACGACAGCTGGATTTATTTTAGCATTGGAGTGAGAATATGGAGTACGTATTGTTAGTTATTGTCGGCTTTTTAGCGGGGACGATCGGAAGTTTAGTCGGGTTGGGCGGCGGTGTGATCATTGTGCCATCTTTGTTGTTTTTAGGCGCTATACACTGGCTGCCGCACGTCACTCCGCAAGTGGCGGTCGGTACTTCGCTCGTTGTCATTATTTTTAATGGATTATCATCGACATTGTCATATATGAAGGAGAAAATGGTTGATTACCAAAGCGGGCTTTTATTTTTTATCGGGAGCGGTCCTGGGGCGATCATTGGTGCTTGGATTAATAATAAGTTAAGCTTAGAGCATTTTTCACTATATTTCGGCCTCTTTTTAATCGCTGTATCGTTTTTTTTATCTTTCAGCAGCAATGCTTCAGCGCGCTCGCAGAGAAAGCCGTTTAAAATTACGCGCACTTATATAACGAATGAAGGGGAGACAGTGACGTATGGATATCATCCGCTCGTCGCTATTGCCATTTCTTTTGTCGTTGGCTTTTTTGGCGGAATGTTTGGCATCGGCGGCGGTTCGTTAATGGTGCCAGCAATGATGATTTTATTTTTCTTTCCTCCGCACGTCGCTGTTGCGACTTCCATGTTTATGATCTTTTTATCCTCCCTTGTTAGCTCGCTGACGCACGTTTTTATGGGAAATGTCCAATGGCTGTTTGCGCTTTCTTTAATTCCAGGTGTTTGGTTTGGAGCGAAAACGGGTGCGTTCATTAATAAACGGCTTCGCAGCAAAACGATTGTGATCGCCTTGCGCCTCGTGCTTGTTCTTTTAGGAGTCCGTCTCATTTATCAAAGCATTTCATAAAGGAGGGCGCTCGTTGAAACGGACAGTATACGTATACCATACGAACGATGTGCACAGCCATTTTGAATATTGGCCGAAAATTTCTCATTTTTTATGGGAACAAAGACAAAAGCATGAAAAACGCAATGAGACGATGCTGTTATTTGACATTGGCGATTTTATTGATCGCTTTCATCCGATTACGGAGGCGACAAGGGGAAAGGCCAATGTGGATTTGCTGAATGAGCTTCATTACGATGCTGTAACGATTGGTAACAATGAAGGAATTACCCTTGATTACAATGAATTGGATACACTATACGAAAACGCGAGCTTTCCGGTGATTGTCGCCAATTTATTTAGGAAAGATGGCACGCGTCCTTCTTGGGCGCATCCGTACTACATTATTCCCATTTCCGATACATTACGCGTTGGTGTGATCGGAGTCACCGCTTATTTCACTAAATCTTACGAGCTATTGGGCTGGAACGTGACGACACCTTTTGAGATGCTGGGAGACCTAGCCGCAGAAGTAAAGAAACAAGCCGATCTGGTTATTTTGTTATCTCATTTAGGAATCAACGATGATGAAAAAATTGCACAGACGATACCGGAAATTGACATCATTCTTGGAGGGCATACCCATCATTTATTCCCAGAGGGAAAAAGGATTAATGACACATTATTATGCGCGGCCGGAAAATATGGGAAATTTGTTGGAATAGTAAAGTTAGAAATTGAAGAAAACGACCATACGTATGAAGCGTTGGCTACTGTTGCGGATGTGGAAAGCTTTCCAGATTCAGAGCAAATGCAGCGCACTTTATCGTTATTAGAAAAGCAAAGTTTGAAAAAATTGGAATCGGAACAGGTGGCAGAACTGAAAGAAGATCTGCCGCTGCAATGGTTTTCGCCATCTCCGTTTGCCGAACTGCTTGCTTCGGCGCTTAAAGAATGGTGTAAAGCAGAAATTGGCATGGTCAATGCGGGCGTCCTGTTAGAGCCGCTTTACAAGGGGATGGTGACAAGAAAAGATTTGCACCGCATTTGCCCGCACCCGATCAATCCTTGCAAAGTGCAGCTGCGCGGCGCGGAATTAAAGGAGATTATTTTACAAGCAAATACAGAAAGAATGAAATACTTAGAATTTAAAGGGTTTGGGTTTCGCGGCAAAGTGATGGGCCAAATGGTGTATGACGGGGTCGAACTGGAAACGGAAGCTGGAAAAGATGGTTCCGAGCATATTCGCCGTATTATGATTAACGGCGAGCCGTTAAATCCGGACCGGCTATACGATGTAGCGACGATTGATATGTTTACGATCGGGCATTTTTATCCGCAAATCCAACGCGCTCCGAAAAAAGAATATTACATGCCGGAATTTTTGCGGGATGTTTTAGCATGGAAATTAGCGACCAGAAAATAGGCGCACTTCCTCCCTGTATTTCATACATTGAATAGAGGAAGGAGCGTGACTTTATGATGATTAGCGTAACTCCAATCACGATCGATCATTATCCGTTTATCGCCGTTTCCGTTCAATTGCCGAAAACGAATTTGCTTGCCGTAGCAAGCGAAAAAGGGTATATTATGTGCGGTGCGCTAGATGTTGCGCTGTTGAACGAAAAATTGCGTGACCGCGGAATCGTTGCCGGAAGGGCCGTTGGCGTCCGCACCATCGAGCAATTATTAGAGGCGCCTTTGGAATCGGTGACGCTCGCCGCAGAAGAACAAGGAATTACGGTTGGTATGAAAGGGAAAGAGGCACTCTTGAAGATGCGGTAAAAAAATTTATAATTTGCGTTATCTCCCTTCTTTCAAGCATACATATAGCTTGTAAAGGAGGGATTTTATTTTGCCTAGATTTCCTGCGCGTTTGAAAAGAGGTCCGCTTCCCTTGCGATACGTATTTTTGCTGACGTTTGTTTTCTTTACGCTTGCGACTGTGGTAAGCCTTTGGATCGTTAATAAGGGGATTGAGCCAGTCTTAATGGAAATTGCTGAAAAAGAAACGAAACGAATTGCCAATTTAGTCATTAATAATGCGGTTGAACAGCAGTTTTTAAAAGAAAACACGGAAATGAGCGACTTAATTATGGTACAGAAGGACGAAAGCGGCAAAATTGCTTCGGTAGATTTTAATACGGCTGTTGTCAATCGGATTTTGGCAAAGACAGACAATTATGTCATGCAAAGTTTAAAAGCGGCAACAGAAGGAAAAATCGCAGAGCTTGAACTTCCTGACGCTGAACTAGAAAAAGTGGAAAATAACGGCATTATTTATTACATTCCGATTGGCCAAATTACAGATAATTCGCTTCTTGGCAATCTTGGGCCACGTGTTCCCGTTCAGTTTCAGATCATCGGCAATGTTGCATCAGATGTAACAAAAGAAATTAAGCCGTTTGGAATTAATAACGCATTAATTGAGGTCGACATTCACGTTTCCGTAGATATTCAAGTAGTGATTCCATTCGCGACAAAAGCCGCAACAGTTTCGACGGATATTCCGATCGCAATGCAGGTGATTCAAGGGGAAGTTCCGGATTTTTATAATAATGGCGGGACCAATCCGCCTTTAAGCGTTCCCGCACGTTAAATCATCGAGTTTCCTATCTGTATCCTTCTTTCCACCTTTGTTTTTATGTAACAATAATGAAAAATTATATATAAAAAATATTGTGTGTTGGCGCTTTCATAATGCGAGATTGCTGATAAAAAACTCATATGTGATGAATGCCTTTAACTCAAAGAAAAAAACGCCTAGACGAAAAGGTTAAAATTTTGTAATATTGTA
The DNA here is from genome assembly GCF_022846435.1 of Parageobacillus sp. KH3-4. NCBI lineage: Bacteria > Bacillati > Bacillota > Bacilli > Caryophanales > Anoxybacillaceae > Parageobacillus > Parageobacillus sp. KH3-4. The sequence continues at coordinate 538,908 of NZ_AP025627.1, forward strand.
TTAAATTAAAAATAGTTTTATTATTATGTTATTTACAAAAACATATAGAAAGGATGTGGGACGCGATAAGAAAATAAATACAATTAATTGAATTTTACAAAAATTATTTCGGGGGGACAGATAATGAAGAAAAAAAGGTTAGCTAGTGCTTTTTTATCGCTGGTCGTAACTGCCGGCATCATGGCAGGATGCGGAAATCAAAAGGATGCGAATAGTTCATCTGGCAGTGAGGGCGGAGGCGGCAATACGATTAAAATCGGAGCCAATTTGGAATTGTCTGGTGGAGTTGCTTCATACGGCCGATCCATTGCTGAAGGGGTAGAACTTGCGTTTGAGGAAATAAATAAAGAAGGCATTAACGGAAAGGAACTCAGGCTTGTGAAAGTAGATAATAAATCGGATGCGGCAGAGGCGACAAATGGTGCGATCAAACTGATTAGCCAAGATAAAGTGACGGCGATTATCGGGTCGGCAACAAGCACAAATACGCTTGCGCAAATCCAAGTTGCGCAAGATAACAAAATTCCGTTAATTACACCAACGGGAACAAACCCTACGATTACCAACAAGGGCGGAAAAGTAAACGAATTTGTCTTCCGGACGTGTTTCATCGATCCTTTCCAAGGAACGGTAGCCGCTAAATTCGCTATTAATGATTTGAAAGTAAAAAAAGCCGCTGTACTTATTGATACTTCAAGTGATTATTCCAAAGGGCTTGCTTCTGCTTTTAAGAAATCGTTTGAAAAAGACGGCGGCAAAATTATAGCGGAAGAAGCTTACGTGGCGAAAGATACTGATTTCCGCGCTACGCTTACACGCATCAAATCAGCGAATCCAGAATTTATTTTCTTGCCTGGTTATTACGAGGAAGTAGGCCTTATTGTGAAACAAGCGCGTGAACTTGGCATTAATGTCCCTATTATGGGCGGCGACGGATGGGATTCTCCGAAACTAGTTGAAATTGCTGGAAAAGAAGCGCTGAACAATACGTTTATTACAAACCATTATTCCTCGAATGACCCTGATCCGAAAATTCAAAATTTTGTAAAATCATTCAAGGCAAAATATAACAAATCTCCAGACGCGTTTAACGCGCTTGGGTATGATACGGCGTATTTCCTTGCTGACGCGATCAAACGAGCAGGGGATGTAGATCCAGAAAAGATTAAAGATGCTCTCGCTAAAACGAAAGACCTTTCTCTTGTATCCGGAACATTGACTTTGGATAAAAATCATGATCCGGTAAAATCTGTCACGATTCTTGAATATAAGGACGGCCAGCAACAATTCAAAACAAAAGTGAATCCATAACAATTAATGAGATGGATAGGGGGCATGTCCCCCTATTCGTGATCGTTCAGAAAAACAATATTTCCCAAGGAGAGTGCAAATATGGAGCTCGTTCAGCAGCTAGTAAACGGGATATCCCTTGGCAGCATATATGCGCTAATCGCTCTCGGATATACGATGGTGTATGGAATTGTGAGACTCATCAATTTTGCTCATGGCGATGTGTTTATGATCGGTGCTTTTGTTGGATTTTATGCTATTACGGGCTTACATGTAGGATTTTTTCCAGCGCTTCTCATGGCGATGGTGGTATGTGCTGTCTTAGGTGTGTGCATTGAAAGAATTGCTTATAAGCCTTTGCGAAATGCGACGAAAATCGCCGCGCTCATCACTGCGATCGGGGTGTCGCTTTTTATTGAATACGGAACTATCTATATACGTGGCGCCCAGCCAGAAGCATATCCTAGCACGTTGCTTCCAGATAAAAAAATAGAGGTATTTGGTGTAACGATCAGCAGCCAGTCATTGTGGATTTTGGCTACTTCGATTGTATTAATGATTCTCCTTCAACTTATCGTTCATAAAACGAAAATAGGAAAAGCGATGCGTGCCGTTTCTTACGACGCAGAAGCTGCCCGCTTAATGGGAATTAATGTGGACAATACAATATCGGCAACATTTGCGATTGGATCTGCTCTAGCGGGAGCTGCTGGCGTCATTTTTGGCATTTACTATGTGAAAATTGAACCGCTGATGGGGATTATTCCAGGTTTAAAAGCTTTCGTAGCAGCTGTGTTGGGTGGTATCGGCATTATTCCAGGCGCGATGGTCGGCGGACTTGTACTTGGTGTTATTGAATCGCTCGTAAGCGGTCTCGGTTACTCTCTCTGGCGTGACGGAGTGGCTTTTATCGTTCTTATCCTTATTCTTATTTTCCGACCGTCCGGATTATTTGGTAAAAATGTAAGAGAAAAAGTATAAAAGGTGGGGAGAGTAATGACAATTCGGAAACGGATAAACGGGTTTTGGCTCTCTATTGCGCTAGCGCTTGCATTTTTTGCAGTAGTTCAGCTGTTAATATCTAGGGAAATGCTCAATTCTTTTTATATTAATACATTATTTTTTATGGCGATTAATGTTATGCTAGCGGTCAGCCTTCATTTAATTATAGGGATTACAGGGCAATTTTCCATCGGACATGCCGGATTTCTTGCGGTCGGGGCCTATGCCTCGGCGATCATGACAATGAAACTGCAACTGCCGTTTTCCCTCGCTTTGCTTGTCGGCGGGATTGCTGCTGCGGTGGCGGGTCTTCTCATTGGCATTCCGACCCTTCGCCTAAAAGGGGACTATTTGGCGATCGCTACGCTTGGTTTTGGAGAAATCGTGCGAATTATTTTGCTAAATGTTGATTATGTTGGCGGCGCCAGCGGTATGACGGTAACCCACCTTACAACTTGGCCATGGGTATTCGCCTGCTTGCTTATTACCATCATCGTTATTGCAAATTTCACCAATTCTACTCATGGCCGTGCCTGCATTTCGATTCGTGAAGATGAAATCGCAGCCGATTCCATGGGGATCAATACGACGTATTATAAGGTAGTCGCCTTTGTCATCGGTTCTTTTTTTGCTGGCATTGCCGGCGGCCTTTATGCCCACCACTTTTATATTATTCAGCCGACAAATTTTGGTTTTTTGAAATCATTTGATATTTTGATTTTTGTTGTACTCGGAGGATTAGGAAGCATGTCCGGCGCTGTCATCGCTGCAATCTTACTGACGATTGTTTCGACGTTTTTGCAAGAATATCCAGAGACGCGAATGATTATCTATAGCCTTGTGCTTATATTAGTAATGTTGTACCGTCCAAAAGGATTGCTAGGTACGCGGGAACTGACTTCGTTCTTTAAGCAGCGCAGAGCAGCTGAAGGGGGAATCGAAGATGGCAACAAGCACACTGTTGCTTAAAGCGGATGGCGTTGGCATTGAATTTGGCGGTTTGAAAGCATTATCCGGTGTCAATATCGAATTACATATGGGGGAATTGGTCGGTCTCATTGGACCGAACGGGGCAGGAAAAACGACTTTTTTTAACTTGTTGACCGGTGTCTACGAACCGACGGAAGGAACGATCATGCTTGGCAATGAAAAGTTAAACGGCCTACCGCCCTACAAAATTACGCGAAAAGGAATCAGCCGTACGTTTCAAAATATCCGTTTGTTCGGAGAGCTGTCCGTGCTTGATAATGTAAAGGTTGCGTACCATTCTCTCGCCCGCCATTCTATTTTGAGCTCGATATTTCGCTTGCCTTCTCATTTTTCCGGCGAGAAGGAAATAGAGGAAAAGGCAATAGAGTTTTTAAAAATTTTCAAGCTGGAGCATGCAATGCATGAAAAAGCGAAGAATTTACCATACGGACAGCAGCGCCGTTTAGAAATCGCAAGAGCTCTTGCGGCACATCCAAAGCTGTTGCTGCTTGATGAGCCTGCGGCGGGCATGAATCCTCAGGAAACCCAAGAACTAATGAATTTGATCGCTTTTATAAGAGAAAAATTTCATTTGACGATTTTGCTGATTGAGCATGATATGTCTCTTGTCATGGGAATATGCGAACGAATTTACGTGCTTGATCATGGACAACTGATTGCGCATGGGACGCCGGAGGAGATTAGGAATAATCCGAAAGTGATTGAAGCATATCTCGGCGAGGAGGTGTCCTGAAATGCTGAAAGTTGAAAACATCAATGTATTTTATGGAAATATTCAAGCGCTTAAAGGAGTTTCATTGGAAGTCAAGGAAGGAGAAATCGTCACACTAATCGGGGCAAACGGCGCCGGCAAAAGCACGCTGTTAAAGACGATTTCCGGATTGCTAAAGCCGAAGCAGGGGGATATTTTGTATGAAGGACAATCGATCGCGGGAAAGGCGGCGCAAACGATTGTCAAACGGGGAATTTCCCATGTTCCAGAAGGTCGGCGTGTTTTCGCCAATATGACCGTGGAAGAAAACCTAGAATTAGGTGCTTTTTTAAGGAAAGATAAACATGAAATTCAGAAAGATTTCGAGAAAGTATACCATCTGTTTCCTCGCCTTTATGAACGAAGAAAGCAGCTTGCTGGAACTTTATCGGGAGGAGAACAGCAAATGTTGGCGATGGGCAGAGCGCTGATGGCGCGTCCGCGCCTTCTCCTGCTAGACGAGCCATCCATGGGGCTAGCCCCGTTATTAGTCAAAACCATTTTCCGCATTATTGAAGAAATTAATTCATTTGGAACGACCATTTTGTTGGTAGAACAAAACGCGAATATGGCACTTTCGGTGGCCGATCGGGCGTATGTCATTGAATCTGGCCGTGTTGTCTTATCAGGTTTAGCGGAAGAGCTGAATGCTAGCGAACAAGTGAAGAAAGCGTATTTGGGAGGACATTAAAGTTCATTTTAGCTTGACAAAAGAAGCAAAACAAAGCGCGTAGCGCAATAGATGGAAAAAGGAGGTCGCCTAGTACGAACCTCCTTGCTTTTTCTTCAGTCTCTCTGCCAGCTCCCATGCCTTTAGGTGAGGATATGGGTCAAAAGACCATTCCATGTATCCGTTATCTTTGTACATTCCGTAATGAAGGTGCGGTGGGAATTTTCCCGCTGTTCCCGGAGGGCCATACCCAGAGCTGCCGACATAGCCGATAATGGTTCCCGGCTCGACGATTTGTCCTTCGCGCAAATGTGGGGGGAATCCGTTTAAATGAGCAAAATAGTGATAGTTGTTGTTAATATCCCGGATGCCGATGCGCCATCCCCCATATTTATTCCAGCCTTTTAATTCGACAATTCCGTAGCAAGTCGACCGCACTGGAACACCGTAGCTTGCGAAAATATCCGTTCCTTCATGAATACGGCGTCCGCCCCAGCCCCTCGCGTCTCCCCATGTATCCCGGTAGCTATAATCCGTGTGAAGCGGGAGCGGAAATACATGATCGTCTAACTTTAACGTCTGATATTTTTTGTAGATTTTCACTTTTCCTAAAATCAAATCGACCGTTTTGCTGCGTTGATAATAGTCCCACAGTGCCATTTTGACATGTTTATGGTCGATTCCATACGATTGTAGAAATCGTGCCATAGAAAAAATCACATCTTCATCGTCTGTCGGGTCGGCGACACCGTCTCCGTTTCCATCCATACCGAAGCCGCCAAATTGCGAAATCGAAAACGGATTGGTGTCATAAGGGTTTTTATTTAACGGCCCCGCCCAAATTTCCGGCTTGATATAGATGCCAAGCGCGCCGGTGGGCTTTGGCAAATTGCGGCGCACTTGCCGGACGTTCCGCTCATATTGGTCGATCGCCGCAAAGTAATACCAAGGGATCAATGAGACCGCCTCTGCTTTTTTGTACAATTCCATCCGTTTTTGATAAATTATGTCTTCATCTAACTTTTCTTGGCCAAATATCGTTTTTGGTGACAAAAATATAACGGTGACCATCACGATGGCAAATATAAATGGATGCACGCGCTTTTCCCCCCTTTCCGCACATCTCCTATATTTAGTTTGGAGAGATTGGCTTGTTTCATAAATATTAAAAAATGGTAAGTGACATGCAGTGGCTAATTTTTTGTGTTTGTTTGCTGTTTTTTTTATAATGAAAAATGTAAATAAAATCTATTGGAGTGAGAACAATGGCGACAAAAGAAGAACATCTTCGCAAACCGGATTGGTTAAAAATAAAGCTGAATACAAATGAAAATTATACCGGCTTAAAGAAATTGATGCGTGAAAACCGGTTACATACCGTATGCGAAGAAGCGAAATGTCCAAACATTCATGAATGTTGGGCGGTGCGGAGAACGGCAACGTTTATGATTTTAGGGAACGTATGTACGCGTGCATGCCGTTTTTGCGCGGTAAAAACGGGATTGCCGACGGAACTTGACTGGCAAGAGCCGGAACGTGTCGCCGAATCTGTCCGTCTGATGAACTTAAAGCATGTCGTTGTTACTGCTGTCGCTCGCGATGACTTGAAAGATGGAGGAGCGGCGGTGTTCGCGGAAACGATTCGTGCCATCCGTCGCAAAAATCCATTTACGACGATTGAAGTGCTGCCTTCCGATATGGGGGGAGTATACGAAAACTTAAAAACGTTGATGGACGCGCGTCCGGATATTTTAAACCATAACATTGAAACGGTGCGCCGCTTGACGCCGAGAGTGCGCGCGCGCGCGACATATGAACGCTCGCTTGAATTTTTGCGCCGCGCGAAAGAATTGCAGCCGGACATTCCGACGAAATCGAGCATTATGGTCGGTCTTGGCGAAACAAAAGAAGAAATTATTGAAGCGATGGATGATTTGCGTGCCAATCACGTCGATATTTTAACGATCGGTCAATATTTGCAACCGACGAAAAAACATTTGAAAGTAGTGAAATATTATCATCCAGACGAATTTAGGGAATTAAAAGAAATCGCCTTAAGCAAAGGATTCACCCACTGCGAAGCCGGCCCGCTCGTTCGCTCTTCTTACCATGCGGATGAACAAGTCAATGCGGCTTCGGCAGCGCGGCAAATGAAAGCATAAACGCATGAAAAAACGGTCTTGCCTTCCAGTGAAGACAGACCGTTTTTCTATTGTCGTGCTATCGGTTTATTTTTGCGGGGGTTGGTCTTTCATCATGGAAATCACGGTCGAGACGGTCATTCGTTTCGTTGATCATTTCGCCATTTTCGTTTTCCCCATCACTTAATTTCCGGCCTTGCGGATATTTTAACATTCTTTGGATCGTTGTATCGATAATTTGATCAATATTTCGGCTGTTGGAATCTAAGCGCCCGAAGCGCTCGATATCTTTCATGAGGCGCGGGTCGTCGGCAACGTATACATGATAATAGCGCGGGACGACAGAAAGAGCGGTCTTTTTCACTTGGTCCGCTGTTTGATGGCGGTTTTTTGCATCTGTGTCATAAACGACTAATACTTCTTCGTCGGTCACCAATGTGGCGACGTCGTTAACGTTTGGCAACTGCGTACAAAGCTTGCTAATTAAATCAGCCGCGCGCTCGCGGTTGAACGTTGGCATATTGTTATACAAGTTTGCATCGCCAGAGACAGGGCTTTTTTGATGGCGGACATAGCCAAAATTGTTCATTCGCGTATCGTCGCCGTTCGGCACCCCATTTTCGTTATATAAATCGTTGCGATCAGTGACGTTCATCGTATTGCCGCTTCGCTTGTATACGTCCGTATTGTTATCTTGCGCCGTTTGCGCACAGCCTGCCAATGTTGCGGCTGTACCTAACGTGAACGCAAGCAATGCTTTTCTCATTGCAAACACCCCCTTCACTTTCAGGATGTTCCTCCTGCTCAACTTTAATAACAGTAATTGATTGGGAGCGTTTCATCGTTTATGATGAAAGTGGAAAGGCAAGGTGAAAAGGGATGATATGCATTAACAATATATGTTATGAATTAGTGGAAAACGTGAAAAACGCGTTTAATGAAGAAGCGTTTCGCGCGCGATACGCTGATATTTTAAGCAAGTATGACTATATTGTGGGGGACTGGGGATATAACCAACTTCGCTTACGCGGGTTTTTTGACGACCATAACCAAAGAGCGACATATGATACGAAAATCAGCACATTATCAGAATATTTGTATGAATATTGCAATTTTGGCTGCGCGTATTTTGTGCTCCGCAAAGTAAAACGGTAAAACAAGCGAGACTGACTCAAAAGGTTGTTTGGCCACAAACAGATACCATATATTGTTCGATGCGTATATACGGTAGCACAGAAGGGTGTCCCGCCACTTTTGGGACACCCTTATCATTATGCTTCGCTGTATGGAAATTGTTCGTTTTCCCGTGGGTCATCGTGCGGCGGATGTGCGCCGGGATCACGTCGCGGGATGTTTTGATGGAACGATTTGTATTCGTAGTTAAAAGCACTATAGTAACGCTGCCCTTTTTTCCACGGAGTGCTTTTGTTCTCTACTGGTTCGTCTGCGCGCCGCGGAGAACCGTACGGCCCTTCCGGGAATTCTTCGGCGGTTAAAAAATTTTTCCGTTTTTCTACGGTGGAAAAGTCGCTCGGCACTGTTTCACCTTCCTCATTTAAAGGATTATTTATAATGTCCCCTAACGAGAAAGCGGCTATGAAATGCATTCGTATAAAAATGATCGTAAATCGTTGGCATCTTCTTCACTTAAGCGGTAGGCATTCTCCAAATACCCCGGCTCTTCTAAATCGTCCTGCCCGATAATTGCAAAACGGTTGCTCTGCAAATCGAGGACTAAATATTTTCCATAAAAGCGGTCTGTCTCGATAATTGCCAAATCAAACCGTTGCCGTTCTCCTAAAAAGCTGACAAAACGCGTTTTCGTATCCACCGTGTCGTCATATAAGTAAAAACGTTCGCTCATAAACTTCGCCCCCCAGCAAGAAATGATGAATACTTCCATCATAACAATATTCGCATGATTATGATACAATAAAAAAAGACAAATATAGGAGGAAGTAACGATGTACTTTGTAGACCGCAATAAAATCGAAGAAACGTTGCGCTATATGGAAAAACTGTTACATATTTATAAGCAAAAGTCGTCGTGGGACGACGAATTGTCCCAGCTTGCTCTTGAGCGCCTTGTTCATTTGGTGATTGAAGCGATTTTGGATGTGGGAAACGCGATGATCGACGGTTTTATTATGAGAGACCCGGGCAGCTATGAAGACATTATCGATATTTTGACGGATGAACGGGTTGTCACGGCGGATGACGCAAAAGGATTGAAAGCGATCATTGGTTATCGAAAAATGCTTGTTCATCATTATACGAATGTCGACTACGCAAAATTGTTGGAGGAAATGCAAAAACATTTTTCGGCGCTGCAAGCATATCCGAACGCTATTCGCACATATTTGGAAAACGAACTCGGTCCTGTGTCGGCATTCCGCAATTGAAGGATCATTTCATTCTTTTATATGTTGGCAAACGCGTCTCCAATGTTCATTTTCCCAAGAAGCCTTCCGCTCCATGCATGTGATGAAGAAGGCTTCTTTGCGGCAGCCCCCACTTCTTAACGGAAGGGCATTGGAGCGTGTTTGCTTTTTGACATTTTTCGTTTCTTTTTATAAGTTGGTTACGTGCATCCTAAAAAAGAGGTGAAAGACGTTGAAAAAGTACAAGGGATATTTAATCGATTTAGACGGTACGATATATCGTGGAACGGAGTGTATTGCGGAAGCTCGCGATTTTGTCAAAGCATTGCATCGAAAAGGCATTCCGTATTTGTTTGTTACGAATAACTCTTCGCGCACGCCGGCGCAAGTGGCGGAGAAATTGCAGTCATTCGGCGTTCCGGCGACAGAGGAGCATGTATTTACGACAAGCCAAGCGACGGCAAACTATATTTTTGAAAAAAAACCGGATGCTTCTATTTATGTGATCGGTGAAGAAGGAATCCGTACCGCTCTGGAAGAAAAAGGATTTGCTTTTGCGAAAGAAGATGCGGAATTCGTTGTGATGGGAATTGACAGAAATATTACATATGAAAAACTTGCCATCGCTTGTTTAGCCGTTCGCAACGGTGCGACGTTTATTTCGACAAATGCCGATATTGCACTTCCGACAGAAAGGGGATTGCTGCCAGGAAACGGTTCACTCACGGCTGTGGTTGCCGTGTCGACGCAAGTGCAGCCTATTTTTATTGGAAAACCGGAGAAAATCATTATGGAACAAGCGTTAAAAGTGTTGGGAGTGCCAAGAGAGGAAACATTAATGATCGGCGATTACTACGATACCGATATTATGGCAGGAATGAATGCAGGAATGGACACACTTCTTGTCCATACGGGGGTAACGACGAAAGAACTGCTGCAACGATATGAAAAGCAGCCGACATATACGGCGGATTCGCTCAAAGAGTGGATCGACCGCATTTAAAAAGAGGCCGACTCAAAAGGTCGTCGATCGACCTTTTGAAGTCAGCCTCTTCTTTCTTTTTCTAGCTGTAGATGGGGGATGAAACATCCTTGATGCGCACTGTACCAATAATGAACGGTTTTTCCGATTGTATGTTTCATGGCTTTAATCGGCGTGAGCTGTGGTGACTCGATTATACCAAAAGAGGAATGGTTTTCTTATTTTTTACGAAAAAGGGAGAAGCCAAAAAAAGCGAACAGCTGCCGAACACTTTTTGTTCCCCTCTTTTTTGGTAAAAGGCCGCTTACTCCACGTTGGCTGCCCGATGCGCTAAACGGCTTGAAGCAGCGGCAGCAATAGCGCCGACAATGTCGTCCAAAAACGTATTGCATTTTCCCGTTGATTTATCGTTTAACTTTTTTAAGATGCCGGGCTTTTGTTTATCGATATATCCGTAATTGGTGAAACCGATGGAGCCGTACACGTTTATAATGGAAAGCGCCAAAATCTCGTCGACTCCGTATAAGCCTTCATCGCGTTGAATAATCGACTGCAGTGGCTCATCTAACTTGCCTTCTTCCGCTAATTTGTCAAGCTGAATGCCGGTGAGAATTGCATTTTGCACTTCCCGTTTGGAAATTACGCGATTGACATTTTCAATACATTCTTCTAGTTGCAAATTCGGATGGTACTTCGATTGCAAATAATACACGAGTTCAGCGATGTCTTTGATTGTAACGCCGCGTTCTTCGAGCCATTGGCGTGCGGTTTGTTCCAGATTGTTCATGATCGGTTCCTTCATTCACTTCACCTGTTTCTTTAAGGAATTATTTTTATTATATATGTTTATCATGTCATAAATGTGCCGTTTCTGTAAACATTGATGCTTATAAAATTGGAATTATTTTCTATAATTTTGACAATAGAGAGGAATGGATGGAGAAAATCAGTGTATAAATTGGCAGGTTGGTTATTTTAACTTTTCGACAAAGGAATGTGAGAATATCCGGAAGGCGCAGATTTTTTTGCAAATCCCCTCATATATTACTTTTATAAGGGGGGAGGAAGCGATGAAGGAGTTTATTCACAATGAATACGAAATCACGGCAGAATGGTTTGAAAAAACCGGGAGATACGATACATTTCTATATAAAAATCAGCGTTATACTGTTATTCCTGTATATGGGCGCACGGAAGCGGAAATAGAGGAATTGCGGAAGATGAGCGATTATTTATTATTGATGGGAGATGATACTGTCGCAGCCTTCGTTCCGACTAGGTCAGGAAAGTTTGTTGCTTACTACGACGGCCAACCTATGGTGATTGTCCGCTCGTCTGTTTCACCATATGCAAGAAATATTTCTATCGGCCGAGAATTAGCGAAATTTCACCAGCGCGGCCGCACATGTCCTATCCCGATCATCCATTGCCGGCGAATCGGCCAATGGAAAGAGTTTTGGGGAGCACGACTCGATCAGATGGAGCAATTTTGGAGAAGAAAAATCGAGACGGGGATAACTGCTATGTTTGATCGGCTTTTTATTGAATCGTTTCCGTACTATCTCGGCTTGGCGGAGAACGCGATTCAATATGTAGCGGATGTGGAGTTGGATGAGGAACCTGTCGGCGTTGACTGCGCGACCTTTTGTCATGAACGACTGCCGAATGTGAAATGGATGGAAGGAAAGGAACAAAAGTTAGCAACGGATTGGGTATATGATCATTGCGCGAGAGATTTGGCAGAGTGGGTTCGGCACATATACACGAAAAAGGGCAATATTTCCGCGGAAAATATACGGCGTTTTTTCCGTGACTATCAACGGATTACTCCATTATCGCCGTTTGCCTGGCGTTTAATTTACGCACGTCTTCTTTTTCCTCTTCATTATTTTGAATGCGTGGAAGGATATTATATGACAGATGAAGAAAGAAAAAAACAAGCATATGAACAAACGTTACGTGGCATTGTTAGCCGTTCCCGCGAGAACGAACAATTTCTCGCATCGTTTGCGGATATTGCGGGGCTTGCCGGTCGCCGGCTTTATATTCCTAAAATTTACTGGCTTTTTTATTGATCATATAGCGATGATCATTTCTTCATCGTTTTTTTTATGATTAAGAATTATGATAAAATAAGGAAAAATACATATAAAGAAGGTGGACTGCGTGCCTCGACCGTACGTGTTTATTACGCGGAAGCTTCCAGATGATATTGTCGCCCCGATAAAAGATATCGCTGAAGTGGCGATGTGGCCGCATGACGACATACAAGTTCCTCGCGATGTATTAATGAACGAAGCGAAAAAAGCAGACGCGTTATTAACGATGGTGTCTGACGTCGTCGATGAAGAAATATTAGAAGCGGGAACATCGCTAAAAGTCGTCGCGAACATGGGGGTTGGGTTTGATAATATCGATGTTTCTGCTGCGACAAAACACGGCATTGCTGTTTGCAACACCCCGGATGTGTTAACAGATACCACTGCCGATTTAACGTTCGCCTTGCTGCTGGCGACCGCCCGCCGTGTAGTGGAGGCGGCGCAATGGATCAAAGAAGGAAAATGGAAAGGCTGGAGTCCATTTTTATTGGCTGGCGCTGATGTCCACCACAAGACGATCGGCATTGTCGGTATGGGAAAAATCGGGCAGGCTGTCGCCAAACGCGCGATTGGTTTTGATATGAACATTTTATACCATAATCGTTCTCGCAATATAGAAGCGGAACAAAAACTTGGTGCGACATATTGCTCATTGGAAGAGCTGTTGAAAGCCGCCGATTTTGTTGTTTGTTTGACGCCGCTAACAAAGGAAACGCGTCACATGTTTAACAGCGAGGCGTTTCGCAAAATGAAACGCTCGGCGATATTTATTAATGCGGCAAGGGGAGCGGTTGTGGATGAACAAGATTTATACGATGCGCTTGTAAGCGGGGAAATCGCTGCGGCAGGATTAGATGTGTTTGAACATGAACCGATTGACGCTTCCCATCCTTTATTAACATTAACAAACGTCGTTGCTTTACCGCACATCGGAAGCGCGACGAAAGAAACGCGCACGAAGATGATGGAACTATGCTGCCGAAATATTATTGCAGTGTTAAAAGGAAAACGGCCTGAAACGCTTGTGAACAAAGAGTTGGACCGATAGTAACTAAAGCAGTCCCTTTAGCAGGGCTGCTTGCTTTTTGCAAAAAAATTATCTGAATTTGCTTGATATTAATCGCTTTCCATATTTAATATAAAAATTAATCATTGTAAAAAAAAACGACATCTTTTATAATGTCTACTATAAAAAAACAAATGTTTATATAGGAGATACAGAAAGGGTGGGGAGTATGGCCAAGCCGATTTTTGTCGGGCTGTTAGGATTAGGTACCGTTGGAAGCGGTGTTGTCAAAATTATCGAAAATCATCAAGAACGGCTGATGCATCAAGTAGGATGCCCGGTGCAAGTGAAAAAAATCCTTGTAAGAAATATATATAAACAACGAGACGTACGCGTCGACCCGTCTTTGTTGACAACCGATGTCACAGACGTCATTGACGATCCGGAAATCGATGTCATTATCGAAGTGATGGGGGGAATCGAAGAAACGCGCCAATATTTGCTGCGCGCATTGCAGCAAGGAAAGCATGTGGTGACGGCAAATAAAGACCTGATGGCATTGTATGGATCGGAATTGTTGGCAGTGGCGGCGGAAAATCATTGTGATTTGTTTTTTGAAGCAAGCGTCGCCGGGGGAATTCCAATTTTGCGCAGCCTCGTTGATGGCCTTGCTTCTGACCGCATTACGAAAATGATGGGGATCGTCAATGGAACAACAAACTATATTTTAACAAAAATGTGCAAATATGGATCGTCTTATGAGGAAGTGTTGGCGGAAGCACAAGCGCTTGGATATGCGGAGGCAGATCCGACTGCGGACGTGGAAGGATTAGACGCGGCTCGAAAAATGGCGATTTTAGCCCGTCTCGGATTTTCGATGAACATTGATTTAGAAGATGTACAAGTAAAAGGAATAACGTCGATTACGGAAGAAGATCTCAACTATAGCAAACGCCTCGGCTATACGATGAAATTAATCGGCATTGCCCAACGTGATGGCAATAAAGTGGAAGTCAGCGTTCAGCCGACGCTGCTCCCTGATTCGCATCCGCTTGCGTCCGTGAATGATGAATACAATGCGGTATATGTGTACGGCGAGGCGGTCGGCGAAACAATGTTTTACGGACCGGGAGCGGGGAGTTTGCCAACCGCGACAGCCGTTGTTTCTGACTTAGTAGCCGTCATGAAGAATATGAGGTTAGGGGTAAACGGATGCAATGCAGTCGCACCGCAGTACGAAAAACAACTAAAATCCCCATTAGAAATTTTTTCGAAATATTTTGTGCGTATTCATGTGAAAGATCAAGTTGGTGCGTTTGCGAAAATTACAACACTATTTTCTGAACATGGCGTCAGCTTCGAGAAAATTTTACAATTGCCGTTGAAAGAAGATGGGCTTGCGGAAATCGTCATTGTCACACATCGCGCGTCGCAAAAAGATTACGAAGAAATTTTGCAGCAATTGCGCGATTTGGAAATTGTCCATGAAGTAAAGAGCTCGTATCGCGTTGAAGGAGAGGGAAAAGCATGACGTGGAAAGGTTTGTTGCACGCGTACCGCGAATTTTTGCCAATCAATGAAAACACCCCGATGCTTTCTTTGAATGAAGGGAATACCCCGCTTATTCCGCTGCCGCGGTTGTCGGAAAAGCTTGGCATTGAATTGTACGTCAAAGTCGAAGGGGTAAACCCGACGGGATCATTCAAAGACCGCGGCATGGTGATGGCGGTTGCAAAGGCGAAAGAATCAGGGAGCCGTACGATTATTTGCGCTTCGACGGGCAACACGTCCGCCTCCGCGGCGGCCTACGCGGCAAGAGCGGGGCTGCGCTGCATTGTCGTGATTCCGAACGGAAAAATCGCAATGGGGAAACTAGCGCAGGCGGTTATGTACGGAGCGGAAATTTTCGCGATTGAAGGAAACTTTGATGAAGCGTTAAAAATGGTGCGCCGCCTTAGCGATACGGCCCCGATCACGCTTGTCAACTCGGTAAATCCATATCGCATCGAGGGACAGAAAACCGCGGCGTTTGAGATTTGCGACCAGCTTGGCAAAGCGCCGGACGTGCTCGCGATTCCGGTCGGCAATGCCGGGAATATTACCGCTTATTGGAAAGGATTTAAAGAGTACCATGCGGCAAAACAAACTGGCCTTCCGCAAATGCGCGGATTTGAAGCGGAGGGAGCGGCGGCGATCGTCCGCAACCAAGTCATCGAGCATCCGGAAACGATTGCGACGGCGATTCGCATCGGCAATCCGGCGAGCTGGGAAAAAGCGGTTCAAGCGGCGACGGAATCGAATGGAAAAATTGATGAAGTATCCGATGCCGAAATTTTAGAAGCGTATAAGTTGCTCGCACGGGAGGAAGGCATTTTTGCCGAACCAGCTTCTTGTGCATCCATCGCAGGAGTGATCAAGCAACGGAAGCGGAATGAAATCGGAAAAGGCAGCACCGTTGTGGCCGTGTTAACAGGAAATGGCCTAAAAGATCCGGCCATTGCGATGGAAGCGGCGGAAATCGAACCAACCGTACTTCCAAACGACGAAACAGTCGTGTTTGAACGCATTCAAGGAGTTGTCCATCAATGAAAGAAGATGGGATGTTAAAAATCGTCGTTCCGGCAAGCACGGCCAATTTAGGACCAGGTTTTGATTCGATTGGTCTTGCCGTATCCCGTTATTTGATACTAGAAGTCAGGATGGCGGATGAATGGAAGTTTGTTCCCCATTCTTCCGAGGTAGAAGCGATCCCGAGGGGAACGGACAATTTAATTTATCAAGTAGCAGCGCAAGTGGCGCAAACATACGGGTGCACGTTGCCAAGTTGCTTAGTGGATGTATATAGCGATATTCCATTTACGCGTGGATTAGGAAGCAGCGCGGCAGCGGTGGTAGCGGGAATTGAACTGGCCAATGAGCTGGCTGATCTATCGCTCTCGCTGGAGCAAAAAATGCGGTTTGCCAGCTGTTATGAAGGGCACCCGGATAATGTCGGCGCTTCTTTATATGGAGGGCTTGTCATTGGCAGCCATCGCCGACAAGGGACAGACGTTGTTCATGTTCCAAACGTGGAATTAGATTTAGTTGCCGTCATTCCTTCGTATGAATTGGAGACAAAAAAAGCGCGCAGCGTTTTGCCGCAGATGCTGGCGCGAGAAGATGCCGTCGAGGCTAGCGCGGTCAGCAACGTGTTAGTCGCGGCATTATTGACAAAAAGATGGGAACTTGCCGGGAAAATGATGGCGTGCGATTTGTTTCATCAGCCATATCGCAAAGAATTTGTTCCGCAATTATCGCTTGTAGAAAAGCTGGCTACGCAATACGGAGCGTTTGGGGTGGCATTGAGCGGGGCTGGCCCTACCGTTCTTGCTTTCGCCGAACCAGGAAAAGGAATGAAATTAAAAGAAAAATTGGCTCCACACTTTCCAGATTGCGCGGTAGAGTGGCTGACGGTCGAACAAAAAGGGAGTCAAGTGTATAAGATGTCGCTAGAAAAATAACAGCGGTTCCCTTAGGAAACCGCTGTTATTTTCGGCATAAACGGCCGTGGTTTAGAATACTTGTTCTACTTCGACAATGCCCGGCACTTCTTCTAACAGCGCGCGTTCAATTCCAGCTTTTAATGTGATCGTCGAGCTAGGGCAGCTTCCGCATGCGCCGAGCAAACGCAATTTGACAACTCCGTCTTCGACATCGATCAGTTCGCAGTCCCCACCATCACGAAGCAAAAACGGGCGCAGTTTATCTAAAACTTCTTGCACTTGTTCCTTGATTTCTTGATCGCTCATCTTTATCGACTCCTTTCTTTAACTTTATTATAATCATGATAAAGAAAAAAATCTAATGATAAATTTTTGTTTTTTACGATATGAAAGGTGGAAATATATGACGCTGAAGCAAGTGGAAATATGCGTCTATGGCGCTGATGTGATTTGCCCGTCTTGTGTCCATTTGCCTTCTTCCAAAGAAACGTACGAATGGCTAGAAGCGGCGATTAAACGGAAATATCCGAATCAACCGTTTTCGATGACGTATATCGATATTTTCAACCCTCCGGAAGAAGATGAGGAGAAAAAGGCGTTTGCCAAAAAGGTGTTGGAAGAAGATTTGTTTTACCCTGTTGTCGTGATCGAAGGGGTTATCGTCGGAGAAGGAAATCCAAAGTTAAAGGCGATTTATGCAGAAATGGAAAAGTATGGTTATCGATGGTAAAAAAGATTCATCACCACAATGTGCACTTGATAAACATTGATTAAAAGGCAGAAAGTAGTTGTGCGAACGGAGAAAGAGAAACCATTACAACAGCCATCGACCTTCAGAAGCTAGTGCGAACAAGATTGAAATGAATGATTTTCTGACATATTTTAACCAATAAATAAAGAAAGCATCGTTCGATATTAACGAGAAGCATTAATAACAAATTCACAAAAATGGAAGGACAACATCTAAAATGGCGTTATGTATGAACAAATGACACCAGTCGTTGGTGGCTAAGGGAATGAATTTTTTGAAATTTTTAAAACAGGAAATCCTGCGAGCTGGCCATACAGTTATTCATGAACGTAACAGAACCGTAACTTTTCTTAATGTTCCAAGGTCTAAACTTAATTCATTGAATTTCGATGGAAGGAAAATAAAACGAATGCAGCCTACTCAAGGAGTAGGCTTTTTGTTCATAAAAAAAGAAAGGCAGATCTGTTCTTTGGTGAATAGGGGGTTATCTCCCAAAACACGCCCAGCGCCTGTCCAACTTTGGATTTTTAATACGCATTTTTGAGTTTGAAATATTCGATAAACGTTGTTATATCCATATTTATGGCACATTTTGCTTTTTTTGGTTTAGTAGCCGTTATGGTATTTATACATCCACAATACCCCGGATTTTAGCAATCTAGGAACTCTACCAGTTATTGGGCGATCAGCGAGGAGGCCGAATCCATGTTTTCTGCCGAGCGATCCAAGAATGCCTTTTAATTTAATAGGTGGAAATTCGCTTGGCGGTTCTTCCCCGTTCCAGCGTTTTTGTAATACTTGAACGATTTGTTCCGCTTGGCCCTCTGCGAGCTGAGCGCTTGGAGAGTGCGGCAAACTTGCGCAATCGCCGACAACATATACGTTTTCATATCCAGGAATGTGGTGCCGTTTTGTTAAAACGACACGGCCTTGTTTGTCTTTCTCCACAGGCAGTTTGCGGACGACGCGGTTCGGTTGAATGCCCGCTGTCCAGACAATGACATCGCAATGAACCGGGGTGTCATGATTGTAAAGCGTGCGTTCTTCTACTTTTGTAATGTTGGAACAACGAACAATTTCGATATTATGTTGTTGGAACCAGCTTTCGACATAGTCACTGAGCCGTTTTGGAAACATCGGCAAAATGCGTTCTCCGCGATCAAACAATTTTATGTGTAAATCAGGACGGCTTTCTGCTAATTCGCTTGCCAATTCGACGCCGCTTAGTCCTGCGCCGACAATACCAACAATAGAGCCGGGAGGCAAATTGTTTAACGCTTCATATGCCGCGCGCGCTTTCTCAATGGATTGAATGCTATGCGTGAAAGTTTCGGCGCCTGGGACACCATGGTATTTATCTTCACATCCTAAACCGATCACTAAATCATCATATGGGATGCTGCTTTCATCCTGCAACTGTACGTTTTGATTATCGAGGTCGATGTTAACGACTTCACCGAAACGGTAGGTAAGACGCGGATGTTCAGGAAATGGGACACGAATGTGGTGATCGCTAATCGTGCCTGCTGCGAGTGCATAATACTCTGTTTTTAAGCAATGATATGGAATACGGTCGACGAGTGTAATATGAACATCTTCCGGTAAATGGTTTGGGAGGAGGCGAAGCAAAATCCGCATATTCCCGTATCCTCCGCCGAGCAACACAAGGTGTCTCATAATGAAATTCCCCTTTTGTGATGATCTTTATAACCATTAAAAAGTATAGCGAAATTGTGACAAAATAACAACAATTTTTCGGTAAACATTGACAAAAGGGGGAAAAGTAAATGTCGGTATATACAGCAAAAAGCTGGCGCCTTACTTGTTGCGCAAAATTTTCCTCTCCGTCCAGTAAACTTGAATTGCCGGAAAACAAAATTACATTTTGCCGATTTTTTTATACAATTTCCCAGACTCCGTCCAGTGAAAAACGAAGCGTCATTCGTTGACGTTTTTCCAAAAAACCGATACGATGAAAAGCAGTAGGAAGGTGAAAAAACGATGATCCAACCAATTATTGAATTTTGCATCAGCAACTTAGCGAGCGGCTCGCAAAAGGCGTTGGAAATATTAGAAAAAGATCCGAACTTGGATATTATAGAATACAGTTGTTTAAGCCACTGCACTCGTTGTGCGGAAACCCTTTTTGCTTTAGTAAACGGTGAAATCGTAACCGGTGATACTCCTGAACAGCTTGTGGAAAATATTTACCGCTATTTAGAAGAAAACCCGATGTTTTGAACGATAATCTTGTGCGAATTTCCAATTGGCTTTCATAAAGCATAAAGCTCATTTTGAATGGATGTGTCTATTATGGCATAAAAAACGAGGATGTCCCACGGACATCCTCTTTCAAGGTGTATATGAAAAAACGGGGGATATTTTCATTGTGCCCAGTTGATTTTCGATTTATACTTATATATAAAAATTTTTTTCTTTCAAGGAGGAAATAATGAATCAATTTTCGTTTACGAAAATGCATGGTCTTGGCAATAGTTATATATATGTTAATATGTTTGAAGAAACAATCCCGGAGTCATTATTATCGCCGCTGGCCGTGCAAGTGTCTAACGTCAATACCGGAATCGGGGCGGACGGCATGATTCTCATTTGCCCGTCAAAAACAGCCCCGGTTAAAATGCGGATTTTTAATAGCGATGGTTCTGAAGGAAAAAATTGCGGCAATGGCTTGCGTTGTGTTGCAAAATATGCATATGAGCATGGAATGGTCAAAGACCGCTCGTTTTTTATTGAAACATTGTCCGGGCTTGTGAAGGCAGAAGTTGCAGTAGAAAATGGAACGGTTACAAATGTCACCATTGATATGGGAAAGCCGCGTTTAAAGCGGAGCGAGATTCCGATGGTTGGTCCGGAGGCGGAACGAGTGGTTGCCGAACCGTTTGAAGTCGATGGGCAGCTGTACGAAATTACGGCGGTTTCGATGGGAAACCCACATGTCATTTTTTACGTAGATGATATCAATAAAGCGCCAGTAACGGCTCTCGGACCAATTGTCGAAAAGGACAAGCGGTTTCCTGAAGGGGTAAACGTCGAATTTGTCGAAGTAATAAACGACCGTGAGCTCCATTTTCGCGTATGGGAGCGTGGTTCTGGAGTGACGCAAGCGTGCGGTACAGGGGCTTGCGCGGCTGTTGTCGCTTCGGTGTTAAATGGAAAAACGGTGCGAAATAAGGAAACGATTGTCCATTTAGCAGGCGGAGATTTGACGATCACATGGACTGATGAAGGAAGTGTACGGATGACAGGACCGGCGGAAACGATTTGCACAGGAGTGTATTATTATTAAATGTTTGAGATTTGAGCGCAACGGATGAAAAGCGATATACTATCAATAAGGAGGGATCACAATGACGGATATTATTACACTTACGGAGGCCGCGGCGTTTCAAATTAAAGATATGATGAAAGAACATGAAGAAGAAGGGGCGTATCTTCGCATTGGTGTAAAAGGCGGCGGCTGCAGCGGTTTGTCGTACGGAATGGGATTTGACCATGAACGCCATGAAGACGATCATGAGTTTGAACAACACGGAATTAAAATTCTAGTCGATAAAGACAGCGCGCCGATTTTGCAAGGAACGGTCATTGACTATAAACAGTCGTTAATGGGCGGCGGTTTTACGATCAATAACCCGAACGCGATTGCCACATGCGGCTGCGGTGCGTCGTTCAGAACGGCGACGAACGCGGGAACGCCGGAACAATGTTAAGCAGCAGTTAAACAGCGATATATCAACGTTTTATAAAAAAGGGATGCTTTTTGCACAAAGCATCCCTTCGCTTGATGAAAAGGAAAGCAATTAGAACAAGGAAGTGGAGTGCGCCGGTTGCATTCTCGCTGTCGGATCGATATACGTTTTTGCGCTGCTGATAGCGATTGGCGCTTCGCCGAATCCGCAAGCAATGAGTTTTATTTTTCCTTCATATGTGCATATATCACCGGCAGCGTAAACGCCAGGAATATTTGTTTCCATTTTCGAGTTGACTTTGATGGAGTTTTTCTCAATTTCCAGCCCCCAGTTTTTAATTGGTCCAAGCGAAGAAATAAAGCCGTAGTTCACAATGAGCGCGTCGATTTCGATCGTTTCGCGAGAGCCGTCTTTCACGTGCTCGATGACGACTTGGTGGATGCCGTTTTCATCGCCGATTAACTCCACAGGAACGAATGGGGTTTTCACATCAACTGTTGAATTCATCAATGTTTCCACGCTATGTTCGTGAGCGCGGAATTTATCACGCCGATGCACAATCGTTACTTTTTCCGCGATCGGTTCGAGCATAAGCGACCAGTCTACGGCTGAGTCCCCGCCGCCGCAGACGAGCACTTTTTGCCCTTTAAATTGGTTTAAGTCATTAATGAAGTAATATAAATTTTTCCCTTCATATTGCGCCGCGTTTTCTAGCTCAAGGCGCCGAGGCTGGAAAGCGCCGTTTCCGGCGGTAATAACGACGGTTTTGGAATAGTGTATTTCTTTGTTAGTCGTTAATTTCAACGTTCCATCTTCTAATTTTTCTAACTTTTCTACTGATTGTTCCAAGCAAACTGTCGGCGCAAATTGTTCCATCTGTTCTTTTAAATTATTAATCAATTCTTGGGCGCGAATTTTCGGAAATCCAGCAACGTCGTATATGTACTTTTCAGGATAAAGGGCAGATAACTGTCCACCTAGCTGCGGAAGGCTTTCGATAATTTTTACGCTCATCTGCCTTAATCCTCCGTAAAAAGCAGCAAACAGCCCGGTCGGCCCACCGCCTATAATGGTAACATCGTATATTTTTTGATCTTCTTTCATTCGGACGATTCCTCCCCGCAATAAAATTCCCTTTATTGTTTTTATCATACCATAAAATGCGGTTGTTATTATGACAATTTTCGCAGTAAAAAAAATAGAAAAACATAAAAAAACGCTTGAAAAAGATTTGAAAAAAGTCTAATATGTTTTAGTGGAAACATTGTTAATTTTTTGTGAAAATTGTTCGACATTTTTTTGTCGACTAACGTGAATATTTTCACAAACTTTATTCAATAAAAATGCACATGGCAGCAAAACCTATAAAAAATGAAAAATTAAAAAGGGTGGAAGTGATTCAGTTGAAAAAGCCAAATGTCGTCATTTTAGGTGCTGGTTATGGCGGTTTAATGACAACCGTGCGTTTGCAAAAGCTTGTCGGCATGAATGAAGCGAATATTACGCTTGTGAACAAAAACGACTACCATTATGAAACAACGTGGCTTCACGAGGCGTCTGCCGGCACGCTGCATCATGACCGGGTTCGTTACCCAATTAGCGATGTGATCGATCGCAATAAGGTGAATTTTGTGAAAGACACGGTAGTCAAAATACTGCCGGATGAAAAGAAAGTGTTAATGAAAAATGGCGAGATTGCCTACGATTATTTAGTCATTGCCCTCGGATTTGAATCAGAAACATTTGGAATTAAAGGGCTAAAAGAGTACGCTTTTTCCATTTCCAATGTGAATGCGGCGCGGCAAATTCGCGAACATATTGAATACCAATTTGCTACGTATAATACGGAAGAAGAAAAGCGGGAAGAACGCCTAACGATCGTCGTTGGCGGCGCTGGATTCACAGGCATCGAGTTTTTAGGGGAATTAGTAAACCGCCTTCCACAATTATGTCGCGAGTACGATATCGACCCGCATAAAGTCCGCGTTATTTGTGTGGAGGCGGCGCCGACAGCGCTTCCTGGCTTTGATCCGGAACTTGTCGAGTATGCGGTCGGCCAGTTAGAGCGCAAAGGCGTCGAGTTTAAAATCGGCACTGCTATTAAAGAATGCACGCCTGACGGAATTATCGTAGCAAAAGGAGATGACGTCGAGGAGATTAAAGCAGGAACGGTCGTATGGGCGGCCGGCGTGCGCGGCAGCCGTGTTGTCGATGAGTCTGGCTTTGAAGCGATGCGCGGACGCATTAAAGTAGACCCATTCTTGCGCGTTCCAGGCCGTGAAGATATTTTTGTCGTCGGGGATTGCTCGTTAGTGATCAATGAAGAAACGAATCGCCCATATCCGCCAACGGCGCAAATCGCTATGCAAGAGGGCGAGCTGTGCGCGAAAAACCTTGCTGTCTTAATCCGCGGGCAAGGAGAACTGCAGCCATTCCGCCCAGATATTAAAGGAACGGTCTGTTCGCTTGGCCATGATGACGCGATTGGGGTTGTATTCGGCAAGAAACTATGGGGAACGAAGGCAAGCTTTATGAAAAAAATGATCGACAACCGCGCTCTTTATTTAATTGGCGGTCCTTCGCTTGTAATGAAAAAAGGAAAATTTAAATTCTTCTAATAGACGGGCAAACATTGTTGTTTGCCCTTTTTTCAACTTTTTACTGGCGGCGTCAAGATCATATACTATTATTTTGTAAAATTTTCCTCTTAGTCAGTAAGCTTGGATCACTGGACAAACAAAATCGCTTTTTGCCGTTTTCTTTTTACACAATTTCCAAGGCTCAATCGGCGCCAAAGGGTGTTTGCGATCAATTTTTTCACATATTATGTTTGTGGCACAGTTAGTTGCTATATTTTTACAAAATAAAAAAGGATGGTTAACATGGATAAGAAGCGCGGCAACGTATGGATCGCAGCGGCTGGATTAGTAGTGAACGGGGCGGATGAATGGCTTGTGGTAAAGAAAAAATATGGCGGTTTAAAAGGAAAATGGTCGCTTCCAGCGGGATTTGTGCAGCCAGGGGAAACGCTCGATGAAGCAGCAATTCGTGAAATTAAAGAAGAAACAGGAATTGATGCGGAAATTGTTGGTTTTCTTGGAATGCGTACAGGTGTGATTCGCGGTGAGATTAGCGACAATATGGCAATATTTTTGCTTCGTGCTATTTCAGATGCTATTACGGTACAAACGGATGAATTGTTTACAGCTGCGTTTTTAAGCAAGCAAACGTTGAAAAAAGATGTGCATACATCGGGATTATTGCGATATTTACTGCAATTAGAGCCATTTCATTATTTTCCGTTTTGCGATGGGATGAACCCGGGAGAACCATTTGGATATACAAAGTACCGATTGTATTTTAATGATTCGAAAAATTAAGTAATATCAGGAAAACGAAGCATATGATGGATTCGTTTATCGCGGTAGGCCGGAAAATCCTTTATTAAAATGCGCGGAGCAAACAGCATGCCCGTATTGCCAAGGAAACGGAAACGTACAGCGTTTGTTAGGCAGGTCGGAAACTTGCTATCGATGTTTAGGAAAGGAACGGAAAAAATAAGCCGTTTTTGAAAATTGACTCCCTTTATCCGATTCAGTACACTTAAAAAGAGCGTACCGGAGGTGATATGGGGATGCAAATGAGCTTGCCTGTTGTGCTCATTTCCATGCTTCTATTTTTTGTTTTATTTTTCGGCATCGGCTTTTTATTAAATATGTTGTTGCGCATGACTTGGATTATGGCGATTTTATGCCCGATTGTGTTTATTTTTATTATCGATGATATTCCGTGGACGAAATATTTTACCGATCCGGCGTCTTCCTTTGCAGCACTGAAGCATAAAGTTTTATCGCTGGCGCCAGCGGATATTTTAATTTTAGCTAGCGGATTTATCGGCGCGGTTTGCGCTGGATTCGCCATCCGCACGCTGCGTGCCAAAGGATATCAAATGTTTTAAGGCTTTCATGGGGATATGAAAGTCTTTTTTTTTTGCCTCACTTTTCTCGCAATGAATATTTCGATTTTTTTATGGAGATAAATAGAAATGTGAGAGGAGTGAGGAAATGGTTCTTCTAAAAAATATAGTAAGACGAATAACGATGTCATTATTGTTTGCAATGGCGCTATTGACAACCTTTCAATCGATCTCAGGGGTCGAAGCGAGAGCGATTGTTAACAAATTGTATGGTGCGCCATCGTCTCATACAGGCTATCACTTTTTTGACATATGGAAGGAAAAGCAATATGTTGCGATAGATAAACAATGGAAGTATTACGAGAAACGGAAAAAACCGCAAATTTCCTCGGAAAAGATTAGTCAGCCGCTTCGCCTTGAAGAAGCGATTGATTGGTCAAAATATCCATCTAAAGTTGTAGTTGCTACAGGATATACGGCGGGTGTGGAGTCAACAGGAAAAACGCCGGATCATCCGGAGTATGGGATTACGTATTCTGGGGTGCGCGTGAAACGCGACTTATATTCAACGATTGCCGCGGATTTAAATGTATTCCCAATCGGTACCATTCTTTTTATCCCTGGATATGGATATGGGGTCGTGGCTGATAAAGGAGGAGCGATTAAAGGAAATCGCGTCGATTTATATTATGATACAGTCGAGGATGTATATAAATATTGGGGGAAAAAGACTGTGCAAGTGTATATTGTGAAAAAGGGCGATGGGAAGCTTTCAGAAGAAGAATTAAAGCGGCTGAATGAAGATGAAACGATGCAAGTGTTTAGGCAACAGTATTTACAATCGAAAAGCTAAGGGCGGCTAGCGGCCGCCCTTAATTTTGCGGGCAATGTCCCACAATGGGTCAATGCCGTCGTCAGGCGGAAAAATGGACGGATGCAACAAGGCGGCAAGTTTTTTTAGGCCGAGCAAAAGACGCGGGGAAGGTCGGCAATATAATGACTCCTCGAGCACGTAAACGCGGTCTTTACAGACAGCATCCACTTTCTCCGCATCGGGTCTCTTTTTGACGGCATCTTTATTCATCTTTTTTGTTTGCACTCCAACCCAGACGAGGCAAATATGGGAAGGATTTCTCCTTGCCACTTCATCCCAGTCTGTTTGCACGTTGGCTTTTGCCACATCGTCGAAAATATTCGTTCCCCCAGCTAGCTCGCTGATTTCGCTTAACCAATTTGTTTTGCCGGGCGTAAAAATCGGTTTCGGCCACCATTCCCAATACAGACGAGCAGGATGTTTCATATTTGCAGCCAGCTGGCGATATTTTTCGATAAACGAGCGGTAACGGCGAACAATGGCTTGCGCCGCTTTCTTTTTGCCGAGTGTTTCACCGAGGCGGAGCAAGTCCTCGGCAATATCGTGCAATGAATTTGGCGCAAAAATGATATGAGGAATGCTTCGTTTTTCCAGTTCTTGCACGTTTCGTTCCATGCCCGGAACACTTAACGAAGCGAGCACTAAGTCTGGCTTCAGCGCTTCTACCTTTTCCATATCAATATTTAAGTCGGGGCCGACTCTCGGGAGTTTGCATATAGAGGGTGGCCAATCGGAATGGTTGTCTACTGCGATAAGGTGTTCAAGCATGCCTAAATAAGCAAGCAATTCCGTATTGCTCGGGCAAAGGGAAATAATCTTCATCACAGCGCTCTTCCTTTCTGTTTGTCATGCCGATAAAGTTTTTATTCTACATGGCTGCACCCGTTTCCTTGCGTTGCATTTCATGGCCGCGAACGGCGGGAGAAAATTTAAGCGGTTGAGTTGATTTATGAGTATGTCGAAATCGCCATTGTAATTCGATATAATGGAAAAGAAAATGTATTCATAAGGAGAGATGATGCATGTTTACCATTAGGCAGCAATTATCTCTTGATACGGCGCATGAGGCGCTGGTGATAGGGATTTTTGAAAAAAATAAGCCGCTGGACGGAATTGCCGCCGAGTGTGACAACCTCCTTCATGGGCAAGTATCGGTCTTGTTGAAAGAAGGGGATATTTCCGCCAAGCAAAAGCAAATTTCCAAAGTACATACTTTAAAGCCAGCAGGAGTAAAACGCCTTTATTTTGTCGGGTTAGGAAAAGAAGAAAAATTGACGTTTGATTTATTGCGTGAAGCGTTTGGCAAGCTGTTTAAAACGATAAAACAAGCGAAATTGACCGAAGCAGCAATCGCCTTGGATACGTTCATCACGGAAAATATAGACGCGCTTGATGCGGCGCATGCATTAGCGGAAGCGTATTATCTTGCAACATACGAATTTCCTGGCTATAAGCAAAAAAAGAATGGACGGGAAAAACGGGTCGAATCGGTTACGATTTACACCGAAGCGGATCAAGCGGAAATCGAAGCGAGCGTGTTTGTCGGCTCTGTATACGGTAAGGCGACGAATTCCGCACGCACGTTAGTCAATACGCCAAGCAATTTATTAACGGCGGCCGATTTAGCGGATTATGCGGTACAATTAGCAAACAAATATGAATTCGAGTGCGAAATTCTCGAAAAAGAAGAAATGGAAAAGCTAGGTATGGGAGCGCTTCTCGCGGTGAACCAAGGCTCGAAAAATCCGCCAAAAATGATCGTTCTCAAATACCAAGGAAAAGAAACGTGGGAAAACGTGATCGGCCTTGTCGGAAAAGGGGTGACGTTTGACACTGGCGGCTACTCTCTGAAACCGCGTGAAAGCATGATCGATATGAAAACCGATATGGCTGGTGCCGCGGCAGTGCTTGGAGCGATGGAAATCATCGGGGAGCTTCGCCCGGAACAAAATGTTGTCGCGGTCATTCCGGCTACTGACAACATGATTAGCGGCGAAGCGTTTAAACCAGATGATGTGATTACATCGATGAGCGGAAAAACGATTGAAATAAAAAATACAGATGCGGAAGGCCGTTTAATTTTGGCGGACGCGATTACGTACGCGAAGCATCACGGGGCGAATTATTTAATTGATGTCGCGACGCTGACGGGCGGTGTCATTGTTGCGCTTGGCGTTCATACGACAGGTGCGATGACCAATAACGAAGCGTTGTTCGAACAATTATTGGAAGCTTCTGCAGAAACAGGGGAGTTTATTTGGCGCTTGCCAATTACGGAAAAGGATAAGGAACGCGTGCGCAGCAGCAAAATTGCGGATCTTAACAATTCCCCGGGACGCGAAGGACACGCGATTATGGGCGGTGCGTTTCTCGGCGAATTCGCGGAAGATACGCCATGGGTACATCTTGATATTGCCGGAACGTCCGTCACTTCAAAGGAACATGACCTCGGGCCGTCCGGAGCGACGGGGGTAATGGTTCGCACGCTTGCGACGCTGGTGGAGCGGTTTGAATAACGCGGAAAACGAAGCAAACTTTCTTGCTTCGTTTTCTTTTTAGAACGACATCATATTATTTTTTATAGAAATGTATATAAAATGTTAAGATAATGTAAAATTTGTGTAAATTTTTTTGTCGTTCATTGTAAATTCGACATTTATTGCTAAAATAAAACACAGTGGCTTAATTTCCATATGTTAAATGGGGGTTTTCGTATGATTTTTTCACCGAAAAAAGATGTCTTTTTTGATTTATTATTTACAATTTCCGAAAATGTGAAAGAAGCGGCGCAATATTTCGTCGAGTATAAGATTAACAATGTTAGCGATTTAAAAGAATTGGCGCGTGTGATGAAAGAATACGAGCGCAAAGGAGACTCGTATATTCATGAACTTGTTGTCGAATTAAACAAAACGTTTATTACGCCGATTGAGCGCGAAGACATTCACCAATTGGCGATGAAAATGGATGATGTATTAGACGGGCTAGAACAATGTTCCGCTCGTTTCGAAATGTTTTCTTTTACGGAAATTGATGATCATATGGTGAAATTTTTTGATAATATTTATCAAAGCACGATTGAAATCGCGAACGCTCTGAAGCTGTTGTCTCAGAAAAAGCTTCTCGATATGCGGACGCATGCCATTAAAATTAAGGATTATGAAACAAAATGCGATGAAATTTTACGGGCTTCGATCAAAAATTTATTCGTAGACCAAAAAGACCCGATTAAAATCATTCAATATAAAGAGCTGTATGAAATGCTTGAAGAAATCGCCGATAGCTGCGAGGATGTGGCAAATACGATTGAAACGATCATCATGCGAAATGCGTAAAAGGAGACGGCGCTTTTATGGATACGGTATTTTTACTTACGGTTCTTATTGTCGTTTTTGCATTGGCGTTTGATTTTATTAACGGGTTTCACGATACCGCCAATGCGATTGCAACATCTGTATCAACGCGGGCGCTATCGCCGCGGCAAGCGATTATTTTGGCGGCAACAATGAACTTTATTGGCGCATTGACGTTTACTGGCGTTGCGAAAACGATCACGAAAGACATTGTTGACCCATTCGCGCTCGAGAACGGTTCGATCGTCATTTTAGCGGCATTGACTGCGGCCATTGCATGGAATTTGATTACGTGGTATTACGGAATCCCGAGCAGTTCTTCGCACGCGTTGATCGGTTCGATTGCGGGTGCCGCTGTTTCTGCGGCGGGATTCGACGTTGTGCATTATCAAGGATTTTTGAAAATTTTAGAATCCCTTATTGTCTCGCCATTTCTTGCTTTAGCAGTCGGGTTTATCATCATGAGTTTGTTTCGCGCCATTTTTAAAAACGCCAACTTGACGCGTACGACGAAAGGTTTCCGTATGTTTCAAGTGGTCACCGCTGCCTTTCAAGCGTATACGCACGGAACAAACGATGCCCAAAAGACGATGGGGATTATCACGATGGCGCTTATTGCTGCAAATTATCATGCGTCAAGCGAAGTTCCGGAATGGGTGCGAATTTCTGCAGCAATTGCGATGGGGATTGGCACATCGATTGGCGGATGGAAAATTATTAAAACCGTTGGCGGCAAAATTATGAAAATACGTCCTGTTAACGGGGCGGCTGCTGATTTGTCGTCTGCGCTAGTCATTTTCTCCGCCACTCTCCTTCATTTGCCGGTTAGCACGACCCATGTCATTTCTTCGTCGATTATGGGGGTCGGTGCGGCGCAACGCGTCAAAGGCGTCAAATGGGGCGTGGCGCAGCGCATTGTGTTGACATGGATTGTTACGTTGCCTGTTTCTGCACTTATTGCTGGATTTGTATATCAAATTTTTAAATTGTTTTTTTAAGTAAAAAACGTGCATGGATTTCGCATGCACGTTTTTTATGATGAAAAACTTTTGTGGAAGTCTTCTATTTACTTGCAATAAAGTTCCATTATGCCACATGTTGATGGTATGAAGCGGATTTACGGATGGACGCATAAATTCGTGGTGAGATGATCCCAGCAATCACGGATAAAACAATATCTTTTGGAAGCGGAACGATCATCCAGCTCCATGCCAAAGCGTACGAAAATCCTTTAGGAGCTTCCGCCCAAAGTTTATAGGCGATATACATCCAATTGGTTCCAATCAAGTAGTTAATTGCCATACCAGCGATCGTCGCAGCAATAAACCGGGCAACTGACGGGGTTCCGTTTCCTCGCTCAATGATCCATCCTGTCACGTAAGCAGCCAAAATAAACGATATGATGAATCCGAATGTCGGGCGAACAACACTGCCAAATCCGCCGCTGAACTGGGCAAATACAGGAGCGCCGAATAAACCGATTAACATATAAACGGTCATTGCTACTGCTCCTAATTTGCGCCCTAAAATCGCGCCGGCAAGCACGCAAAAAAACGTTTGCAACGTAATTGGAACACCGCCGATGACTAGAAATGGCGCCCATGACGTAATATTTGCTCCAATTGCCATTAATGCCGCAAACATGCCGACTAATGTCAAGTCGAGAGCCCGCCATTTCCGATGTGTCTCTCCCATATGTAAACCCCCTTATAATATATAGTTAACAAAATCAATCGTAGCGAACAATTTTTTATATGTCAACTATAATTTTTGGCATGCCCATATGGCTTTATTGCAAAGATCGGCGAAAGCGGATGAATGCAGCGGCGAAAGCGTAAGGCAAAAGAGGGAAAACAAGATTAGTCCGGGAATTGAAATAGATGGAGAAAGCGGTTTATTTTTCTAGTGGCCTAAGTTCGCTGATCGAGAGCGAATTTTTAAATCATGATTAGGGCTTGGCCGAAGAACGACTCGGGAGGCCAACAAGGGCATCATTCATGCTGGCAGCAACGATGATGGGGATGATTTGCGCCTGACGAAAAGCTGCCATAGCCGTTTGCAGAGAACGGAAATGTTTAGAAACGTTTTATCGCATCAATGACAAAAGGGCTTCCATCTTAAGATGGTGCAGCCCTATGTGAATTTTATGGAGGAGGTGGAAATATGTTCCATAGGAGCCCGATGACGAGTTGGCAGCATAAAAACGCGCCCGGCGGAGGGGACAATGTGAAGCGGATGCCGTCAGGATTGAAATAAAGTTCCACTTTTGATTTTATTCCGAGCGACTCGATCATCCGCTGGACTTCTTTCTTGTTTCCTTCTTGCGCTGCGGACATGACGCTTGTGGCAAATGATTTAGAGCTTGCTAATCGTTTCAGAATGGTGCTTGCATCGTTCATTAACGTTTGCGCGGTAGCAGCTGATTGCGAGAACAATGTTGGGTTAATCGGCGGGTATTGTCTCATCATATATGGGGGAGGAAAGACAGAATAAAAGATCACGGCAATTCCTCCTTGCTGGTAATGTCTATACTTACTATATGTACAAAAGCGGAAAAAGGAGAAAATTTTTTGGGAATTGTGCGCGTCCTAATCCCTTTCATAAAAACCACGAATTCTTGAGGAATGATCGTTCCAAAAACGATGCAAGCGAAAGTGAACGAAGCGTTAAGCTGGTGTTCCTGCATTATTGGTTCACGATCATTAGTAGCTTTATTGCGTTTTCTTATGCTGCGATTCGTCGTTCGCGCATGCTTGTGCTTATAATAAAAAAGAACAGGAAAAAATCCTGCTCTTTTTACATTAAATAACGGACGAACAAATAGATATGAGAGAGCAAAAGCGCGATGAACGTTAACGGGGCGCCGATTTTTAAAAAGTCCATATAGCTGAATCCATGCCCTTCACGCGAAGCGATACCGGCGACAATAACATTCGCTGAAGCGCCGATTAACGTGCCGTTTCCCCCTAAACACGCGCCTAATGATAATGCCCACCATAATACTTCAATTTGTGCGGAATCCGGCGATAATCCCATTCCGACGGCCATGTCTTTAATCAACGGAATCATGGTGGCGACAAACGGGATATTGTCAATTGTTGCGGAAGCAATCCCCGATGACCAAAGGATGAAATACGCAGCGACGGAAATATCACCCCCGGTGACTTCCAACGCTTTTTCCGCCAGGCTTTTGATAAGCCCGATATCGACAAGTCCCCCTACTAATGTAAAGAGGCCGGCAAAGAAAAAGATCGTTACCCATTCGATAGACGTAAATACGTCTTCGATTTCATGCTCTTGTACGCCAATTAGCATTAATATGACTGCTCCTGTCATCGCGATGACAGCGGCATCGACGTGAATGACGGAATGAAAGATAAACCCTAAAATCGTCAAAAATAATACGGATACGGATTTTTTGAGCAATGCCGCATCTTTAATATATTCCGCTTCGTTCACATTCATCAATTTGCTGACGAGATTTTCGTCCGTTTTTAATTGGCGGCGGTATATAAAAGCAAGAATGGATACCGTAACGATCATAATAATGAGCACAATCGGCGCTAAATTAAACAAAAACGCGTTGAAATCGAGGTGCTTGTTTGCCGATCCGATCATAATATTTGGCGGGTCGCCGATTAATGTTGCAGTTCCGCCAATGTTGGAAAACAACACTTCCGAGATTAAATAAGGAACCGGGTTTACTTGCAACATGCGTGTGATGGAAAATGTGACAGGGACGATCAACAATACCGTCGTAACGTTGTCGAGAAAGGCGGATAAAGCGCCCGTCAATAGCGACAGCATCACTAAAATGCGCAACGGCCGTCCTTTTGCTAATTTTGCTGTTTTGATTGCCACGTATTGAAAAAAACCGGATTTACTTGTAATACCGACGAGAATCATCATTCCAATCAAAAGGGTAATCGTTCCCCATTCAATATGATGAGTAAACGCTTTATGTAAATCAACGATGCCAAAAATAATCATCAGTGCGGCACCGAGCATGGCAATGACAGCCCGGTTGATTTTTTCAGAAATGATGATGGCGTACGTAATAAGAAAAATGGCTATCGCTGCATAATATTGCCAGTTGGAGATCTCGGCTGCTGCTGTATCATGCATGATAAACGCTCCTTTCTAAAAAATTAGCGTGGCGTATCGATAGTATTGCCACATGATGGGCATGTCCAAGATGGTCGTTCTTGATGATTACGCAAATAAAAAGAAAAGGAACAATATGGGCAATTAATTTCTGTAACGCGATCGATAAATAATTTTTGAGACGGTTCAGCTGGAACTGACGTATCAATGATTTCGACGTGAATATCAGCGCGGGACTCGTCTTCTGCGAGAACGAGCCCGTGTGTTTCTTCTTCCGTCCGCCATCCTTCGCCGATGAGATGTTGCCGCAGCTGGCTATGAGAAGAATGGTTTAACATGTCTTCGGCCAGTTTCATATATTGTTCATTTGTTAATGAAGCGAAGGGAATATGTGGATTTTGTTTATTCCAGTATGCTTTCAGTTGTTCTTCTGTAAAAATGAATGTAACAATTTTATGAATAACAACATTTTTCATTTTCTACGCCCCTTTTTTCAATCATAATACATCGATCGGCGCTCCTTGTTCAATTTGCTTTTGCAGCGTACCGGTTGATGAAAAGGTAAAGGAGAGCTTTATGTTTTAATGTTCTTTTTCATATTGATCACCAATCCTTTAGGAACATCTTTCATGCTAGCGGCCGTTCTTATAGTAATGTCTGCGTTTTTGTCCGCTGAATGGGAACATCCAGCCAGAAAAAAGATAATGGATATGTAAATCGCTAGCTTATTAACATTATGCGTTAATTATAAATTATAGCATATTGTGTAACACTCAGACTCTCGCCCTTTTTTTATATTTTCTGAAAAGGAAAATAAAATGTCGTTTCCCCGTGATATAATAGTAATAAAATGATACGTGACGATGGAAATAAGAAAGGAGGGAAAAGGAGGTGTCAGCAACATCACAATACTTATTCCTTGATTTTGAATTTACGATGCCGGAAACAAAAACGGAGCCAAAGGGGTTTTTTCCGGAAATTATTGAAGTCGGGCTTGTTGTGGTTGCCAACGACGAAGTATGCGACCAATTTTCCTCTTATGTGAAACCAACGCGATTTCCAATGCTTACAAACCGGTGCAAATCGTTTTTAAATATTACACAAGAACAAATAAATCAAGGAATGAGTTTTCACGAACTGGTCGCGTTGTTGCGCAAGTACGATCGTTCGCTCCCAAGCACGGTGGTTACGTGGGGAAGCATGGATATGAAAGTGTTAAAGGAAAATTGTAAGGCCGCTAATCTGCCGTTTCCTTTTACGGGAGAGCACCGCGATCTAGCGATGGAATATAAATTGTTTTTTGGAAACAAAAATCATACAGGATTGCGAAAGGCGATACAAGAATATGGAGATGAAGGAGTAGGAAAAGCGCATTGCGCTTTGGACGACGCTTTTACCACTTATAATATTTTCCGTCTAGTAGAAAATGATAAAAAATATCTAGTGAAAACAAAACCGCCGACGATTGGAGAACGAATCGATTTTACGCAGCTAAGAAAAAAGTTTGCGTTATGAAGCCTCGGTATCGCTTGAGAGCGGCTGTTCGGCTTGTTATGGTATAATAGCTGATGTAACATTTTATGTGCGAAAGGTTGTTGGGTGATGGCGGTTTCGTATATATTGGATTTTATGTTATATTTTCCTGAAGATAAACGCGAATATATTCCTGCGGCAATCACATGCATGATTTTTCTTATAGCGGCTATTTTAACGACACGGCTCATTATGAAAATTTCGCGATATCAGGAAGAAAAGGCGAAGCGGTTGGAAGAACAGATAATAAGAGATAACAGGGATAATGAAAAATAAATCGTTTAATCGTGTTTCCCTTTGGCAATACTAGATGTAAATGTAAAAAAGTGTTGCTGGAGGGGTTTTGTGTTTCAAAAAGCAGGTTTGTTATTAGCAGTCGTCGTTTTATTCGCCGTCGGCTGCCAAAAGGAAAATGTGACGAATTTAGAAGTAAACATGATGAATAGTGCCGGTGATTCCATTGGCACGGTAAAACTGGCAGAACAAGCAAAAGGGGTTAAATTGAAGCTTGATTTGGAAGGGCTTCCTCCTGGTGAACACGCGATTCATATTCATGAAAAAGGAGTTTGTAAGAAGCCGGATTTTCAATCGGCTGGAAGCCACTACAATCCAGACGGTAAAAAACATGGATTGCTTCATCCAAAAGGAGCGCATGCCGGCGACTTGCCTAATATTATCGCAAAAGAGGATGGAACAGTAAACGTAGAATTGACCGCGCCGAATGTGACGCTGAAAGAAGGAAAAAAAGGGACGTTGTTAACAAAAGATGGGACGGCGATTGTCATCCACGCCGGAAAAGACGATGGGATGACGCAGCCGGCTGGAGATGCTGGGGGACGAATTGCATGCGGAGAAATAAAAAAATAAATGAACAAGAAAAGGCTCTAACCTAAAAGGAAAGAGCCTTTCGAATTTTTATCTGAAGCATTCCATAGTGAGAGACGCGGCTGCTTTCTAGATGGCTGATGCGCGGCGGCTTCCAGCGAAAAAAGCGGCGGTCAGATTTAAAAAACTATTGAAGCGCCACCGTTAGACGATGAAGCGCGTCTTCTAGCGTTTTTCGCGGGCAAGCGATATTGACGCGAATGAATCCCCTTCCTTCTTCTCCAAATTTGCTTCCAAATTCTACGGCGATTTTCCCTTTTTCCAAAAGAAGCTGCTTGAGCTGCCGTTCTGTTTTGCCGAGCGGCTGGCAATCGATCCAAACGAGATATGTTGCTTCGGGACGGATGACGCGAAGTTTTGGCAAGTTCGTTTCTATGTAAGAACATAGGCGATTGATATTTTTCTGTAAATATTGTAAGAGCGCATCGAGCCATTCCCCGCCGTGCCGATAGGCTGCTTCCGTGCCGGCAACCGCGAAGGTGTTAAGCGTAAAAAAGCCTTGCCGCTGCTGTACTTTGTTAAATTGCCGTTTCAACGTTTCATTTGGAATAATCGCGGCGGCTGCCTGCAGCCCGGCGAGGTTGAACGTTTTCGTCGGCGCGATGCACGTGACGCTTTTTTCGGCGAATGCCGGATCAATAGACGCGAACGGAACGTGTTGGGATGGCGGAAACGTAAGATCTGCGTGGATTTCGTCAGAAATGACGATGACGTCATGTTTTACACATAATTCCCCTATTTTTATCAATTCTTCTTTTGTCCAGACACGGCCGCCAGGATTGTGCGGGCTGCACAGCAACAATAATTTCGCTCCGCGAATTTTTTCTTCGAAATCGTCCCAATCGATTTCATACCGAGTTTCCGCGAGGCGAAGCGGGCTTGTTACAAGCGTGCGGCGATGTTTTTTAACAAGCTGAAATAGCGGCGGATATACCGGCGTAAAGACGACGACGCGGTCCTCTTCATTTGTAAATGCCTCGATGGCTGCGGCAATCGCCGGTACCACGCCGGTGGCAAACGAAAGCCATGATGGCTCGATTTCCCATTGATGCCGCGATTGGAGCCAATGTTTGACGGCGTTTTTTAAAGAATCAGGAATGACCGTATATCCGAAAATGCCGTGCGCGATTCGTTTGCTCAGCGCTTCGGTGACGGCAGGAGGTGCGGGAAAATCCATGTCCGCTACCCACATTGGCAGCACGTCTTTCGCGCCAAAAATACGCTCTGTGTCATCCCATTTCAAGGAATGGGTATTGCGGCGTTCGATGACATCGTCAAATGAATACATGAAATGCATCCTCTCCCTTCTTTTTTTATGAATTATCGCTTATAATTTTTGTATGCTCCACATTTTTGCTTGGGAAGGTGATAGCCAAACGATGGACGCACAGCAAATGAACCGGCAGATGCTTCATGCGATTCGGGCGTGGGATCCGTTCGGCTGCGGTGCTGACGCTTATGAAACGGAAGCGGTTGATGTTTTGCAGGCAGTGCATGACTACGATGAGCCGATAAGGCTTGCCGAAAAAATACAAGCCATTTATGAATTCTCGTTTGAAAAGAAGATTCCTTTGAATGAATGCATAAAAATGGCGAAACAGCTTTTAGCGATGAAACAAGCTGCCGCATGCTCTCTTCCGTAGCGCGTATCGCATCACATAAGCAGAATTCGTTTTACCGGATCTTTTATCGCAGCTTCGTTTCTTTGTTGTTTTTTCGTGCAAACTGATATGGATGATGAGGGGGATGAAAAAAGATGAAACTGACCGAGAAAGAAGTGGAAATTATCGAAATATTAGAAAAAGATGCGCGCATTCCGATTGAAACGTTGGCAAAAATGGTGTCACTATCTGTTGGCGAGACGGAAGCGATTTTAAAAAAACTTGAGGAAACAAAAGTGATTGTGCAATATACGACACTTGTCGATTGGCGAAAAGTGGATGGACATGAAGGCGTTACCGCGATGATTGATGTGAAAGTAACGCCGAAGCGGGGAGTAGGATTTGATGAGGTAGCGGAGCGCATTTATCGCTTTCCAGAAGTAAAATCCGTTTATTTAATGTCGGGAGCGTATGATTTATCTGTTGTGATTGAAGGGCGCTCGATGTCAGAAGTAGCGAAGTTCGTTTCCGAAAAATTATCTACGTTAGATTCCGTCATTTCAACGACAACCCACTTCATTTTGAAAAAATATAAACACGATGGTACGGTATTTGATCAAGGAGATCAAGATCATCGTATCGTGATGGTGCCATGATGCAACAAACGAAAAAATCGTATTTGTCGGAAACGGTCGCTCGTCTGAAGCCATCAGGAATTCGCCGTTTTTTTGACCTTGCTTCCAGCATGGAAGGAGTAGTTTCCCTCGGCGTGGGCGAACCGGATTTTGTGACATCATGGAGCATACGGGAAGCGTGTATTTTGTCGCTTGAGCAAGGATATACATCATATACGGCAAACGCCGGTCTTTTGGAGCTTCGTCAAGAAATCGCCGCGTATTTGGCGCGCAAGTTTCATGTGGAATACGATCCTGAAGCAGAAATTCTTGTCACAGTCGGAGCAAGCCAAGCCATTGATTTAGCGCTGCGGGCGACGGTAAATCCGGGGGATGAAGTCATTGTTGTCGAACCTAGTTTTGTTGCTTACGGCCCTCTTGTTACGCTGGCGGGTGGAGTGCCAGTTCCGGTTGAAACAAACGGAGACGATCATTTTAAAATTCGCCCAGATCAAATCGAACGGGCAATTACCGATCGCACAAAAGCGCTGATCATTTGCTCCCCGAACAATCCGACAGGCACTGTGCTTCATAAAGAAGAGTTGGAAGCCATTGCGCGGATTGTGAAAAAGCATGATTTGCTTGTCATTTCTGATGAAATTTACGCTGAGCTGACGTATGACGGTCCGTACATAAGCTTTGCGGCGGTAGACGAAATGCGGGAGCGGACCATTTTGATTTCTGGTTTTTCGAAAGGGTTTGCAATGACCGGCTGGCGGCTCGGATTCACCGCGGCGCCTGCGGAAATTTTGCGGGCGATGCTAAAAATTCATCAGTATGCGATCATGTGCGCGCCGACAATGGCGCAATACGCCGCGATTGAAGCGTTAAGAAACGGCGAACAAGACGTGGAATATATGAAAAAAAGCTATCGGCGCCGCCGCAACTATTTTGTCCAATCATTAAATGAAATCGGGCTCAGCTGTCATATGCCCGGCGGAGCGTTTTACGCTTTTCCGTCTATTCGGGAGACGGGGCTGACGTCGGAACAATTTGCGGAAAAGCTGTTATTGGAAGAGAAAGTGGCGGTTGTTCCTGGAAATGTGTTTGGCGCAGGAGGAGAAGGATATATTCGCTGCTCCTACGCTTCCTCAATGGAACAGCTGCAGGAAGCGATCAAGCGAATGAAACGCTTTTTAGCGCGATTGTAACCGTTCTGTTCTGCTATCACCGCCATGTGGTAGCAGAACAGCTATTTTTTGATTGACAAAAATTATGTTATAATATAAAAACACATATTCAAATTGGAATATAGGAGTGTTTTGTTTGTCCAACATCGAAGTAGGAAGTATCGTGAAAGGAAAAGTCACCGGCATTCAGCCGTACGGCGTTTTTGTTGAATTAGCAGGGGAAGCGCAAGGGCTTGTCCACATTTCAGAAATTTCTCATGGGTTTGTGAAAAACATTAAAGATTACGTAAATGTCGGTGACGAAATAACCGTGAAAGTGTTGGCCATCGACCCGCAAACAAAACGGGCGAGCCTGTCCATGAGGGCGGTGGAAGAAAGACAAAGAAAAATGAAAAAACGACATGTAAAGGTGAAAATGTCATTAAATCCTGGGTTTAATACATTGA
Organism: Parageobacillus sp. KH3-4; assembly: GCF_022846435.1. Lineage (NCBI taxonomy): Bacteria > Bacillati > Bacillota > Bacilli > Caryophanales > Anoxybacillaceae > Parageobacillus > Parageobacillus sp. KH3-4. The sequence continues at coordinate 578,679 of NZ_AP025627.1, forward strand.
AGGAAAAGCTTCAGGAATGGATCGAGCAATCGAAAAAAGAAGACTTATCAAAGTAAAACACCCACCATTTTATGAAGGTGAGTGTTTTACTTTATTTATGTTCGGGAAGCTTTTGGTTCTGTGCGTCCCAATTCTTCCGAAGGCTTAAATAGAAGTGCGAGGTTAATAAGTCCGGCAATGCCAATGATTCCATAAATGATGCGGGATAATGCGGAATCTTGCCCGCCAAATATGGCGGCTACTAAATCAAATTGAAAGAAACCGATTAGTCCCCAGTTGATAGCGCCAATGATCGTAAGTAATAGCGCAATGCGCTGAAGTGCACTCATCCATAAATTCCTCCTTACCATTTTTCAATCATTCGCTTATAGAATGCATAATGCTTGCTAAAATTATGCATAGTTTGTGAAAAAAGAGTAAATTGCTTTACACGCGAAGCAAGTGGCAGCCATAATAGAAGAAAAGGAGGAATTGATACATATGGAAAATTTTTCTTTTCAAAACCCAACGAAGTTAATTTTTGGGAAGGGACAAATTGAGCAGTTGAAGGAGGAAATACCGCGTTACGGAAAAAAAATCCTTCTTGTTTATGGCGGCGGCAGCATTAAACGGAACGGATTGTACGATGAAGTAATGAACTTATTGAATGAGTTGAACGCGGAAGTAATGGAACTTCCTGGCGTGGAGCCAAATCCGCGCTTGACCACCGTCCGGAAAGGCGTGGAAATTTGCAAAAAGGAAGGAATTGAGTTTTTGCTCGCTGTTGGCGGCGGCAGTGTCATTGACTGTACGAAGGCGATCGCGGCGGGTGCGAAATACAATGGCGATCCATGGGATTTCATCACAAAGAAAGCGAAAGTTTCCGAAGCGCTTCCATTTGGAACGGTGTTAACGCTAGCGGCAACCGGTTCGGAAATGAACGCCGGTTCGGTGATTACGAACTGGGAGACGAAAGAAAAATATGGATGGAGCAGTCCTGTGACGTTCCCGCAATTTTCAATTCTCGATCCTACATATACACTAACTGTTCCGAGAGATCATACGGTTTACGGGATCGTTGATATGATGTCCCATGTGTTTGAACAATATTTCCATCATGCGGCGAATACCCCGCTGCAAGACCGGATGTGTGAGGCAGTGTTGCGTACGGTCATGGAAACGGCGCCAAAATTAGTCAATGATTTGCAAAACTATGAGCTGCGGGAAACCATTTTATATTGCGGCACCATCGCTCTCAACGGCTTTTTGCAAATGGGAGTTCGCGGCGACTGGGCAACGCATAACATCGAACATGCGGTTTCGGCTGTTTATGATATTCCGCACGCCGGGGGGCTTGCGATTTTATTCCCAAACTGGATGAAACACGTGCTTGATGAAAATGTCGGCCGGTTTGCCCAATTAGCCGTTCGCGTTTTTGACGTAAATCCGGAAGGAAAAGCGGAACGGGACGTGGCGTTAGAAGGAATTGAAAAACTGCGCGAATTTTGGTCGAGCATTGGAGCGCCATCACGGCTTGCCGATTACGGAATCGGCGAAGAAAATTTAGAATTGATCGCCGACAAAGCGATGGCGAATGGCGAATTTGGCAAGTTCAAAAAGTTGAACCGCGACGATGTGCTTGCGATTTTGCGCGCGTCGTTATAATGTAAAAAGAGGCGGCGACGGCTGCCTCTTTTTTTTACCATTTGCGGTCATGAAATGTTCAAAATGAATGCGCTTACATAACAAGGCACGACTTGATTCTGTCTCATTGTTTCGTTAAAGTGTAAGAAGGGTAGAACATTTTTGTTTGGAGGATCGATCGTATGACACATATTCGTTTTGATTATTCAAAAGCGTTGGCGTTTTTTGGCGAACACGAGCTTACATATTTGCGCGATGCGGTGAAAGTTGCCCATCATTCCCTTCATGAGAAAACAGGCGTAGGCAATGATTTTTTAGGCTGGATCGATTTGCCAGTAAATTATGACAAAGAAGAATTTGCCCGCATTCAAAAAGCGGCCGCCAAAATTCAAGCAGATTCCGATGTACTGTTGGTGATTGGAATCGGCGGTTCATATTTAGGAGCGCGCGCGGCGATCGAGATGCTCCATCATTCGTTTTATAACGCGCTTCCGAAAGAAAAGCGAAATACGCCGCAAATCATTTTTGTCGGCAACAACATTAGCTCGACGTACATGAAAGATGTAATGGATTTGCTTGAAGGAAAAGATTTCTCGATTAACGTTATTTCGAAATCGGGAACGACGACAGAACCGGCTATTGCGTTCCGTATTTTCCGCAAGCTGTTGGAAGAAAAATACGGGAAAGAAGAAGCGCGTAAACGGATTTACGCGACGACGGACCGGGCGCGCGGCGCGTTAAAAACACTCGCGACGGCGGAAGGATACGAAACGTTCATCATTCCGGACGATGTCGGCGGCCGTTATTCTGTATTAACAGCGGTAGGGCTTCTTCCAATTGCAGTAAGCGGCGCAAACATCGAGGAAATGATGAAAGGGGCGGCACAAGCACGCGAAGACTTCAGCAGCTCCGAACTGGAAGAAAACGCTGCCTATCAATATGCGGCGATTCGGAACATTTTGTATAACAAAGGGAAAACCATTGAGCTGCTGATCAACTATGAACCTGCGCTGCAATATTTCGCGGAATGGTGGAAGCAGTTGTTTGGCGAAAGTGAAGGAAAGGACCAAAAAGGGATTTTCCCAGCATCGGCGAACTTTTCAACGGATCTTCATTCATTGGGACAATACATCCAAGAAGGGCGCCGCGATTTGTTTGAAACGGTATTGAAAGTCGAAAAGCCGCGCCATGACTTGGTCATTGAAGCAGAGGAAAACGATTTGGACGGATTGAATTATTTGGCAGGAAAAACGGTTGATTTTGTCAATACGAAGGCGTTTGAAGGAACGCTTCTCGCCCATACGGATGGCGGTGTGCCGAATTTAGTGATCACCCTTCCAGAATTAAATGAATATACGTTTGGTTACCTCGTCTATTTCTTTGAAAAAGCTTGCGCGATGAGCGGCTACTTATTAGGGGTAAATCCGTTTGACCAGCCAGGGGTAGAAGCATATAAAGTCAATATGTTTGCCCTCCTTGGCAAACCGGGATACGAAGAGAAAAAAGCGGAACTTGAAAAACGCTTGAAATAACAGAACGGATTTTCGGAGTGCATAGTGCACTCCATTTTTTTAGCGAAGACATTACTTGCCACCTGTTGTTTATCAAAAAAATCCCTTCCGTTGCGGGAAGGGATTTTTTTGATGTCTTACTTTTAAAAAAGTGATTTTGATCTGTTTTTGTCTTAGGCATTTTCGCCGCTTGTCATGGCAATTTCTCGCCAACACCACGACAATGCGCAATAATAAATGGCTTGCTCGATTAAAACCAAGATTCATCGAGATTCTAGCTTTTAAAATATAAACACGGCAACAAGGATAGCAACGTGCAGTTGCACACCTGTTTTGATTCCTAATAGTTAAGATACAAACTAAATGGCGTATCGGACAATAGCTGGAGTAGATTTGTTTCAATTCCTCATAGGTAAGGTACAAACGACCAAGGCATAGATGTGGAGGAAGACGCACTTCAGTGTTTCAATTCCTTATAGGTAAGATACAAACTTCGAGCGCTTGCTCCGCTTCTTGCTGCGACTTGAGTTTCAATTCCTTATAGGTAAGATACAAACCGGCTTGATCGCCTAACTCGTTCTGTACTTGATTTATAGTTTCAATTCCTTATAGGTAAGATACAAACCCCAAAAAGCCTTGATATATCAGCATTTTCAAAAGTAGCTATGTTTAGTATAGTTGGTTTTGAAAATTTCGTCAATATGCGGCGGTGCTGATGGATGCAGAGGAAAGAAGAAATTGGAAATGTCGTCGACCCCCGGAGTTTTTGCGCTATCTCGGGTCGACGACATTTGCGGCGAAGGCGCGTTATGTCTCTGACAGAATCAATAAAAGCAGATAGTATCCATAACAATAATATAAAATTATCACGAATAGGGAAACATAGGTGAAAAAGGAGGCTGTTTGCGATGATTGACCTTCCGTCACGATTAGAAGGGAAAACGTTTCCTCTATTTCAATTGGAGCAGTTGTTAAAACCGCTTGGTTATACAATTGGAGGAAATTGGGATTATGATCATGGTTCATTTGATTATAAAATTGCCGATGAAACAGGATATCAATTTTTGCGCGTTCCGTTCGAAGCAATCGACGGGCAGCTTGATTCCCACGGAACCACTGTCAAGCTCGGCAGGCCGTTTTTACTGTCGCACAAGTATCAAAGCGGAGTGGATGATCATGCAGATGTAGGAAATTTTGGCGCGGCGTTTAACCAGTTTTCGGAGCCGCAGGATCCCGATGCGGCGTTTTCGGAAAAATATATTAACGTCGGAAAAGCGCTTGTCAAAGATTTAGAAAGCCGTCTGCTCGATTAAGGCATGATCACGAACAGACGGTCTCCCTTTTCGATTAAAAAATGAGGAGAAGGATTCATATATCCTTCTTCGCCTCTCATTATGCCGATTAAAATCATTCGTTTGTCTAATAACATTTCGCTGCTTTCCAAAAACGTTTTTCCGACGAGCGGGCCTTCCGCAGCGATCAGTTGCAGTTTTTTGTCGTGAAGCTGATGCAGTAGTTCTATGATTGCTTTTGATGCGCCCGGCGATTGAAGGCTGTTTGCCATCGTGAAGCTTGCCAGTAAATTCGTTTGAATCACTTCATCAGCACCGGCTCGTTTCGCGTTATTGACGTTCTGTTCTGTTAATATTTCTACAATCGCGTATATGGATGGATGAATACCTTTGACAGCCAACAACGTTAAAATGGAGTCTTTGTCTGCGTCTGCTTCGTTTTTATGCTGATTGGCCGTAATCAAAATCATTTGCGCTTCGGTGATGTTCGCTTTATGAAGCACATCATCGTAGCTAGAATTTCCTTTTATAAAATGAACATTCTTGTAAGGAACCGGAAGTTCGGTTAAAGTAGCATCAATAATAACACATCGAACAGGCGGATCATATTCCGCTAGTTTTGCAATTACTTCGCGAGCCCGTTCGTTCCATCCTACGATGATGATATGCCCTTTCTGCATGTAGCGCATCTGCCCGTTTGATAGCGCTGCCTCTTTGGCGACGGCCGCCGCTGATAATGAAGCGAAATAAGTTGTGATTACTCCTGTTCCTAGCAAAATGAGAAAAATGGCAACGATTTTCCCAGCAAACGTTTTTGGTACAATATCGCCATAGCCGATGGTAGCGGTTGTAACGATTGCCCACCATATGCCGTCGAATACGTGCCGGAATGTCGTTGGTTCAACGAGATGAATCAATGCTCCGAAAAAGACAATCATGATCGTTCCAATGATAAGCAACCGCACAAAAACAGGAAGACGCAAATACGATGTGAACACATCCCAATTTTTCATCAGTTTCCTCCAAGTATAGGCTGTTTTGCGAAGTTATTATTTGCATTTTTTCCTATTTTTTGCATAAAAATTCTTTCCCGTTTCATACTACATCATGATAAATACAACAAAGGAGAGGGATGTTTACATGGATATGAATCGGGTAAAACAAATTGTTTCATCTCCTGCAGATATTCCAGTTTATTACAATGGAGTATCTGTTTGGATTGATGGTTATGATGAGCAAAAAGAAACAGCTACTGTCCATTTGCGCGATGGGCATCTTCGCGAACAGCGGGAGGTGCCCGTAGAGGAGCTCACAGAGAAACAATAATGGGAAAAAACGCCGTTTTTCAGGCGTTTTTTTTGTTTTTCCGTTTCTGCAAAAACGACAATGGCATGGCGCATGATGAAATAAGAGTAGGGACAGAGATGATAATAAATAAAAGAAGTAGTGTATAGGATGATGAATACGGGCGCTGACAAGATGAATTGGATTAGGGTGCTGGCAGCGTTGATGGAGTTTGCCGTTTATTTTCCGGTATGTGACGTTTATCAGCAAACAGAGTGCCGTAGCTGTTTGGCGGCAAAATGTTTTCTAATTGATGCGCCAAATCCTTTTCCTTAATACTATGGGAAAGGCATAGCCCATGAAGCGGGTTGTTTCCTCTCTACAATGCATTGGACGGAAAAATGGTTTGAGTGTCCTAAATGGTTTGCGTTCGGACCGCCGCGTTGGGAATGGGGCATATTTCTACTGCCTTTTTGTCACGCTTTTGACGAATATGTTAGCAAGCATGAAAGTGGTAGAAAGCGTCGTGAAGGCAGAAAAAGAAAATGTCGGGAATCCTTCTCCGAAACGAGCTGGTTTCATGATGGGGATCAGCCATATTGCCAGCGGACTGCTGGAGGCGATCGGTTCCGTTCCGATATCCGGAGCGGCGGCGTTTATTGCAACAAGCAAAATGGCGAAGCGGATTTCTTTTGTAATCGCTCGCATTCTCGTTATGCTGATGAGTTTGTTCATGCTGGGGGTATCCCCTTGTTTACCCTATGCCCGCCGCGGCAGGATATGCCGCTATTTTCCCGATGTTTGCCGGAATGATTACGCTTGGATTGAAGGAATTAGACAAAGCGGGTGGAACAAGTAAACCTGCCGTTATTCACAGGAATCGGAATGATGTTTGTGCCTTCTGGAGAGTTTATCTTCCTTCCGCTGATGATCGCTACGATAATGAGCAATGGATTGGTCATTGGCACGCTGCCATCAATTTTTACTGGAAGCATTGACAGAAAAAAAGCTACTTCTGCGTCGAAGTAGCTTTGTTATACGGAAGGGGTGTGTCGATTCATGCGCATGACGCGCGCGGTTAACAAAAGAGAGAAGACAAGGAAGACGATATCGGCGAATCCGTATACGAGAGCATATCCTCCTAACGAGAATAGCAAACTTCCGATCATTGGCCCAAATGCCATCCCCATATAGCGGAAGAAGTTATATACTCCTATGGCGGTAGAACGGTTCGCTTGAAACACGTACGTTAACAAAGTTGTCTGCACCGGCAAGGATGTCCCTAAAAATAGGCCAAATAGCATAATCGATATAAGCAACAATGGAATCGAAATACGCGAAACGATCAGGAACAACAAAATGGACGCGACATTTAAATATGATGTTGCTAAAATGATATGGCGATCTTCCCAATGTCCTTGAATGCGTCCCCCAATAAAACTGCCGACGACGATCATGCATGACATCGCCAAATAAGCGATTCCTTTTTCTTCAGCGGATAAACCGTAGCGTTCGGTTAAAATGCCGGGAAGAAAAACGAGAAAGTTATACATGGCATAATATTGAATAAATCCTAATAAAATAATCGATAAACCCGTTCGGTGACGAAGGATAGTGATAAAATCGCGAAGCCGGAATGATTTTGCCGATTGTTTTTCCGGCTTTGTTTCTTGAAGAAAAATAAAGTTTCCAATCCATATGAGCAATCCTACCAAAACAAGAGCGAGAAATACGGAATGGAAGTTAAACCTGCCGCCAAGAAACCCGCCAACGATCGGACCGACAACCGGACCGAGAGAAACCATCATTTGAAAAGTGCCCATCGCTTTTCCGCGTGCGTTCCCCTCGAATAAATCCCCGATGACGGTAGCGGCAACTACCGATCCAGCAGCGATTCCGACCGCTTGCAAAGCCCGAAAGACAAGAAGGAAGTAAATGGAATTGGAAAAAAAGCAGCCAAGCGATGCCGTTATGTAAAGGAAAACTCCGACGAGCAACACGTTGCGCCGCCCTTTTGTATCCGTTAAAGGTCCGTATACCATTTGCATAAGTGCCAAGAAAAAAGTAAAAATCGAAATCGTTAAATTCACTAAAAAAGAAGAAGTTCCAAAATCTTTTGTTACTTCTGGTAAAATGGGGGTGTAAATCGTCTGCGTAAATGGGCCGAGAAACGCGGCAAGCGAGACGAGATAAACGATGGCAGTGCGATTCATAACGACCGACTCTCCTTTCCCGCAATATATGTATGATTATACTCCCTCTTATGTTGTTTTAGTAAATAAAATGCACATTGCGAAAAGGTGGAGATACGATGATTCGAAATGCAAACATAGAAGACTTGCCAGCAATTGTTCAAATATATAACGAAACGATTCCGACGAGAATGGTAACGGCGGACCTTGAACCAGTGACCGTTGAGAGCAGGAAAGCGTGGTTTTTCGAGCATGATCCGCATACGCGTCCGCTGTGGGTTGTAGAGCTGGACGGCCGTGTGCGCGCGTGGCTTAGTTTCCAATCATTTTATGGGCGCCCGGCCTATCGCCATACGGCGGAAATCAGCATTTACATTTCCGAAGCGTATCGGGGAAAAGGAATCGGCAAACGGCTTTTGCAAAAAGCGATAGAGGAAGCGCCTAGCTTGGATATAAAAACCCTTTTAGGGTTTATTTTTGCGCATAATGAACCTAGTTTGCGGCTTTTTACGCACTTTGGCTTTGAAACATGGGGACATCTTCCAAAAGTTGCGGAGCTAGATGGGATCGAGCGGGATTTGCTTATTGTTGGCAAAAGAATTGTATAGAACGCAGAGGATTGGATAATCGTAATAAAAGGACAACATCGACAGAAAGAGGGAGATGTAATGAACGTGACGCCGGTTCGTTTATTTACGATTCAAGACGGAGAAGGATTTGTCGCTGACGCGTTTCAATGTCCGGTAACAGGCAATTTGATTTACAAATCATCAGGGACACCTTCTGTGATTGCTTACAATGCATTAACGGAAGAACAAATACAATATTTAGAAAAATATGGATTTCAGCGGATAAACGGCGCCTCGACTACGTCTGCTGCGTCATCACCCAACTCTTCCACGCTGGAGGAGCTATTGCCAGAGCAATAAAAAAAGAAGGGAGCTGATCGTTTTTTAGATCAGCTCCTGTTTAAGATTGCGATGGGTGAACATATGGACAAAGTAATCCTCGAATAACACACTTTATCATTTTTATCCGCGGATGCAAGAGAAGGGGAGCGATTATAAGTTTATTTTCGATTTGAAAAAGTAGAAAAAGGCAACGATAAACACAAGTATAAGCAAGAAAAAGACAGGATGTTTCGTGTTGGAATCTGAAGTTTCCTTTTCGTTTGTTTCCTGCTCAGATTGCTTGTTTGCCTGCGCTTGCTGGTCTTTCTGTTGATTATCAGGTGACTTAGCGGCTGATTCTTGGTTTTCGCTTTCTGTTTTATGTGTTTGTTTTGTCGTTGGGCGATTGGACGAATTTGTTTTTGGTGATGATGCCTTGTACATTCCTGCGCCGGATTGTTTCGCTTCATCCATTGCCGCGCGAATCCGGTCTTCGTATTTATAATCCCCGTAATCATAAAAATCTTCCACTAACCCCACTTTCGCAATTTCTTCCTGCAGTAGTTTGTCTCCTATCCAAACCCATGCTAACAATCGGTGATATTTGTCAAAAAGCGTGTTGCCGTCTGTTTCTAGTGTAATGTTTCCACGGCTTAATCGGGAACAAGTAAATCGGCTTGCTTCTTTCCCATATGGCTCGATTTGTATCGTACTTTCAGGAGTATCGATGAAAAGAAAGCGGGTTGTATATTCCCGGCCATTGACCATAAACCGCGCTGTATCCCCGTCAATGCACGTCACCAGTTTTGCAGGATATTTTTTGCCTAATTGCAATGAAGATGATTGATTCGCTGACAGTTTCGGCGAAGGGGCAGCGGGAGAAGATGTCCCGCCCAGCGTATATCCTTGCAAATCAATTTTATCCAGTGTCAACTGTTGCACGCATTCGGAATTGCTGTTGTGTTTTTTTATTAGCTGGGCTAGCTCCGCCTTGTTTTTCGCTTGCATCGCAATCGATGTTGGCTCATGCAATAAATATGTACAATCGGATTGGCGGAAATGCCCGCCAAGCTCGTCGAGCGTACCGGGATGTGCGAAACTATAGCCAGGAAAAATCGCTGTGAACGCCATTATGACTAGCGCGCTAATGAATTTCTGCATGCTGCCGTCCTCCTTAAGCGAATAGCGTGAGATGTTGCGCCATTAATATCTATGATGATTCAAAAAAGAAAAACCCTTGCTGCGCAAGGATTTTCTGGAGGAACATAACCGGATCGAACCGTTGGCCTTCGCACGGCCGTTCAATGTGCGTGTCAGGATGCAAAATAGCAAATGTTGCTACTGCAAAATTTGGCGCAAGAAAAAAATGCCCACGATAAGAATGGTGAATGGACTATCAATCCCTGTTTTGGTATTGAACCACGGATTCATTTAAGTAACTGTCTTAGCTCTTCGGTCATTTGTTCAACTAATTCAGGTCTTCCATGAAACTGAGCTGGGGTGTTCTGAAAAAGTTGAATCTGCCATTTTTCTCCGTTTTTTTCTGCAACAAGTGTGTGATGCGTGTTGACGTTCGGATTAATGTCTGATTGTCCCGGGGGCACCATACCAGCTATGGCACGTAATACGGCGATATTCGCACTCAACAATCGCACACTTTTGACTTTGCCCACAAATCGAGCTGTTGGGTGATCCTTAAAGATGGCGTCGAGGTGCAAAAAGATTTTCTCACGTCCAATCTCCAAACTGCCATCGTATCCAATCAGCTCTCCCGTGTCTGCAAACAAATCCGCCATGGCACGAGCGTTTTTGCTGTTCCATGCCTCTAAAAACTGGTGATAGAGCGCCTGGATTTCATTTGATATATCCATATTTTTCCTCCTTAAAGACCTTAAAAGGTTATGTTGCATCGATTCATGATTGTACTTTATAGCAAAACAAAAAGCCAGGACCTCCCCTGGCTTGGAAACAATGGAGCAATTACATTATAACATATTAAGAGGATTTTTGGGGATTAAGAGGGTTGCATCATACAATTGAGGATAGAAATTGGCATAGGAACTCTGTAAGGCTTTATTACATTTCATTATTATTAAGATACAAATATTACGGATCCCTTATCCAAAGGAAAAGATGAATTATTCAATTTCTTATTAGTAAGATACAAACTAATGAGCTAAAAGAACATGACGGAAAAATCACCGTGTTTCAATTCCTTATAGATAAAATATAAACGCATTGCCACACTTGAGACCCAACTTCAACTTGAAGCATTATCGTTTCAATTTCTTCTAGGTAAGATAAAACAATGGAAACAACTTTTAATCGGTACTAAAAAATATGGGTTTCAATTCCTTATAGGTAAGATACACCCTTCGAGCCAAAAACGCTTTGTTGCTGTCTTTTTGAGTTTCAATTCCTTATAGGTAAGATACACCCCCCAAAAAATATTGATGTATCAGCATTTTTCTGAATGGTTATGTCCAGTATAAGCCGTTTAGAAAATTGTGTCAATATGTGGGAATGCCGATGGTTCATGAGGAAAAAGAGGAAAAAAACTGTCGTCGATCCCTCGGGGTTTTTGCGTGATTGGAGGGTGACGACATGCATTATATTTGGGAATGCAAATGTTTAATGGAGGAATGTGCAAAAATCACCTTTCCTATTCATTCGAGAGGGGGGACATACTGCGAACCGAAATAAACTGCCTACTAGAAGGTGGCTTTTTCTTTTTGGAGAGGCAATTTAAATGCAAAAGGGTTTTTTATACAGGCATGTCCAGCAAAAAAACATAAATTATATTATTAAGGTGAGGGAAAATGGTAAAAATCTTTATTGATCCAGGACATGGAGGGACAGATCCTGGAGCTGTTGGGAATAGATTACAGGAAAAGAATGTAACACTGCAAATTGCTACACGGATTCGAGATATTTTGTTAGCTGAATATGATAATGTTTCGATTCGAATGAGCCGCACTGGTGATCAAACGGTCAGTTTAACAGAACGAACAACTGCAGCTAATGCATGGGGAGCCGATTTTTACCTTTCCGTCCATATTAACTCTGGCGGAGGAACTGGATATGAAGATTATGTTTATCCAGGTGTCGGGGCCCCAACAACAATCTACCAAAAAAACATTCACGAAGAGATTATAAAGTTAGTGGATTTTTCTGATCGTGGAATGAAGCAAGCGAACTTTCATGTTTTAAGAGAAACCAGCATGCCCGCAGTTCTCACTGAAAATGGTTTTATTGATCATGCAGACGATGCAGCGAAACTGAAAAGCAGTTCATTTATTGAAAACATTGCTCGCGGTCATGTCAATGGTATCGTTCGATCTTTCGGATTGTCGAGAAAAAGCGCAGGAACGCTTTATAAAGTGCAGATTGGTGCTTTTAGCGTGAAAGCAAATGCAGATAATTTAGCTGCAGAAGCAAAAGCAAAAGGATTCGATGCATATGTAAGCTATAAAGATGGATTATATAAAGTGCAAATTGGTGCATTCGCCAATCTTGAAAACGCAGAACAACTGGCAGAAAAAGCAAAAGCTGCAGGATTTGAGGCGATAATTGTTCAAGAATAATATGTTATTTAAAAATCTCTTCTCATCATAGAAGGGATTCCAGCTTGTCGACTTTGTCGACAAGCTGGAATATATATCAGTATATATTCTCCTTTTTGCTAAATTAAAGCGTCCTATATTTAAGACCGATAAAAAATGATCAAATTGGAATAAGTAACCTTCAGTTTAAGCACCTGTTCGAAATAAACCAGAGAACATTATTTCTTTTTATTGAACCATTCTTCTAACGTCATCATTTCAAAATCTTCTTCGACATCCAATCGTAAAGGTGTAATTAGCTCAATTGAGTTTCCATCTGGGTCATCAAAATAAATTGCTGCATGTGCTTGTGGATTATTAGGTAATACAAGAGGTTGTTTTTCAGGAGGAAAGCCAAAAGATGTTCGCACCGAAATTCCTTTCTGCTCTAACCATTCTTTCGCTTGTTTAATGTCTTCCAAATCAACTTTAAACGCAATATGTCTTAATGAGGGATGATAAGGTGTTTTTACTTTGTCAGTTTCCCAAAGTCCTAACCAACTGCTTCCTTTTTCAATCCAGAGAAAAGCTAATTTTTCACTTTGGTAAGCAACCTCTAACCCTAAATTCTTATAGAAATCTATCGAATTTGAAAGATTACTTACTGGCAAATGTGCTTCATACAATCCCTTTATCATTCCTTAGACTACCTCCTATTTTTAATTCATTCCAAATATGTTAAAGCTTCGATTCACTTTCTATAATTCCTCTTTTATTCAAGAATATGACCCTTTAGTTGAACAAGCAGTGATGGAGAGCATCGTTCTCGACATAAACTAAGACTTTTTATAAACCTCTGCGTAAGCTATTTTTAACTGTTCCCGTAATTGCTTGTTCGTCTTCTAACTTTTGATTTTATTATGTACGAAATGAAAAAAGGGGATATATGTCCTTATACTGAAACATAATATCATAGTATAGTTAACTTTTGGCAGTTTTTTTGTTTTTAAAAAATATGAACATTTGTTCTTGTTTTTATTGAAAAAACGAACATAAGTTCTTTTATAATGTAACTAGAAGAGGAGGGAGCGGCTGTGAGGGGATTGCTTCTGAACGCTTTGGGGAATCATGAACCGTTAGAAATAATCTATCTAAGCGATCGAAGCGAATTGAGTCAAAGAGTTATGTTATTATTCTGGAGTTTGTAGGAGATAAATATATTAGAAATTTTTGTAAATTAAGAAAACAGTGGCGGATCTTTCAATGAGCAACATTCTATATGCGCGTTTGGCCAGAAAATGGGTGAGCTAAAAAAGTATCAATCGCTATCGTGTATTTCTGCAGTTTAGCAGGAATTTTTTTATCTAATTTAAAGGAATAATTTATCACCCTATTGAATAATTGGTATAGACGTCGTGAATAGGGGGGGAGAAAATGGGACTATTAGACGGATTAATGGGTAATGCCACCAAAGCAGATATTAATGAAGTGGAGAAGGAATTGGAAGCCATCATTACAGAAAATGAAAAGGTTGAGTTAGCTTTCAAATTAGTTAGAGACCTTATTGTTTTTACAAACACACGGCTTATATTAATCGATAAACAAGGAATGACTGGTAAAAAGGTCGAATATCTTTCTATTCCTTATAAAAGTATCTCCCGTTTTAGCATAGAAACAGCAGGACATTTTGATCTTGATGCAGAACTAAAAATTTGGATTTCAAGTGCAATAGAACCAACTATTTCAAAACAATTTAGAAAAGATAAAAGTATTTATGATATTCAAAAAGCTCTCGCTTCATATGTAGCCAAACCATAGAATAGATATAAGCCTACTCACAACGAGTAGGCTCTTCGTTTACGACTGTTCATGACGATCCTAACGGATATTTAAGGATTCCGGTGGGAAAATGGTATCTATTGCTTTTTGAATCTATCTGAAAAATGGGGGCTATGCCAACGAAATCAACAGGGGATGTTTGTAAACTTGATGAGTTAGGTAGCATTGTTATTCCTATTGAATTACGCCACACTTTAGGTGATTAAAGAAAAATTCGTCAACAATCCGTCAACAACGGGACTAAAACCGACAATTCAATTAAAGCAAAATAAGAAAAAACCCTTGTACACAAGGGTTTTTTCAATGGAGCATACCGGGTTCGAACCGGTGACCTTCGCGCTGCCAGCACGACGCTCTCCCAACTGAGCTAATGCCCCATTTTAGCGTGTTATTCATACCCGCTTTTTATTATATATACGACTTTTTTGAAATGCAATACATTTTTATTTGATTTATGCTTATGGGGAGAGACATCAGGCGCTTTCAATATCAATATTAATGATCGAATCGATAGTGCGAATAGCATAGTAGACGTCGGCAGCGGCGCGTTTTTGGTCAACAGCTGCTTTTAGTTTGATTAAATGATGGTGGTTTTCTAAATCTTTAATACGCATCGTCTTAATATCAATATTTTGCGACTTAATTTTGTCGATCACCTCGGCAATATTTTTTGTATCCGCAACGGTGATTTGTAAAAGAATTTCTTTCTCTCGCAACTGTTTTGGCCCAAAAATACTCATTAAAACAGGAATTAGTTCAACGCTTACGATTAATAAAGCAACGCCAAATGCGGATTCCCAATAAAATCCGGCGCCTACTGCAATACCAATGCCAGCTGCCCCCCAAATGATCGCAGCTGTTGTCAGCCCAGAAATACTATCGTTCCCGCGCCGTAAAATGACTCCTGCGCCTAAGAAACCGACTCCTGATACGATTTGAGCGGCAAGGCGGAGTGGATCCATTGTAATATGATCTTTTAAGGGAAATACATAAGCGGATTCGATCGATACAATCGTTAACAAGCAGCTGGAAATGGAAATGACTAGACATGTCTTTAAACCAACGGGTTTACGTTTTAATTCTCTTTCCAGCCCGATAATTAAGCCTAATATAGCCGATATGCCTAGCTTAATAAAAGGATCGAAATTCATATGTAATCACCTCTTTATAATAAGTGGTATAATCACATAATAAAACGTTTATAAGGGGATGGACAATGAAATCAACGAATTTATTGAAGCCGTATTTAGCGCTGTTTATTGGAGCGCTTTCTGTCTCTACTTCCGCCATTCTCGTCAAATCGGCGCATGCCCCTGCTTCAATCATTGCGTTTTATCGATTGTTTTTTACCGTATTATTCATGACGCCATTTTTTGTTAAAGTTAAATATATTCGGGAGTTGCAAACGATCTCGCAGCGAGATTGGATATTTTCCATCCTCTCTGGCGCTTTATTAGCGTTTCACTTTATTTTTTGGTTTGAATCATTAAATTTTACTTCTATCACTAGCTCAGTTGTGCTTGTAACGTTACAGCCGTTATTTTCGTTTATTGGCGGATATGTTTTTTTTAAAGAAAAATTGACAGTAGGAGCGTTTTTTAGTGCGTTGCTAGCCATTGGTGGAAGTGTCATTATTAGTTGGGGAGACTTCCAGGTTAGCGGCAAAGCGTTATTTGGTGATGCACTAGCACTTTTCGCATGCGTAATGGTAACAGGGTATTGGCTGTTTGGTCAAGAGTTGCGAAAACGTCTGTCACTAATGACATATACATATATTGTATATGGAATCAGTACTTTCATGCTTCTTCTTTATGTGCTTGTCCTCCGCTTTCCGTTGTTTTCGTATAGAAAAATAGATTGGATTTGTTTTATTCTGCTCGCAATTGTGCCGACGTTGCTTGGGCATTCGCTTATGAACTGGTCAGTAAAATGGGTGAGTGCTGCGACTGTTTCGATGAGCATTTTATTTGAACCAGTTGGTGCAGCGGTATTAGCTTACTTGTTGCTTGGAGAGGTCATTCAACCATCCCAATTGGTGGGAGGTATTTTCATTTTAACAGGAATCGGAACATATTTGTGGGGAGAAAATCGAAAAGGGTCGCTACCAATACAAGAAAGTAGCTGACCCGAGCGCCCCAGTAATAAAATGTTGCTTATTAATGGGAAGACGATAATTTTCTAAGCTGCTGGCAAACTGAGATAAATAAACAAAATTGACTCTTGTTGTTTGCGGAAGCAAGTAGGCTGACTTTGTAGCGTATCTCTTTCTTTTTCTATTTAAAGCGTCAATGATTTCTTCTTGCGTTTTAATCCCAATTCCATGTCCGTAATGAAGGCCGTTTCCTAAATAGATCGTATTTTCGCCCTGCCATTGCGGCGTTTGTGGATCGAATTCAGGATTTTTAAAATAAAGACAGTCGCCTGGGAGATAATCTTCTCCCTTTTTTGTTTTGATCCCTAAGTCTTCATCGACATGCCAGTCGTATAATAAGAGGTTGGAAAACAATGCGTTAAATTTTTGTTTATCAATGACATCTAATACCGCTTTGTAAAACACGATAACAATGGCGGTAGCACACTCAAAGGCATACAATTGGCTGTTTATGAAAATATCATTTACCGCGTCCGAAGGAAGTATGCCTTTTTTTAATTGAAAACCTCCTAATTCATTTTTTGTCCAAAATTGCTCGTTGCATTTCGAAAAACGAAAAATGGTAAACCTTGCTTTGCTTTTGGCAAGTAAGATTGCTGCATCGATAATGCGGTCGCGCAAGATAATTTCAAATAAAAGCTGATGTTTGTTTTTATATACGTAGGTTTTTGATGATTTTAATAATGCTTCAAATATTTTTTCTTGTTTTTTCGAAAGAGAAGAATGCGCAAGGAAGTCGTTATTCACAATCGTTTGTTGAATTTGAATCATCTTTTCCTCCTCAAAAAAGTTATTTGTAGTTTAATGATTGAAGGGAGAGATGGAGTTTATTTGTAGATCAAGGCATGATGTTTTGCTTTTATGAAATGACATCGATAAAAAATGATGTTTAATTTATGTGTATGTGATATGTGTATTCGTTATTCTGTGAGTTTTTATAGTGGCGTAAATAACTCAAGGGAGTTCCAGTCTTGGGTGGTGCATTGATTTTTCTTAATGACAAAAAATAGCATCATAATTTGAATAAAAAAAACAAAAAAATAGTTGCATTTTTTAGAGTTAGGTGTTATATTAAATAGCGTCGCTAATGAAAATCTTAATAACAAAAAAGCTTAGTTGACAATTAAAAAATGTTATGATATCATCAAAGAGCTGTTTTGATTAGCGTGTTGAATGTTCCTTGAAAACTGAACAAAACGAAGCGTCCACATAGAAAGGCGAAGGCGACTGATTAGCCCCGACAGGCGCTGGAGGGCTCGCGAGGAGGCGGTTGCCGCCACAGCGAGACCGAAGCGTCCCGAGGGGCTAGGAGCCGGAGCTAGACAATAAGAAAAGCGAAGGCGACTGGCACCTTTTGGTGTCGGAGCCGAAGCTGAAGATAAGCCAATCCATTTTCTATGGAGAGTTTGATCCTGGCTCAGGACGAACGCTGGCGGCGTGCCTAATACATGCAAGTCGAGCGGGCCGGGCGGAAGCTTGCTTCCGCTTGGTTAGCGGCGGACGGGTGAGTAACACGTGGGTAACCTGCCCGTAAGACCGGGATAACTCCGGGAAACCGGAGCTAATACCGGATAACACCGAAGACCGCATGGTCTTTGGTTGAAAGGCGGCTTCGGCTGCCACTTGCGGATGGGCCCGCGGCGCATTAGCTAGTTGGTGAGGTAACGGCTCACCAAGGCGACGATGCGTAGCCGGCCTGAGAGGGTGACCGGCCACACTGGGACTGAGACACGGCCCAGACTCCTACGGGAGGCAGCAGTAGGGAATCTTCCGCAATGGACGAAAGTCTGACGGAGCGACGCCGCGTGAGCGAAGAAGGTCTTCGGATCGTAAAGCTCTGTTGTTAGGGAAGAAGAAGTGCCGTTCGAACAGGGCGGCACGGTGACGGTACCTAACGAGAAAGCCCCGGCTAACTACGTGCCAGCAGCCGCGGTAATACGTAGGGGGCGAGCGTTGTCCGGAATTATTGGGCGTAAAGCGCGCGCAGGCGGTCCCTTAAGTCTGATGTGAAAGCCCACGGCTTAACCGTGGAGGGTCATTGGAAACTGGGGGACTTGAGTGCAGAAGAGGAGAGCGGAATTCCACGTGTAGCGGTGAAATGCGTAGAGATGTGGAGGAACACCAGTGGCGAAGGCGGCTCTCTGGTCTGTAACTGACGCTGAGGCGCGAAAGCGTGGGGAGCAAACAGGATTAGATACCCTGGTAGTCCACGCCGTAAACGATGAGTGCTAAGTGTTAGAGGGGTTACCCCTTTAGTGCTGTAGCTAACGCGTTAAGCACTCCGCCTGGGGAGTACGGCCGCAAGGCTGAAACTCAAAGGAATTGACGGGGGCCCGCACAAGCGGTGGAGCATGTGGTTTAATTCGAAGCAACGCGAAGAACCTTACCAGGTCTTGACATCCCCTGACAACCCTGGAGACAGGGCGTTCCTCCCTTCGGGAGGACAGGGTGACAGGTGGTGCATGGTTGTCGTCAGCTCGTGTCGTGAGATGTTGGGTTAAGTCCCGCAACGAGCGCAACCCTCGCCCCTAGTTGCCAGCATTCAGTTGGGCACTCTAGGGGGACTGCCGGTGACAAACCGGAGGAAGGTGGGGATGACGTCAAATCATCATGCCCCTTATGACCTGGGCTACACACGTGCTACAATGGGCGGTACAAAGGGCTGCGAACCCGCGAGGGGGAGCGAATCCCAAAAAGCCGCTCTCAGTTCGGATTGCAGGCTGCAACTCGCCTGCATGAAGCCGGAATCGCTAGTAATCGCGGATCAGCATGCCGCGGTGAATACGTTCCCGGGCCTTGTACACACCGCCCGTCACACCACGAGAGCTTGCAACACCCGAAGTCGGTGAGGTAACCCGCAAGGGAGCCAGCCGCCGAAGGTGGGGCAAGTGATTGGGGTGAAGTCGTAACAAGGTAGCCGTACCGGAAGGTGCGGCTGGATCACCTCCTTTCTAAGGACATCATCTTGAAAATAAAGTGGACGCGGAGTTTTGTTCAGTTTTGAAGGAACATTGGTTGTTCCTTCAAATGCTTTGCGCCTGCGTCTATGAACGGATGCAGGAGAAATCAATTGGTTCCTTGAAAACTAGATAACCGAAAGGAAGAAGCCGGGAAGCGAAGGCGGCGAAGATAAAGCCGAGTTTCGCATGGTTAAGTTAGAAAGGGCGCACGGTGGATGCCTTGGCACTAGGAGCCGATGAAGGACGGGGCAAACGCCGAAACGCTTCGGGGAGCTGTAAGCAAGCGTTGATCCGGAGATGTCCGAATGGGGGAACCCACTGCCCGTAATGGGGCAGTATCCATACCTGAATCCATAGGGTATGGAGGGCACACCCGGGGAACTGAAACATCTCAGTACCCGGAGGAGAAGAAAGCAACCGCGATTCCCTGAGTAGCGGCGAGCGAAACGGGAACAGCCCAAACCAAGAGGCTTGCCTCTTGGGGTTGTAGGACCACTCAGATGGGAGTGACAAAGGAACGGGGTAGACGAAGCGGTCTGGAAAGGCCCGCCAGAGAAGGTGACAGCCCTGTAGTCGAAACTTCGTTCCCTCCCGAGTGGCTCCTGAGTACGACGGGACACGGGGAATCCCGTCGGAAGCAGGGAGGACCATCTCCCAAGGCTAAATACTCCCTAGTGACCGATAGTGAACCAGTACCGTGAGGGAAAGGTGAAAAGCACCCCGGAAGGGGAGTGAAAGAGAACCTGAAACCGTGTGCCTACAAGTAGTCAGAGCCCGTTGATGGGTGATGGCGTGCCTTTTGTAGAATGAACCGGCGAGTTACGATGACGTGCGAGGTTAAGTCGAAAAGACGGAGCCGCAGCGAAAGCGAGTCTGAATAGGGCGCGTAGTACGTCGTCGTAGACCCGAAACCAGGTGATCTACCCATGCCCAGGGTGAAGGTAGGGTAACACCTACTGGAGGCCCGAACCCACGCACGTTGAAAAGTGCGGGGATGAGGTGTGGGTAGGGGTGAAATGCCAATCGAACCTGGAGATAGCTGGTTCTCCCCGAAATAGCTTTAGGGCTAGCCTCAAGGGAAGAGTCTTGGAGGTAGAGCACTGATTGAGCTAGGGGCCCTCATCGGGTTACCGAACTCAGTCAAACTCCGAATGCCAACGACTTATCCTTGGGAGTCAGACTACGAGTGATAAGATCCGTAGTCGAGAGGGAAACAGCCCAGACCACCAGCTAAGGTCCCTAAGTGTACGTTAAGTGGAAAAGGATGTGGAGTTGCCCAGACAACCAGGATGTTGGCTTAGAAGCAGCCATCATTTAAAGAGTGCGTAATAGCTCACTGGTCGAGTGACTCTGCGCCGAAAATGTACCGGGGCTAAACGTACCACCGAAGCTGTGGGATGACCGATGGTCATCGGTAGGGGAGCGTTCTAAGTGCGCCGAAGCGAGACCGGAAGGACTCGTGGAGCGCTTAGAAGTGAGAATGCCGGTGTGAGTAGCGAAAACAGAGGTGAGAATCCTCTGCACCGAAAGCCTAAGGGTTCCTGAGGAAGGTTCGTCCGCTCAGGGTTAGTCGGGACCTAAGCCGAGGCCGAAAGGCGTAGGTGATGGGCAACAGGTCGAGATTCCTGTACCACCTCCTCACCGTTTGAGCGATGGGGGGACGCAGGAAGGTAGGGCGAGCAGGCTGCTGGAATAGCCTGTCCAAGCGGTTAGGCCGCCAGATAGGCAAATCCGTCTGGCAACAAGGCGGAGCCGTGATGGCGAAGGGACCTTTGGTCCCGAAGTCCCCGATCCTACACTGCCAAGAAAAGCCTCTAGCGAGGTGGGAGGTGCCCGTACCGCAAACCGACACAGGTAGGCGAGGAGAGAATCCTAAGGTGCGCGGGAGAACTCTCGTTAAGGAACTCGGCAAAATGACCCCGTAACTTCGGGAGAAGGGGTGCTCTCTTGGGTCTCAAGCCCGAGGGAGCCGCAGTGAAAAGGCCCAAGCGACTGTTTATCAAAAACACAGGTCTCTGCGAAGCCGAAAGGCGAAGTATAGGGGCTGACACCTGCCCGGTGCTGGAAGGTTAAGGGGAGCGCTTAAGCCGCAAGGCTGAAGGTGCGAACCGAAGCCCCAGTAAACGGCGGCCGTAACTATAACGGTCCTAAGGTAGCGAAATTCCTTGTCGGGTAAGTTCCGACCCGCACGAAAGGTGTAACGACTTGGGCACTGTCTCAACGAGAGACCCGGTGAAATCATACTACCTGTGAAGATGCAGGTTACCCGCGACAGGACGGAAAGACCCCGTGGAGCTTTACTGCAGCCTGATATGGAATTTTGGTATCGCTTGTACAGGATAGGTGGGAGCCTGGGAAGCCGGAGCGCCAGCTTCGGTGGAGGCGGCGGTGGGATACCACCCTGGCGGTATTGAAATTCTAACCCGCACCCCTTACCGGGGTGGGAGACAGTGTCAGGTGGGCAGTTTGACTGGGGCGGTCGCCTCCCAAAAGGTAACGGAGGCGCCCAAAGGTTCCCTCAGAATGGTTGGAAATCATTCGGAGAGTGCAAAGGCAGAAGGGAGCTTGACTGCGAGACGGACAGGTCGAGCAGGGACGAAAGTCGGGCTTAGTGATCCGGTGGTTCCGTATGGAAGGGCCATCGCTCAACGGATAAAAGCTACCCCGGGGATAACAGGCTGATCTCCCCCAAGAGTCCACATCGACGGGGAGGTTTGGCACCTCGATGTCGGCTCATCGCATCCTGGGGCTGTAGTCGGTCCCAAGGGTTGGGCTGTTCGCCCATTAAAGCGGTACGCGAGCTGGGTTCAGAACGTCGTGAGACAGTTCGGTCCCTATCCGTCGCGGGCGCAGGAAATTTGAGAGGAGCTGTCCTTAGTACGAGAGGACCGGGATGGACGCACCGCTGGTGTACCAGTTGTCCCGCCAGGGGCACCGCTGGGTAGCTATGTGCGGAAGGGATAAGCGCTGAAAGCATCTAAGCGTGAAGCCCCCCTCAAGATGAGATTTCCCATCGCGAAAAGCGAGTAAGATCCCTCGAAGATGACGAGGTCGATAGGTCCGAGGTGGAAGCGTGGCGACACGTGGAGCTGACGGATACTAATCGATCGAGGGCTTAACCAAGCGGAACGGAAAAGCAAAGGAAGCCGCCCAGCGAAACGGTTTCTTCCAAATGGACGGTTATCTAGTTTTGAGGGAATGAAATAAAAAAACTCTTGACATGATAATATTAGTCATTATAATAATACTTGTCCAATCAATAAGAAGGTTTATAAAAGAAGAGACAATCAGTTCCTTCATCAGTTATTCCGCAGTAGCTCAGTGGTAGAGCAATCGGCTGTTAACCGATTGGTCGCAGGTTCGAATCCTGCCTGCGGAGCCATCTTGGAGAGCTGTCCGAGTGGTCGAAGGAGCACGATTGGAAATCGTGTAGGCGTGAATAGCGCCTCAAGGGTTCGAATCCCTTGCTCTCCGCCATTAATTAGTCACTATGGCCCGTTGGTCAAGTGGTTAAGACACCGCCCTTTCACGGCGGTAACACGGGTTCGAATCCCGTACGGGTCACTTTCTTTTTGTGGAGGATTAGCTCAGCTGGGAGAGCACTTGCCTTACAAGCAAGGGGTCGGCGGTTCGATCCCGTCATCCTCCACCATGAAATCTTCGTTTCATTTTGCAATTAATCATCATGTTTTTGCGTCGCCGCGGATGGAGTAACGGTTTAAATCTTCCGTAGATTCGTTGCGATGAGAAATAAAAGGGACAATGAGTAAACAAAAAGTTAATAAGTTTCTTCGATGCATTGACAGTTTTGACAAATTCGGGGAGCAGTAAGCACTACTTTTTATCGTCGCGGGGTGGAGCAGTCCGGTAGCTCGTCGGGCTCATAACCCGAAGGTCGCAGGTTCAAATCCTGCCCCCGCAACCAATAATGGTCCCGTAGTGTAGTGGTTAACATGCCTGCCTGTCACGCAGGAGATCGCGGGTTCGAGTCCCGTCGGGACCGCCATAGTGATATGAGTAGTAGAAAATGGCTCGGTAGCTCAGTCGGTAGAGCAAAGGACTGAAAATCCTTGTGTCGGCGGTTCGATTCCGTCCCGAGCCACCATCACACTTATTCTTTTAGAAACGTGCTTCATGTGCCGACTTAGCTCAATTGGTAGAGCAACTGAATCGTAATCAGTAGGTTGCGGGTTCAAGTCCTGCAGTCGGCACCATGAATATGGAGGGGTAGCGAAGTGGCCAAACGCGGCGGACTGTAAATCCGCTCCCTTTGGGTTCGGCGGTTCGAATCCGTCCCCCTCCATTTTATATTTAGGGGCATAGTTTAATGGTAGAACAGAGGTCTCCAAAACCTCCGGTGTGGGTTCGATTCCTACTGCCCCTGCCATAAAATGAAAAGACGTTGTATGGCGACTATGGCGAAGTGGTTAACGCACCAGATTGTGGCTCTGGCATGCGTGGGTTCGATTCCCACTAGTCGCCTTTCCTTCTGCGTCTTATTTTTTTGGGGTATAGCCAAGTGGTAAGGCAACGGACTTTGACTCCGTGATGCGTTGGTTCGAATCCAACTACCCCAGCCACGATGCGGAAGTAGTTCAGTGGTAGAACACCACCTTGCCAAGGTGGGGGTCGCGGGTTCGAGTCCCGTCTTCCGCTTTCGTATGGCGGCATAGCCAAGTGGTAAGGCAGAGGTCTGCAAAACCTTTATCCCCGGTTCGAATCCGGGTGCCGCCTCCATGGTAGTGCTGGAATGGCGAAATTGGGGACACATAGATTATGAAATTTCGCGTAGATATTTATGTCCGTCCTGAGCTTGACTCTCTGAATAAAAATAAAATATAAGATAAATAAATGCTTGACTTTATACTATTTACAATTTAAAATTATACATGTGCTTATGCCGATGTGGCGGAATTGGCAGACGCGCACGACTCAAAATCGTGTGGGGTAGCCCCCCGTGTGGGTTCGACTCCCACCATCGGCATCGAAAATAGGAGAAAGGCTTTAGGGACAAGGGGTTTCACGTAAGTGGAATCCCTTGTTTTTTATTTACCGAATACGATTCGAGAAAAGAAAATCGTGTGCGTACAATCGTGTTCGGTGAGGTGAAATGGAAAATGAAAAGAATAGAAAATGAGAGAAAATTGCAGAGAAAGAGCAAGAGTGGAAGAAGAGGAGAGTTGAGTCGTGAGGAGTTGTTGTTAATATCTGACGACATCGGAGAAATTGAATACACATTCGATGAATTGTTAGAGAATAGAGGATTGCGAATTGAGGAATTTAAGAGAACATACGATTAAATATTACCGCAGTGAGTTAAATGCATTTGTAAAACTGCTGAAAGAGCAAGAAATCGAATTACGTGTAAGTGAATGGACAGGAGAAACCATTAAGCGAAATGTCATTATGTACATGAAAGAAAAAGGTCTTAAGACAGTCAGTATCAACTTCCGTTTGCGAGCCAGGCGGGCGTTTTTTAACTTTTTGGAAGGACGAAATCTCATAAAAAGCAATCCGATGAAAGACATCAAATTGCTGAAGGATAGAAAAAGGATTGTAGAAACATTTGATAATCAGCAGATAAAGGCTTTATTTAAAGCATGCGACCTTCGTACATTTGTAGGTTTAAGGGATTATACGATTATGATGTTGCTGTTGGAAACGGGAGTTCGAGTAAATGAACTGGTGGGTATAAAAACAACAGATATCATTTGGGAACAAAAAGTCATACGCATTCGAAACACAAAAGGTGGCTTTGAACGCTTTGTTCCTATTCAAGATAAAATGATTAGCCAATTAAAAAAATATTTAGTTGTAAGAGGAAATGTGGATACAGATTACTTATTTATTACTCGGGACAACACTCCATTGAGTAAAAAGCAAGTACAAGATAGAATTAGAGAATATGGGAAAAAAGCGGGGATAAAGAATGTTCGTTGTTCCCCACACACATTCCGTCATACATTTGCCAAATTATGTGTGTTAAATGGGGCGAATGCATTTCAATTGCAAGCAATACTAGGACATACGTCATTGGAAGTAACAAAAGTGTATGTAAATCTTTTCAGCAGCGAAGTGCAGCAAGGACATGCGAAATTCAGTCCAATAAATAACTTGTTTAAGTAATTTCTCATATTGTTTCTCTTAAAAATTTTGATGATACACAAAAAAGTCTGGTGATTGTTGAGGAAATAAAAAGAGGGAAGAAGAGAATTCAAGGGAATCGGGAAAAGTGCCTTTAGTACATTTCTCGATTCCTTTTTATTTGGAGTGAGCAAAAAGAGGGGAAAGGGATAAGGATAACGGGTTCTCCTTTGGGAGAGAAAAGTAAAAAATAAATCACTTATTGACAGACCAAATAACAAAGCTTTGGTCTGTCTTTTTTATTTATTAACAAATTAAGGTTTTTACTACAAATTGAATGAAAAACGCACAAAATTAGCATACGAAATGACAAAGGACAATAACTATTGTCTTTGATGTTTTGACTACGATTTTATAGGTTAAAATTGCTACTAAATAAGGTCCGAGACTTACCCAAGAACAACGATTAGGAATTGTTACCAAAAAATTCAATATAAATGATATATTATAATTGAAAAAATTATGGGGTGATGATTTGGATTACGAATTAATTAGAAATAGAATTAAGGCTATTACTTCTAGGATTAAAGAGATTGGTGGAGAAGTTCAAGAAGTCATTATTGATGAACCAGCTTCGCTTGAACAAATAATCAAAACAGAGGAACAACTTGGGGTCAAGCTACCCGAAAGTTTCAAGAAAGTTCTTAGGGAGTTTTCTGGGAGTTTCAGTTTACGTTGGTTTTTGCCTGACAATATGGAGAAGCCGAATGAATTTAGAGGAATTTTCTCTGGAACACCACACTGGAGTTTAGAACTTCTACCTCAATTTGAAGAAGACCGTATGGGTTGGATTGAAAATGTTTTTCCTAACCCTGAAGATGAATATGATGTGGTTTGGCATAACAAATTAGCTTTTTGTGAAGTAGGCAATGGTGATTACTTAGCTTTAGATATGAATAATACTGATGATGCCCCGATAGTCTATCTTAGTCACGATGATGGAGAAGGGCACGGATACAAAATTGCAAATAATTTTGTTGAATTCATAGATAATTGGTCAAGATTAGCTTTTGTAGGGTGCGAGGATTGGCAATGGCTACCTTTCACAACAAGTCCTAAAAGTGGGATAATTGCAGATGGAGAGGCTGCAAAACGATTTAGAAACTGGCTTGAACTAGATATTTAAATAGAAAAAAGAGCATTGATAATATCACATAAGTAGTTCAGTTTTGGAGTACAAAATGTAAAATAACACTCCAAAACGAACTACTTTTTTATATGCTTTCCGTAATATGAATCGTATGCTAATTCGTATAATTTTGAAGAGTAGATTGGAATAAAAATTACGGAGGACTCTAACAAACAACAGGAATTTTGTTGAAAATAATTCCAAACGAAAGGGGTTTTACTAAATATCCTTAGAATATTACCTTATTGTGTAAAAACGGGAGGATGAGAATGGAATTTGCTGGTATTACTAAAAAATTAAGATGGTATTTTATTAACGGGTTACCTTTTGAGGTGCAAACATTGCAAATCACATCATATATTTTGTCACTAATATCAATGCAATTCTCAATGGAATTCTCTGAGTAAATAACATCAATAACGCAAAGAAGGGATAGCTTAATGGCTATCCCTTAAATTCTCTAACGACTTCCGTTAAATAAATTTGTTGTCTGTTTTTATTGAGTGTCTTCGTCGCTTTTGTACTCCAAAATATCACCTGGCTGACAATCCAAAGCCTTACATATCGCTTCTAATGTTGAAAAACGAACCGCTTTTGCTTTCCCATTTTTCAGAATGGAAAGATTCGCCATAGTTATTCCAACCCTCTCCGAAAGCTCTGTTACGCTCATTTTTCGTTTTGCTAACATCACATCAATATTAATAATAATTGCCATATCCTCCACCTCAGACCGTCAAATCATTTTCTGATTTTATGTTAATCGCTTCTTGTAGAAGCCGTTGGAGGATAGCAGCAAAAACGGCGATAACCAACGAAGCAAAAATGATTATGAGTTGCAATATTCCAAAAGGAGGGTCCATATTCTTCGTTATAAAACGAAAGAGCGGAAAACCTAATACATACAAACCACTGATTGTAAAAGCACAGCACTTTATGTTCTTTAATGCCTTTACGGATAATTCTGAGAATGCTGTGTTTTTGTCAATATACCGTAAAAGATTGAAAGCCTGATAGAGAGCAAAGTAAAAAGGAACAGCTGCTCCATACATCACGATGAAAACGAGATATTTCAAATAAGACATATCTGGGTACAATTCTCCAGCAAAATTTCCAATCTTAGGAACCAAAAATATACACAAATAAAGCACTGCAATTCCAGCCAGAAAAATAGTTACCTTTAAGAAAGTGGTTGAGCCTCGTTTAACATTCATTTAATACACCTCACTTATTTAATGACAACATGATTTTAGTATATTATTTATCGTTTCACAATAAATTAGTATTGTTTTTTATTATATTATTATCGTTAATTAAAATATCCTTTTAATTATGACAAAAATAAAAAGCATTTCTCATTACAAAGAAATGCTCTTACTTTAAAATGTTAAATTTACAACTTGTTCTACAAAACTTCCAAATAGTTTCTCCTGCGAATTTTCACTACTTTGGGTTTTCTTGGGTTTAAAAAACTCCATATCTGTTCCTCCTTCATAATTCACAGTAAAAATCACACTGTACAATAATTATTTCCATATTCGAGAATTGGTGTGCGAAATCCTACTTGAATTTTAATAAAAACATCAAAGAGTGTAGTAATTTCAAGGAAAGAAAAAACGTGAATTCGTGTGTGAATTCACGTTAAAAATGTATTGTGAAATTGATTTTTGCACCTCAAAAGAGAACCCGCGTTAGTATAAGAGGCTCTTTTTCTTCTAAACAATTCATGAAAAAACGAATATTTCAGGAGCATTTTCTGGAATGGACTTTTGTCTTTGATTGGGAGTTTACGTTGCGGAGATTTGTAGTAACATTTCTGATGAATGACGGTGTTGATGATGTCGAGGAAGACTTTGTCGTCGATCTGGACTGGTTCAGAACAAACGGGACAACGAAGTCTGCCGACAATCTCGAACATGGAATCACCTCCACTAATTCATTCCACAAAAATAAAAAAAGCCCTGCCAGGGTGTGGACATATCCCTGTCAAGTAGACAGTGTTTAAAAAGACCCTCTCATCAGCTTCATCCATCATAGTTGATTGGGCTTTGTCAGTGTCAAGGAAATCACTTGACACTGACAGCCCATCAACTAATTGGCAGACAAGCTGATGGAGGAGCTATTCTAGTCATCCGTGATTCCTTGTGTTATGCACATACCTTCTTTCTGTATTGTACAGGGCTAAGGTATGTAAGTTTCCTTTGAATGCGCCTATTATTATAAAACTCCATATATTTATGAACAGCTGCTTCCAGGTCATCCATGGAGTGAAATTCCTTAAGATATATACATTCTGTTTTTAGATGGCTAAAAAAGTTTTCTATACAAGCATTGTCTAAACAGTCTGCTTTTCTGGACATACTTGGAATGATACCATGTTGTTGAAGAGCTGCGTGGTACTCATGGGATGGTACTGGAACTCTTGGTCACTGTGTAAAATGGTTCCATTCACATCTCGTTTTTTTTATTGCTTCGTCTAAGGTATCAAGAACCAGTGGAACATCATTTCTTTTACTGATTCGATATGAAATCACTTCCCTGTTAAAGAGATCATAGATAACGGATAAGTATAGACGCTGGTTGTCCCAAAGGAGATAAGTAATATCTGTCACCCATTTCTCATTTGGTTTCCTCGCTGTAAATTGTCTATTTAATACGTTCGGTACCGTCATTCTTTCCGAACCTTTTCGGTAGACCTGCTTTTTTCTGCGAATTTTCGCCTGAAGATTCATTAGCTTCATTAAGCGATAAATACATTTGTGATTGATTCTCCACCCGTACTCCCGCAAAATGTATGCCTTTACTCTTGGATAACCATAGGTTCCATTGGATACTTCATAGGCTTCCACGATCAAATTCATGATTTCTTAAATCCCTCACTGTTATTACATTTTTTCGTTTCCGCCACTTATAATAACCGCTTCTGGAAACACAAGCTATCTTACATAATAAAGAAATAGGATAGGAACTACTAAGATCATGAATGATGGAATAGAAAACGGTTTTGTCTCTGGTTTTCACCTCCTTTTCAAGGCAATAAGCTTTTTTAAGAATTCATTTTCTGCTTTGAGTTTTCGATTTTCTTCTTCTACTGTTAATGGCTTCTTTCTTGGGCGGCCCCGTTTAGAGGAAATGGTTTTTCCTCTACATTCTTTTAGTCCTTCTTCTCCATACTGTTGATAGTTCTTTACCCAAATGCGTACCCTTTTAGGATCTTTGATCCCCATTCTCTTGGCTACTTTTCGATACCCTAATTGTTCATTCAAATACATCATGACTGTACGTAATTTAAATTCAAAACTATAGCTTGTGTATTTTGCATCTGATTTATCCAAAAAAATCCCTCCTGTATAGCAGTGTGTCCTTTTTCTACACTGTCTACACAAGAGGGATAATATCACCTGTTTAGGTGTCTTTCTTTTTTAAAACAACAAACCTCGATATATTGTGTTTTATAAATTCCATTCTTGTCGTAGCCCCTTGTCCCATTCATAAATAATCCAAAATCATACAATAAAAACAAGAATACTAAAAAATTTTTGTTGAAAGAGGGATAATTTATGAGGGAGTCAAGAAAAGACTTATGTAGAGAATTTGCAAGAATCCTTGGCGGAACTGGGAGTGTTACGAATGGAGTATGTCTTGTGCAGAAATTCAGAGACATCCCATTTACCATACTTGGAAGAAGAACGAATTCACCACTAGTAAATCCTCAATTTTTTTCCTTCGAAAATTTAGACAGTCAAGGGAATGCTCTAAATCTAGGTGAAACGGTACTACTTCAAGAAGAGGTTAATCCGTTGTTAACAGAATTAAGAAAGAGAGATATTATTGTAACAGCAGTCCACAATCACTGGTTGTTTGAACAACCGAGAGCAATGTATATGCATTTTGAATCAATCGAACCACCACTGGAATTTGCGAGAAAAGTTCGAGAAGCATTTAGAGTACTAAAAAGGTAAGGATTGAAAAAACTAATATTTTTAGGGAAAAAATTTAGAACGCAATGACAGAAAACTGAAAGAAAAATGAAGGAAAAATGACGGAAAGATGACAGATTATTTTGTTTCGAATGTGTTATGATGATAGCGTGGGATATGAATCAGGGCGAAACTTCCCAGCAAAGTGCTTTTTTTTTATTTCACAGCAGATGATCTTTATCTATAAAAAAAAGGCCCGTAGGCCCATGGAAACGCTGTTTAAATCATTTGTTTAATTAGAATCTGCGTCTTCTTCTAAAGTCGTCTTCAAATCCAAAAGGGAAAAACGGAAAAAATGGGAAAAACGGTCTTCTTCTAAAGGGGAAAAACCGTCTTCTTCTAAAGTCGTCACGAAAAAAGAATTCTCTTTGGTCGAATCCAAAAAATGGCATTTAATTCATCTTCCTTTCATTATCAGAGACAGATTAACCCAACCTGCCCTTTTCCTTTTCAATAAACGAAACCACCTATTCCGATTAAATGAGGAAATTAAGAGATATTAAATGTCACCTTGTGGGGAATTAATAACCGCCAAGACCCATACAAGAACATCCTACAATGATAAGCAAGATGAATAGGACAACAACTAAGGCAAAACCGGTCATATATAACACCTCCCATTTATGGTAAGCAGTCTGTTTTTGATAAGAACGTTAGGAATATTAGGCGCTCCAAATAGAAGTTCCGACAATAATTAATAAAATGAACAATACAACAATCAACGCAAAATTGAAGCCACCGCCGTAACCGCCGTAGCCACCATATCCATATCCACATCCCCAACACATATCTTTTCACCACCTATTGGAATATTCGGAGGAAAAGCACTCCTGCTATGTATATATATTCCTTAAGAAAAGGGGTGATTAGACAAGTATCATCGTGTTATGACAAAATCAGCGATTTGCTTAAACAATTTCTAAAAATAAAAAAGCGTCTGCAATACATGCAAACGCCTCGTGGAGGTGACTTATCTAGGATGCTTTCGGTGGTAATAATAATATATGCACTCAGGATAATAATGAAGGGGACAAGTGTTGATTAAAAGTAAATTAAGCAGGAAATGTAAAAATATAAATCATTCTTGAACCCATACTCTTACTATTCTTGTTAGGCTATTATAAATGGATATGTAAATTAGAGAAAAAAGCATCAGATATGTAGGAGTAATGAATTAATTCACTACCATGTAAGAACGTTATTTTCTTACATTTTCTGTGGTGAGGCTCTGCTTCATGGATGGCTAACGGGTGTTTAGTTGAACAAAACATACAAAATACACGGGCACGTCTGTCTAAATGACAGGCGTTTTATGATTATGAAAGAACTGGTCTCCTAGACCAGTTCCTGTAGTTAGCAAGTTATAATCGTTTGTATGGGTAAACATCCTTGATGAAATAATCATGAAATCTCCCTTTTGAAGGAGCTGACATAAGATTTCGGTAAACATGTTTTGGCACGTTGTAATACTCATAAGTGCCGTTATGGAATTCAATTCTTAGTGTTTGCGATTTCGGATCGTATCCAACAGCCCGTAGATTTGATGAAACTACAGGATGCATAATCATGACATTTCACCTCCCTTCTCTATTTACATATTTATTAAACAAATCAGGAATAAATACCTATTATTTGTCGGAATTTGACGAACGAATTTAGTAGGAAAGTCTCTCTTTTTGTTGTATTGAACGTGTTGCAAAACGCATAACGGATGCATAAATGCACATAAAAAATCCACCACCTTGGAAATCATATACAGTGATCAAAACCAACTACCAAGGGGTGGACACTATCATGATTTCCAATTTAAACAACGAACATGCATGGTCTTATGAAATCGATCCAATTTTAGAAGCATTATTTCAATATATCGACTCGCTGTCGTTGCCGGAAACACCGTATGTGACAGGAAGGCCGCCAGTATCGAAAAAATCGTTGTTGAAATGTTTCTTTTTGAAAACCTATTTTTCCATTGATTCCTTGCGAAAATTAGTGCGCATTCTGCAGCGTTTTCGCTGTTTTCAGCGGGCCTGCGGGCTTAGTAAGGTTCCTCATCTGTCTACTTTTTCCCGTGCGGCGAAGTGGTTTAGGGAACAAGGATTTCCCGTCTTTCATGCACAGCTGCTCAAAGATCTAGAAGTACGGTATCCCCAATCGTGCTGATCGACAGCACGGCCCTTCGAAGCAGTCTTTATGATTCACAGGCAAAGTGGGGAGTGTCCACCCGATACCACTGGTTTAAAGGATATAAACTCCATCTCTGCACCACTTTTGAGGGAATCATTTTATCTCATGTGTTGACCACCGCGAATCGAAATGATGCGGCAGTGGCACCAGAATTGCTTGCTTCTTTGGAGCAATGGGATATCGAATTTGTATTAGGGGATGCCGCATATGACAGCGAAAAAGTTCGA
Source organism: Parageobacillus sp. KH3-4 (assembly GCF_022846435.1). Lineage (NCBI taxonomy): Bacteria > Bacillati > Bacillota > Bacilli > Caryophanales > Anoxybacillaceae > Parageobacillus > Parageobacillus sp. KH3-4. The sequence goes on from NZ_AP025627.1 coordinate 611,628, forward strand.
CAAACAGCCGAACAAGCAGGAATCCTATTCCTTTCTCCCATCAACCGCCGCAATAGCGAGGAACGGAAAGATGCTTATGGCCGGGTTCTTCCTGTTTTTTTGAAAACGAGATTTAGCCAATGGCTGTTTGGACTTCGCCGCGAGATAGAACGGGTATTTAATGAGTTAAAAAGTGACGGGGTGGAACAGCCGCGATGGTATGGATTTCATCGATATTTACTGCATGTGTTATGCTGTATCCTTATGCATAACTTCGAGTGTTTACTCTAGTTTTGCAACACCATCTATATATGTATATTATTTATCAAAAACAATTATTTAATATAAAAGAAGAGTGTTGGAAATGGATATTTTTATCTTCTTTGACCAAAAATACAAACAAGGGCGTTTCTAAAAAGTAGGTGATGGTATGATAAAGATAATAAATAGATAAAGGGGAGAGATGATTCATGTCATATACATGGCCTAAAAAAGGAGAAAAATTGTTTAAAACAACAGATAGTTATTATCAATATGCCCATTTTGGATGGGGAGACATTGACCAACAATTTTACGGATATAATTGAAGTAGGTATAGGGAATGTAAAACAATAGAAAAGGGTGATTATTTTGTCTATTAGGGAGCAATTTGTAAATATTGACGGACAATGGGCTTACATTGGGCAACCTAAAAAGTCGAATGGTTATGGCGTTATTTTTTTAGGTGGTTCTATTGCCTTTGTGTCAAATAATAGTAGTGATTGGCATGAAGATTTAAATAAAAAGGCATTATTTAACTCTTTATTAGAAGAGGGGTATACAATTGGTTACTCCAATGCTCATGGGGCGAACTTTGGAAATGATAAATCCCTACAAGACATCAAAAATTTACATGAGTATATGGTTAAAGAAACAGGAATTAATTATTCCGTTCATTTGTTTGCGATTAGCATGGGAGGTCTACTCGCTTTAAGGCTAATGAGAAACGTTGATTTTGTTCGATCAGTTGCATTTTCACAGCCACTTTTAAACGTAAAAGAACAAAGAGAATACGAAAATGATTATATTAAGAGGAATAATTTAGACATGGATGACCCAACGGGGCATGCAATTGCTTTATCGCACGAAATTGATTATAGTACCGTAGATGCATATATTGATAAAACGTTTGCTCTTGAAAAACTTGCATTAGCTCCTATTCCGTGTAAAATTTGGCACGGTACGGGAGATGAAAATGTTCCTGTTGAAATCAATGCATTGCCGTTCGTGGAGTTAAGAATTAAACACAAATTACAAATTGCTTTAGAAATTGCTCCTGGAGTAGGACACGATAAAAACGGTGCTTGTTATTCAGACCATAAAGGTATTATTCAGTTTTTCCATCAAAACGAAAAATACCGATAATTTTCCTTCAACTAACGAGTGCCATTCTTAAATAGGGCATCGCTTTTTTTATTCAACTCCCATGGAAGAACGAATCAACTTCCATCATCTGTGATGAAACTCGCTTCATGGTTGGTCAACGAGGAGCATTAGTTGAATTATAAAATACAGAATTTAACAATAAATCATAAGAAAAACTTATGATATTTGATAAAATATAATTGATTGCGTTATTGTTGATAAAAAAGTTATAATTTAGTAAAAATTCAATTAATTTAGAAACAGAAGTAGGAGGGAGAGGTTATAATGTCTTTTATTTTTAAAGCAATTGACCATATTCAACTTGCTGCTCCAAAAGGAAGTGAAGACATAGCAAGGAAATTTTTTAAGGACATTTTAGGTTTTAATGAAATTGAAAAACCCGAAGAATTAAAGAAAAGGGGTGGGGTATGGTTTGGTTTTGGAAATTATGAAGTACATATAGGAATTGAAGAACCGTTTTCTCCAGCCAAAAAGGCACATCCTGCGTTTGAAGTAGAAAAAATCGAAGAATTAAAGCAACATCTAATAAAACATGGGATGGATGTTATTGAAGACGATAACCTTCCCGGAGCTAAAAGATTTTATACTTTTGACCCATTCGGAAACCGTATAGAATTTTTAGAGTGGATTAAAGAATATAGGTTATGTTAATAAATAATGTTGATAAAATTAAATTAAAAAAAAGCACTGCTGATTTTATAAGCAATGCAATCCCTAAATGAACTTACTATTAACTTTCTTGAATTATTACATTAGGACAACGTTTTTTTAGTTCAGATAAAAATAGTTCATTTTCTTTCGGTGAAATCTTAACACTTCCTAAAGTTCCTGATTTATAAAAAATTTCTATACCACTTTTTGATGATAACAATCTATAACCTGTGTAGATATCTTTTGTTGGGGAAACTTTTGTTATTTCTTGATATAATATACGACTTCTAAATGGACCGCCTTTCACCAATAAATAGTCATCGTAGAACACATACTTAATGGAAAATACAGACCAAGTAATGAATCCCACGGAGATAATTAATAATGAAAACACAATAACCGTGTCGAGCATTGTTCTCGTCTTATCGGTGAATAAAGGTATTAATAATACACCGCTCAACACTAATATTGTGATAGACATTATAAATATGAAAAAAGAATCAATTTTTGCACGAAAAACCATAAATAGCACCTCCCCTTGTTATAAATTATACAATATTTTTTTAATTTTGAATTGTTTGTCGGTTAATTTCTTATGATAAGAAATTTATGTCCATCAGTCTTAACCTTTTATTTGTTACATCTGTTGGAATTAAAGAACTTTCCGCAATCAGTTTATTCACTGTTGTATTGTCACTACGATAGTTAACCATATCTAAGAAATGAAACCAACTCAAATAATGGTCGAGATATTTTGTTGCCACGCCATTAAACCGTTGTATTCAGCTTTTCAAACGACTGTGATAGTTATTCACATTTTGGATATACCTTTTACCCGTTCAGCTCTATCTGATTTGAATCGGTAATGCTCTAAACCTTTGCTTTTTGCATAGGTAGAAAAGGCTCTCCAAGCATGAGTACAAAGTGTATTGTCCGATGACAATTTAGAGCCAATAGCCTTATCTAATTGAGTTTTCGTAATTCGACCTCTACTAAGAACTCCTGAATAAGTCGCTTTTTGGCGGTCTCTTGCGATTAAAACACAAACTTGTTCGTGATTAATGACACGCAATTTTGAAGAACCACCACGTTTACGAGGTTTACGCCCTTTAATATTTTATCTTTTTCGGAGTACAGAAAATATGTTTCATCTATCTCTACAATCCCTGAGAAAGTGTCGAAGTCCAGTTGTTTGAGGGCAGACAATACTTTATGTCTCCAAGAGTAAACAATCGAGGGAGAGGAGATACATATGCCATTAACCATTCGTCAAGCTTTAAGAGAAGATATTCCACATTTGTGTCATCTGATGAAGGAATTAAGTGGTCACGAAATCTCTCAAGAGGAAATGAATAACAGATTAGAGTTTATAGAGGATAGTCCTTTTGATTCCCTGTATGTTTGCGAAGAAAATGGCGCTATTTTAGGGTTACTTGGGTTTCGTGTTCGTGAGAATTTAGAAGAAGTAAGCAAATATGGCGAAATCTCTGTCATTGTTGTTGATTCGGGCGCACGTCGTAAAGGTGTTGGGCGGTTCTTGATGAACTATGCCGAAAAATTAGCTTTTGAAAAAGGATGTATTGGAACTTGGTTGGTGAGTGGCTTTGGTAGGGAGGAACAAGCTCATCCATTTTATAAAGAATTAGGTTATGAAATAACGGGATACCGTTTCGTGAAGCGCTTTTAAAAATATCGATTGATGAAATCCTCATAGAGGGCTTTTGTTGTTATGTTAATAGATTCGATATAGTCAAACAAAACATACAAAAAAGACCGGTATAAATCGGTCTTTTCTATCGACATACGTTAGTTGAACGAGATAGCTAAGTTCCAATAAGCTACATAAAAATCACTGACTTTTAAATAAATAATTCCATTTCACTGTTTTTAAAAGTAAATCCCATTTTTTTATATAATGGTATTCCATCATCAGATGCATGTAACCAAATTCGTTTTACCCCGATTTTTTTGCATTCCTCAATGCAATTTTCTAATAATTTTCTTGCTAAACCTTTCCCTCGATATTGAGGAATTGTATACATATTCAGTATATAAGCTTCAAGCCCTTTTAGATTATCTAAGTAAGGTGGTCGTTTAAATAAAACCATCCCACTAACACTTATAACATTATTATTTGATAAAGCTAAAAAGGAAATAAATTCATTGTTAGAAAGTGCTTCCTCTAAATATTTTTTTGTAACTGTTGTGACAAGAGCTTCCTCTTGTTCCGACTGTACTTCCCCTAATTCCTTAAAAAGCTCCAAACGCAATCTTACAATTTCTTCTATGTCTTGAACTGTTGCTTTACGAATCTCGAATTGCAAATTCATTATAAACACTCCTTCCATTCATTATGTACACATAAAAACCACTTCCCTAAGGACAATTCTCCCTCCAAACTTGATATCCTTCTTTAAGAAAACTGCCTGTTGAACAAGAAAATCAACCACATTCTTTAACAGAGATTTTAATTAAAAACAGGGGATTTTTTCGTTTAGTGAAACAGGAAAAACTGACCTTGTTTTTATTTAATAAATCCACCAGAGTAGTGAAGACTATATACAACTTTGTTGGCAAAGGATATCGTCTCTTTTCCTACGAACTTACCTAATTCTCCCTTATCGCTATTTCTATAAATATAATCTCCTTCAACAAATTCTTTAGGTCCACGAAACGGATTATCCGCACTAACATTTCTCATCGCTTTTCTTAAAAAAGCGTAAACTTCTTTTACAAATTCAATCTCAAATTCTTTATCCACACCGCCTGAATAGCACATAGACCAAATCGGATTCCCCTGATAGTAGACAATTTCTTGGCCTGCAAAATAACTCATCCCAAAATATACATCACGATATAAAAAATGACCTTCTTGGAACTCCAATTGACGTGAACCTTCTAACAAAGGCGTTACAGACGCGTTGTCTCCTTGTGATGCATAAGTTGCTTTTTTTGCTTTAATTAAAAAGTCCAAAAATTTCTCTTCTGTGTACATATTCCTCCCCCTTGGTAATTTAATAGGCCTTCTTAATTAATAGGCTCTGTTCTCGGTCAATATCGATTTTACATAAAAAATGATTTTTCTGAAAATATCTTCATATGATAAAATTGTTTTAAAAAGGAAAGTGGTGGTAAAAGTGGACCATATCCCAACTTTATGGAAAAGAGATGAATTTTCCATTTCTGCTGAAAAGAGTTACTTGGATATGGATATAATATTTATTTCTTGAATAAGGAATCATATTGAGCAAATGGAATCCCCAGAGAAATTGTTATGGAATCAATGAAAAATACTCCTCTATGTTTTGGAATTTATAAAAGAGACCCAATCATTGGTCCAGCGCAGCTAATCGGCTTTGGAAGAGTTATTTCAGATTTATCCACGTTTGCATATTTAGCTGATGTTTTCGTTCTAAAGCCTTTTCGTGGGTTAGGTTTATCAAAATGGTTAATGAGTATAATTAAAGAACATCCCCAACTTCAAACTGTCCGTAGATTTATGTTGGCAACAAACGACGCACATTCTTTGTATGCACAATATGGCTTTGAGCCATTGGATAATCCATCCATTTTTATGCAGGTTGTTCGTAAAAATATTTATCAGAATCGGGAGTAGCCACGGTGCGGAACTAAGCAGCTCCATTTTTGTTTACTTCGCTAACGTGACAGGATAGTTAAGACTGTAAAGGAAGGTAACTATGAACGCTTTCGGAATTGGTGTGATTATGTTAGTAGTAGGTATAGGACTTTTCCCCTTTGGAGTAATATATTTCAAGAAAAGTTGGAATGAATATAAAAATTTACCATCAAACAAAAAGAAAGTAGCTATTTTTCTTGAAATATTAGACGTATTCTCATTATCCCCTTCCCTATCAACGTGGTTAATTTTTATCTCGCTCCTACTTATTATTGGAGGTGCTGGATTAATTTTTTTATACCTAACGGGGGCTTTAGTTTAATAAAGGTGTTGAGTGACAAAAAGTTGTTTAGTTTACAAAAGTGTTGTTTAAAAACAAAAAAGTCGTTTTGTTTTTTCTCATTTGGTACAAAAAGTTTAGATGGTTACAGGAATAATACGTATTGGTGTGAGGATAATGGGTGTGCAAAATACAAATGAAGTAGATATGATAAGTCTTAATAAAGAGACAGGTATTTGTACTTTAACAATAATTGATAGTCTTGATTGGCGGAACGAAGAAGAACACTTATTGCTTCTACAAGAGAAGATAAATGTTTACTTAAGTTTCATTGAAAGTGGTGAGGTTTATACTACATATAAACCATCTAAGGGGAAAAAGTTTGAAATTAAAATTTGCTTTAAAGAGTCTATTCCTGATAGTTGTATACTATTTCTACAACAAGCATCTAAAATATAGCCGATGCAGGCTTTTTCTTAACTTACTCAGTTGGGCTTGAAAATGAATAATTCAATCATATATGTTTTCATTCATTTTCTGGTGCCGCCACGTGGCATGAAGGTCTATTCTGAAAATGAATATTTTCATCCTTCTGATGGTTCAGCATAGATGTAGCATAGTTTTCTCCTATGGAAGACCCAATCACCTTTCATCATCTGTGGTGAAGCTCGATTCATGGGTGGCTACGGGCAGTCTTCTCTTCGTTTTTATTCCTCTGTATGTATAATTATGTAAAAGTATTGAGGGAGAATCAGAAATGTACATACCAAAAGCTTTTGAAGTTAATGATAAAACAAAATTAGTAAATTTTATTAGAGGCAACAGTTTTGGAATTTTATTTTCACAGGAAGAAAGTGGGCCATTGGCAACACATTTGCCTTTCTTTTTGGATGAAAAAACGGGGGATAACGGTGTGTTGATTGGTCATATGGCAAAACGAAATCCTCACTGGAATAAATTAAATGGTAAAGAAGTTCTTTGTAGTTTTTTCAGGTCCTCACGCTTATATCTCCGCTTCCTGGTATAACGAACCAAACACTGTACCTACTTGGAATTATGTAGCAGTCCATGTATATGGAGCAGTTCGAATCATAGAGAAAAAAGAGGAAATGGTTGAACGGATGGAAAAGACGGTGAATTTTTACGAATCATCTATGCCCAATCCTTGGAATGCTAAATTTGATGATAAATTCATAGATGGCTTAGTGAATGGCATAGTTGTATTTGAAATCTTAATAAATAGAATGGAAGGGAAATGGAAGTTAAGCCAGAATCACTCCATAGAAAGACAACAAAACCTTATTAATGGTTTAAAAACAAGCAACAAATATAATTCAGCAGAAATTGCAAAAATGATGGAACAGAATATTAAACAAAAAAGATAATACATAATGCTTCCATGCTATATCCTTAACAAAGATTTAGAGCATTTATACAAATTGTTCTCCATTGAACTTGTTTTTGTTGTTAAACTAATGGTCAGGTTAGCTGAAGAAGGTAAGATTTAGTTCCTAAACGACTTCATTGATGATAATAAAATAATGAAAAGAAGGTGTGCGAATGCTTGGAATAACTGGTTACGGAGTTTATTTACTTATGTCAATATTAAAATATTAATGAATTTAACCCCTGGAACTGACACAATGTATATTATTAGCAGAAGCATATCACAAGGTAGAAAAGCAGGCGTTTACTCTGTACTTGGAATTTCAACGGGTTCTTTCATCCATACTTTATTAGCTGCCTTTGGTCTATCTATTATTTTGAAACAATCTATTTTGTTATTTACCGCAATTAAAATAATGGGTGCTGCTTACTTGATTTATCTTGGTATAAAAATGTTGTTTCAAAAATCACCACTAACATTTGAACCTTCTGCATTAAAGCATTTGGAATTAAGGAAGATATATATGCAGGGAGTCATAACCAATGTTACAAATCCAAAAGTAGCTTTATTCTTTATTTCTTTTCTTCCGCAATTTGGTGCTATGTCAAGAAAACGGACACGTTAAACAGTGAGAAATAGCTGAACTTAGGCAGCTACTTTTCTCTGGTTAGCGTAGTAAGCAGCCTCAAATTCACATGGCGATACATATTCAAGAGCGGAATGACTTCTCTTGCGGTTGTAGAAGCATTCGATGTACTCAAAAATGGCTTGTTTCGCTTCTTTTCGTGTACGGAATCGATTGGGATAGATACATTCTTTCTTGATTAAGCTATGAAACGACTCCATACAAGCGTTGTCGTAACAGTTCCCACGTCTCGACATACTGGCTTGGAAATGATGCTCTTGTAACAACTGCTGATAATCATTAGATGCATACTGGCTTCCACGATCCGAGTGGTGAATGACTCTCCCTGTCGGTTTTTCGCTGTTTAGAGCTCGTTGTAAGGCTTTGATGACTAATTCTTTCGTCATTCGTGTATCAATATACCATCCTACAATCTTGCGTGTATATAAATCCATGATGCTCGCTAGATACAACCAGCCTTCATCGGTAGAAATGTACGTGATATCTGCCATCCATACTTCATTCGGAGCTGTTGCTTGGAAGTTTTGTTCCAACAGATTCGCATACACGTTGTAAGGGTGATTACTATTGGCCGTTGCCTTGTATTTACGCACCGTAATTGATCTCAATCCTTCTTCGCTCATGATACGAGCGACTGTCTTTTGAGACACACGAATTCCTTGTTTGCGTAGTTCTTGCGTAATTTTCGGACTTCCGTAAATCTTGCGTGACTTGAGATACTCGTTCCGAATCTGTTGGGTCAGTTGTTCTTTTTTCTCTTTTTGGTTGCTTTTTGGGCGTTTCAGCCATGCATAATATCCACTTTTAGAAACACCGAGAACTTGGCACATCTTCACAACAAGAAATTCATTTCGATGTTGAAAAATGAACGCGTAAATTACTTCTGGTTTCTGGTGAAGATGCCTAACGCCTTTTTTAGGATGGCTAATTCCTCCTCTAACTCTTGATTGCGACGGCGTAGCTCGATGATTTCTTGATTTTGTGGCTTGATGTTTCCTGAACCTACAAAGCTTGTGCCATTGCTTTCTTTGTATTCTTTGACCCAACGGTGAAGAGTGTTGTAAGCCAAACCTAACTCTTTTGCCACTTGGGCGATGGACTTGTCCCCCTCCAAGCATAACTCAACGGCTTGAATCTTGTATTCTTGATCAAATGTTCTCTTTTTCATGATTGGACACCTCGAACTGATTGTAATTAAGTTTATTATAATCTCTCTGTTCTCCGTGTCCACTTTTTAGACTAACATCAAATGACAAGGGGTTGGGGAGGGGGGAAGGTTTTTATTTTGCGATTACATATAGAGGAAAAGGGAAAATTGAATTTCAAAAATCTAAGGTGGGAAGGAAGTAGGGAAAAGGGGTGGGGGAAGAGAAATATAGCTTATACATTGTGTAACAAAATAAACTGACTTCGGTATATATGTATTCTTTATCAAAAAACAATTAATTTAATATAAAAGGAGAGTGTTGAAAGTGGATATCAATGAACTCTTAAATAATTTAAGAACCTATACACAGACGATTTATGACATACTACACGATATAGAAAGTACAGATGAGTTTAAAAACAACATTGACCCTGACTTAAAACAATACTTTTACCATTCTTATATTAAGTGCAAAAGAAATTTTAAAGCTATAAACATACTTATTAGTTGTAGGGAACTTCAAAATGGTTATATTGAAGCTATTCCGTTACTAAGAGTCATGGTAGAGAGTTACTTACACTTTTGCTATATAATACACCCTGACTTTAAAGATGAAGCAATTATGAACTATGATAGGTTAAAAAAATACCAAATAAAGCAAATGATAAACAATCGCATCGGATATAAAGTAAAATTAACTGGTATGGCAGACAAAAAACTCTTGGAAAGGATAAGAAAAGAGGTGAATGGAATTAAGTTTTCAGATTTAGGCCCATTTAAGGATATATATGAACTGGCAAAAAAGACTGATAACGAATTGGTTTATAATAATATTTATAGGAAGTTCAATAGTTTTGTTCATTTTAATCCAACAACATATATATCATATGGTTCTGAAACAGGAAAAAGAGGTTTTAATTTTGGTAGGTATGAACCACAACCTGAAAGAGAATGTGAAATTCTATACTACTCTATAGATATTATTATTCGCTTAATTGTTCAAATCTTGACTTATATAGATATAAAGGAAGCTCCTCAGGAATTACATGAGGGTATCAGCAAATGGATATCATTAAGAGAAGAATACAAAAACACAATGTCATCACATGCAATGTAACTATAAACAATAAAAATAATTGGGGAGAATCACGCCTTGTCAATTTAAGACAAGGTTTTTTTGTGCAAAACAAGCAGTGTATGTAGGTTAATATCGCAGAGAAATGGAACGCTATGTTTTAACAAATTAAGTGCAGTAAGAATCGTTTAAAAGACCATTTTATAGTCTTTTTTGTTTTTGTTTAGATTAATCAGTAAAGGTGAAACCTTCGAAGCCCCAAAACACTTTTATGTGAAAGGACTTCAAAATGGTTAACAAAAATCCAAATACACCTCAAGTAGTTAAATATAAAAAGTATGAAAGTGAATTTAACACCTATAATGTTATATACGTAACACGCTTGAAACAAGTAGTAAAAAAATAAGAAGATGTTCATAATTGTTCACACTATTTCGGTAGGTATTCATGTTGCTGACTAATGTCTTCTAATTGGATTTACATAACAGTTAGGCAGTTCTTTCTAATCAATTACATAAGAAGTAAGAATAGTTCATACCTTCTCGTAACGGAGGAGATTTTTTCTTTTTGTGGAATTAATAAATTATGAAATTCGTGTTTTCTCAACTTCCGAATTTACTAAGATATCAAATTATTTAATTTATTAAGCCTTAGGCTTTTGTGAATAAGTCCTTGTCAGAAATCTATAATATAAGGCTCTGTTAAAGTTCATTGTTGATTTTCTTGTTCAACTCTCATAGAGAAACGAATAAACTTTCATCATCTGTGGTAAGGTTCATGGTCGGCTACGAGGCAGTTTAGTTTAAGAAAAAATATATAAAAAATGTAAATAAATTAGGGTATAGTTACTAAAGCAATTCAAGGGGAGAGAAATTTTGATGAGGTTGTATGAAACGAACCGTTTAATATTAAGGGAATTAGATGAAACCTTTGCTTTGACAGTATTAAATTATTACCAAAGGAATAAAGATTTCTTGAAGGAATGGGAAGCAGAAAGATCAGAGGATTTCTTTACATTAGAATACCAATCTGAAAGATTAAAGAAAGATCTAGAACTAGCCAAATCAGGAAGCATTCTTAAGTTATGGTTGTTTCATAAGGATGACAAAGATTTTTCTAAAACCATTGGTTGCATCAACTTTAGTAATATTGTTTAGAAGCAATTTACAATCATGTATTTTAGGGTATAAGTTGGATAAAGACGAGATAAATAAGGGATACATAACAGAGGCCCTACAAAAAGGGATCGAGATTATATTCAATGCATATCAACTTCATCGAATTGAAGCTCCAATTATGCCCAGAAATAAAGCTTCTATTCGGGTCATAAAAAAAGTTAGGATTCGAAAATGAAGGAATAGCAAAAAAACTTCTAAAAGTGAATGGAAAGTGGGAAGACCACAAGAGATGGGTATTGTTGAATGACAAAATTAACTGATTAACCTTTTAATAATGTGTTCTGTTTTCGGGTGCAAAATGAAAAACGACATGTAAAATGACGTGCGAATGGATATTCATTTTGGCACGTCATTTTTTACTTTTAGCACAGGATTTATCTGAATTTTGATTAAAAATGGCACTGATTTTTAGAAGGATGATGTTTATCTAGTAAAGAATATAGAAATCATTGCGACGAGAGGGAGAAATTTTGTCATTGATATATCTATTATTTGAATGTCGTTTTGATGATGAACAACTAATACCTGCACAAAGAATTGGTGACCGAAAATTTTCTATAAATGACATCATTACATTAACGAAACATTATTGTTTATAAATAAGGATTTATCACAAAAACTTGAAACCATCCCCTTGATGTTTCAGTACATCGTTGATTTCTACAAAAGACCTAAACCCATTTACAACTAACGACATGGATAATTCAGGTTGGTTAGGATTATCAATTTAACAGAGAGGGATTTTTGGTTTGATGAGGAGAGGGGAGAAGGGATATCTATCGTAAGTGTCGTTCCTTGTGTTCCGTTTCTTTTCTTTTATTATTTGGAAAGGAGTTTTTATGATGGATGTTTCTCAATATATTAATGAGTTATATGTTAAGGATCACGACAATTTTTATCAAATGGTTTCCAAAAGTTTAACAATCAATCATATGCCGAATATCTCAGTATCTCCAGAAACGGGAAAACTATTGTATTTGTTAGTTAAAATAGCGAACGCAACGAATGCTTTGGAGATTGGTGCTCTCGGCGGCTACAGCGGTATCTGGATTTGCAAAGCATTGCCGGACGACGGGACATTGACATCGTTGGAGTTAAATAAAGATTATGCCAATGTAGCCAAAAATAATATTGAAAAAGCTGGTTATGGAAAAAAAATAACTTACCATATTGGTCCTGCTCTTGAAACGCTGAAACAATTTGTTAAGCAAAAAAGAAGGTTCGATTTCTTTTTTATTGATGCGGACAAGGAAAATTACAAGCTTTATTTAGAGTATTCCATCCAATTAGCTGAAAAGGGAGCTTTAATTACTGCGGATAATGTATTATGGAAAGGGAAAGTGGCGGACAAGAACAATCAAGAAAATCATACTATTTTTCTGAGAGAGTTTAATGAGTTTGTAGCCAAACACCCAAAATTGGAATCGGTCATTGTCCCGATTGGTGATGGTTTAACGATTGCAAGGGTATTATAAATTAAATGGAGAGTTGGAAGATGGTTAACAGATTTGCTCCCATTCGCCTCCTATGGAAGAACGAATCATCTTCTATCATCTGTAGTGAAGCTCGCTTCATGGTGGGCTAAGGGACAGTTTAGTTGAAAATAAGGACAAAAAAGTTATCTTATACATTAAGATGCCTTTAGTTTATAGAAAAGAGTGAAAATGCAGATGGAGAAGGTAATTCTTTTTTATTGGTCCATTTTGTCTTCATGCACAGCTCTTCAAAGATCTAGAGGTACGGTATCTGCAAATCGTGCGGATCGACAGCACGTCCCTTGGAAGCAGTCTTTACGATTCGTAAGCAAAGTGGGGAGGCACTGGTTTAACGGAAATAAGCTCTATCTCTGCACCACTGCCGAGGGAGTCATTTTCTCTCATGTGTGGACTACAGCGAATCGAAATGATGCGGCAGTGGCACCAGAATGGCTTGCTTCTTTATGTTATGCATCATTTCGAGTTTTTACTCTAGTTTTGCAACGCCATCTTTTTATGTTTATTTTTTTTGTTTCCTTAACAATATATGGATGAATGAAAAATAGTAATTGACAATATGAACTGTAAACATTATTATTACAGTTAGGAGGAAGGTTCATTATGAATAGCGATTTTTCGATTGCTGTTCACTGCGTTGCTTATCTGGCTAAAAAGCAAAACCAACGAGTGACCAGCGAAGACATTGCCCAAAGCGTTTCAGTCCATCCGGCAAGATTAAGAAAAATTTTAAGCATATTACGGAAAGAAAATATTATTACTTCTAAAGAAGGGGCAAAAGGCGGCTTCACTTTAAACGATCCACCTGAACATATTACGTTAGATAAAATTTTTAAAATCACCAGTGAAGAAACGCTTGTGCCGAAATGCCCTGATTCCAATGAGAATTGTCCGATAGGCAGAAACCTGTCAAATATACTCATTCGCGTTTGTCACAATGCGGAACAACACTTTTTAAACTATTTAAAAGGTGTGACAGTCAAAGATATTATTGATGAAATTAATAATAGTTAGTTTTCATACTTGAATAAAAGACAACCATATTTTCTGTTAGACATGTGCATAATTTTTTTTAAACATAACTGTAACAAAAAATATTTCAGTTTAATAAGGGGGGGAATAAGGGTGAAGAAAAAGCGAGTTGTCGTCGGAATGTCTGGCGGAGTGGATTCCTCTGTGGCTGCTTACCTCCTAAAACAAGAAGGGTATGACGTCATCGGTGTATTTATGAAAAATTGGGATGATGCCAATGATGATGGCGTATGCACAGCAACGGAAGATTACGAAGATGTTAAAAGAGTTGCCAATCAACTCGGGATTCCTTACTATAGCGTGAACTTTGAAAAAGAATATTGGGATCGTGTATTTACGTACTTTATGGATGAGCTGAAGCGAGGGAGAACACCTAATCCAGACGTTTTATGCAATACAGAAATTAAGTTTAAAGCGTTTGTTGATTACGCCCTTTCGCTGGACGCTGATTATATCGCGACAGGCCATTATGCAAGAATCAGAAGGGAAAATGACCAAATCACCTTATTGCGCGGAAAAGATCCTAATAAAGATCAAACGTATTTTCTTAGCCAATTAACAGAAAAACATTTGGCAAAAGTCCTGTTTCCTCTTGGAGAATTGACGAAAGATGAAGTGCGAAAAATCGCTAAAGAATTGAACCTTGTCACCGCTAATAAAAAAGATAGTACGGGAATCTGCTTTATTGGGGAAAGAAATTTTAAAAGATTTTTAAAGAATTTTTTACCGGCACAGCCCGGAGAAATTCGCTCTCTAGATGGAGAAGTGCTAGGTACTCATGATGGGTTGATGTACTACACGATTGGCCAACGAAAAGGGCTTGGAATCGGTGGAAAAGGGACAGGCGAGCCTTGGTATGTCGTCGATAAAGATTTAGAAAACAATGTTTTACTCGTCGCTCAAGGCAAGAACAATCCTGCTCTGTTTTCTACCGGTCTTATTGCGTCTAACATTAGCTTTGTTAATGGAGATGTCCGTCCACGTACGTTTGCATGTACAGCTAAATTCAGATACCGTCAAGAAGATCAGAAGGTGACCGTTCATATTCGTCCGAATGGAACGGCTTTTGTGGAATTCGAAAAACCAGTTAAAGCTGTTACTCCAGGACAAGTAGCGGTGTTTTATGATAATGATGTTTGTCTTGGCAGTGCGATTATTGACGAAGTGATAAAAATGGATGCTGCAAATGCCACTATCGCATCTTAAAGCGGCATAGATAACTGCACTATTTGACAAATGGATGGCCGCTTTATGTATACACGCTTTTCTTAGATAGATAATAAGTATTGTGTGAGTAATGTAAATTTAGTTTTCAACAACTCCTAACCATATATGAATCAATAAAATCTAGGGGATTTTTATTGGCTATCAATACAAAGAGTTATTTAATAGAAATATTTTCTATATACAATGAAATGAAAAAAATAATTGGAAGGTAGATGTTTAAATGGAAAAGTTCAAAAATCACAAAGGGTATTCACGCATGTATCAAGAAAACAAGCTGACTTTAGGATTGTTCTTTCCGATTGAATCGTATATGGGTGACGTCCCTGAGATGAATATAGAAAAGCAAATGAAGTTAGCAAAACGGGCAGAAGAACTCAATTTCGCTGCATTATTTGTGAGAGATGTACCGTTACGCGATCCTAATTTCGGTGATGTCGGGCAAATGTATGATCCGTTTACGTATTTAGGGTATGTTGCCGCCAATACAGAAAAAATTGCCTTAGGAACAGGAAGCATTATTTTAACGTTGCGCCACCCTCTTCATGTCGCTAAAGCGGCAGCTTCTGTAGACAGATTATCTGGTGAAAGGCTTATTCTCGGTGTCGCAACAGGTGACCGACCAATCGAGTTTCCGGCATTCTCTGTGAATCCAGAAAATCGGAGCGAGCTGTTCCGGGAATCAGTGTCTGTCATGAGAAAGGTATGGCGCGAGCATTTTCCGACGATTGATTCTGTACGAGTGCATATGACAAGTGGAGATATGTTGCCAAAACCAAAATTGTCAGACATCCCATTAATGGTGACAGGCCACAGCGGACAGTCTCCTGAATGGATTGCTGAACATAGCGATGGATGGATTTACTATCCACGTCCACTCAAATTCCAAAAAGCATTAATCGACAATTGGCGTTCGTTAACAGAGGAATTTAAGCCATTTACCCAATCGCTTTATATTGATTTAACGGAAGATCCAAATCATGTACCAATCCCGATTCATCTTGGATTCCGCACAGGGCGAAATTTCGTGATCGAATTTCTTGCCGCTTTACAAGATGCAGGTGTGAACCATGTCATTATTAACTTAAAATATGGGCAACGCCCTGTAGAAGAAGTGATCGAAGAATTAGGTGAATTTGTGCTTCCGCACTTTCCAGCTTTATCATGATGAAATACCATCTTCAATCAATATAGAAAGGGAGGATATAAATGAAAGTTTTAATCATTGGCGCCAACGGACAAGTAGGTCAACAAGTGGTGAACATGCTCCATGAACACGAGCGGCACACCGTTCGTGCGATGGTGCGAAAACAAGAGCAATTAGAGGCTTTTCAGCAAAAAGGAATTGAAGCGGTACTCGCTGATCTTGAAGGTACTGTCGATGAAATTGCCGAAGCAGCCAAAGGTTGTGACGCGATTGTATTCTCCGCTGGTTCAGGCGGACACACGGGCCCAGATAAAACATTGCTTGTCGATTTAGATGGTGCTGTAAAAGCGATGGAAGCGGCAGAAAAAATCGGAATTAACCGATTTGTCATGGTGAGCTCATTCCAAGCACACAACCGTGAGAACTGGCCGGAAAACCTTAAGCCTTATTATGTCGCCAAACATTATGCTGACCGTATGTTAATGAATAGCGGTTTGAATTATACCATTATTCGTCCTGGTTATCTTCGCAATGAAAAAGGCACAGGATTGGTTACTGCAGCAGAAAACTTAAATGTCGGAAGCATCCCACGGGAAGATGTCGCAAGAACCATCGTTCAATCTCTTGATGAACCAAATGTGTATAAAAAAGCATTCGATTTAATGTCAGGGGATACAGAGATTGCTGAAGCATTGAAATCGCTGTAATGGAGCATTCACCGGAAGGGGGAATTGGGAAAGATGGCTTACAAATTTTATGCAATGGACTTTGCTTTTTATAACTCAATGGGCATTTATAGCTTTGAAGCGCGATGTGAAATGTTAAAAGAGATCGGGTATGATGCGACCCATTTATCCGTCTGGCACGGAGAACGGTGGAGAGATGTCGAGAAGCTCAAAAATGTTAAGGAGAAATATGGGCTGGATGTCGCTGGCGTGTACGTTGTGTTAGACCTTTCATTAGGGGAAAACCATCCAAGAAATACGGGCATTTTAAAAATGCTGGAGATCATGGAGGGGTGCTCTACGGTCGAGCTGGCGATTCAATCAGTCGGGCATCATATCCGCCCTTCAGACCCTAAAGGGGACGACATCGCAGTAAAGTGGCTGGAAAAAGCACTGAAGATTGCCGAACGAAGAAACATTAATATCTTGCTTTACACACATTTATCATTCTGGATTGAACGCCATGAAGATGCAGTAAGACTTTGCAAGCGGCTTAACCATCCTAATCTCGGCATTGTATTTTGTGGCTACCATTGGTATGCTGTCGACGGAACAAATCTATCAGCTACGCTTCAAGCGGTAGCCCCTTACTTGAAACAAGTGAACATTTCTGGCAGTAGCCGCAATCCGCACGGTTTTGGCGGAGTGGCAACAATTGAGCCATTGGACGTTGGAGAGCTAGATAATTTTGCGTTACTTGGACAGCTTAAAAAGATGGGGTATAACGGAATGATTGGTTACCAAGGTTGGGGCGAAGGAGGCGACGCTTACAGTAAGCTAAGCCGTTCACTCAAAGCGTTCCGTGATATGGAGCGCAGACTTGAGGAACACCCGCATTGGGCGGATTTAAAATTAACTCCATAATAGCTTTTGTACGTGCAAAAGCTTAAGGGATTATACGAATTTATGATGTTGCTGCTGGAAACAGGAGTTCGAGCAAATGAGCTGGTAGGTATGAAAACTGCTGACATCATTCAGGAAGAAAAGGCTATGCGAATAGAGACATGAGAGGCGGCTTTGAATGATTTGTTCCTATATAAAATATTAACCAACTGTAATACCGATTACTTATTTATTTCCCAAAACAACACTCCATTTGAGTAAAAAGCAAGTACAGGATAGGATGAGAGAGTATTGGAAAGAAAGCAGGAATAAAAGACGTGGGCTGTTCCCCACACACATCCGTCATACATTTGCTAAATTATGTGTGTTAAATGGGGCAAATGCATTCAATGCAAGCAATTATGGAGCATAACGCCATTGGAAGTGGCAAATGTGTATGTAAATCTTTTCAGTAATGAAGTGCAGCAAGGCATGTGAATCTAGTCCAAACATCTAAAATGAAGGGAATACAAACGTGTATTCCCTTCAGGCTGTTGACAAAATTGGTTTCAGATATTCGTCTGAAACCAATTTTGTTTTCAAGAAAAGTGGGGAGAATAGAAAGGCATGTGCTGAAAAGGAAGGGCGTTAGGTAATTCCGCCAGTTTTTTTAATTCATAGCAGCACAAACAAGCAACGCCTGCATTGAATGAAACTTTTTCCAGTCCATGATCGACCGTCTAACGCAGACCATGCTTGCAAACACTCGTTCAATCGTTTCTTTTCTTCGAGCGTAAATTTTTTTTGTTTTCTTGGGTGTGCCTTAAAATATCCGCCTTCTTATAGGCTTGCCAAATATGGCGGGTCACGGCCTTTGTGTCATTTTTATTTTGAGTGCATCAGTGCATCGAGAGAAAAAAACGGACAATCTCGGCACGATTTGCATTCATGTAGCAGCCTTACCCTTTCGATTCGTGGTGAAGCACGTTCACACTTTGGGGGGAGGGACAAAGGTAACAGTTATGCGCTTCATCATATACAAAATCTTGATTTCGAAGTATGTTTCTCACCACAATGCACTTTACGATCCTTCTACCATGATAAAAAAGGCTTACCGAACTTTGTCGACAAGTTGATGAAAATACTATTTTTATAGGTTTACACTTTCAAAAACTATAACAGGTTCTACCGCTAAACTCATCCTTAGGTTTTCATTTATAACTACAGTGTGATGGAATCTGCATTTTCCCCTTTCAATGAAAAGTAATATCAACGCCTTTAGATTTGGCAATTTCAATTGCATCAGGGTACTCTTAGATCATCTGTAGCAAACCTTAATACGCCGGAAATGATTGCATAGTCGGCCCCATGCCCTTTATGTGTTTCTGCAAATGATTTTTACACCATAAATAATGTTCAGGAAACCGACACATACTGTGTAAAAGTGATAATCCACCAAATGTCCCTTTCTTTTGGAGGATCTTCGGTGTATCATGATTGTTTATACAAGGCTTAGAGGTCATATATCCAAAACACAATAAGACAGGAGTGATTACTTTGTCACAACAGGAGCTAAAAAAAGAAATTGGTCTCTTGGCTGCTTTAACTACGGTTATTGGTACTGTAATTGGAGCGGGTGTTTTCTTTAAGCCAACTGCAGTATATGGTGTCACTGGGACAGCAAGTTTAGGGTTGCTTGCATGGCTTATCGGGGGCGTGTTAACGATTTGTGCTGGATTAACAGCAGCTGAATTATCGGCAGCTATTCCGGAAACAGGCGGCATGATGGCCTATTTAAAACGCACTTATGGAAATTTAACAGCATTTTTATTAGGGTGGGCACAAACTATTATTTACTTTCCAGCAAACATTGCTGCACTTGCGATTATTTTTGGAACCCAAACTGTGAGCCTGTTTGGGTTAAATGCTAATGAACATAGAATGATGATTGTGGGAATTGCGATTATTACTGCGACCTTTATCACACTGATGAACTTTTTAGGTGCTAAAGCCGCTGGGGGCATTCAGACTGTTTTTACCATATGTAAATTACTTCCTTTAGCTCTTATTTCTATTTTCGGATTGCTACACAAAGGTGATGTAACTTTCCAACTGTTCCCGATTGAAGCAGGGCCAGATAAAGCTTTTATGTCGGCCCTTGGTTCTGGGTTGCTGGCAACAATGTTTGCCTATGATGGATGGATTCATGTAGGAAATGTCGCTGGAGAAATGAAAAATCCTAAGAAAGATTTACCTAAAGCAATTATACTAGGGCTATCGATTGTTATGATCGTTTATTTATTAATTAATATGGCATTCCTATTGGTGATGCCGGCAACAGCCCTTGCAGGGACTGATACACCTGCATCTGATGTAGCAACCATTCTTTTTGGTACGATGGGTGGAAAATTAGTTAGCATAGGTATTTTAATTTCGGTATTTGGCACCATTAATGGGTATACTATGACGGGAATGAGAATCCCTTATGCAATGGCATTAGAAGATAAATTACCTTTTAGCAAATGGTTTGCTACGCTATCTAATAAAACTCGAATCCCTTATAATTCTGGAATATTCATCTTGTTGATTGCGATAATTATGATGCTTTTAGGTGGATTTAATACATTAACAGATATGTTAGTGTTTGTTATATGGATATTCTATACGATGACTTTTCTTGCAGTAATCATTTTACGTAAAAAAGAACCGGATCTTGTGCGACCTTACAAGGTACCTCTATATCCTGTTATACCTATAATAGCTATTATTGGCGGGCTATTTATCGTTATTAATACCTTATTCACACAAACATTCCTAGCGTTATGTGGAATAGGTTTAACCGTTTTAGGTCTTCCTATTTATATGCGTAAAAAACTAAAAAATAATTAGGGGTTCAATTGAGATACGTGTAAAAGACGCAGAAATTGCTATCTTTCGAAGAACTTCTTAACCCTCGATGACTCCAGTAGGAATTGTCGAGGGTTTTACTTAGAAATGGGCTGCAGGCATTAGCCGATATTCTTGCATGAATTGTCCCACTCGAATGCCTTATGGTTGGAAACACTTAATCCTCTAAGTTTCCGGACGCTTGTTTTTGTTTTATAAACACATCCGTAGCCCTCGTCTTATCCATTTATCAAATTCGTTGCATTTACTCGGAAAAATAAGATATTCAAATTTTTTAGTAGAAGCACGATAAAATGTCAAGAATTCACAATTGTTATTTTAATCAAAAAATTGCATATGTTGTTTTTCGCTTCTGTAATAAGATAATCGGTCGTTCAAGCTGCCTGTATGAAATTCGAATTTATGTCCATCAGGGTCTGTAAAATAAACGGAACGTTTGTCTCTTTCATCTCTCTGTCTACCTGGGAGAATATTGACGCCCAATTCTTTCAACTTTTGTACCACAGAATCAAAGTCTTCTTCCTTTATAGAGAAGGCTATATGGGTGTACGAATGATGGATTTCGTTTCGCGGAATATCCCGTTGAACATTTAAAGCTAACCAAATCCCATTTAAGTCAAAGTAAGCTAAATTTCTACCTTTGACTAATAGTTTCGCGCCGAACACATTTTGGTAAAAACAAATGGATTTCTCTAAATCAGATACAGAGAAAGTTAAATGGTTAATACCTCCGATTTGCAATGTTATAATACCTCCACGATCAGAATTTTCAATTATTTAATTTTATCCTTATTATTACACTAAATCCCCCAACATTATCAAGGGGCTTCTTTCGTTTAGTGAAACAGGAAAAACTAACCCTTTTCTTGTTCAAAATAACCGGTCAGGATATTTGAAGAAGTTGAGGAAAAAAGATACAATACATTAAAAAGTATTGATGGGGTGGACGCTAATGACAAATCATATAGTTCATAAAGATGTTGTTACCTTGGATTTTTATAAGCCAGAGTATAAATTGCAGCTAGAGAATTATTATTTACCACAAGAACAGCTTAAATATACTTCATTGCCATTAGACGCAATTGCTAAATGCGAAAAAGAGGTTGGCCGTCACCCTATCGTTATTCTCTTTAATAATAGTCCGGCTGGATTTTTTGTGTTACACGAATGGGAGGGTGTGAAGGAATATAGCGATAATAGAGACGCTATTCTTTTGCGGGCATTTTCGGTTCATTTTTCTTTCCAAGGCAAAGGAATAGCTAAACAGTCGCTAATGTTGTTACCATCTTTTGTGAAAAAGTATTTTCCAAACAAAAATGAAATCATATTAGCTGTAAATCATATGAATAAGGCAGCCCAGTATGTATATAAAAAGAGCGGCTTTAAGGATAAAGGATTACGAGTGATGGGCAAAAAAGGAGAATTGTTTATTTTGCATATGGACCTATAAGAAATGACTCCCAGTTTAAGGGTTCTATATCCCGACCAAGTATCCTTTTTTTCTTGTTCGGCTAACGGATCTGTTTGGCTGAAGAAGAGATCCTATTACTCTGAACTGTATTGGTGTAAGTATTTTTCATATTCATTATGTAAAGGAGGAGCTATTTTGCCTCGTTCCTTTTACGCTCTTTTAGTTAGCCAGACTTCAACTAATCTTGGTTTTGCTCTTTATACCATGGCAGTAGTAATGCATTTATATAATGAAACTGGCTCTACAACATTATCTGCGACTGTTACTTTGATCAGTGTGGTTTCCCGGATGATAAGCGGCATATTATTACCGGCAATATCCGACCGATTTAAATTATCGAATTTGTTGATATCCTCCCAATTGATTCAACTGGCTTTGCTTTTAGGATTATGGCTCCTTTTTTTACAAGCATTAAATACGGCTATTTTAATGTTGATATTTATTTTGTTGGCATTTATATCTTTTTTTAATGGTTTTTTCTCTCCTATCAAAAGTTCGATAGTAAAAACAATCGTAAAGGAAAATTTAAGGGTGAAGGCTAATAGTCTAATAGCAAGTGTTGACCAAACATTTTTATTTGCTGGATGGACATTCGGTGGGTTATTGTTGGCTTTGCTTGGCAAACAAACAATACTCTTCATTACGTTTTGTTTCATTTTATTATCCATCGTCTGTTTATTATTCGTGAAAGTAAACGAAACTTCTAACATAAAATCGCAAGAAGGATTACTTCGTCGTTTAACGGCTGGGTGGAAGTATCTTTTTCAACATAAGGGCCTGCGTATTATTATTGCAATGGATTTAATGGAGGCTTGGGTAGGGACCATTTGGATAGGAGCCGTAACATTAACGTTTGTAAAAGAAGCTCTTGGTAAAGGTGAAGTATGGTGGGGTTATATTAACGGTGGATACTATTTGGGGACAATTTTAGGTGGCTTGATGGTTTATAGGCTTTCAAAACTTATGCAAGGACATTTAACGGTATTTATGTTAACTGGTTCTGCAATATTTGGATTACTAACATTTGCTTATGGTTTTGTAACTAATCCTTATCTCGCGTTATTGTTGGTCCTATTCATGGGTCCTGCATATCAAATAAGAGATTTGGCACAAGAGACAATGTTTCAAAATAGCACAGACGAAAAGACATTGACGAAAATACTTGCTGCTAAATCAGCATTAGTACAATGCATCTTTATTTTTTCTATAGTTGGTATTGGAGCATTAACAGACCTTATAGGTGTTCGTCTTGTATACATTTTATCAGGGGGATTGCTAATATTTTCTTCAATATTTGGCTTTGTTCATTTACAACTTCAAAGAAAAGGTATATCTCTGGAAACTGATAAAACAAAAGCATTATAAAGAGGGTGATGTTTCATTAAATTTTATCAATCCTTGTTCAACTATCCTGAGAATGAGTATTTTCGTTCTTCTGACAGTGACCCATAAATGCGGCATGATTGTTCCCAGGGAAGAACGAATTACCTTCTATCATCTGTGATACAGCTAGTTTCATAGGTTGGCTAACGTGGAAGATAAATTTAATAAAAATTCTGACTTATAAGAAAAAAGTAATGTCATTAATGGATGTTTTGAAACTTTCTAATGGAGTGGCGAATATGAGAATTTTGGTGAAAGGCTCCTTAACAATATTATTATGTATATATCTATCCGTCCTTACGAAACTAATTTTATTTAAATATCTTTCTTTATCAGAGGCAATCAATCATTTCTCTTTTAGTTATAATGAATATCTCTGGCGTTCAAGTAATTTTATTCCTTTAAAAACAATTATTTATTATTTGTTCTTAGCAGATATAAATTTGAATATCCGAATTGAGAACATAGTCGGAAACATAATAAGTTTTGTACCTTTAGGGTTTATGCTTCCATTATTATCGAAAAAGTTTCTAAACCTTAAAGCTGTTATGATTACAACATTTAGTCTAAGCTTTGCATATGAAATTCTTCAACTTTTATTTGGATTTGGGAGTTTCGACATCGATGATTTAATTTTAAATACTTTTGGAGGAGTTTTAGGATATCTAACAATCAAATTTATTTATCTAATCATTCATTCCAAGAAGAAATATCAAAACAATAAACGGTCAGTTGTTCATAGATAAAATTTTTGTTGTTCGAGGAGGATGGGGGATGGGAAGGGAAGTACAATTCAGTGATGAAGGGGTAATTCTAAAATTGAATGGGGTAACAGGATTACTTGCATTAAAGTTCAAGTTAAAAATTCCTTATCCAACAATTAAAAAGGTGTATGTGGATTATTTTGATGCTCCACAATGGATGCTTCGGATGCCTGGAACTTCTATTTCTGCATTTAATATTTTTGAGGGAAGTTTTAAATACGCGGATGAGTGGTACTTTCTTTCTTATGAGAACAGAGTTCCTCTGTTAATAATGGAATTGGAAGGCCATGAAAAATATAAGTATGTGATTTTTGAGATAGACGACCCTGCCGCTGTTGCATCAGAAATTCGAAAACGCATAAGTGAATGATAAGTGTAACCGCCAAAATTAACAATTAACGATAATCGAAACTACTTTTGGGCATGGATTGTTGAGTTTGGTAAGATAGGGGATATGTGTTACAAAAGTTGTTGCTGTATTTCTACGGACATCAACTCATTTAGTATGTGTTTCAGGAAAAAATAAAGCATGCTGGTTTTGTTATTAGACTGATCTAAAAGAAAATGAATAACGCGATTTAGTTTGTTGGAACGTTTTCCTCACTCGTCTTTATTGAAGTGACAAGTTAGGGAAAAAGGATTTGCGGTAGGAATTAGTGATTTTCGCTTTTTAGTTTTTTGAACCGAAAAAGGTTTGACTTTACCTATTTGAATATCAATGAGCAGGGAGGCTCAAAATGAAAACGTTCATTTTCGTTCCGTTAATTTTGATGGCAAGCATCGTTTTATTTGGTTGCCGTCATTCAGCAGCAGTGCAGGATCATGAACAAATGGAAAAGAAATTGACGGTAAAGAGGGAACAGTTTGAACAGAAATTTATAATCAGGGATTCTGTAAATGATCCGCTTCCGCCAGAAGCAAAGAAGATTCAAACGATGCCAGCTCAAAAAGAGCCACAACAAATTCCCAATGCAAAACTAAATAACCCAATTGTCATTACGAAGATGCCTTATTCTGAAAAGAAAAGACCTTGATTAGCAAAAAAACAATGGGGGAGAGAAGATATGATATGCCATTAACCATTCGCCGTTATGCTAGCGGGTTCGCCATACAAAAAAGGCCGATGGATTTCGGCCTTTTTTTGCTGGTCTAATCTCAAAAATGTATTTCAGAGAAACTCTTTATACAAATGTTTAATATACCATCTCTTCTCTAACTTTAAATTACCATTTTATTCTAATTTGTTGGACGAATGGATGAATTGTGTCAAATGTTTTTTGGAAATGCCGAAGTCCTTTGATACGTTTAGATTTTGGCGAAGTGAGCGTGAGCGGTCGAAAGAGACATGTTTTCGTTTCCGTTGACAAACGTAGAGAAAAAAACCGGAACAAGAACTTTTATAGAGGGTCACTCCCTCAATTCATACACCTTTTTGCACTGAAAGTGAAAAACTATGTATTAATTTCTATTACATAAAAAAATATATTATAAATCAGAAAAGAAAAATGATTGCGTTTTCAAAATTATGATGAAAACGGGGGAAATGCAATGATGAAATCGTGGCTAGAATTAGAAGGAAAGGTAGCAATAGTTACAGGAGGAGCATCAGGCATTGGGCTTCATATTGCAAAGCAGCTAGTTAATAACGGTGCTCAAGTGGTTGTTGGTGATTTAAATGTTGAGACGGGCAAAAAAGAAGACGGGATTTATCACATTCAATGCGATGTCACAAACAAAGAAAGTGTGCAAACAATGGTTTCCAAGACAATTGAGATTTTTGGAAAGATAGACATTTTGGTGAATAACGCAGGGGTAAATTTGCCACGCCTCTTAGTTGATTATCGCGGAGAAAACAGCAAGTATGAATTAAGCGAAAAAGATTTTGATTTTATGGTAGCTGTTAACCAAAAAGGCCCTTTTCTCTGCTCACAGGCTGTTGTAAGGGAAATGTTAAAGCAAAACAAAGGAGTGATCATTAACATCTCATCCGAAGCGGGAATGGAAGGCTCGGCTGGACAAAGCTGTTATTCTGCCACAAAAGGCGCTTTAAATGGTTTTACTCGTTCTTGGGCGAAAGAATTAGGAAAATTTAATATTCGAGTCGTTGGTGTTGCACCTGGCATTAACGAAAAAACAGGTTTAACAAATTTTGAATATAATCGGGCACTCGCTTATACTCGCGGTGTGAACGTGGATGATCTTGAAACAGATTATGCCAAATCTATCCCGCTTGGCCGGGTCGGCAAGCTGGATGAAATAGCTGACTTAGTGTGTTTTCTCGCTTCAGACCGAGCAAGCTACATTACAGGTACGACCATAAACATTACTGGAGGAAAATCCCGGGGATAGATTATTATTTGTGACGGCTCTTGATTCCACTTATTAAAGGTGGGATGGAATAGTGGATTGTTATGCAGAAGACAAGGTATATCAAATCCTCTGTTTAGGGGTGAAAAAGCAATATTACACACTTGATTCTTTAGCAGAAAAGCTTGGAGTAAGTACAAGGACGATTCGAAACTATATTAAGCAAATAAATAAAGACTTAAAAGGAATTGCTTATTTCAAAAACATAAGAGGGAAAGGGTTCCATTTATATATAGAAGATTATGCAAAATTTGAAGAGATATTCAAAAAAATTTCCCGGCAAGCACACATCATGGACACACCGCAAAAACGCCTTGCTTTTATTATTCAACATTTAATGGCAGAAGACGATAGCAACACGATTGATGAATTAGCGTTCAACATGAATATTGGCAGAACAACATTGATTAATGATTTAAAAAAAGCTGCTGCAGTATTGAATCCATATGGATTAAAAATTATTGGAAAGCAAAATAAAGGCATGTATTTAAGTGGTGAAGAACTGAATTTGCGCCTTTTTATTATAGAAAATATTTACGACTATTTGTACAGTGATTATCCGCTTGATAAAGAGATTAAAGAAATTGTTTTACAAACAGCTCAGCGTTATGCGATAGAGTCTGCTTCACAGGAAATGCTCTCAAAATTTGTTACGTTGATGTTAGATCGGTTATTAAACGAACATCCGCTGGATCGCCTTAATGAGAAATATTACAAATTATTAGAAACAAAAGAGTTTAAGATTGCGAAAGAAATTGCTTATTTAATAGAGAGAACGCTGAATATTGCAATCCCTATTCCAGAAATTATTTTTATCACATTGCCGATTGTCGGCAGAAGGACACCGGCGAATACCAAATCCATGGCAGATATTACAATTACTGAGGAAATTAAAGGATTAATGAATTTAATTATTGAGAAACTTGATGCAGAGATGAATCTTAAGATCAATAACCAACCTTTGTTGAAAGATCTTGAATATCACTTGACATTTATGATCAACCGTTTGATATTTGACATTCGCTTAAAAAATCCTTTGTTAGGCGATATCAAAAGGAAATATCCGGTTGCGTATAAAATGGCTGAAGTTGCGGGAAAAGTGATTGAAGAAAAGTATGATATTCCTGTTTCAGAGGATGAACTTGGTTATTTAGCTTTATATTTTGGGGTATTCATCGGGGAAAACGAAAATAGAGAAAGACACTTGCGGAAAGTAGCGGTGGTTTGCGGTACTGGAAGAGGAACAGCGCGTATAGTCATGATTCAATTGCAGAGAGTGATTGGGAATCATGTATCGATAGATTTGTTTTCCGATCATGAAATTACGAAAGAAATCTTATCTGATTATGATCTGGTGTTTTCTACGGTTTATATACCGTTTCCGTTAGAGCAGCCTTTAATTCAAATAAGTGAGATTTTTGATGAAGCTTATGTGGCAAAAGAAGTGGAGAGAGTCGCTTTCTATAGAAAATATAATCTGCCTAACGTTAAGTTAAAACATTCAATACTTAGCGCACTCCTTGGTGAAGATCGCTTTTTTATCCTAGATCACAATAAGGATTACTGGGAAAATATTTGCGTTATGGTGGATAGCTTATATGAAAAAGGTTACGTGGATGCAGATTTTAAAAAGCGCCTTAAAGAACGGGAAGAAAAGGGAACGACGATATTTGACAGTTATATTGCACTTCCTCACACGTTTAATTGCGCCAGCGAGAATGTCGTTTTATCATTAGGTGTTTTTGCCCGCCCTTTGCAAACGTTTTCCAGAAAAGAGATTAAATTGATTTTTTTACTTGGAGTGCCGCAACATATGAAACAGGATTCCAGTTTATTAGTCAAAATCTATGATGAAATTATTACAGTTGCCAATGACCGCCAATTGATAAATAGATTGGCGCTTTCGAAAAGCTATGATGAAATATCCCATTTACTTGAGCATAACGTAAGGGGATGGTGAAGAAATGTTTATCGTCATGCTGTTCATGGCAGCGGCATTTATGATTCAGCTGGCACTTGGATATTTTCAAATTCGAAATTTTACAAAGACATATATCGAATTGCGGCGCAAAGGAAAGGTGGCGATTGGCAGAAGGCCGGGAAAGTTTCGGGCAGGCACTATTGTTTTATTTGCGGTCAACAATAAGGGAGATATCCTTGATGCGAAAAAAATGCAAGGTGTTACTGTGTTTGCCAAATTCAAAAAATTGAAAGGATTTGAGAATAAAAATATTTTATCGATAAATGATAATGATTTAAATAATTTCAATAAATTAGTGCGCATTGCTGTTAAAGATGCAATTAATAATTACAAAGTAATCATGAATGGGGGAGAAATACCGGAAAAGCTAAGTGTTTACAGACGAATCATTACAAAAGCAGAAAATTTCTTGATGGCAAAAAAATAATTCTGGGGTGAATAAAATGGATTTTTTAGTGAAGTTTGCCGAAGGATTTATGAATCTTTTTAAAACAGGTGCGGAAACTTTTATTTCATGGATGACCAATATCATTCCTGTAGTCTTGCTTTTGTTAGTAGCTATGAATACGTTAATTCGATTAATTGGGGAAGAAAGAGTGAATTGGCTGGCTAAAAAATCTGCAAAGAATCCGATAATGCGTTATATGGTACTTCCGTTTTTTGGAACTTTTATGTTAGGAAATCCGATGTCTCTGTCATTGGGGCGTTTCCTGCCTGAGAAATATAAACCAAGTTATTATGCATCTGCTGCTTATTTTAATCACACTAACAACGGTTTGTTTCCCCATATAAATCCAGGTGAGTTGTTTGTTTATTTAGGCATTGCCGCTGGTATTGAGAAATTAGGCTTAAGTACTACAGAATTAGCGGTACGCTATTTGTTGGTAGGTTTAGTTGCCAATTTAATGTCTGGCTGGGTCACAGATTTTACAACTGCATGGGTATCCAAACAACAAAATATTACATTAAGCGATGAAGTCAAACTGCAATGAAAAAGGAGGGCTATTCCGTGGCAAATTACCAGTCGACAGAAAAACATCCATCCCAAAAAAAGTATAGATCCGTTAAAGTTGTAAAAGGAAATGGCGGCTTTGGCGGACCACTTATTATCACACCAAATGAAACTCGAAATAAAATTGTCTATATTACTGGCGGAGGGACCAAACCGGAGATTGTAGATAAAATTGCTGAATTAACAGGCGCAGAACCGGTTAACGGCTTTAATACCACTGTTCCAGATGAAGAAATTGCTGTAGCCGTAATTGATTGCGGCGGCACGCTCCGCTGTGGAATTTATCCGCAAAAACGGATCCCAACAATTAATATCATGCCAACAGGCAAAAGCGGTCCTTTAGCAAAATATATTACGGAAGACATTTATGTGTCAGCTGTCGGGCTCAATGAAATCCAGCCTGTTGAGGAGGGGATGGAAGAGCGCCGGCAGGAGCAAACAGCACAGCCGATAGAGAAAAAATTCAAGTATAGCACTGATAAGAAGATTTCGGAGACAAAAGCATTAGAGGAAAATAAAAGTTTGTTAACTAAAATTGGATTAGGAGTAGGTAAAGTTATTAATACCTTCTATCAGGCGGGACGTGATGCTGTTCAAACGCTTATTACTACCATCATCCCATTTATGGCTTTTGTATCACTATTAATTGGCATTATCCAAGGATCAGGGGTTGGCAATTGGTTTGCCAAAATGATGTCACCTCTAGCAGGAAATATCTGGGGGCTTATCATTATCGGTTTTATTTGTTCATTGCCATTCTTGTCGCCTTTACTCGGTCCTGGTGCTGTTATTGCACAAGTCATTGGGACATTAATTGGCGTAGAAATTGCTAAAGGCAATATCCCGCCAAATTTGGCGCTGCCAGCATTATTTGCTATTAATACACAAAACGCCTGTGATTTTATTCCTGTCGGCTTAGGTTTAGCTGAAGCAGAACCAGAGACAGTAGAGGTAGGGGTACCCTCGGTGCTGTACTCCCGGTTTTTAACGGGTGTACCGCGTGTGCTATTGGCTTGGGCAGCAAGTTTCGGTCTATACTCTTAGTAAGTATATTGGAATAATTGAAAAAGAAAATTTATAAGAGGAGGTTAGCGGCACCGATTCATTCTAGTGCTGGATCATTATGAGAACCATTTATGAAAACACAATTAAAAGTGTTGGTCCAATGGCAGAAGAATTTTTATCAGAAAAAATGTTGATCTTGTTTGGTGACAGAGCGCCGGATGAACTTAAAAATTATTGTTTTGTCATTGATGTTGTTGAAGTAACAGAGGAAATTCAAACGGGGGATGTACTTTATATGGATAATGAAAAATTTGTAATTACCTCTGTAGGCGATGTAGTCTGTCAAAACCTTGGGAGGTTAGGTCACATTACTTTGAAGTTTGATGGTTCCACAACTCCTCAATTGCCAGGAACATTACATTTAGAACAAAAGGAATTACCAAAAATCGGAGTAGGCACTAAACTGAAAATAATGAAAGAATGATAAGAGTTGGCAGAAAGTGATTATATTCATAATTTTTGTTTGACTGTTAGGATCATTATTATAGTTTAGCTAATTTATATACACGACCCTAATATAGAAGGGCGGATTTAATCGATAAAGATTAATCCGCCTAATACAGTTTATTTACAGAGGATGTGGTTAGAATGAGATTATATTATCGATTCTGTAAATGCAACATTTATGCGAATATTTTTCAATTTCAGGTGTCACTACTCATCCGTCATTTATAGACAAGGAAAATCAACTTTATTTAGATCTGTTAAAAGAAATGTTTATTTATTTTCCTTCCACTCTTAATGATGTAGCTCGATCCAAAAAAAGAGTGGAAAGCTGTATATGGTGGAGATTGCGACAAGCTTAATTTATTTATGATAATGTTTCTAAAAGTGTGGATCGATTCCATAAGGCCATGCATATCCGTTGTTCCGATTGAATATCATGATTGTGTCCACCCCTTGGCGAGCGGTTTTTAGGCCGCTGTATATGATTTCCAAGGTGGTGGATTTTTTATGTGCGTTTATGCATGGATTATGCGTTTTGCAACACGTTCTTTATTAAGTAAAGAAATTTTCTTTTTGAATAAATAATTTTTTTCGTAAGCATGCATTTGAAAGGACGATTTTTGCCAGATGGGGTTGAAAAATGACCTTTTACCTTTATGATGAAGGCAACAGCTAACATAACGAATACAATTTTAATAAAGATGAATGTAAAGGAGGCTGACAGAATGAAAGTGTCCTTAGATATTGACAATGATTACGATGAGACGCTCGTGACCATTCACTGTAAAGAAGTAGATGACACGATTAAAGAAATTCTTGATTTCTTAAAAGGGATAGAAACGAATTTTATTGTTGGCAAAAATGGTGATATGCATTATATTTTAAAGCCAAATGAGATCCATTTTTTTCGTACGCATGGGGATGCCGTCCAGGCTGTCACAGCCGAAGGAGCATTTAAATTGAAAGAAAAGATGTATGAGCTCGAAAAATTGCTCCCCTCTAACAAGTTTGTTCGTATTTCTAAGTCAGTCATTGCAAATCTCCATGAGTTGAGCCGGTTTGAAGCGTCATTCAATGGCACTTTATGCGTTTATTTTAAATCAGGAGTGAAAGAGTACGTTTCCCGACATTATGTTCATGCCATCAAAAAAGCGTTAAAAATGAATAGGGGGAAAAAAGAATGAAAATTTTTTTATACAGAAGCATCATCGGTATATTGATCGGTTCTTTTCTTTCAATCATTGTAACTAGCTGTATCATCTATTTCGGCCATTTGCATGTCATTAATGGGGAAAGTTTTTTAAAAAACTCATTTAGTTTCATATTTTGTGGGTGGTTTCTCATCGTGTCTTCTCTTTATTTTGAATTAGAATCACTCCGTCTATCGCAACAAACGGCTTTGCACTTTGTTACAGTAATTGTTCTATATTTTATCTTGTCCTTGGGAATTGGATGGATCCCGTTTGAGTGGAAAAGTATCATTATTTCAGTAGCTATATTTATTGCCATCTATATAGTTATATGGGTTTGCCATTATTTATATTTCAAAAAATTGGCAAATAAAATGAATGAAGGTTTAAAGAAAATGTAAATAAAATTCCCCTTCAAAAAGCGTAGGTTTGAAGGGATTTTTTTGCTTAAAATTTCTTCACGAAAATTTATCATAAATAAACCAATTTCACGAAGTAAGCGGAAGATGAATCGGGTCAAGTTCTAATAAAATTTCGCTCTCGGTTCAGCGGGCTTAAGCCTCTGGAAAGCAAGACCGCTTTTTGCCGTTTCTTTTTACGCCATTTCCGGGATTTCATCTGATGAGGGATGATGGTGTTGTTGAATTTTTATTCTTTTATTATTATAATTATGTAAAATTTTTGGAGGGAAATGAGAAATGTACATACCAAAAGCTTTTGAGGTTAATGATAAAACAAAATTAGTAAATTTTATTAGAGACAACAGTTTTGGAATTTTATTTTCTCAGGAAGAAAGCGGGCCGTTAGCCACACATTTGCCTTTTTTAATGGATGCAAAAACGGGAGAGAACGGTGTGCTGATCGGGCATATGGCAAAACAGAATCCTCATTGGAATAAATTAAATGGTAAAGAAGTTCTTGTAGTCTTTCCGGGCCCACACGCTTACATATCCGCTTCTTGGTATAACGAACCAAACACTGTACCTACTTGGAATTATGTAGCAGTCCATGTATATGGAACAGTTAGAATCATAGAGAAAAACGAAGAAATAGTTGAACGGATGGAAAAGATGGTTAGTTTTCTATGCCCACTCCTTGGAATGCTCAATTTAATGATGAGTTCATCGATCGTTTAATGAACGGTATCGTTGTATTTGAAATCTCAATAAATAAGATGGAAGGGAAATGGAAGTTAAGCCAGAATCACTCCATCGAAAGACAACAAAACGTTATTAATGGCTTAAAAGCAAGCAATAAATATGATTCCGCGACCATTGCCAAAATGATGGAACGGAATATTCAATTAAGCAAACGACATATCGATTCTTGAGAGCATTTTGCATAGATCCGGGAATGCGGCCTTTTTTTATAAAAGAGCGCCTCTTTCCTGAGTTTGTTTGGCGGTGCTTGCATCTGCAGGAAAGAGCGCTCTTTTTAACGATTTCATTTTTCACTAAACGCAATCTGTATGCCGATAAGCGCTAATAGCGAACCTTTTACGATGTTCATTCGTTTTGCTATGAACGAATTAGCAAGCAGGATATGGCGCAGTTTCTCTGAACACACGCTGACGGCGACAAAAACCACCAAGGCTTGAACCAGAAAAATAATCCCCAAAATGACCATCTGTAACGTAATGTGTCCCATTTGTTTATTCACAAATTGAGGCAATAATGCTAAAAAGAACAATGATACTTTTGGGTTAAGCAGATTCATGAGAATTCCTTTTTTATACAATGATCGATACTTTAACGGCTTGGTATGGTTAATGGCAAAGCTTGTCTCCTTTTCCTTAAACGATTGCCATGCTAAGTAGAGCAAATAAGCTGCACCCGCATATTTTACGACGGCGAAAGCTAAAGCAGATTGATAAATGATTGCCGAAACCCCAAGCGCTGCAGCCGTGATATGTACAATGAGGCCTGAACAAAGTCCCAGCGCCGTTATGATTCCTGCTTTTTTGTCCTGTGAAATGCTTTGGACAATTACGAACAGAATATCTGGCCCGGGCATTAACGTCAGCAAGATCGCCACTCCTAAAAAGGACATGACTAGTGTGAAATCCATTTACAACACCTCTTTTGGATGGAATGAGCACTTTCATTATCTTCCTGATTGATTTCGCGGAAAACCGGCGATATTCCTTCTCAGCGGGTAATAAAAAACGGCGTTTATCGTTGCCAAGCAAGCATTTGCGCTATTCATGTCGAGGCGCATTCGCATGGAAAGCGAACATAATGTGTTAGGGCAATTTCTCCTTCTCTAAAGGCTTTGTTAAGGAATGGCGCTGATATCTTGTTCATTTGATAGTAAAGTTCGTTTCATAAATTGTAACGATAAGAGGTAAATTGTAACGATAAGAGGTAAATTGTAACGATAAGAGGTGAAGACCAAAAATTGCGCTTAGTAAATGTTAAGCTATTGCTGTTGTCACTTTATTACTGGCAGCGGAGCACCTCTTTGCTGAGGAGGAGTTAACAAAAAGGCTTCTCCGTTTTTTTATGTATGTC